>CAVSQK010000046.1:0-17345 GCA_963729885.1 uncultured Actinomycetes bacterium
GCCCACGTCGAAGGCGCCGACACCAACCTCATCGCTCCGGACGCGCGGTGCTGTGAGGTGCGGGTCGGTCAGGGGACTCGGGGGCAGGGGTCTGCTCGACCGGACGTCCCCAGGTGAGCCTTCGGCGCAGCCACAGCGAGACGTACACGAGGCCGACCAGTGCCGGGACCTCGATGAGGGGGCCGATGACCCCGGCCAGGGCCTGGCCGGAGGTGACTCCCCAGACGCCGATGCTCACGGCGATCGCGAGCTCGAAGTTGTTGCCGGCGGCGGTGAACGCCAGCGTGGCGGTCTTCGGGTAGCCCAGGCGTGCGCGCCGGCCGACGACGAACGAGACGCTCCACATGATCGCGAAGTAGCACAGCAGCGGCACCGCGACCAGCGCGACGGACAGGGGGTCGCTGAGGATCGCCTCGCCCTGCAGGGCGAACATGACGACGATCGTGAACAGCAGGCCGTACAGCGCCCAGGGGCCGATGCGCGGCAGGAACGTGTTGTCGTACCAGTCCGCGCCCCGCCGGGGTCGCAGCGTCCGGCGGGTCAGGTATCCGGCGGCCAGCGGGATGCCGAGGAAGATGAGCACCGACTTGGTGATGTCCCATGTGGAGAAGGTGACGTCCTCGGTCGGCAGGCCCAGCCAGCCGGGCAGGATCTCGAGGTAGAAGGTGCCCAGCAGGGCGTAGCCGAGGACCTGGAACACGGAGTTGATCGCCACGAGCAGCGCGGCGCCCTCCCGGTCCCCGCAGGCCAGGTCGTTCCAGATCAGCACCATCGCGATGCACCGGGCCAGCCCGATGACGATCAGGCCGGTGCGGAACTCCGGGTAGTCGTAGAGGAACACCCACGCGAGGGTGAACATCAGTGCCGGGCCGATCACCCAGTTGAGCAGCAGCGACGACCAGAGCATCGGCTTGTCGCCGGTGACCCGGCTCATGTCCTCGTAGTGGACCTTGGCCAGCACCGGGTACATCATCAGCAGCAGCCCGATCGCGATCGGCAGCGAGGTCTCGCCGACCTTCACGGCGTCGAGGACGTCCTGGACGCCCGGGCAGCGCCCAGCCCAGCAGCAGGCCGGCCGCCATCGCCAGCAGGATCCACACCGGCAGGAACCGGTCCAGCGTGGACAGCCGGTGCAGGACGTCGGTCTCGACCGGGTCGCCCGCCGACGCGGTGGCGCTCGGACGTGGTCGGATGCTCATCGGGGGCTCCTTTCGCGGGGTGCAGCAGGTCAGGCCGACGGGGCCAGCAGCCTGGCGATCTCCTTGGCGTCGGGAACGCGCCCGGAGACCAGGACCTGCTCGTCGATGACCAGCCCGGGGGTGCGCATGACCCCGTAGGAGGCGATGTCGCCGACGTCGGTGACCTTCTCGATGGTGGCGTCCATCCCGAGGGTCGCCAGGGCGTCCCGGGTGTTGGCCTCGAGTCGGTGGCAGTTGGCGCAGCCGGAGCCGAGGATCTTGATGATCATGGGGGTCCTTTCGTGTGGGGGGTCAGGTGGGGACGGAGCCGAGGAGTGCGTTGAACAGGTAGCCGACCACGACGATGCCGGTGGCCACGACGGCGACGAACAGGCCCAGCAGCTTGGGTTGCAGGACGCGGCGCAGCAGGATCATCTCGGGCAGGCTCAACGCGACCACGCTCATCATGAACGCCAGGACGGTGCCCATCGGCATGCCCTTGGAGTACAGCACCTCGACCAGCGGCATGATCCCCGCGGCGTTCGAGTAGAGCGGGACGCCGATCCCGACTGCGACCAGGACCCCGAACGGGTTGTCGGCGCTGGCGTAGGTGGTGAAGAAGTCGGTGGGGACCCAGCCGTGGATGATCGCGCCGAGCCCGATGCCGACCAGCAGGTAGGGCCAGATCCTGCGCAGGATGGTGCCGACCTCCTCGACGCCCATCACGATGCGCTGGTCGAAGGTCAGCCCGGCGGCCGGGTCGATCGCCTGGCCGCGCAGGGTGGTCTCGAAGACGAACGGCTCGACCCAGCGCTCGACGTGCAGCCGACCCAGGACCCAGCCGGCGACGATCGCGATGCTCACGGCGGCGACCACGTAGATGGCGGCGATCTGCCAGCCGAACAGGCTCCACAGCAGGCCGATGGCGATCTCGTTGGCCAGCGGGGAGGCGATCAGGAAGCTCAGGGTCACGCCGATCGGGACCCCGGCCGCGACGAACCCGATGAACGCCGGGACTGCCGAGCAGGAGCAGAACGGGGTGATCACGCCCAGGCCGGCGGCCATCACGTTGCCCAGGCCCTCGCGCTTGCCGCCCAGCAGCGCCCGGGTGCGCTCCACGCTCATGAACGAGCGCAGGACCGTGACGACGAAGATGATCCCGCACAGCAGGAGCGCGATCTTGACGGTGTCGTAGAAGAAGAAGTGCAGGGTCTCGGTCAGCCGCGCATCCGGATCCATCCCGAACACGTCGTGGAGCAGCCAGTCCCAGAACGGCAGGTTCAGCCAGTACAGCGCCCACCACACGAGGGCGGCGGCCGCGAGGGCGCCGACCTGGCCCCGCCGGTCGGTGGGCACGCGCTCGAGGACGTTCATGTCAGCGAACCCGCGCTCCAGGGGGGCCCCGGCGGTCGGCAGCGCGGCGGCGATCCGGGCGTGCGCATCCTCCGCGAGGGTGTAGTCGACCCATCGGCCACGCTTGGCCGAGGTCACCAGGCCCGCCTCGCGCAGCACCTTCAGGTGGTAGCTCAACACGTTGGGCGCCACCCCGCCGACCGGCTGCAGCTCGCACACGCAGTGCGTCCCGGCGTCCGCCAGCCGGTCGAGCAGCCGCCAGCGCACCGGATCGGCCACGACGGCGAGCAGGGCCACTGCTGCATCCGTCTCCGCGGGCGACCTGTCCAGCACCATCGATTCGATCATGATTGAACTGTAGACCCGGCCAGCCGTGTCCGGACGGGCCGAAGGTCCCGACCTCCCCCGCGCCGGCCGCCCGAGCCCTGCCCGATCACGTCGGGTTCCCGCCGATCGCGTTCGTCGAGATCCGACGGGATCGGCCCTCGGGCCCAGCAAACCCGACGCGATCGTCGCTGGCGGCCCCGGCGACGGCCGATCAGCCCAGGCATGGCGGCCGCCGCGACGGACGGGACCCGGGCACCCTGCCCAACCCGACGACGTGGATTCCGCTCGTCCCCAACCCGGCCTACTCCGACTACACGACCGGGCGGCACGGGGCGGCGACGTCACCGTTCGCCCAGGTCCTTCGCCAGACTCTCGGTGACGACACCCCGCTCACCCTCAGGACGCCCGCCGGGGTCACGCGTCACTACGACACGCTCACTGCGCTCGAGAGCGATGCCTTGAACGCCCGGATCTGGGGAGGGCTGCACTTCAGGGACGCGATGGAGGACGGCTACTACCTGGGCCACACGACCGCTGACCGGGTGATCCGGGCGATCCGCTGAGCTATGGACATCGAGAAGGGGGCGCAGCGGGGCTCAACCGGCTCCCCGCTGGCGTCGATGACAGAAGCGAGGCCCCGTCTGTCTCCCTGCCTCTGGCCTTGGCAGGATCACCGACGGGGCCCGCCCATCAACCCCCGCCCGTCGCCTTCGCCTCGGCCTTCTTCTGCTGCTTGTACGCGCGCACCTTCAGCAGCGACTCACCGTCGACGACGTCGGCGACCGACCGGTAGCCCTCGAGGGCGTAGTCGCCCGCGGCCTGCCTCCCACCCATCGGGCCGGACGTCGAGCTGCTTGGCGAGCAGGGCCACGAAGATCTGCGCCTTCTGCCGTCCGAAGCCCGGGAGCCCCTGCACCCGCGTGAGCAGCTCCGTGCCGGTCCTCGCCTCGGACCACACCCGTGAGGCGGTGCCGCCGTACTCCGACTCAACCACGGCGGCGAGCTCCTGCAACCGGGCGGCCATGGACTTGGGGAACCTGTGGATCGCCGGGGGCTGGCTGCACAGCGCCGTGAACTGCTCCGGGTCCGCCGCGGCGATCGCCCCGGGATCGAGCGTGCCGAACCGGGCGAGGACCTTCCACCCGCCGCGGAACGCATGCTCCATTCCGTACTGCTGGTCGAGCATCATCCCGACCAGCAGCGCGAAGGGGTGCTCGTCGAGGACCCGGTCGGCCTCGGGCTCGCCCGTCAGGTGGAACGCCATCGCGCGATCGTCTCACGACCCGGCCGGGTCAGGGCACGACGAGGACGAGGGTCTCGGCGACGCACGCGGGCTTCTCCGAGCCCTCCATCTCCACGACGACCGTCGCAGCCATCAGGTGGCCGGCGCCGGTCGGGGTCACGGAGTCCAGCGTCACCGAGCCGCGCAGCCGCGACCCGACCGGCACCGGCGTGGGGAAGCGCACCTTGTTGCAGCCGTAGTTCACAGCCAGGCGCACCCCCTGGATCGTGTAGACGCCCGACACGAACAGCGGAACCAGCGACAGCGTCAGGTAGCCGTGGGCGATCGTGGTGCCGAACGGGCCCTCGGCCGCGCGCTGCGGGTCGACGTGGATCCACTGGTGGTCGCCGGTCGCGTCGGCGAACTGGTCGACCTGGGCCTGGGTCACGGTGTGCCAGTCGCTCGTGCCGAGGTCGGTGCCCGCTGCCGCGACCAGCTCCTCGATGCCGTGCAGGACCCTCATGCGCTGCTCCTTCCCGTCCCGCCCAGGGCGGACCGGCTCAGTCCTTCGGCCCGCCGGCGACGTAGATCACCTGGCCGGAGACGAAGCCCGCGCCCTCGCTGACCAGGAAGGACACGGTGTGCGCGATGTCGTCCGGCTGGCCGATGCGCCCCACCGGGATCTGCTCCGACGCGACCCTCGTGAAGTCCTCGAAGGAGACGCCCATCCGGGCGGCGGTCGCATGCGTCATCTCCGTCTCGATGAACCCGGGGGCCACCGCGTTGGCGGTGACGCCGAACCGGCCCAGCTCGATGGCCAGCGTCTTGGTGAAGCCCTGGAGCCCGGCCTTCGCCGCCGAGTAGTTGGCCTGGCCGCGGTTGCCCAGCGCGGAGGTCGACGACAGGCTGACGATGCGCCCGAACCCGGCCTCGCGCATGTGGACCTGCAGCGCCCGCGACATCAGGAACGCGCCGCGCAGGTGCACGCCCATGACCGCGTCCCAGTCGGCGGTCGACATCTTGAACAGCAGGTTGTCGCGGATGATCCCGGCGTTGTTGACCAGCACCGTCGGGGCACCGAGTTCGGCGACCACCTGCTCCACGGCCGCGGACACGGCGGACTCGTCGGAGACGTCGGCGCCCACGGCCAGCGCCCGGCCCCCAGCGGCCTCGATCTCGGCGACGACGGGCTCGCAGGCGGCCCTGTCCAGGTCGAGCACCGCGACGGCCATCCCGTCGGAGGCCAGGCGCCGGGCGACCGCGGCTCCGATGCCGCGGGCCCCGCCGGTGACGATGGCGACTCGTGGGTTGCTCATGGTGGTGCTCCGTTCGATCGGCCGGCTGAGGCAGGGGGTCCGCGTGCGGATGCGCCCAGCCGCTCGGCTCCGCGCGGACCACCGCCATGCTAGAGGCCCTCTTGTCTCCGCTCGTTGGTAGGGTCGTGCGGATCGCCTCACGGAGATGACCCAAGGAGCCCGCATGGACGCACTTGCCAACTCGCTCGGGAAGAAGGAGCAGGACCTCCTGCGCGAGACCGAGGACCACCGGATGGCGGGCCTCGACGAGGATGGACTCGTCGACCTCCACAAGCGCGTCCGCCGGGCGCGCAACAAGTACGCCGGGATCTACCGGCGCGCCGGCAGCGAGAAGGTCGCGGGCAAGGGTGGCCGCGGCCTGGCCAAGGAGAAGAACGCCCGCAACGCTGGGCGCGCCGAGGTGTTCGAGGACGCGCTGGCGCGGGTCAGCGCCCGCCTCGCCGAGGTGGCTGCCGCCGAGGCGCAGGCCCTGAAGGCCGCCCGACTGGCTGCAGCGAGCCCGGCCGGGACGTGGCCGGGCTCCGAGCAGGCCCCGGCCACGGGTGGGGAGGCCACTGGTGAGGCGAAGGTGCGCGACCGGAGGCCGAACGGACCCGGCCGGGCCAAGCGCGACGCCTCCGTCCGGGCCCTGGGTGCCCGCCGGCAGGCGAAGAAGGACGCCCGCTGAGCCGTCGGCTCGCCGGCACATGATCCCGAGCCGTCGGGGCAGCGCTCCCGGGCGGGTCCGTCGGGACATTCACTGATCCGGCCGCTAGTCTCGGAGATGGAATGGCGACCCCGCCGAGGCTCGGGACCACCCCGCCGCGCGGTGAGCACGTCTCCCGGCCAGAAGCCGGGGCCCTGGCCCGCCGCCCATGCCTCCGGGCTCCCGGGCAGGCTCCCTGGCTGAAGGAACCGAGGACAGGGACGGGATCGTGGCGAGAGTGCGCGTTCTGCAATGGGGACTGGGTGCGATGGGGGCGGGCATGGCCCGCCTGGTCCTGGACAAGCCCGGACTGGATCTGGTCGCCGTGGTCGACTCCCGGGCCGACCTGGTCGGGCGTGACCTCGGCGATGTGCTCGGGCTGGATCGGTCCCTCGGCCTGACCGTGATGGACGACCCGGGTGCGGTACTGGCGCCCGACGCCGTGGACGTCGTCATGATCGCGACGACCTCGTGGGCACGGGACCAGGCCGACGACCTGCGCCGGATCCTGCGCGCCGGGATCAACGTCGTGTCGATCGCCGAGGAGCTGGCCGATGTCCAGGCGCAGAGCCCGGACCTGGCCTCCGAGCTCGACGCACTGGCGGTCGCCCACGGGGTGTCGGTGGTGGGCGTCGGCGTCAACCCCGGCCTGGTGCTCGACCTGCTGGTGGTGACGCTCACCGCGGGGAGCCACTCGGTCGAGCGCGTCGAGGCCTCGCGCATCAACGACCTGAGCCCGTTCGGCCCCACCGTGATGCGCAGCCAGGGCGTGGGGACCACCCCGCAGGCCTTCCGCGCCGGGCTGGCCGACGGCACGATCGTCGGGCACGTGGGATTCCCGGAGTCGATCCACCTGATCAGCGAGGCCCTCGGCCTGGGCGTGGACCGCATCGAGCAGACCCGCGAGCCGATCATCAGCACGGTGCGCCGGGAGACCCCGCACGTCGTGGTGGAGCCGGGGATGGTGGCCGGCTGCGCCCACACCGGGGTCGGCTACCGCGGTGACACCGAGGTCGTCCGGCTGGTGCACCCCCAGCAGGTGCACCCGCACCTCGAGGAGCAGGCCACCGGGGACCGCATCCACATCTGGGGCGTCCCCGAGGTCCACATGGCCATCGAGCCCGAGATCCCCGGCGGCCTGGCCACCATCGGGATGGCCGTCAACATGGTCCCGCGGATCGTGGCAGCCACCCCGGGGCTCAAGCGCGTGATCGACCTGCCCACCCCGAGCGCCCTGATGGGGCCGAGCGCCTACCGACGGCGCTCCTGAGCCCTGCCACGAGAGGAGTCCCGATGACCACCGTCCCGTCCGGCACCTGGGTGGAGGTGGGCAGGACCGTCCTGTCGGCCGAGCAGCGCGCGCCCGGCCTGCCCGCCGACACCGCCGCGGTCCCCCTGGTGCTGCGCGTGTCGGGGTTCCTGCTGGAACCGGCCGTGGTGGGCCAGCCCGCGCGGATCCGGACGCTGATCGGTCGGGAGCAGTCCGGGACCCTCCTGGTCGTCAACCCGAGCTACACGCACACCTTCGGCGAGACGGTCCCCGAGCTGCTGACCATCGGGACCGAGGTGCGGCGATGAGCCCGACGGCTGGCTCCTACGCCGAGGTGATGGCGCGCAGCACCGAGATCATGCGGGGCGCGCTCGGCATCGACTACGACGCGTTCGTGACCAGCCCGATCGCCTTCGACTACGACGCGATGATGGACCAGACCGGGTACAGCCTCGAGGACATCGCGCGGATCCAGGCCGAGACCAAGGTCGGGCGCACGCCGCTGTTCGAGCTCACGAACCTGACCCGGGCGGTCCGGGCGACCAGCGAGCCCGGTCGCGGCGCGCGGATCCTGCTCAAGGACGAGGCCGCCAACGCCTCCGGCAGCTTCAAGGCACGTCGCGCATCGATCAGCGCGTTCGAGGCGCGGCGCCGGGGCTACCCGGGCATGGTCGTGGCCACCAGCGGCAACTACGGGGCGGCGGCCGCCTCGCAGGCGGCCCAGCGCGGCCTTGCCTGCATCGTCGTGCAGGAGGTCTACGACAGCCAGGGCGTCGGGCAGCCCGAGATCGTGGAGAAGGGCCGGGCCTGCGAGGCCTACGGCGCCGAGGTGCTCAAGCTCAGCGTGGGGCCGGAGCTCTTCTACGTGCTGCTGACCACCCTGGAGGAGACCGGGTTCTTCAACGCCAGCCTCTACACGCCCTTCGGGATCCGCGGGGTGGAGACCCTCGGGGCCGAGATCGGGGTCGAGGTCACCGCGCGGTACGGCCGCCAGCCCGACGTGGTGGTGGCCACCCACGCCGGCGGAGGGAACCTGACCGGGACTGCCCGGGGCCTGGCGGCCGTGGGCTGCGCCGACTCGCAGGTGGTGGCCTGCTCGGTGGACCTGTCCGGCCTGCACATGGCCTCCGACCGGGACTTCAACCGCAAGTCGTTCACCACCGGCCACACCGGGTTCGGGGTGCCCTTCGCCACCTGGCCCGACCGGGTGGACGTGCCGCGCAACGCGGCCCGGTCGCTGCGCTACATGGACGGCTACGAGCTGGTCACCCAGGGCGAGGTCTTCTACGTCACCGAGCTGCTGACGCGCATCGAGGGGATCGAGCGCGGTCCCGCGGGCAACACCAGCCTGACAGCGGCCGTGAGCATCGCCCGCCAGCTCGACGAGGACCAGATCGTGGTCGTGCAGGAGACCGAGTACACGGGCGCCGGCAAGCACCACAACGCGCAGCTGGCGTTCGCCCGGAGCCGGGGGATCGAGGTCCGCCGCGGGGATCCGCGGGACAACGTGCCGGGGCGCGCCATCGTGATCCCGGAGCGCCTGGAGCAGGTGCGGACCTCGCCGCAGGACCTGGACCGCCTGCGCCGCTCGTACCTGCGCAACGCCGCCGACCGGCTGCCTGTCGAGCAGTGGACGGCTGCCGATGTGGCCTTCCTGGCCGCGGACCTGAAGTCCACCGAGGACTGGGTGCGGGCCAACGTGCCCGGCGCCGGCCCGCAGGAGGAACCCACCCCCTCACCGACGGAGGCGACCCGATGACCCAGGAGCGGCTGGCGCGCCTCGAGGCGCGGCTGCGCGAGCTCGACGACGTGCCGGACGAGGAGCTGAAGCAGCGCTTCTGGGCGCTGAGCGACCAGGTCGTCGCCCCCCTCGTCGAGCTGGCAAGGACGCACACCTCGCCGTCGATCGAGCGGTCCGTGCTGCTGCGGATGGGCATCGACAGCGTCACCGCCTCCGGGGTCGTCGCCCACGTCCACGAGGCGGGCCTGCTCGGCAAGGGCGCCGGGCATGTCCTGCTCCGGCTGGCCCAGCGCGAGGGCACCGACGTGCGCACCGCGGCGGCAGCCGTGCTCGCCGACCCCTCGGTGCTGCACGGGCTGTTCGACGGCCGGCAGCCGGTCGACGGGGGTCCCTCATGAGTGAGCACGTGCCGCTGGACCCCGAGGTCAAGATGGACATCGAGGCGCTCCTGACCGACCTCGAGTCCTACCGGCCCGCCCGGCGGGGGTGGGTGTGGCGGGAGGTGCCGGCGGACGGTGTGCGGATGGGCCCGTTCACCTACCGGGACATGTCCACGCCGCTGGCCCGCAGCATCGGCCTGCCGGCCGCCAAGTACTTCGACGGCGTCGATCCCCAGCCCAGCTGCGTGGTGACCACCGAGATCGCCTCCGGCCGGTTCGAGGACGACCTGCGCCGGATGCGCATGGCCGCCTGGCACGGCGCGGACCACATCATGGTCATCCGGACGATGGGCCAGAGCCATGTCGACGGGCTGCTCGAGGGGACGCCGGAGGGCATCGGCGGGGTGCCGATCACCCGCAAGCAGATCCGCGCCAGCCGCAGGGCGCTGGACCTGATCGAGGAGGAGGTCGGCCGCCCGATCAACTTCCACAGCTACGTCTCCGGCGTGGCCGGGCCGGAGGTGGCCGTCCTCTTCGCCGAGGAGGGCATCAACGGCGCCCACCAGGACCCGCAGTACAACGTGCTGTACCGCAACATCAACATGTACCGGTCCTTCGTCGACGCCGCCGAGGCCAAGCGCGTGATGGCCGCCGCGGGGATCTTCCAGATCGACGGGGCGCACAACGCCAACGCCACCGCACGCGCCGGGTGGCTGGTGCTGCCCGAGCTGATGGTCCAGCACGCCATCAACTGCTCGTTCTCCGTGGCCTGCGGGATGCCCACGGACCTGATCGGGCTGTCGACGGTTCCGCCCAACGCACCGCCGGCCCCCAAGCTCTGGTACGACCTGCCCTACGCCGTGGCGCTGCGGGAGTTCTTCTCCGAGTACCGGATCCGCGCCCAGCAGAACACCCGCTACATCGAGTCCGACGTCGAGGAGGCCGTGCGCACGCACACCATCGACACGCTGATCTCGATCCTCACGGGTGCTGACATCCAGAGCACGATCACCCCCGACGAGGGCCGCAACGTGCCCTGGCACTACAACAACATCCGGGGCGTGCAGACGGTGAAGCAGACCTGGGCCGCGCTCGACGGCATCCGCGAGCTGGTGACGATCAACCGCTCCGGCCCGCTGGGCGCGATGGTCCGCGACATCCAGCAGCGCGCCGTGGTGTTCCTCGAGGAGATCCAGGAGGTCGGCGGCTACTTCGCCGCGGTCGAGGCGGGGTTCTTCGTCGACTCCGCGGAGTACCCCCAGCGCCACGGCGACGGGATCGCGCGCGACGGCCTGGGCGGCGTCGCGGCCGACAGCATCGTCCCCCGTGACCCGGACTACCTGGCCCCGGTGTGCGACCACTTCGGCTAGAATGCGCCCCAGGCGGGCACGGCCCGGCCGTGCGAGCCGATCGGTGGGTGCACGCTGTGCGATCCGTCGAGGATCGTCTACATCGACGAGCTGGACCCCGAGGACAACGTCGCCCATCGGCTGGCCGCGACCCTGCCCTACCGGTCCGGCGGCCTGATCCGCCCCGAGGCGGAGTGGGCCGGCGACGGCATCGTGCTGGTCCAGCTGATGATCCCCGACAGTGAGCCGTACGCCCGGCAGGCGGCGCTGGAGATGGCACGCCGGATGGGCCTGGCCGATCCGGAGGTGGTGAACCTGTCCGTGCTGCACCCGTCCGAGGGGTGCTTCGTGGAGGTCAAGGGCACGCTCACGACCGACATCCGCCGGGCCGACCTGACGATCCCGGAGCCGCGGGTGCTGCTCTCCGAGGACGAGCTGCGCGCTGCCGTGAGGGCCACGGGGCTGACCGTGGTGGCCGGGACGGTGGGGGAGGACGAGCACAGCGTGGGCCTGCGCGAGATCCTGGACATCAAGCACGGCGGGATCGAGAAGTACGGCGTGAAGTACCACTACCTCGGCACCTCGGTGCCGGTCGGCAAGCTGGTCGACGCTGCCGTGGAGACCGGGGCGCACGCGATCCTGATGTCGACGATCATCAGCCACAACGACGTCCATCGGACGATGATGCGCAGGCTGGCCGACCTGTGCACCGAGCGCGGGATCCGGGACCGGGTCATCCTGGTCGCCGGCGGCACGCAGGTCAGTCCTGACATGGCCGCCGAGGTCGGCCTGGACGCCACCTTCGGCCGGGGCACCAAGGGCATCGATGTCGTGGACGCCCTCGTCAAGGGCCTGCGGGAGCGGGGCGTCGACACCGGGACCGGGGCCGGATGACCCTCGACATCCTGGTCCTGGAGGTCGGCTCGACCATCACGAAGGCCAACGGGTTCCGGCGATCGGCCGAGGGCGCCCTGGAGCACGTCGCCCAGGGTTTCGCGGCCACCAGCGTGGCGGCCGGCGACGTCGGGATCGGCATGGACCGGGCCATCGCCGAGCTGCAGGCCACCTCCGGACTGGCCACCACGGGGGCGGAGGTCTTCGTCAACAGCTCCGCGGCCGGCGGGCTGCGGATGACCGTGCACGGCCTCACCCAGGGGATGACCGCCCGCGCGGCCCGCGAGGCGGCCCTGGGCGCCGGGGCCATCGTCATGCTGGTCACGGCGGGGGCCCTCAGCGAGGACGACCTCGACCACATCCGCGAGATCGACCCCAACATGGTCCTGCTGGCCGGGGGCGTGGACCACGGGGAGCAGGAGGTCGTGCTGCACAACGCCCGTGCCCTGGCCGCGGCCGGCCTGCGGGCCCCGGTCCTGTTCGCGGGGAACGTCGCGGTGCGCCGAGCCGTGCGGCGCACGTTCGACGAGGCGGGGATCCCGCTGTCGATCGCCGACAACGTGTTCCCCGACATCGACCAGCTGGCCGTGGAGCCGGTCCGGGCCCTGGTGCACGAGGAGTTCAACCGGCACATCATCCACGCCCCGGGAATGGCCCGGCTGGGAGAGCTGTCGGCCTGGCCGATCCTGCCCACGCCCGGTGCCGTGCTGCTCGGGGCGGAGATGTTCGCCCAGGCCGTCGGTGACTGCGTCGTCGTGGACGTCGGGGGAGCCACCACCGACGTGCACAGCGTCACCGAGGGGAGCCCCGAGTGGCTGGCCCGCACGATCGACCCGGAGCCGCACGCCAAGCGGACGGTGGAGGGCGACCTCGGTGTCTTCCTCAACGCCGGCAACATCGTCGCGCTGGCCGGCCGGTCGGACTGGGCGCAGCGCCTCGACGACCTGCGGGCCACGCCGAGCACGGTGGACGAGCAGGCGTTGACCCGTGAGCTGTGCGGGTTCGCGGTCGTGACCGCCGCCCGGCGCCATGCGGGCGTGGTCAGCGACGTCCAGACGCCCACCGGTCGCGTCCAGGTGGTCCGGGGCAAGGACCTCACGGCTGTGCGCTGGGTCGTGGGCACCGGTGGGGCGCTGACGCGGGTCCCCGGCGGGTACGACATCCTGCGCTCGATCTGCCTGGGCCCGGGCCGGCACCTGCTCCCGCCCCCGCACGCCCGGATCCTGCTGGATCGCGACTACCTGTTCGCCGCGCTCGGGACCCTCGCCCAGGCCTACCCGGACCAGGTCCGGGCCACCTTCGCGCGATGGGCCGACGAGCACGGGACCTCGCCGCCCCCCGGCTGAGCCGCCGCCGATCCTGACCCCTGCCCGACCCCACGGAACGAGGCCCCATGTTCATCCGGACACCGCGCCTGGAGATCTTCGTCGACCGGATCGAGACCAACGCCCGCTGCATCATCGAGCTGTGCCGCCAGTACGGCGTCCAGGTCGCCTGCGTCACGAAGGTGATGGGCTCGCACCCCGCCCTGCTCCATGCCCTGGAGCACGCGGGAGCTGACATGATCGGGGACTCCCGGGTGTCGAACCTCGAGTCGATCAGCAGCACCGGGCTCATGGTGCCCACGATGATGCTGCGCCCGCCGGCGCCGAGCCGCGTGGCCGACGTGGTCCGGTGCGCCGACTACTCGCTGAACTCCTCGGCGCAGACGGTGGCCCTGCTCAGCGAGG
Organism: uncultured Actinomycetes bacterium; assembly: GCA_963729885.1. Lineage (GTDB taxonomy): Bacteria > Actinomycetota > Actinomycetes > S36-B12 > CAIYMF01 > Prado023. The sequence continues at coordinate 13,446 of CAVSQK010000046.1, forward strand.
CGGCGCGACTGACCGGACGCACCCACAAGGTGGTCATGATGGTCGACGTCGGTGACCTCCGGGAGGGGATCTGGCCGGACCGCGTCGTGTCGGTGGTGCGGCAGGTCGCCCGCCTGCCGCACATCGAGGTGGTCGGGCTGGGAACGAACCTCGCGTGCTTCGGGGGCGTGATCCCGGACGCGGAGCACATGCAGCTGCTGGTCGACCTCCGCGACGAGTGCCGGGAGGCGACGGACCTGCCCCTGGAGGTGCTCTCCGGGGGCAACAGCGCCAACCTCCCCCTGCTGGTCAGCGGGGGGCAGCCCCCGGAGATCAACCACCTGCGCATCGGCGAGTCCATCACCCTGGGCCGCAACGTCATCGACCGGTCGCCCTGGCCCGGGACGCGGCAGGACACCTTCCAGGTGGTGGCCGAGGTCATCGAGGTCGAGCGCAAGCCCTCCCTGCCGATCGGCACGCGCAGCCAGGACGCGTTCGGCGGCCAGGCCACCTTCGTGGACCGGGGGATCCGCACCCGTGCGATCTGCAACATCGGCCGCCAGGACGTGGTCGTCGACGGCGTCACCCCGGTGGACCCCGGGATCATCGTGCTCGGGGGCAGCAGCGACCACCTCATCGTGGACGTCGAGGACGCCCGGGAGCCGGTGCGCGTCGGCTCGGAGGTCGCGTTCATCCCCAGCTACGGCTCGCTGCTGGCCGCCACCACCTCGCCCTACGTGCAGAAGGTCGTGCTCCGGGGCTGAGCGGATGGGCCCTGGAGGGCGCACGATCTCGCCCTGGACTGGGCGTGCGAGCGATCGCCATGGTCGGCGCGGTCGCCGTCAGCTGGCGCCCGGCGGGGCGCCGGCCGGGATGGATGCCGGGCGAGGCGAGCAGCGACAGCAGGGTGGCGGTCAGTGCCACCCGGGGTGCGATCGAGGCCACGTCGAGGTACTCCGCCGGGCTGTGGTCGTTCCCGCCGATGGGCCCGAGGCCGTCCAACGTCGGGATGCCCAGGCCCGCGGTGAAGTTGGCGTCACCCACGCCCCCGGTGGCCGCGTGGGTGACCTCCACCCCGGTCATCGCCCCGGCTCGCCGCGCCAGCTCGAGCAGCCAACGGGGAGTGGTCTCCATCGGGGGGGTCACCTCGCGCCAGGCCACCGATGAGGTCGAGCCCGGAGTTGGAGACGGACTCGACGGCCTGCTCCACGGCGCGGCGGGCCGCCTCGAAGGCCGCCGCTGTCGTCGCCCGGACGTCGACCTCGAGCCGCGCTCGGTCGGGGACCACGTTGGGCCGGGTGCCTCCCTGGATCACCCCCACGTTGACCGTCACGGACGCCTCCGGCCGGTTCAGCCGCTGCAGCGCCAGCGTGAGCTCGGCAGCGGCCATCAGGGCGTGCACACCCCGCTCCGGCTCGATCCCGGCATGCGCAGCCCGCCCATGCAGGGTGACCACGGCATCGCCGACCCCGCTGCGGGAGCTGACGAGGTCGCCGTTCTCGCGGGCGCACTCCAGGGCCAGGCCACGTCGCACCCGGCCGCCACATCCTCGAGCAACGGGCGACCGCTCGGGGAGCCGATCTCCTCGTCGGGCATGAGCACCACGATGACCTCGTTCGGCAGGGGCGCCTGCACGGCCTGCAGGGCCTTGACGGCGTAGATCGCCGTGAGGATCCCGGCCTTGTCGTCGCTGGCTCCCGGGCCCATCGCCCGACCGTCCACCACGGACATCGGGCGGCGGGCTGCCTCCCCGGCGGGGAACACGGTGTCGAGGTGGGCCAGCAGGAGCACGCGAGGTCCGGTCGGGTGGGAGGGCAGGCGGGCCGCCACGGCATGACCAGGTGCTGTCGCTGGGCGCGGCACGGGACACGCTCGACCTCGAGGCCGAGCTGCGCCAGGCGCAGGGCGCACCAGTCCCCGACGGCCGTGACCCCCGCTGCGTTGCCGGAGCCGGAGTTGATCCCCACCAGGGTGGCCAGGCCCGGGAAGTCCTCCACCTGGAGAGCCAGGTGGTGGAGTGCGTGCAGTCAGAAGACCTTGGACAGGAACAGCTTGGTCCGCTCGTGCTGCGGGTTCTCGATGATCTGGCGCGGCGGGCCCGTCTCGACGACGACCCCGCCGTCCATGAACGCCACCGAGTCGCCCACCTCGCGGGCGAAGCCCATCTCGTGGGTCACCACGACCATGGTCATCCCGGCGTCGGCCAGGTCGCGCATGACGTCGAGCACCTCGCCGACCAGCTCCGGGTCCAGTGCGGACGTCGGCTCGTCGAACAGCATCAGGGGGGGCTCCATGGCCAGGGCCCGGGCGATCGCGACGCGCTGCTGCTGCCCACCGGAGAGCTGGCCCGGGTAGTGGTTGGCCCGCTCCGACAGGCCGACCCGGTCGAGCAGCTTGAGCGCCCGCTCCTTCGCGGTGGCCTTGGACTCCCGGCGCACGGTGACGGGGCCGGCCGTCACGTTCTCGACGGCCGTCAGGTGCGGGAAGAGGTTGAAGCGCTGGAACACCATGCCGATGTCCGGCGCCGCTTGGCGATCTCCTTGGGCTTGAGCTCGTAGAGCGTGTCACCTGAGCGCCGGTAGCCGACCAGGTGCCCGTCGACCGACAGCGATCCCCCGCTGATGCTCTCGAGGTGGTTGATGCACCGCAGGAAGGTCGACTTGCCCGACCCCGACGGCCCGATCAGGCAGGGCACCTCGCCGGGCTGCACGACCAGGTCGATCCCGCACGAGCACCTCGTTGCGCCCGAACCGCTTGCGCACGCCGATCGCCTCGACCATGGGCGTGCTCATCGCTGCACCTTCCGGGCGCCGAACCAGCGCGACAGGGCGCCCTCGTTGGACCCCTCGATGGGGCCGTAGCCGCGCCCGAACCGCTTCTCGATGAAGTGCTGGCCGATGCTCATGATGGTGACGAGCACGAGGTACCACAGGGCGGCCACCACGAGCAGGGGGATCACCTTGTAGTTCTGGGCGTAGACCGACTGGACCGCGGTCAGCAGGTCCTGGCCGGCGATGACGGAGACGAGCGACGTGGACTTGAGCATCGTGATGACCTCGTTGCCCATGGGCGGGACGATCACGCGCATGGCCTGCGGCAGCACGATCTTGCGCAGCGTCTGGCCCGGTGAAGCCCAGCGCCTCGGCGGCCTCCTCCGGCCCCGGTCGACCGCGAGGATGCCGGCGCGGACGATCTCGGCCGCGTAGGCGGCCTCGTTGAGCGACAGGGCCAGCATCGCGGCCGACGGCGGGCTGATCAGGTCGCTGGTCGGCCTCGAGAACACGATGTCGGTGAACGGGATGCCGACGACAGGGTCTGGTAGAGCGCGCCGAGGTAGCCCCAGAAGATGATCTGGACCAGCACCGGCGTGCCGCGGAAGAACCAGATGAACACCCACGCGACCGGGACAGCACCGGATTGTCGGACAGCCGCATCACCGCCAGGACGACCGCCGCAAGATGCCGATGACCATCGCCACGACGGTCAGATGAGCGTGACGCTGACGCCCCGCAGGATAAAGGCGCGAACAGGTATTCGCGGACGGTGTCCCTCACCCGAGGTTCGGGTTCTTCACCAGCGAGTACAGGAAGCTGAGGCTCGACGACGGCGATGAGGATCGCGAAGACCCAGCGCCAGTAGTGCCGCACGGGGATGGCCTTCAGGGGCGCGTCCGCCTGCATCCGTTCTTCGGTGAGGCTCAAGGCCGCCTCCTCAGGGGGTCGGATCTGGCCGGGGCCGGCGGCTGCCGGCCAGATCCGAGTCTTCCACTCTGTCAGTCGACGTTCGCGTTGATCGTGGCGGTCTGGATGGCAATCGGCTCCTGGCCGTACTTGGCCAGGATCTTCAGGTAGGTGCCGTCATCCATGAGCGACTGCAGGCCGGCCTGGAACGCCGTGGCCAGTTCCTGCTCGGACTTCAGGA
>CAVSQK010000047.1:0-140046 GCA_963729885.1 uncultured Actinomycetes bacterium
GCGTTCGGCGTCCGGCGAGGGGTCAGCGTCCGGCAGGCGTTCGGCGCCCGGCACGGGCTCGGAGTCCGGCATCGGCCGGCTCAGCCGTAGATCGAGATCGGGTTGATGACGTCGGCGAGGATCACGACGGAGGACACGGCGATCAGCACGATCCCGACGCCGTAGGAGACCGGGAGGAGCCGGGAGACGTCCACGGGACCCGGATCGGGCCGCCCGCGCCAGCGCGCAAGCGTTCGCCGACCACCCTCGTACGTCGCACCCGCCACATGCCCACCGTCGAGCGGAAGGACCGGCAGGAGGTTGAAGAGGAACAGGAACAGGTTCAGGCTGGCCATGAGGCTGATCAGGATCGCGAACTTGGCCTTGACGGGCTCCTCGGCCGCCACGACCTCACCGGAGATCCGCCCCACGCCCACCACGCTGACCGGGCTGTTGGGGTCGCGCTCCTCGCCGGCGATCATGCCCTGCGCAAGCTCGTAGACACGCACCGGCAGGGTGATGAGGGCCTGGCCACTGCGCACCGCCACGTCCCACATGGTTGCCGGGACGGAGGTCACCGGCTGGGACACGTACTGCGTCTGCGGGGTGACGCCGATGTATCCCGTGGCGACGATCTCCTCGCCCACCACGCCCTGGTCGTCAACGACCGGGCGGTAGGCCGTGGCCATCGGGACCTCGACCTCGCGCGGCCCAGTGGCGGTCTCCAGGCCGAGGACGACCGTCTCGCCCGGACTTGTGCGCGTCACGGCGGTGAGCTCGGTCCAGACCGAGACGGGCTGGCCGTTGATTGACGTGATCTTGTCACCGGCGACGATCCCGGCGGCGATGGCGGGCGAGACCGGATCATCCGGGCCGCACTCGGGGGCGTCCCGGACGATGGTCGGGTCGGCAACGGCGGCCGCGGCAGCCGCCTGGGTGGCCATGTAGGACGGCACGCACTTGCCCACCTCGGCCACCGTCGTGGTGGGGGTGGGGATGCCGATGCCCACGAGCAGCAGGAAGAAGAAGAAGATCGCCAGGAGCAGGTTCATGGTCGGCCCGCCCATCATGACCACGACCTTCTTCGGCGCGCTCAGGCGATAGAACAGGCGGTTCTCGTCGCCGGGCCGAACCTCCTCCCACGCCGCGGCCCGGGCCTCCTCAGCCAGCATCTGGAACCTGCCGGTGGTGCCCCGCCCCGCCGTTGCCTCAGGGGCGCCCTTGGGCGGCGGGAACATGCCGATCATCCGGATGTAGCCGCCGAGAGGGATCCACTTGACCCCGTACTCGGTCTCCTTGCCGCGCTTGGACCACAGGGTCGGGCCGAAGCCGACCATGTACTGGGGAACCCGCACCCCGAACTTCTTGGCCGGCACCATGTGGCCGACCTCGTGCAGCCCGATCGACAGCCCGACGCCCATTGCCGCCAGGAGCACCCCCAGCACGAACAACATGGAATCCATCAGTGCACCCCCGTCGCGATCCGCGACTGGGCCTCGGTCCGGGCCCAGCCGTCTGCGGCGCTGACGGCTGCCAGCGTGAAGTCCTCCCCGACCACCGGGGTGTGCGCGGCCAGGACGGCCTCGATCGTGTCGACGATCCCGGTGAAGCCGAGGCCGCCCGACCGGAAGGCATCGACCGCCACCTCGTTCGCGGCATTGAACACCGCCGGGGCTGTGCCGCCGGTGGTCCCGGCCGCGCGGGCAAGGCGCACGGCGGGGAACGCGTCGTCGTCCAGGGGGTCGAAGGTCCAGGTGTGCGACTGCGTCCAATCGCAGGCAGGCGACGCGTCGGCACCCGCTCGGGCCAGGTGAGCCCGAGGGCGATCGGCAGCCGCATGTCCGGCGGGCTGGCCTGGGCCAGCGTGGACCCGTCGACGAACTCCACCATCGAGTGGATCACCGACTGCGGGTGCACCATCACGGTGATCCGGTCCATCGGGATGTCGAAGAGCAGGTGCGCCTCGATGACCTCGAGGCCCTTGTTCACCAGCGTCGCGGAGTTGATGGTGATGACCGGGCCCATCGCCCACGTCGGATGCGCCATGGCCTGTTCGGGGGTCACGTCAGCCAGCTCGGCTCGGGTGCGGCCGCGGAACGGTCCCCCGCTGGCAGTGAGCACCAGCCGGCGGACCTCGTCTGACCGCCCACCCACGAGGCACTGGGCCAGGGCGGAGTGCTCGGAGTCGACCGGGATGATCTGCCCCGGCGCTGCCGCTGCCGTGACAAGCGGGCCCGCCGATGATCAGGGACTCCTTGTTGGCCAGGGCAAGGCTGTGCCCGGCGCGCAGCGCGGCAAGCGTGGGTTCCAGGCCGACCGCGCCGGTCATCCCGTTGAGGACGACATCGCATGGACGGCCCGCGAGCTCGGTGGCTGCATCGGGGCCGGCCAGGACCTCGGGGAGTCGTCCCGCCGGACGCAACGCCGCCAACTCGGCCTCCAGTGCAGGAGCCGCAGAGGCATCGGCGATGGCCACGACAGGCACATCGAAAGCGATCGCCTGCTCGGCCAGCAGGGCGACGTTCCCGCCTCCGGCGGCCAACCCGACCACGCGGAACCGCCCGGGGTTGCGCACGATGACGTCGAGGGCCTGGGTGCCGATCGAGCCCGTGCTGCCCAGGAGGATGACGTCCCTGCGCGCGGTCATGGCGCCATTGTCGCCGATCAGAGCGACACGGGCAGCCATCGTCACGGCCGGCGTGCGGTGACCGGCCGCACCCTCGTCGGTGCGGCGTTCGACTGCGGTTCAACGTCGATCCACCGCGTGACTGGCGTGCGCACCGCGGACAGCAGGAGAATCATGTGTGTGACTCGCCACCAGAACGACGCCATCAACCTCCGCCTCGCCCTGCTCGGACTCCCGCTGCCCGTCGGCGCCGGGGACTCCGAGGCCGCCCAGCTCGCCCAGCCGATCCTCGCGCGGCAACGTGAGCTGAGCCGGCGGCTGGCCGACCGGCTGTGCGCAGCCGACGGGCGCATCCAGGCGTTCCTCGACGACTACCTGGCCGAGACCGGCGAGCTCCCGAAGCTGCCCCGGCGCACGTTCGTGCTCGATGAGCCCGGCATGGCCCGCGAGCTGTCCCTGCCCTTCGACGGCGACACCTTCACCTCGCCGCTGCTCACCAGCTACCGACTGGCGAACGGCGTGCTGCACAACCCGGCGAACGATCGCCGGACGACCGCGGGGGTGTTCCACATCGCCGAGGGCGGCCTGCCGATCCCCGACGACAAGATCGCCGTGCCGAAGGTGGCCTTCGCCCGACTGCTGGCGCGCGCGTTCGAGCCGCCCCAGGTGGACATGGTCCTGCCCTACACGGCCAACCAGCCGGAGCCGGCCGCCTGCTTCGTGTCCCTGCAGCTGCGCCCCCTCGTCGCGCCCGAGGTGCCCGGGTCGGTCCGTGAGAAGCGCATGGAGACCCGCTTCATCGTTCCCGGCGGCCTTGTCGCCAACCTCGACTTCGTGGAGGGCATCTTCGGCAACGGCGGGGATCCCTACCTGCCGGAGAACGACGCCTCCCTGGCCCCGGAGACCTGGACCGGCCACACCGGCTGCGTCATCCTCGCCCCGCACCTGACCCGCGTGACGAAGAAGGAGCTCGGCCTCCCCCACGTCGACGACGCCACCGATCGGCAGAAGCGCGACGGCGTGTGCTGGGCGGACGAGGACGAGCGCTACAACAACGGGCAGGCGTTCAAGATCTGCGCCCGCGACGCGCGCGGCGTGATCGTCACGGTCATCGCCGACAACTACTTCGGCTACTGCAAGAAGGAGGTCAAGACCCAGATCTCCTACTCGGCGAACCTCTTCGGCAACGCCGAGGAGGAGCACGCCGGCGGCGCCCTGGTCTTCCCCAGCTACAACCTGGGCCAGGAGTACACCGAGAACCAGTGCGGCGACTCCTACACCCTCGCCCAGGTCCTCGAGCGCGATCCCGACGCGGTTCGCAGCGCAATCCGAGGGCTATGCCGCTCGACCTGCAGCAGCCGCACATCGTGCTGGTCCCCGGCGGGGCGCGGTACTCGATTGCGCGACATGACCGTGTCGTGGCCCGGCGCCGACGGCCAACGCGCCTCCATCGCGCTGCGCGCCGACAAGTGCTACCTGAGCCCCAACGGGTACCGGGTCCAGATGCACCAGCAGCCCTACGACCAGACCACGTGGAACCTGACCGGAACCGTGGCTGAGACGACCTCGTGCCACAAACCGGCCACCGTCTCCGGCGGCGGCAAGTCGGAGATCTCCAAGGCCATCACTGACGCCTTCATCTACGGCTCGGCCTACGTGGCGGACTTCGACGACGACATGGACCGGGTCGCTGCGATCCTCGAGCGGGACTACGCCCAGCGGTTCCTCGACCCCGCGCGCAACGGTGTGGACCACAGGCGGATCCTCGCCGAGGACCGCTCCATCGGGTCGGTGATCAAGCTGCTGACGCCGTCGGCGGCCGTGTACACCGCCGAGCACAACGCGTGGCTGGACCGGATCCCCGTCCACGTCAAGGAGCTCGTCTACGTGATCAAGCGCGCCTACCGCCCGGAGTGGGGCGAGGACTGGCGCAGCCACTTCAGCGTGGTGATCATCAACGGCCGCCAGGGCAACTCGTTGCGCCTGGACGGGGCCAAGATCACCGTCAACATGCTGCGGGTCGGGTTCAACACCGACGGCTCCTGGCGGCTGTTCGGCCTGCGCCACGACTTCTCCCCGGCGACCAAGGTCCAGACCCAGGACGACATCACCGCCTCCACCGTGGTGCCCGGGTCCCAGCTGGGCCTGAACCCGGACCGGTCGTACAAGCTCGTGGAGAACTGCGAGCAGCTGCTGTTCCAGCGCCCGGACGATGCCATCCACCGGGGCTACGACAAGCAGGCCGAGCGGGACCTGTCCTCGCCCGGCACGTTCATCTCCAACTTCCAGCCGCTGACCCGGGCCGATGCCATCGCGATGCGCGACGACGCCGTGGCCTTCAGCGCCTTCAGCGCCCCGATGGCCGAGATGATCAGCGACTTCGCCGACACCCCCGAGGGCGAGGGACCCGACTACTTCGTGTGCTCGGCCAGTCCGCGGCTGGTGGATGGCAAGCCCTCGAAGAACCCCCGGTACCTGCAGCCGCGACCCGACCGGGCGAACGCCGCCGGCGACGGCCGTCGCCGAGCTGTCCTCCCGGCTGGTCCGCCGGCTGCGCTCCGATGAGCCACTGATCCAGCCGGTGGACGTGGTCGCGGCCGGTCGGCGCAACAACCCGCCGGACGGGGCCGTCCCGCCGCTGTGCTCGTTCAACCCGCTGCACTTCATGGAGCTGCCCGAGCTGTTCATGGAGTTCATCTCCTCGATGACGGGCAAGTCCCCCTCCACGACCGGGGCCGGGTCCGAGGGGGCGCTGACCAAGGGGCCCGTTCAACGCGATGCCGGCGGTCATCGACCTCAACGCGTCACTGCTTGCCTACGCGCTCACCCAGTACGACGGGTGGCTGTCGGCCGCCGGGTACGTCGGGCCCCAGGTGCGCGTCGACCACGACATCTCGATGCTCATCCCTGAGACGTTCTCCCGGATGAGCCCGCAGGAGCGGGACGCGCACAACCTCATCGCAGAGGGCGCCCTGGAGAAGCTGACCGACTTCGAGCACGACGGCGCCGTGGTTGCGGCCAGCCGCCTGGGCTACCGGATCACCGACAAGTTCGCCGCCAAGTACTTCGGCCGCATCTTCCTGCACCCGCACATGGTGCTCACCCCGGCGATGCTGCGTCCCGAGCTGCAGGACGTCGGGATCTTCGCGGAGTCGGTGGCCACGATCGTGACGACCCACGAGCGGGTGGCGCGCTCGTACTTCGAGGACGGGACGATCTCGCTGGCGATCCCGCCCCTGCGCGCACTGCTGGAGATCATGGCCAACGGCGTCACGGCGGAGGGCTGGACCCTCGATGCGCCGGAGTTCCGGGCGATGTTCACCCGCGAGTCCATCCTGGCCTCCGACTGGTACGCCGCACGGCTGGACGCCAAGCAGGCCGCGGCCAGCGGTCGAGCTGACGCAGGGCTCGCCGCGATCGAGAAGTTCGTGTCCACCCCCGGCAACGAGGAGCCCACCGCCCGGCTGGACATGCCGGCGAGGGTTGCCGCCGCCCGGGCGGAGGCCGCGCGCCTGGCGAGTCCGCAGTACCGGGAGCGGCTGGTCGGAACGACCGGCAACACCCCGCTCTGACCCCGGGGCCCGAGCAACAGGAGACCCGACGTCGGCCGGACGTACTGTGGGCTGGTCCGAACACAGCCCGGAGGCGACATGTCGGTGAAGGCGCAGTACGACCAGCGGCGGATGGACCCGCCGGACGCGGTGGCCCTTGTCGGTGACGGTGACACCGTCGTCCTGCCGATCGGGGCGGGCGAGGCTCCCGCCCTGCTGCACGCCCTGTCCGACAGGCGTCGCGACCTCCGGGGCGTCACGGTGTTCCAGCTGTTGCCGCTGGTCAAGGCCGACTACTTCGACCCCGATACGACCGAGCACGTGCGGCACAGCACCGCCTTCCTGGGTGGGACCAGCAGGAAGGGTGCGGCCCAGGGATGGGTGGACTACTGCCCGGCGCACTTCTCGGAGATCCCGGAGCTGATCCGCCGGGGACTGCTGCCCTGCGACGTCGTGTTCGCCCGGGCCTCAGCCATGGATGAGCACGGGTACTTCTCCCTGGGACTCTCGGCCGACTACACGATGGCCGCGATCGAGCGAGCCCGGGCGGTGGTGCTGGAGGTGAACCCGGGAGTTCCGTTCTGCTTCGGTGACTGCCACGTGCACATCTCCCAGGTCACCGCCCTGGTCGAGAGCTCCGAGGCGATCGTCGAGCTGCCGCATCCGGCGCTCGGGCCGGTCGAGCTGGGCATCGGCCGGTTCGTCGCCGAGCTGATCCCGGACGGCGCGACGCTGCAGATCGGCATCGGCGCCATCCCCGACGCTGTGGTGCAGCAGCTCGGCGACAAGAACGATCTCGGCGTGCACACCGAGATGTTCGGGGACGGGATCCTGTCGCTGCTCGAGGCCGGCGTCATCACCAATTCCCGCAAGAACCTGCATCACGGCAAGATGCTGGCCACGTTCGCCCTCGGATCGCGCCACCTCTACGAGTACATGCACCGCAACCCCGCCCTGGAGATGCATCCGGTGGACGTGACGAACGACCCGTTCCTCGCCGGGCCAGAACGACAACCTGCACTCGATCAACGGCACGTTGGCGGTGGACCTGATCGGGCAGTGCGGCTCGGAGACCCTGGGCCATCTGCCGTACTCCGGAAGTGGTGGTCAGGTCGACTTCGTCCGGGCGGCGAACCGCTCGAAGGGCGGCAAGGCGATCATCGTGGTGCCCTCGACGGCCCGCGGCGGCACCGTGTCGCGGATCGTCGCGACGCTGGCACCCGGGACCCACGTGACGACGGGCAAGAACGACGTGGACTACGTGGTCACGGAGTACGGGGTGGCGCGGCTGCGCGGCCGGTCGGCCCGGGAGCGCGCGAGGGCGCTGATCGACATCGCCCACCCCGACTTCCGCGACCAGCTGGCCGACGACGCCGCCCGCCTGCACGCGGTCTGATCCCGTCCGGCGACCGGGCGCGTCAGAGCGGCAGGCCGGTGAGGACCATGACCTTCTCGTAGGTGAAGTCGGCCATCGCCGACTTCAGGCCCTCGCGGCCGAACCCGGAGGCCTTCACGCCGCCGTAGGGCATCTGGTCGGCCCGGAACGAGGGGACGTCACCGATCACCACTCCCCCGACCTCGAGCTCGCTGTGCGCCCGGAACGCCGTGATCATGTTGTGCGTGAAGACGCCTGTCTGCAGGCCGAAGCGCGAGTCGTTGACGGTGGCGAACGCCTCGTCGACGCCGTCGACCGGGACGATCACCAGGACCGGCCCGAACACCTCCTCGGCGCACACCTTCGCATCAGCCGGAGCGTCGATCAGAACGGTCGGGGCGACGGTCGCGCCCTCGCGGGTGCCGCCTGCCAGCAGCCGGGCGCCCGACGCGACGGCCTCGTCGACCCACGACTGGACGCGGATCGCCGCCGCCTCGTTGACCAGCGGACCCACCACGGTCTCGTCGTCCCAGGGGGATCCGGTGCGCAGGCCCTGCACCCGCTCCACGATCATCGGGACGAGCTGGTCGAGCAGGCTGCGATCGACGATCACCCGCTGCACCGAGATGCACGACTGCCCCGCCTGGTAGTTGCCGAACGTCGCGATCCGCGACGCCGCCCACTCCAGGTCCGCCGGGGAGCTCCAGTCGGCCAGGACGACGGCCGCAGCGTTGCCGCCGAGCTCGAGGGTCACGTGCTTGGCCGGCACGGCGGCCTGGATCTGGTAGCCGACGACGTCCGAACCCGTGAAGGACACCACGGGGAGCCGGGGGTCGGCGACCAGCCCCGGGGCGGCGTCGTTGCCGACCGGCAGGACCGACCACGCCCCCTCGGGCAGGCCGGTCTCGGCCAGGAGCTCGCCGAGCAGCAGCGCCGACAGCGGCGTGGACGGGAGCCGGCTTGATGATGATGGGTGCCCCGACGGCGATCGCTGGTGCCACCTTGTGCGCGGTCAGGTTGAGCGGGAAGTTGAACGGGGCGATCCCGAGCACCGGCCCGATCGGGAACCGGCGGACAAGTGCAGCCCTGCCCGCAGCTGCAGGGTCGGTGTCCAGGCGCTGGAACTCGCCGTTGAAGCGCCGGGCCTCCTCGGCTGCCCAGCGGAAGGTCGAGGCCACGCGATGGGTCTCGGCCCGGGCCCACATCAGCGGCTTGCCGTTCTCGGCGGTGATGAGGCGCGCGATCTCCTCGGCGCGCTGCGTGACGCTGGTGGACACGTGCATGAGCGCCTCGGCGCGGACAGCGGCGGGCTGGGCGGCGGTCTCGTGGCGCGCCGCCCAGGCCGCTGCGACAGCCTGCTCGACGTGGTCCGCCGTCGGCACGGCATGGCGGCCGACCACGGAGCCGTCGAACGGGTTGACGACGTCGGCGACGACGTCGCTGGTCGCCGGGCCGTCCCGCGATCCAGAACGGCAGGGGGGCGGGGGCGGCGACGGGCTGCATGAGGCGCAACGATACCCGGCCGCGGGCACCGGTGGCGAAGTTCGAAGGCCGCCACGACAACGAATTCCGGCGCTCTGATGGCCCGGTCAGCCTTCGGATTCACGCTTGGCTGTGCCCGCACTGGGCCACGATCCCGCACTGACGCGGGATCGCGTCCGGCGCCCTTACCGCGTACCCTGTTCCCGGACCCTCGCCCCTCGTCCCCCAGGGAGAACCGAATGAGCCTCGACGTCGCCGTGACCACCGGCGGACCCACGCTGCCCCAGGAGCGCCGCCTGGTCACCGCCATCCCCGGGCCCCGCAGCATCGAGCTGCAGGAGCGGCGCACCCAGGCCGTCTCCGCGGGCGTCGGCGGGACGCTGCCGGTGTTCATCGTCGCCGCCGGTGGGGGCGTGCTGGTCGACGTGGACGGCAACTCCCTGATCGACATGGGCTCCGGGATCGCCGTGACGACCGTGGGCAACTCGGCCCCGAAGGTCGTGGAGAACGTGGCGCGCCAGGTGGCCGAGTTCACCCACACCTGCTTCATGGTCACGCCCTACGAGTCCTACGTCGCGGTCTGCGAGGCCCTCAACGAGCTGACCCCCGGCGACCACGTGAAGCGCTCGGCCCTGTTCAACTCCGGGGCCGAGGCCGTGGAGAACGCGGTGAAGATCGCCCGCGCCTACACCCACCGCCAGGCGATCGTCGTGTTCGAGCACGGCTACCACGGCCGCACCAACCTGACCATGGGCCTGACCGCCAAGAACATGCCCTACAAGCACTCGTTCGGCCCGTTCGCCCCCGAGATCTACCGCGTGCCGCTGAGCTACCCGTTCCGCGACGGCCTGACCGGCGCCGAGGCCGCAGCCCACGCGATCAGCCGGATCGAGAAGGAGATCGGCGCGGACAACGTCGCCGCGATCATCATCGAGCCGATCGCCGGCGAGGGCGGGTTCATCGTCCCGGCCGAGGGCTTCCTGCCCGAGCTGGTCGAGTTCGCCCGGGCCAACGGGATCGTCTTCGTGGCCGACGAGATCCAGACGGGCTTCTGCCGGACCGGCGACTGGTTCGCGTGCGACCACGAGGCCGTCATCCCGGACCTGATCACCACCGCCAAGGGCATCGCCGGTGGGCTCCCGCTGGCTGGGGTGACCGGCCGCGCCGAGATCATGGACGCCGTGCACGTCGGCGGCCTCGGTGGCACCTACGGCGGCAACCCGGTGGCCTGCGCCGCCGCGCTGGGGTCGATCGAGGAGATGCGCGAGGGCGACCTGAACGCCGCCGCGCGCCGCATCGGTGAGCTGCATGGTCCCCCGCCTCGAGGCCCTGGCCGAGCGCACCGGCCGGATCGGCGACGTCCGCGGTCGCGGCGCGATGATCGCCGTCGAGGTCGTGGTCCCGGGCACGCCCGACGCGGACGCCGCAGCTCGACCTCCGCCGTCGCGAAGGCCTGCCACGCCGCCGGCGTGGTGGTCCTGACCGCCGGGACCTACGGCAACGTGCTGCGCTTCCTGCCCCCGCTGAGCATGCCCGAGCACCTGCTCGACGAGGCGCTGACCGTCATCGAGGAGGCGTTCGCCGGCCTCGGCTGACGCCCGGTCAGGCGCAGCACGCAGTCGCCCACCGATCGGGACGTCCGACCCGGCTGCGAGCACCCTCACGGTGGGAGCATGGAGGCATGGGCAGGACCCCTCGGGTTCTTGCGGCCGGTGATGTCCTCGGCATGCTCGATGGGGAGACCGGCGCCTATGTGCACGTCCCGTTCTGCACGCGGATCTGTCCCTTCTGCCCGTACAACAAGGTGGTCCCGCGGCCGGGGCAGCCGACGGCGTACTTCGACGCCCTGGCCCGCGAGGTGGACGCCTACGTGCAGGCCGGTGCTGCCGGGGCCGGGGGCTTCACCTCGCTGTACGTCGGGGGTGGCACGCCGACGCTGTTCCCCCGCGAGCTGGCGGCCCTTCTGCGCCTGCTTCCCGTTGCCGGTGAGCGCGCGATCGAGGTGCTGCCCACCCACGCCACGGCGTCGGGCCTCGATGCGCTGCGCGCCATGGGCTTCACGGCGGTGAGCATCGGGGCCCAGTCCTTCCATGACGAGGTCCTGCACCGCCTTCGCCGACCCCATGACGCTCGCACCGCGCGCGCCGCCGTCGTCGCCGCCGTGGGCAGGTTCGAGCTGGTGGATGTGGACCTCATCGTCGACGTCGAGCTCGACGACCACCTGGCCGGGGCGTTCCTGCGCGACCTCACCGACTGCTTCGAGCTGGGCGTCGACCAGGTCTCGACCTATCCGCTGATGCGGTTCGGGTACACCCCGTTCGGGTCCACCCGCCACGATCGCCGCCGGGAGCACGAGGTCCTGGCCGGGGCCACGCGGATCGCCGCCGACCACGGATACGAGCGGCGCTCGGTGTGGACCTTCAACCGCAGGGACTCGGCGACCTACACGTCCATCACCCGCCGGCGCTTCCTGGGGATGGGTGCGGGGGCGTCGTCGTTCCTCGGGCAGGACTTCCTCGTCAACCACTTCGGCGTCCGGGCCTACACCGACGCGGTGGACTCGGGACGGCTCCCCGTCGCACGCTGGCTGCACCTCGGCCCGCTCGGCGGCACCGCGTACGACGCGTTCTGGCAGGCCTACGCCGGACGGATCTCGCCCCCGGCGCTGGCCGCGGGGCATCCCGGTCGGATCCGCGGCCTCGACCTCGCCCTGGCTCCCATGGTCGGCGCCGGGCTCGTGCGCCGGATCGGCAGCGGGCACACGGCCGGGTTTGCGCTGACCCCGCAGGGTTTCGACCGGTACCACGACCTCGAGCGCACGGTCACCTACCGGCTGATCGAGCCGCTCTGGGGCCAGATGCTCGAGGAGCACGCCGGTGACGGGGCGGCGGCGTGGGCCACGCCGGACCGACGCCGGGGCGGTGCGGCCTGGGCGCTGGCCAGCCGGATGTTCGAGCGCCCACTCGCCGCCTGAGACCGTCGAGCGGCTGGACCGGGGAGCCCAAGCAGGCGCCCGTAGGTCCTGGCCGCGTCGAGGACGACCCGCGGGTCCCCGGCGAACAACTGGGACAGTTCCCCGGCGAAGAGGAACCCGCACTGCTGGCACAGGCCGTCGACCTCGATGCAGCGGCCGCACGTCCACTGCTGGCCGTCCTCCACGATGACGCACTGGTGGCACGGCGTGGGCGCGGTGAGGTCGGCGATCCGCGGCAGGGCGCTGGCGAGGTTGAGCACCGGGTAGCCTGCGCGGATCAGCCGGGCGATCCGGTCGCAGGCGTCGTGACGCTGCGGCATCGTCAGCGTGAGGTGCTCGGTGCCCGGATAGGGCGTGTGCAGGTTGTAGGACACCGCGCGGACGTGCGGCAGGTCGCACGCCAGCGCGGCGACATGCTCGATGTCGTCGACGTTGATCCGGTTGACGGCCATGTAGAGGCACAGGTTGCTGGCCGGTGCCTGCTCGATGGCCTCCAGGACCCGGTCGTAGGTCGGCCCGCGGATCCGGTCGTGGTGGGCCCGGGTGCCATCGACGCTGACCAGGATCACGTCGGCCTCAGGGAGGTCCAGCCCGCGTGTGCCGTTGGTGACGACGTTGACCGAGGCGAAGCCCATCGCCCGCGCCTCGCCGACCACATCGCGCAGGCCGCGCCGGCCGTCGCGCCAGAGGAAGGGCTCCCCACCGTAGAGGAACAGGACCCGGACGCCCTGCCCCCGGAGCAGGTGCATGTCGGCGCAGATGCGCTGCCACGGGTAGTCGACCCTGCGGATGTTGCCGACCGCGCAGTGCTGGCAGTGCAGGTTGCACCGGTCGGTCAGGATGATGGAGCCGATGACCGGATCAGTGCGGTGCCGCACGACGGTGGTCAGGCCGAACCATCCCAGCTCGGCCCATACCCGCATCGGCAGCCCGGACATCAGGGCATCCGATCGGAGTGGCCCGACGGGCCAAGGTCCGCGCACATCGCGAGGAAGGTGTCGCGGTCGACCTCCCCACGGGCGTACCGCAGGCGCAGGACCTCGAGGGCAGGGTCAGTGATGACGGTCGGTACCGCGACCGAGTCGCCGCTGGCCCGACCACCGTCGGCCGTCCGCATTTCGTTCCGGGGCCAGCGCAGGTCCATCTCCCGCTTCGCGACGGCCACGACGACCGCCCAGAACGCGAGGTAGGCCGCCATGGAGGCGAGCCCCTCGGGCGGCCCGCACGGTCGGCCAGCAAGCCGCCCGCTGGGTCCGTAGAACGGATGCATCCGCGATCACCACCCCACTGTGGGCTGACTCCACGGTAGGCGCCCGGCAGGCGCCCCGACAGGGCCGTTGGGCCCGCGGCGCCGCCCGGGCATCTGCTCCCGATCCGACGATCCGCTCCCGACTCAGACGGGAGCAGATCGTCGATGTGGGAGCAGATCCACCGACCGTGGTTCAGGCCGTCGGGCGTGCGCTCCTGGACGACCCAGTTCTCGCCGTAGCCGTCGCGCAGCAGGTCGAGGAAGGGCAGCGGCTCGAAGGACTCCGGGCCGATCACGCCCACGCCGGTCCAGGCGCCCGACGCGAGCAGCTCGAGGGCGACGACCGGGTTCATCGCCGTCTGCCACACGACCGCCTGGGCGCCGTACTCGGCCATCGTCCACTCGTTGTCCGACACGTGGTAGATGTACACCTCGCGGGGGGCGCCGTCCTTGCCCTTGCCGGTGACCCACAGCCCGGCGCAGGTCTTGCCGGTCATCTTGTCGCCGAGGGTCAGCGGATCCGGCAGGCAGGCGGCCACCACGTCGCGGGGCGAGACCTGCTGCCCGCGCACGGTCACCGGCTCGGTGCGGTCCAGGCCCAGCTTGTTCAGGGTCCGCAGCACCTCGATGAACTCATCACCCAGGCCGAACTTGAAGGTCACCCGCTTGGCGTCGAGGACGCGCGGCATCAGCACGACCTCCTCGTGCTCCACGTTGACGCACTCGACCGGGCCGATCCCCTCGGGGAACTCGAACACCTCGGGCTCGCTGAACGGCTCCGTGGTGTAGAAGCCGCGATCCTTCTCCCAGATCAGGGGCGGGTTCAGGCACTCCTCGATGGTCGTCCAGATCGAGAACGACGGGGCGAAGTCGTAGCCGTGGACGACGAGGTTGGAGGCGTCACGCAC
Organism: uncultured Actinomycetes bacterium; assembly: GCA_963729885.1. Classification (GTDB taxonomy): domain Bacteria; phylum Actinomycetota; class Actinomycetes; order S36-B12; family CAIYMF01; genus Prado023. The sequence goes on from CAVSQK010000047.1 coordinate 14,145, forward strand.
GCCGAGCTCGTCGATCTCGCTGAACAGCTCGTCGGCGGCGTAGCGGGCGAACACATCAGCCAGGCCGGGCTCCACGCCCATCCCCACGAGGGCCAGCTGCCCCGAGCCGACCCACGCGTCATGCTCGGCGAACTGCTCGTCACCGAGCATCACGCCGGGCAGGGAGTACGGCTGCTCGGTATGCCGGTGGGACAGGCTCATGGCCGTGTCCATGTAGTGGGCCCCGCCCTGGAACGTGCCGTGGAAGATGGGCAGGACGTAGCGCGGGTCCACGGCGTTGAGCACATGGGTGACGCGATTGGCGCGGCACGAGATCGGCAACCGCCTCGGCGTCACTGGCGTCGATCTGGACGGCGCTGAACCGCGCGTCGTCGAGGCGCGCGACCAGCGCCTGCGCACGCTCGAGGTCGTAGTCGGCGACGAGCCAGGACTCGAAGAAGTCCCGACGGGCCGCGATCAGGGCTGCGGAGGATCCGACGCCTCCGGCGCCGACGACGAGGACTCGCATGCTGAACTCCTTCGGATGATCCGCTCCCGGAGGTCGGGGGCTGGCTGGTATCTCGATGTCGAGACTATCCAGTAAGGTACTTATCTATCTGGTAAGGTACTTATATGCCCGTTTCTGAGGACCGCGCATTCACGGTCAACATACTTGGCACACTGGCACAGACGATCGTCGATCGCCAGTCGATCGGGATGGAGGCCGTCGCCGGATTCGGGGGCAACGCGCCCGCCGCCCTGGTCACGTTGCGGTTCTACCCCGAGCGGCCGATCTCCTTCCTGGCGCACAAGCTGCGCATCAGCCACCCCGGCGCCGTCCAGCTGGTGGACCGGCTCGCCGCGGCCGGGCTCGCGGAGCGGGCACGGCGATCGACGGTCGCTCGCGCCACGTCGTGCTCACCGAGCAGGGCGAGACGATCGCTGCCGCCGTCCTCGCCCAACGCCGGCGGGTTCTCGAGCGGGCGCTGTCGGCCCTCGACGAGCAGGCGTGCCACGCCCTGTCGGCCACGCTGTCGACCATGCTCGAGGCGCTGACCGATGACCTGCTCACCTCGGAGTTCATGTGCCGGATGTGCGACGAGCTGGCCTGCCCCGACGACCGCTGCCCCGTGGAGCGCGCCGAGCCCGCCCCCACGGACAGGCGGGGCACGGGTTACGGGGTGCGCTGAGGCGTTCGTGCGCTCGCCGCCCCGCCACGGTGCGTGAGCGGGCCCCGGCTGGCTACCGTGCTGGGGTGACCACCGCCGGGACCCCCTCGACCGTCCGACCCCCGGCGCCAGCGCGCGGCGTGGGTGGTGGTCGGGGTCTCGTGGTCGCTCTACCTGGTCATGCAGGTCACGGGCTTCGACGGCCCCCTGCGCACGGTCGCCAAGGGCTTCCTCATGCCCACGCTGCTGGTGTGGGTCCTGGTCGCCCTGGGCTCCCGGGCACCGAGATGGCTCGTCGCCGGCCTGGCGTTCGCCACTCTCGGCGACGTGCTGCTCGACATCTGGTTCGAGGTCGGCATGGTCGGATTCCTGGTGATGCAGCTGTGCTACATCGCAGGCTTCCTCCGCCTCGGAGCGTGGGCTGGGCTGCGGACAAGGTGGCCCGTGGCAGTCGCCTACCTGCTGGTGGGAGTGGGCGCCAACGTGGCGCTGTGGCCCCACCTCGGGGACCTTGCCGTCCCGGTCCTCGTCTACAGCACGGCCATCCTCACGATGGCCGCCCTGGCCTCCGGGGTGACCAGCCGTGTCGGTCTGGGCGGTGCCCTCTTCGTCATCTCCGACGCCCTGATCGGGGTCGACAAGGCAGGGGCCGGATTCCCGGGCCGGGGCCTCATCGTCCTGCTCACCTATCTCGCGGCCCAGTACCTCATCGCCACCGGGTGGGCGCGCCGGGTCGACCCGGACGTGCTCGTCCCGGTGTAGTCGGGCGCCAGCCGCCCGGCCGCAGCGCGTCGCGCCCGCGATCGCCCACGGCGTGGGCCTTATGGCTCTGGCGAGCGGCCCTCCGCAGCGGGACCGTGGAGGTATGGCAGAGAAGCGAAGGCATCGCAGGTGGCCATGGATCCTGCTCGTGATCGGGGCCCTTCTCGTGGGGCTGGTCTTCATCGGTGGTGGCTGGTACTTCTCGAACCTCATCTACTCGGATGTCCTGAAGGCCAACCCCTACAACCCTGACGGATTCTGGAAGGGGACGGTCCAGACGGTCGACGGTGAGGGGGCCGGGGCCACGGTCACGGTCCTGCCGGACGCTGAGCACCGCGACGAGACGCGGTTCGACGCGGTCGTGATGGGACTGGTCTTCGACGACGGGTCGGTCGTGGTGGTCGGACCCGCGTCCGAGACAGCCACCGACGGCACGCGGACCCGTCCCGTGATCGACGTGGTCGGTGACATGCCCGCCGAGGGTGACGTGTACCGCTTCCCCAAGGAGGTCTGGCTCACGCCCGAGCAGGCCGGCCTGACCGCCGAGGAGGTCACGATGACCACTGCCGAAGGGGACTTCCCCGCCTGGAAGGTGCCCGTCCCGGGATCGGACAAGTGGGCCATCCTGACCCACGGCCGCAGTGGGGGTCGTCCCGACATGCTGCGGATGGCACGGCCGCTGAACGCGGCCGGCTACAACCTTCTGCTCATGACCTACCCCGGGGACGACGAGGCCCGACCCGCGCAGGACGGGATCTGGCACTTCGGCGTCACGGAGTGGGACGAGATCGAGGCCGCGGTCCAGTACGCGCTGGACCAGGGCGCCCAGACGCTCGTCATGGGTGCGGTGAGCCTGGGAGGGGCGGTCACGGACGGGTTCCTCGCCCACAGCACGCTGGCCGACGAGGTCGACGGCGTGATCCTCGACGCCCCGTTGAGCAGCCTTGAGGACGTCATCGATGCGAACGCCGAGTCCCGGACCATCCCGGGGGTCGGGTGGCCGATCCCGGAGTCCCTGGAGGATGCCGCAATGCTGATCGCCGGCCTGCGGTTCGGCGTCGACTACGACGCGGTCGACTACACGGACATGGCGGGCCTGATCGACGTGCCCCTGCTGACCTTCCAGACCAGCGGGGACCAGACGGTGCCCAAGGCCGTGAACGACCGGTTCATGACTGAGGGATCCGGCAAGGGCGGGCAGTACGTGGTCGTCCCGGACGTGGGACATGTGCTGTCGTGGAACGCCGACCCGCAGGCCTACGAGGAACTCGTCACCCAGTTCGTGGAGCAGCTGGGCTGATCCGTCGGAGCAGCTCAGGTCTCTCCGCCAGCGGTTCGCGGAGTCACGCGTGCCCCGGCACGGACAGGTCGGGGTGAGGACCATCACACCTCTCCGGAGTTTGGTCACTCGACCGACTGGGCATGAACAATCCGGGTCGCAACCCGGATGCACGAGGGGTCATCCGGGCGGCGGCCCTCTTGCGCGCCCGACCGCCGTCAGCCCACCGGGCGCCGCGGTCAGGGCTTGGGCGCCATCCGGGAGTCCCACCAGCTGCGGTCCTCGAGGAACATGTCGTCGCCGTCGAACTCCATGCAGCAGGATCCGATCACGCCGTAGCAGTCCTCGCACAACCAGGTGGCGCCGAATCCGAACACGGCCTCGCCGTGGCATCGGGAGCAGATGTGGCTGATCGACTCCATCCCCACCTCCTGGGCAGATCCTGATGCTCCCACCGCAGCGGCCCACCGGCAATCCCGCGCAGCGGTGCCCACGGCCTGCGGGTCCTGACGCGCATGGGGACAATCCGCCCTTTACGCTTGCCCGATCCGGGGAGGTGGGGTCATGGCGGCACTGTTCGACGGGTGTGCGTCCGCGGGCCGCGTGGGGGGTCGGCCTGGCCGCGCTCGCCCTGGCGGCGGGTCGGTCGCTGGCTCCTGCCACGGCATCTCCGCCGCCCCGTCACCGCCGGCGACCCGCGCCCACCGCGAGCTCCCGGGTGGCGGCACCGAGATCTTCGAGGGCAAGACCTACGTCGCCCTCTACGGCCACCCCGGCTCCCGCGCCCTCGGAGTCCTCGGCGAGCAGGGCACCGCAGCGACGATCAAGCGCGCCAAGAAGGTGGCAGCGTCCTACCGACCGCACACCGACCGGCGCGTGGTCCCCGCCCTGGAGATCATCGCGACAATCGCCTCGCGCTCGGCGGGCAGCGACGGCGACTACTCGGCCGAGTCCTCCGTCGCCAAGCTGCGCCCGCTGGTCGATGCCGCGGGACGCGCCGGCACCTACGTGGTGCTCGACCTGCAGCCGGGGCGCTCCACCTTCCTGAGCCAGGCCAAGCGCTACCGCGAGCTGCTGCTCGAGCCGCACGTCGGGCTGGCCCTCGACCCGGAGTGGCGGTTGAAGCCGCGGGCAGCGCCACCTCAAGCAGGTCGGGTCGGTCAAGGCCTCCGAGATCAACGACGTGGTGGACTGGCTGGCCGACCTCACCCGTGACGCGGGCCTGCCCCAGAAGATGCTGCTGCTGCACCAGTTCCGGACGTCGATGATCACCAACCGGTCCTCGCTGGACACCTCCCGCGACGAGCTGGCGATGGTCATCCAGATGGACGGCCTGGGCTCGCAGCCGGCGAAGCGCGCCACGTGGCGCGCGCTGCGCAGCAACGCCCCCAAGGGGATCGCCTTCGGCTGGAAGAACTTCATCGACGAGGACCGCCCGATGCTCGGCCCGAAGGCGACGATGGCGATCAAGCCCGAGCCCCGCTGGGTGTCGTTCCAGTAGCCGCAGCGCGACGCCAGCGCAGCTCAGTCCGCACGCCGCCCCGGTGATCCATTCAGGTTGCGCACCCTAGAAGGTCGACAACCCGAACGGATCACCGGGCGGGAGGGCGTTCGGTGTCGCGGACGCGCTCAGCCGTGGGTCGGGAAGCCCAGGTTGATGCCGCCGTGGCTGGGGTCGAGCCAGCGGGAGGTCACGACCTTGCCGCGGGTGAAGAAGTGCACGCCCTCGGTGCCGTGGGCGTGGGTGTCGCCGAACAGCGAGGACTTCCAGCCGCCGAACGAGTAGTACGCCATCGGCACCGGGATCGGCACGTTGATGCCGATCATGCCGACCTCGACCTCGTCCTGGTAGCGCCGGGCGGCACCGCCGTCGTTGGTGAAGATCGCGGTGCCGTTGCCGTAGGGGTGGTCGTTGACCAGCTTCAGGGCGGCCTCGTAGGAGTCCACGCGCACGACCGACAGGACAGGTCCGAAGATCTCGTCGGTGTAGATGGTCATGTCCGGGGTGACGTTGTCGAACAGCGTCGGCCCGAGCCAGAAGCCATCGGCGTCGCCGTCGACGACCGGGTCGCGCCCGTCCACGACCAGCGTCGCGCCCGCGGCCTCGCCCGGCGTCGACGTAGGAGGCCACCTTGTCCCGGTGCGCGCCGGTGACCAGCGGGCCCATGTCGCAGCCGCGCCGGCCGTCGCCGGTGCGCAGCGTGGCCATGCGCTCGGAGATCTTGGCCACCAGCGGGTCGGCGCAGTCCCCGACGGCCACCAGCGCCGAGATCGCCATGCAGCGCTCCCCCGCCGAGCCGAAGCCGGCGTTGACCGCGGCGTCGGCGGCCAGGTCGAGGTCGGCGTCGGGCAGGACCACCATGTGGTTCTTCGCCCCGCCGAGGGCCTGGACGCGCTTGCCGTGCGCGGTGCCGGTCTCGTAGACGTACTTGGCGATCGCCGTCGAGCCGACGAAGGAGATGGCCTTCACGTCGGGGTGGGTCAGCAGCGCGTCGACGGCCACCTTGTCCCCGTGCACGACGTTGAACACGCCGTCGGGCAGGCCGGCCTCCTTCCACAGCTCGGCGATGAAGTTGGCCGCGCTCGGGTCCTTCTCGCTGGGCTTGACGATCACGGTGTTGCCCGCGGCGATCGCGATCGGGAAGAACCACATCGGGACCATCGCCGGGAAGTTGAACGGCGAGATGATGCCGACCACGCCCAGCGGCTTGCGCATCGAGTAGACGTCGACGCTGCTGGAGACGCCCGAGGAGTAGCCGCCCTTGAGCAGGTGCGGGATGCCGCAGGCGAACTCCACGACCTCCAGGCCGCGGGTGACCTCGCCGAGGGCATCGGAGAGCACCTTGCCGTGCTCCTCGGTGATGATCGCGGCGAGCTCCTCCTTGCGCTCGTTGAGCAGCTCGCGGAAGCTGAACATGACCTGGGTCCGCCGGGTGATCGAGGTGGTGCCCCACTCGGCGAACGCCGCCTTCGCGGCGGCGACCGCCTCGTCCATGATCCGGATCGAGGCGAAGTCGACCGTGCCGCTGACCTTGCCGGTGGCCGGGTCGTAGATGTCGCCGCTGCGCTCCGGGTCGATGAGGTCGACCGCCTTGTCGCGCAGGGCGGTCAGCGCCGCGCCGACCTTGTCGGCGGGGACCTCGGACTCGGTGGGCGACGTACGGTGCGCCGTTGATCCAGTGGGTGACGTGCTTCATGGGTGCCTCTCGGTTCGTCGGTGCATGTCGGTCGGTGGGGTCAGGGTCGGGGTGAGGTCGGGTCGTGAGGTGGGTCGGGGTGCGGGCGGGGTCGGTTCCCAGTGTCGGTCATGAGTCGAACCCGAGTCCCATCCGGTCGAGGGTGCGCAGCCACAGGTTGCGCCGGCCACCGGAGTTGTCGGCGCGGTCCAGCGACCACCGGGTCAGCGCGACGGCCGGGCTGCGAAGCGGCTCCGGCGGGAAGGGGATCGGCTTCGTGCCCACCATCGCCAGGCGGGTCCGCTCGGTCTCGCGGCCGGCGAGCAGGTCCAGCATCACCTGGGCGCCGAAGCGCGTGGCGCCGACCCCGAGGCCGGTGTAGCCGACGCTGTAGGCCACGCGGCCGCCCATCGCGGTGCCCCAGAAGGCGCTGAACCGGGAGCAGGTGTCGATCGCCCCGCCCCACGCATGCGAGAACCGCAGGCCCTCGAGCTGGGGGAAGGTCTCGAAGAAGTTCTCGGCCAGCACCGCGTTGGTGGCGTCGTCGCGGTTGAGGTGCGGGCCCATCCGGCTGCCGTAGTGGTAGATCGCCTCGAAGCCGCCCCAGAGCAGCCGCCCGTCGGCGGTCGGGCGGGTGTAGTGGAACTGGTTGTTGCTGTCGCCGATCCCCCCGCGGAACGCCCATCCGATGCTGTCCCACTGCTCGGGGGTCAGCGGCTCGGTCATCAGCGCGTAGTCGTACACGGGGATGATGAAGGGCCGGACGCGGCGCAGGAGGTTCGGGAACGCGCTGGTGCCGATGGCGACCTGTCCGGCCCGCACGCGTCGCGTGGGCCGTGCGCACCTCGACGCCCGGACGCCGTCGCCTCCAGGCCGATGACCGGCGAGTGCTCATGGACCCGCACCCCCAGGGAGCGCACGACCCGTGCCAGCTCCCAGTTCAGCTTCGCCGGATCGACGAGGGCGACGCCGTCGCGGTTCAGGACGCTGCCGCGGTACAGCGGCGAGTCCACCATCGCGCGGGTCGCCGGCCCGTCGAGGAACTCCAGGTGCTCGCCGTACGGGGCCACCAGCTCCGGGAGCTCGGCAAGCTCGGCCACCTGGTGGTCCTCGGTGGCGACGTCGAGCTCGCCGGTCCGGGCGAAGTCGACGTCCATGCCGTAGCGGGCGATCGTGGCCTCGATCGCGTCGAGGTTGGCCTGGCCCTGGCGGGTCAGCTCCACCATCTCATCCGGCCAGCGCGACAGCCCGTTGCTGAAGCCGTGGGTGATGGAGGCGGCCATGAACCCGCCGTTGCGGCCCGAGGCACCCTCGGCGATCCGGTCGCCCTCGAGGACGAGCACGTCCAGGGTGGGATCGGCCTCCTTGGCCAGCAGGGCGGTCCACATCCCGGTGTAGCCGCCGCCCACGATGACCAGGTCGGCGGTCGTGTCGCCGACCAGGGCCGCGGTGGGGTCCGGGCGCTCGGGGCGGTCCAGCCAGAAGGGGGCGTGCGTGACATCGGCCAGCGACGCTCGTGAGGACGGCCTGATACGGGTACGCGAGTACGGCACCAGATATCGCACTCCAGGTCAGCCGCCCCGGGTCCTCCGGACGATACGGCCGCGCGGTCGGTGGTCGAAGCCACCCTGTGAACCGCAGCGGCGCCAGTGTAGCGGCGACGGGGCGCGCCGCGCGATGCGTCGCTGTCGAGCCGACGCTCGCCCCGGGACCCGTCGCGGCGCAGCCCGATCCACTAGATTGGCGCCAGTCCACATCACGCGCCGAGCGCCCGTGCCGACGGGAGGTGCCCCTTGTCCGAGCCCGCAGTGGGGTCGCCGCTGTCGATGCACGACCCCCGGCAGGTCGGCCCGTGGACGATCCACTCCCGCCTCGGCGCCGGCGGCATGGGCGTGGTCTTCTACGCGTCCTCCCCCGGGTACGAGGGTGCGGCCCTCAAGGTGATCCGACCCGGCCTGCTCGACGCCCCAGCCACCCGCGACCGCTTCCGCCGGGAGGTCGCGATCCTGCGCTCGGTGCACGATGCGCACATCAGCGAGTTCCTGGCCGCCGACCTCGAGTCCGAGCCGGCATGGTTGGCGATCGAGTACGTGGCCGGGCCAACCCTGCGCGATGAGATCGCCGAGAACGGGCCGCTGTCCGAGGACGAGTGGTGGAAGCTGGCCCGCGGCATGGCCCAGGCCCTGGCCGTCCTCGACAAGCACCGGATCACCCATCGCGACCTCAAGCCGGGCAACGTCATCCTCGGTGAGCACGGCCCGGAGCTGATCGACTTCGGCATCGCCCACCCCGAGGACGCCACCTCGCTGACGGCCACCGGCCTGGTCACGGGCAGCCCGTCCTGGCTCTCCCCCGAGCAGGCGACCCTCGAACCCACCGGCCCGCCGAGCGACATCTTCGCCCTCGGCTCCCTGCTGGCCTACGCCGCGACCGGGCGCCCCCCGTTCGGTGAGGGGGCGTCCGTCGCCGTCCTGATGAGCATCGCCACGCGCGAGCCGGACCTCGTGGGCATCGACCCCAACCGTTCGGCACTGCTGCAGCGGATGCTGGCCAAGGACCCCGCCCGCCGGCCGACCGCCCGCCAGGTCCTGGACCGGTTGCGGGGGAACACGACGGGCGGCACGACCCTGACCGACATGCCGGCAGCAGACGATCGCCCTCGGCGGAGCCGCCGCCGCTGCCGCCGGCGCCCTCGGCGACTCCCCGACCGCCCCCGCAGCCGCCGGGATGTCGCACCGTCCGACCACCCCCGCCTCCCGCGCCGCCGGCCCAGCCGGCCGCGACCCCGCCCCCCGTCGCCGCTGGCCGCCGCTGCCCCCTGCCGTCGGACCAGACCCTGGTGCCGCGCCGCTCGGCGGGCACAGCGCCCGGCCCCGCCTCCGGTCCGGCCGCGAACGGCCGGCAACCCCCGGACCGTCGGCCCGCGCACGGCCGCCGCCCAGCAGCGGCGGGCCACTCGCCGGCGTGTCCTGGTGGGCGTCCTCGTCGGGCTGGTGCTGCTGGTCGGCGGCTGGTTCGTCGTCCAGGCTCTCGGGGGCGACTCGACCGACGCAGGGTCCGGGTCCGGCAGCTCAACGGGCGCACCTCCCTCGGCTGCGGACGCACCCCCGGCCCCGGCCAAGGACCAGCTCAAGGACGGCGACTGGCTGCTGGCGACCTACCGCCTCGACAACACCGCCGACGGCCTGGTCGTCTCGGGGACGGTGCGCAACACCGGTAGCGCCACTGCCTCGGCGAACCTCACCACCTGGGTCTACCTCGGCGACGAGTCCCTCGGGTCGGTCGCGACCACGGTGACTGACGTGCCTGCCGGCGAGTCCGTCCCGGTCACGATGACGGGCGACGCCGTCTGGAAGAAGGGCCAGAAGGTCGTCCTGCTCCAGGCGTCCTGATCGTTCCGCTCACCGGCCGTGCCGGACCGCGGACGACCTTGCGGGACCGGCCTCAGGCCTTGACGCGTCGGCGACGGGCGCCGGCAGCCTGGGCCACGAGCACGATCGCCAGGGCGCCGAAGAACATGATCGAGGCGATCACGTTGACCTGCGGCGGGATGCCGCGCTGGGCAGCGCCCCAGATGTACATCGGGAAGGTCACCGTCGAGCCGGAGTTGAAGTTCGTGATGATGAAGTCGTCGAACGACAACGAGAACGCCAGCAGCGCGGCACCCATGATGCCCGGCGCCACCAGCGGCAGGGTCACGTACCGGAAGGTCGCCCTCTCGTCGGCGTAGAGGTCCATCGACTGCCTGCTCCAGCCGGGGGTCCAGGCCGGACAGGCGTGCCTTCACGGTCACGACCACGAAGCTGATGACGAACATGATGTGGGCGATGAGGATCGTCCAGAAGCCCAGCGGCATCTGCCAGGAGCCCCAGTACATGTTCAGGAACAGCGCCAGCAGCGAGGAGCCGAGCACGACCTCGGCGGTGGCCATCGGCAGGAAGATGAGCAGGTTCGTCGCAGACCGGCCCGCGGAACCTGTGGCGGACCAGCGCGAAGGAGATCATCGTGCCGAGGATCGTGCCGACGATGGTCGCGAACAGCGCGATGGTGGCACTGACGCCGACCGAGCGGCAGATCGTGGGGTCCTGGCAGATGTTCAGCCAGGCATCGAGGGAGAACTCGTTCCAGCGGGTGTTCGTGCGCCCGATGGGGTTGTTGAACGAGAAGAGCACGACGACCGCGACCGGGAGGAACATGTAGATCAGGGCCAGGGCGGAGTAGATCGCCAGGGCGTGCTCCCGGATCCACCGCATGGTGCGCTGGGGGCCGGACTCCTGGGCGGGCGGGGCCTCGAGCAGGGCGGGATCGAGCTGGTTGGTGGCCATCAGAGCAGGTCCTCCGTCCCGGCGCGCCGGACGTAGATCGTGACGAGGATCAGGATCGAGGCCATCAGCAGGAAGCTCAGCGCCGAGGCGATCGGGTAGTCGCGCACGATGATGAACTGGCTGTCGATGACCGAGCCGATCATCCGGTCGTTGGTGGAGCCCAGCAGCTTGGCGTTGATGTAGTCACCCGTGGCGGGGATGAACGTCAGCAGCGTCCCGGCCACGACCCCGGGCAGGGACAGCGGCCAGATCACCTTGCGGAACGTGGTGAAGGGCGTCGCGTAGAGGTCGGCGCCCGCCTCCGCCAGCCGGGGGTCGATCTTGTCCAGCGCGGCGTACAGCGGCAGGATCATGAAGGGCAGGAAGTTGTACGTGATGCCCGTGACCACCGCGATCGGCGTGTTGAGGATCCGGTCGGCGGGCAGCAGGTTCAGGGCGTTCATCGTCTGCACGATGAAGCCCTCGTCGGCCAGGATCGTCTTCCACGCGTAGGTGCGGATCAGGAAGGACGCGAAGAACGGCGCGACCACGAGGACCAGCAGCAGCGTCTTGTACTTCCCCGACCTGAAGGCGATGAAGTAGGCCAGCGGGTAGGCGATCAGCAGCGCGAGGAGCGTCGCGGTCCCCGCGTAGACGAACGAGCGCAGGAACTGCTCGCCGTAGCGGCTCAGCGCCTCGGAGTAGTTCGAGAAGTCCCAGGCGAAGTAGTAGCCGTCGTCGGGGTTCTCGCTGACCGGCGACTGGAGGGACGTCGACAGCAGCGAGAACAGCGGGACCAGGAAGAAGACCGTCAGCCACGCCATGCCCGGCAGCAGCAGCCAGTACGGGCGTGGCGCGCGCCTGGAGCGCAGCCCGCTTGGCCGGGCTGGCGACGGCCGGGAGGTCGGTGTTCTGCGTCTCGTTCAGGTAGGTGTCGACCGCACTTCCCGAGGCCGGGATCTGCATCGATCAGCCCCCCACAACCGGAGTCGGGGCGACGCCCGCCTCGGCGTCGGCGGCCGTGTAGTGGCCGACCTCGAGCAGGTCCTCCTCGATCCCGGCGTTCACGTTGGCACCGCCGTCGAAGCCGAAGGAGTGGCTGGGCTCCCAGGACATCTCCACCGTCTCGCCCACCCGGGGACGGTCTCCCGCGCTCATGTTCTGCTCGAACGCGATGAGCTCCTGGCCCCACGGGGTCGCGACGAGGTACTGGGTCGAGACCCCGAAGAACGAGGCATCGGTGATGACTCCGCTGACGGTGTTGCGCCCCTCGGGAGGCTGTGCACCCGCCCGGTGCAGGTGGAGCTTCTCCGGACGCACCCCGATGATCACCCGGTCGGAGGTCGAGTTCAGCTTCTCGGCCGGGAGCGTCAGGACCTGGCCGAACGCACGGACGGTCACCTGCTCCCCCCGCTCGATGACCTTCCCCGGGATCAGGTTCGACTGGCCGAGGAAGTTGGCCGCGAACGCCGTGTGCGGCGTGTCGTAGATCTCCTGGGGCGCGCCCATCTGCTCGATCCTGCCCGAGTTCATCACCGCGATGGTGTCGGCCATCGTCATGGCCTCCTCCTGGTCGTGCGTGACGTGCACGAAGGTGATGCCCACCTCGGTCTGGATGCGCTTGAGCTCGATCTGCATCTGGCGGCGCAGCTTGAGGTCCAGCGCACCCAGGGGCTCATCGAGGAGCAGGACGTCGGGACGGTTGATCAGGGCACGGGCCACAGCCACGCGCTGCTGCTGCCCACCGGACATCTGCGCCGGCTTGCGCCGGGCCATGGCGCCGAGCTCCACGAGCTCGAGCATCTCGTTGACCTTGGCATCGACGTTCTTCTCCCCGCGGCGGCGCAGCCCGAACGCGACGTTCTCGAAGATGTCCATGTGCGGGAAGAGCGCGTAGGACTGGAAGACCGTGTTGACCGGCCGCTTGTAGGGCCGCAATGACGTGATGTCCCGCTCGCCCACCCGGATCATCCCGGCGGTCGGGATCTCGAGGCCGGCGACCATGCGCAGGGTCGTGGTCTTGCCACAGCCCGACGGTCCCAGGAGGGCGAAGAAGGAGCCCGCTGGGATGGTCAGCGACAGGTCGTCGACCGCGTTGTGGTCGCCGTAGGTCTTGGTCAGGCGGACCAGGTGCAGGTCCTCGACCCTCTTCGGGGCTTCGGTGGCCATCGTGGTGCTCCTCCGGGTCGGGTGGTCAGTTGCCGATGAGGGTCTGGAATGCCTGGTCGTACTTGACCTGCTCCGAGGAGGTGAGGGTCTTGAACACCGTCACGTTCTCCAGGTCCTTCTCCGTCGGGAAGATGAAGGGGTTCTCGACCAGGGTCGGGTCGATCTTCTCCATCTCCTCCTGGGCACCCTTGACCGGGCAGATGTACTGCACGTAGGCGGCGAGCTCGGCCGAGACGGCCGGGTCGTAGTAGTAGTCCATGAGCCGCTCGGCGTTGTTCCGGTGTCGCGCCATCGCCGGGACCAGCATGTTGTCGGTCCACAGGGTGCCGCCGGACTCCGGGATCACGAACTTGTACGGATCACCGAGTGCGGCCACGTCCCCGGACCAGCCGATGGCTGCGACGACGTCGCCCGTCTCCAGGGCGGCGATGTAGTCGTTGCCCGAGACCTGGCGGATCTGGCCGGCGTCCATCTGCTTCTGCAGCTCGGCGATCGCGGCGTTGTAGTCGTCCTCCGTGAAGTCGGCCGGGTTGTTGCCCTGCGCGAGCATGACGACTCCGACCGAGTCCCGCATCTCCGAGAGGATCGTCACGCGACCCTTGAGCGCGGGGTCCCACAGCTCGGCGATGGTGCGGATCTCGCTCTTGCCGGTCAGCTCCTTGAGCGTCTCGGTGTTGAAGCCGAGCCCCGCGTACCCGGACTGCCACGGCAGGGACTGGTCCCGCTCGGGGTCGAACGGGACGTTGGCCAGCTTGTCGATCAGGTTGCGTGCGTTGGGCACCCAGGCACGGTCGAACTTCTGGGCGTAGCCCTTGCGGATCCACTGCGCGGCCATCCAGTCGGTGAGCACCACGATGTCGCGTCCGATGTCCTGGCCGGCCTCGAGCTGTGGCCGTACCTTCGCGTCGAACTCCGCGTTGTCGTTGACGTCCTCGCGGTAGTCGACGTCGATCCCGGTCTTCTCCATGAACCGGTCGAGCGTCGGACGTGTTCCGGCTTCCTCGTCGACGTCCATGTAGCCCACCCACGTCGACCAGTTGAGCTTCTGCGTCGGTCGCCGACTGGTCGGGCTGGGTCCGGGCGGGCACCTCCTCGGTGGCACCGCTGCTGGCTGTGCGGGGCGGCCGGGCACCGCATGCGGCTGCGACCATCGCCGCGCCGCCGATTCCCGCGGCCTGCAGCACGCGCCGACGTGGCATCGGCGTGCCCGCCTTGGGGGTGGTCAGATCCGTCATCGTTCCTGCCTCGGGTCGGGGGTCGGTCAGCGGTCGCCGAAGATCGTCCGGTGCCAGTCCTTGCGGACCATACCGGTGATGTCGGAGGAGACGTGCTTGATGTTCGTGTACTCCTCGAGGGAGTAGATGCTCATGTCCTTGCCGAACCCCGAGGCCTTGTAGCCGCCGTGCGGCATCTCGGAGACGATCGGGATGTGGTCGTTGATCCACACGCACCCGGCTGCGATCTCCCGGCTGGCCCGCTGGGCGCGGAAGGTGTTCGTGGTCCACGCGGAGGCGGCCAGGCCGAACGGCACGTCGTTGGCCAGCGCGATGCCCTCGTCGTCGGTGTCGAACGGCAGCACCACCAGCACCGGTCCGAACAGCTCCTGCTGCACGATCTCGGAGTCCTGCGCCGCACCGACCACGAGGGTCGGCGGGTAGTACGAGCCCGCGGACAGATCGCCCTCGGGGATCACGCCGCCGCGCACGACCGTCGCACCCGCGGCCACGGCGCGCTCGACGTAGCCGTGGACGGACTCCCGCTGGCGCATCGACACCAGCGGGCCCTGGTCGGTGGACGGGATCGGTCGGGTCGCCGAGGCGGACCGTGTCCATGAGCGCCGCCACCTTCTCGACGAACGCCTCGAGGTGCGGGCGCTGGACGTACGCCCGGGTCGCGGCCGTGCAGTCCTGGCCGGTGTTGATCAGGGCACCGGCGACAGCGCCGTTGGCGGCTGCATCGAGGTCGGCGTCGTCGAACACCACGAACGGGGCCTTGCCACCGAGCTCGAGGTGCACGCGCTTGATCGTCCCGGTGGCCAGCTCCATCACGCGCTGGCCGACCGGCGTGGAGCCGGTGAACGAGACCATCGAGACGTCCGGGTGGCTGATCAGGGCCTCGCCGACACTGCGCCCGGGACCGGTCAGCACGTTGATCACGCCGGCCGGGATGCCCGCGGCCAGTGCGTCCTCGGCGACCATCAGGGAGGTCAGCGGGGTGATCTCGGCAGGCTTGAGGACGATGGTGTTGCCTGCGGCGACGGCGGGGAGGATCTTCCACATGGCCATCTGCAGCGGGTAGTTCCACGGGGCGATCGAGCCGACGACACCGATCGGCTCACGGCGGATCGAGGAGGTGTGCGTCCCGTCGTACTCGGCCTGCGCCATGCCGTTGAGGACCCGCGCGGCGCCGGCGAAGAACCGGACGTTGTCGATGGAGCCGGGGACGTCGAACTCGGTGGTCAGCTTGATCGGCTTGCCGGACTGGGCGGTCTCGACCCGGGCGTACTCGTCGGCGCGGGCCTCCATCCGGTCGGCGAGGGCCAGCAGGGCCGCCGAGCGCTCACCGGGCGTCGCGCCCGACCAGCCGGGGTAGGCGCGCCGTGCGGCGGCGACGGCGGCGTCCACATCCTCGACCGTCGCCTCGCCCAGTGTGGCGACGACCGATCCATCCGCGGGGTTGAGGACATCCACGCTCCCGCCGCTGCCCGCCTCATGGCGACCATCGATGAACTGGCCGAGAAGTGCCACGACATCCTCCAACTCTCCGCGCATCGCCCACAGGGTCGCAGTTCTACGGTTTTCGTGTAAGGTCACCGGATCCGTTTGACGATATCCGTCGTGGATCATGCAGTGGACGCACGATAACGGACGGCGCTCCACGTCACAAACCCAAACGCCCCGCCGGGGCAGAAGTGTTACGCGACCTTCACAATCACCGGGCCCATGGCCAGGGGCGGCGGGTCACCCCACCGCCCGTGCCCCATCGTGGTGCTGCTACGCGGTGACGATCCGCTCCGGCTCGGGCGACGCGCCCTTGCTGAAGGCGACGATGTTCTCGGTCGTGACCCGGGCGATCTCGTCGAGCGCCTCCTTGGTGAGGAAGGCCTGGTGTGCGGTGACGATCACGTTGGGGAAGGTCATCAGGCGGGCAAGCACGTCATCGGCCATCACCTCGCCGGACAGGTCCTCGAAGAACTTGCCCTCCTCCTCCTCGTAGACATCCAGGCCGACACCGCCGACCTGCCCGGTCTTCAGGGCCTCGATGAGGGCCACCGTGTCCACCAGAGCGCCGCGGCTCACGTTGATCAGGATGACCCCGGGCTTGAGGGCGGCCAGTACGAGGTCGTTGATGATGTGGTGGGTCTCCGGGAACAGCGGCACGTGCAGCGAGACGATGTCGGCCTCCTTGCCGATCTCGCTCAGGGTGACGTACTCCAGGCCGTGCTCCTCGGCCCACTTCGGGTCCGGGTACGGGTCCCACATGATCACGCGCATGCCGAACCCCTTGAAGATCTGGCCGGTGATCTTGCCGATCTTGCCGGTCCCGATCAGCCCGACGGTCTTGCCATGCATGTCGAAGCCGACCAGGCCGTCGAGGGTGAAGTTCATGTCGCGCACACGGCGGTTGGCCTGGGGGATGTGCCGGTTGAGCGCGAGCGCGAGGGTGACCGCATGCTCGGCCACGGCGTACGGGGAGTACGCGGGCACCCGCGCCACGAGCAGCCCGTGCTCCGCTGCAGCCTGGAGGTCGACGCCGTTGAATCCGGCGCAGCGCAGGGCGATCATCTTCACGCCCTTGGCCGCGAGCACCTCGATGACCTCGCGGGTCACCTTGTCGTTGACGAAGACGCACACCACGTCGACGTCGTCACCCACCGTCTCCACCGTGTCGGGGTTCAGCCGGTACTCGCGGAACTTGGGTGTGAAGCCGGCAGCGATCAGGACCTCGCCAAGGTGGTCGCGGTCGTACTTCTTGGTGTCGAACACGGTGATGTTGGTCATGGCCTGCACGCTACTGGCGGCGTCGTGCCCGTTGCCATCCCAGCGGTGGCCCGGGCGACACTCGTGACCGGGCCGTGTGGCAGGGTGCCGACATGGCCGGGTCCCGACGTCCCCTGCGCACGATGCGCGTGTGGATCCCCGCCGTGGCCCTGGCCACCGCGGCCGCCCTCAGCGGGCTGGCCGGCTGCGCCAACCCCGCATCCTCGCCGGTGACCGAGGCCCCCGTGACCCGGGCGCTGGCGATCCCGCCGCTGGAGGAGGGCACGGTCTCGCAGCGGTCAGCGCACCTACGCCCTGGATGTCCGGTCGGGGACGACCGACTTCGGGGTCGGCGGGCCCACCGAGACCTACGGCGTGAACCAGTCCTACCTGGGCCCCACCCTGCGGATGACCACCGGCGACGAGGTCCGGATGGATGTCCACAACGCGCTGGACACCGTCACGACGCTGCACTGGCACGGCATGCACGTCCCGGCGAAGATGGACGGCGGTCCGCACCAGCTGCTCGATCCCGGCCAGACCTGGTCGCCGCATTGGCAGGTGCGCCAGCCCGCCGCCACCCTCTGGTACCACGCACACCCCCACGGCCAGACAGCCGACCAGGTGTACAAGGGCGTCGCAGGGATGATCCTCGTCGAGGACCCCGCCGGCGGGCCGGACCTCCCCGACGAGTACGGCGTGGATGACATCCCGGTGATCGTCCAGGACAAGACGTTCGACTCCGACGGGCAGCTCGTGTTCAACCAGCGCGGGCCGAGCTCGACGGGCTTCCTCGGCGACACGGTGATGGTCAACGGCACGATCGGCGCCTACCTGGACGTGCCCACCACCCACGTGCGGCTGCGGCTTCTGAACGCCTCCACCGCGCGCATCTACAGGTTCGGGTTCGCCGACGACCGCACGTTCGACGTCGTCGGCACCGACGGGGGCCTGCTCACCGCGCCCGTGGCCCTGGACCGGATCCAGCTCTCCCCCGGAGAGCGTGCGGAGATCGTCGTGACGATGACTCCCGGGGAGACCGTCGAGCTGCGCAACTACTCCCCCGACTTCGGCGGCCGGGTGGCGGGCAACTCCCGGTTCGGCACCGGCGACTACCGGGTGCTCGAGCTGCGCGCTGCGGACACCCTGCGCGAGTCACCTGCGGTGCCGGCGACCCTCGCCACGTTCTCCCGGATCCCGGAGTCCTCGGCCGATCGCACCCGCACCTTCACGATCAACGCCCAGATCATCAACCGCCGCCCGGTGGACATGGGCCGCATCGACGAGGTCGTGCCGCTGGACGCCACCGAGGTGTGGGTGCTGCGCAACCGCGACCCCCAGCCGCACAACTTCCACATCCACACCGTGCAGTTCCAGGTCCTGGACATCGACGGCGCGCCCCCGCCGCCGCAGTTGGCCGGCTGGAAGGACACCGTCTACCTGCCCCCGGGCTCGCAGGTGCGGATCATCGCGTCCTTCACCGACTATGCCGACCCCATGTGGCCCTACATGTACCACTGCCACCTGCTGTGGCACGAGGACTCCGGGCTGATGGGCCAGTTCGTCGTCGTGGCCCCCGGCCAGACCCCGGTCCCGCCGCCCGACCCCTACCCGTCCCACTGAGCCGGCCGGCCGCGCCGGATGTCGGACGCGGAATCAGCCCTCGTCGAGGCTGATCATCACGTGCTTGATGCGCGTGTAGTCCTCGAAGCCGTACATGGACAGGTCCTTGCCGTACCCGGAGTGCTTGAACCCGCCGTGCGGCATCTCGGCGACCAAGGGGATGTGGGTGTTGATCCACACGGCCCCGAAGTGCAGGTACTTGGCCATGCGCATGCCGCGGGCGAGGTCCTTGGTCCACACCGACGACGCCAGGCCGTAGGGAACGTCGTTGGCCCAGCCCAGGGCCTGGGCCTCGTCGGTGAAGCGCTGGACCGTCATGACCGGGCCGAAGATCTCGTTCTGGACCATCTCGTCGTCCTGGCGCAGCCCGGAGACGACCGTCGGCTCGATGAAGAACCCGCGGTCGCCCTGCCGGACGCCGCCGGCCACGATCTCGGCGTGCTCGGGGGTCCGCGCGAGGAACCCGAGGACCTGCTCCATCTGGCGCTCGTTGTTCATCGGGGGCACCAGTGCGTCCTCGTCGGTCGGCCCGCCGACGAACGTCGTGGCGGTGTTGCGCGCCTGCTCGGCCAGGGCCGCGACGAACTCGTCGTGGATCGCGTCGGCCACCAGCACGCGGGTGGCGGCGGTGCAGTCCTGGCCGGCGTTGAAGTACCCGGCCATGGCCAGCCACTCGGCGGCCGCGGCGATGTCGGCGTCCTCGAACACCACGACCGGCGCCTTGCCGCCGAGCTCGAGGTGCACCCGCTTGACGTCCTGGGCGGCGGTGCCCGCGACCGCCATGCCGGCGCGGACCGAGCCGGTGATCGAGACCATGTCGGGGCGCTTGTTCTCCACGAGCGCCTGGCCCGTGGTGCGGTCGCCGGTGATGACGTTGAACACGCCGGCGGGCAGGACATCGGCGAACAGCTCGGCCATCCGCACGGTGCTCACCGGGGTCGTGTCCGAGGGCTTGAGGACGACGGTGTTGCCCGCGGCGAGCGCGGGGGCGAACTTCCAGACCGCCATCATCATCGGGTAGTTCCACGGGGTGACCTGGCCGATGACGCCGACCGGCTCGCGGCGGATGATCGAGGTGTAGCCCTTCATGTACTCCCCGCTGGCCCGACCCTCGAGGATCCGGGCAGCACCGGCGAAGAACCGGATCTGGTCGACCATCGGCGGGATCTCCTCCGAGGCCGTCACCGCGATCGCCTTGCCGGTGTTCTCGCTCTCCAGCGCGATGAGCTCGTCGGCGTTCGCCTCGACGATGTCGGCGATCTTCAGCAGGGCCGCCTGGCGCTCCGACGGGCGTGGTCTGGCTCCAGGACTCGAACGCGTCGGACGCGGCCGCGGTAGGCGCGGTCGACGTCCTCGGCGTTGGACACCACGGCCTGGGCGAAGACCTCGCCGGTGGTCGGGTTGACCAGGTCGCTGGTCTGGCCCGAGACGGAGTCGACGGACTCACCGTTGACGAAGTTGCGGATGGTGCGGCTCACTGGATCTCCTTCAGATCGACAGGGTCGAGCGACGGGCAGGATCGGCACGGCGGCGGGCGCGGCGCAGATGCGGCGCGAGTCTAGCCCAGCAGCGCCCATCGTGACACCGCAGAGGCGTCACTATTCGTGGCGAAGTGGAGTTCATCGTGCGTTTTCCGCAGGATTTCCGGCCAGTGCGCGACCGTTTCGCTTGCTTGTTGGCGCGTTCTGCGGTTCGATGGCGCCCATGCTCCAGTCACCACGCCCTCGCCCGGTGCCCCTCGACGACACGGCCAAGGCCATCGTCGAGCAGCTCCAGCAGGACGGTCGGCGCGCCTACGCCACCATCGGTCGCGCTGTCGGGCTCTCGGAGGCCGCGGTCCGCCAGCGGGTGGCCCGACTCGTCGAGTCCGGCGTCATCCAGATCGTCGCCGTGACGGACCCGATGCAGGTCGGGTTCCCGCGCGCGGCGATGCTCGGCATCCGGGTCGACGGCGACATCAACGAGGTCGCCGACCGCCTGGCCGAGCTCGAGGAGGTCGACTACCTGGTGATCACCGCGGGCGGGTTCGACATCCTGGCCGAGGTGGTCTGCGAGGACGACGAGCACCTGCTGGAGATCATGAACAGCAAGATCCGCGCCGTCCCCGGCGTCCGGAGCACGGAGACATTCGTCTACTTGAAGCTGCGCAAGCAGATCTACACATGGGGTACCCGATGACCATCAGCGAGATGTCCTTCTCCGAGGCCGGCGACGACGCCCTGGCCGACAAGGCCCGGGACCGGCTGTGGATGCACTTCACCCGGCACTCGGTCTACGAGAGCGGCGCCGGCCACGTGCCGATCATCGTCCGCGGCGAGGGTGCGCGGATCTGGGACGACCAGGGCAAGTCCTACCTCGACGGCCTCGCCGGGCTGTTCACCGTCCAGGCCGGTCACGGCCGCAAGGAGATCGCCGAGGCGATGGCCAAGCAGGCCGAGCAGCTCGCGTTCTTCCCGCTGTGGTCCTACGCGCACCCGACGGCGATCGAGCTGGCCGACCGCCTCGCGGCAGCTCGCCCCGACGGACATCAACCGCACCTTCTTCACCAGCGGCGGCGGCGAGGCCGTCGAGTCGGCGTGGAAGCTGGCCAAGCAGTACTTCAAGCTCACGGGCCAGCCCACCAAGCACAAGGTGATCAGCCGCAACGTGGCCTACCACGGCACCCCCCAGGGCGCGCTGGCGATCACCGGGATCCCGGCCGCGAAGACGCCGTTCGAGCCGCTGGTCCCCGGGGGGCATCAAGGTGCCCAACACCAACTTCTACCGCGCCGAGCACCACGCCGACGACATCGAGGCGTACGGCCGCTGGGCCGCCGACCGGATCGCCGAGGCCATCGAGTTCGAGGGTCCCGAGAGCGTGGCGGCGGTGTTCCTCGAGCCCGTGCAGAACTCCGGCGGCTGCTTCCCGCCGCCCCCTGGCTACTTCGAGCGGGTCCGCGAGATCTGCGACGAGTACGACGTGCTGTTCGTCGCCGACGAGACCATCTGCGCCATGGGCCGCATCGGCGACTACTTCGCGATGAACCGCTACGGCGTGCAGCCGGACATCATCACCTTCGCCAAGGGCCTGACCTCCGGGTACTCCCCGATGGGCGCGATGATGGTCCACGACCGCCTCTTCGAGCCGTTCAAGCACGGGACGACGGCGTTCCTGCACGGCTACACGTGGGGCGGCCACCCGGTCTCCGCGGCCGCTGCGCTGGCCAACCTCGACATCTTCGAGCGCGAGGGCCTCAACGCCCACGTGCAGGCCAACGAGGGCGCCTTCCGGGCGACCCTGGAGAAGCTGCTCGACCTGCCGATCGTCGGCGACGTGCGCGGCGCGGGCTACTTCTACGGCATCGAGCTGGTCAAGGACAAGGCCACCAAGGAGACGTTCAACGATGCGGAGGCCGAGCGCCTGCTGCGCGGGTTCCTGTCCAAGGCCCTGTTCGACGCCGGGCTGTACTGCCGCGCCGACGACCGCGGCGACCCGGTCATCCAGCTGGCGCCGCCGCTGATCATCGGCCAGCCGGAGTTCGACGAGATCGAGTCCATCCTGCGCGACGTGCTCACCCGTGGGATGGAGCTGCTGTAGGCCATGGCCGACCCGACGGGAGCGACCGACCGCACCGCGTTCACCCGCAAGCCCGACCGCGGGTCGCACGACCTCGCCGAGGCGCGTGCCGTCCTGGCCGAGGCGCTGATCGGCCACGTCGGGACGGTCGATGGCGGCGGGGGCCCGATCGTCCTGCCGGTCGCGATCGCGCTGGACCCTG
Organism: uncultured Actinomycetes bacterium; assembly: GCA_963729885.1. Classification (GTDB taxonomy): domain Bacteria; phylum Actinomycetota; class Actinomycetes; order S36-B12; family CAIYMF01; genus Prado023. The sequence goes on from CAVSQK010000047.1 coordinate 36,344, forward strand.
ACGCCGACCGGGTGCTGTTCCACGGCTCGACCGGGGCGGGCATGTTCCGGCGCCTGGCCGCGGGGGCACCGGCGTGCCTGACGGTCACCCACCTCGACGGGCTGGTCATCGCGCGCAGCGCGTTCGAGTCGAGCATGAACTACCGCAGCGTGGTGGTGCTCGGCACCTGCGAGGTCCTCGACGGCCAGGACAGGCACGACGCGCTGCGGGTGCTCACCGACCACCTGACCCCGGGGCGCTGGGACGCCGCACGCCCGCTGCGGTCCAGCGAGGTCGCCGCCACCCTGGTGCTCGCCCTGCCGCTGGCGGAGTTCTCCGTGAAGTCCCGCGACGGCGGGCCGAACGACGACGAGGATGCCGGAGTGGCCGATCTGGGCCGGCCACGTCCCGGTGCGCATGGTCGCCGGGACGCCCGTCCCCGCAGACCCGTCGACCGTGCACCCGGAGCCGCAGGTCCCGTCCTGCCTGGAAGGGCCCCGGCGGTGACCGACCTGCGCTCCGTGTCGCTGTGGTGGGACAGCCTCGGCGAGCCGCCGCCCCCGCGGCCCCCCTGGCCGGGGACCTCGACGTGGACGTGGCCATCGTCGGCGCCGGGTACACCGGGCTCTGGACGGCGTACTACCTGGCGAAGGCAGCACCCGGGACGCGCATCGCCATCGTCGAGGCGAACGTCGCCGGGTTCGGCGCGAGCGGACGCAACGGCGGATGGTGCTCGGCGCTGTTCCCCGCCTCGCTGGACAAGATCGCGCGCGGCAGCTCGCGGCACGGCGGCCATCGCCATGCAGCACGCCATGCACGACACCGTCGACGAGGTCGGCCGGGTCGCCACGGCTGAGGGGCTGGACATCGACTGGGCCAAGGGCGGCACCGTCGGCCTGGCCCGCACGTCCGGTGCAGCTCGACCGGGCGCGCGAGGACGTCGCGCACTGGCGCGCCTGGGGCTTCGGGGCCGCGGACTACCGGATGCTCGACGCGGACGAGGCCCGCGAGCGCGTGGGCGCGACCTCGGTCCTCGGGGCGACCTACACCCCGCACTGCGCCGCGATCCATCCCGCCAAGCTGGCCCGCGGACTGGCCGGTGCCGTCGAGGCCGCAGGGGTGCGCATCTACGAGGGCACACCGGCCACCAGCATCGAGCCCGGCGTGGTCCGCACCCCGCTCGGCGACGTCCGCGCGCCCCACGTGGTCCGGGCCACCGAGGCGTTCACCGCGACCCTGCCGGGCCACCGGCGCGACGTGCTGCCCGTCTACTCCCTGATGCTGGCCACCGAGCCACTGCCCGCGGAGGTCTGGGAGCGCATCGGCCTGGAGGCGCGCGAGACGTTCAACGACGGTCGGCACCTGATCATCTACGGGCAGCGCACCGCCGACGGCCGGCTGGCCTTCGGCGGGCGGGGCGCCCCCTATCGCTTCGCCTCCCGGATCGACCCCGCCACGGAACGGGACGGGCGGGTCCACGACGGCCTGTGGCAGACCCTCACGGAGATGTTCCCCGCGGTCGCGCCGTTCCGCGCGACCCACCGGTGGGGCGGCCCGCTGGGCATCCCCCGGGACTGGTACGCCTCCTGCGGCCTGGACCGACGCACGGGCATGGCGTGGGCCGGGGGCTACGTCGGCGACGGCGTGGGCACGGCCAACCTCGCCGGACGCACCCTGGCCGACCTCATCACGGGCACGACTCCGAGCTCACCGCCCTGCCCTGGGTCAACCACCGCTCCCGGCGCTGGGAGCCTGAGCCGCTGCGCTGGCTCGGGGCCAACGGCGGCCTGGCCGTGATGACCTCGGCGGACGCCGCCGAGGCCCGCTCCGGTCGCCCGGCGCGGCGCGCTGAGGTGTTCGGCCGGTTCCTCGGCCACTGAGAATCGGCGGGCCGCGCTGGGCCCCCCGCATTGAGTCCGCGCCGGCCGGCAGGACCACGATTGCCTCGTGGACATCACCCCTGCTGAGCTCCCTGCCCCCCGACAGGACGCCGACGAGGTCGTCGACCGGGCCGTGGCCCGTGCAGCGCGCTGGATGACCGATGCCGAGAAGGTGCGGACCCGGCGGGAGAAGGCGACCCGTCGGCTGTTCACCCGGCTCCTGCGCGACCCAGCGGGGATCCCCGTCACCATGTCGCTGACCGACGAGGCGATGCGCATCGCCGAACCGCGCCGCGCAGCAGCCACCCTGCAGTCGGCGGCCGCCGCCTCCAACTCCACGGCCCTCGGATCGGTGTTCCATGTTGGGCTGCAGGGGCTCGGGCAGGTCTCCCGGGTCGCCCCGGCCACCTCGATGAAGCTGGTCCACCAGCACGATTCGCGAGTTCGCGCGCGGCATCATCCTGCCCGCCGAGCGGGAGCAGCTGCGCCGAGCACCTCGAGCGGCGCTCCGCGGCAGGGTGCGCGGCTGAACATCAACGTGCTCGGTGAGGCCGTGCTCGGCGAGGACGAGGCGTCCAACCGCCTCGACCGCGTCATCGAGATGCTCAACCGTCCCGAGGTGACGTACATCTCCGTGAAGATCTCCGCGATCGCCGCCCAGTTGAGCACCTACGACCACGAGGGGTCGGCCCAACGCGTCGCCGAGCGGCTGCGCCGGCTCTACCGGGCGGCCGCGGCCACGACCCCTCGCACGTTCGTCAACCTCGACATGGAGGAGTTCCGCGACCTCGCACTCACGGTGGACGTCTTCACGCGAGGTGCTGGCCGAGGACGGAGTTCCGCGACATGGAGGCCGGCATCGTGCTGCAGGCCTACATGCCCGAGTGCCACGCCGAGTTCGAGCAGCCTGCTGGCGTGGGCCCGCACGCGCCGCGAGCAGGGCGGCGCGCCGATCAAGGTCCGCATCGTCAAGGGCGCCAACCTCGCGATGGAGACCGCCGAGGCCCAGATCCACGGCTGGACACCGGCGCCGTACGGGTCCAAGGCCGACGTCGATGCCTCCTACAAGCGGCTGGTCGACATCGCCGTGCGCCCGGAGAACGCCGATGCGGTGCGCATCGGGATCGCCAGCCACAACCTGTTCGACCTCGCGTGGGCCCTCGAGGTCGCCGCAGCACGCGGGGTCAGCGGCCAGATGGACATCGAGATGCTCGAGGGCATGGCCAACGCCGAGGCGCTGGCCATCCTCCGCGACGTCGGCTCGGTGCTGCTGTACGCCCCCGTGACCTCGCGCGACGACTTCGCCTCTGCCGTGGCCTACCTGGTGCGCCGCATGGACGAGAACACCGCGCCGGAGAACTTCCTGCGTGCGTCGTTCAGCCTCACCGTCGGGCTCGCCCACCTTCGCCGAGCAGGAGCGCCGCTTCCGCGAGGCCGTGGCTGCACGGCACACCGTGTCCACCGAGTCCCGCCGGCACGCCCCGCACCCGCCCGTGCCGACCGAGCCGGAGACCGAGGGGCTGTTCGACAACGAGACCGAGATCGACGTGACCCGTCCGCAGGAGCGCGAGCAGATCGCCGCCGCACTCAACCGGCACTCCTCCGGCTGGGACCGACAGGTCCCGGTGGTGGTGGCCGGCGTCGAGCATGTCGACGGCGTCGTGGAGGGCTGCAACCCCAGCGCCGAGGGTGCGCCCTGGTACCGGTACACCGTCGCGACGACCGAGCTCGTCGACGAGGCCGTCGCGGTCGCCCGCGGGGCCGTCGAGGTCTGGGACGCGCGCGGCCCCCGGGAGCGGGCGCGCATCCTCTGGGAGGCCGCGAGGGTCATGGGCGAGGAGCACCACGACACCCTGGCGGTGATGTCGCTCGACGCGGGCAAGACCATGGACCAGGGCATCCCCGAGGTGTCCGAGGCGATCGACTTCGCCCGCTACTACGGCCGCTCGGCGATCCGCACGCTCGAGGGCGCAGCGCCCAGCAGCCCGGTGGGGGTCGTGGTGGTGGTCCCCCCGTGGAACTTCCCGTACGCCATCCCCGCCGGCGGGGTCCTCGCGTCCCTGGCCGCCGGCAACGCAGTCATCCTCAAGCCGGCTCCCGAGACGGTGGCGACCGCGTGGGTCCTGGTCCAGCAGCTGTGGCGCGCCGGGGTCCCCCGCGACGTCCTGCAGTTCGTCCCCACCCGCGACGACGAGGTGGGCCAGCACCTGGTGACCCACCCGGACGTGGCGGCGGTGATCCTCACCGGGTCGTTCGCCACCGCGCGGCTGTTCACCACGTGGCGCCCGGACCTGCGGCTGATGGCCGAGACGTCGGGCAAGAACGCGCTGCTGATCTCCGCGACCGCCGACATCGACGCGGCCGTCAAGGACCTCGTCGCCTCAGCCTTCGGGCACGCCGGCCAGAAGTGCTCGGCGGCCAGCCTCGCGATCGTCGAGGCCTCGATCCACGACAACCCCGCATTCCTGCGGCAGTTGCGCGACGCCGTCACCACCGAGGTCGTCGGGGCAGGGACCGACCCGGCCACTGTCATCGGCCCGGTGATCCGACCGGCCGAGGGCCCGCTGCTCCGCGCGCTGACCACCCTGGAGCCGGGTGAGTCCTGGCTGGTCGCGCCACGCCAGCTCGACGAGACCGGTCACATCTGGAGCCCAGGGGTCAAGATCGGCGTGCAGCCCGGGTCGTGGACGCACCTGACGGAGTGGTTCGGACCCGTGCTGGGCGTCATGCGCGCTCCCGACCTCGACACCGCCATCGCCTGGCAGAACGCCGTGGAGTACGGCCTCACGGCGGGCATCCACGCCCTGGACACCGGCGAGTGCGAGACCTGGATCGAGCGCATCCAGGCCGGCAACGTCTACGTCAACCGCGGCACGACCGGCGCGGTGGTCAACCGGCAGCCGTTCGGCGGGTGGAAGAAGTCAGCGGTCGGGCCCACGGCCAAGGCCGGGGGCGAGAACTACGTGGCATGCCTGCGCGACTGGGCGCCGGGCGAGGCCGCGCTGACCAACGAGGACGTGCAGGACTGGTGGAGCCGCACGGGCAGCGCTGCCCGCGACCTGACCGGCCTCACCGTCGAGCGCAACCTGATCCGCTACCGCCCGATGGGCACCCCGATCCTGGTGCGCGTCGACGCCGCCACGCGCGTCGACGGACCTCGAGTCGGTGCGCCGACTCGCAGCACGGACCGGCACCCGCATCGTCCTGAGCAGCGCGACGTCCCGGGGGGCGGACACGGCCGTGGAGTCGGTCGAGGACGCGGTGAAGCGCGTGGCCCGTGGCCAGGTCAGCCGGGTGCGGTGGCTCTCCTCGGAGGATCCGGGCGACATGGCCGTCGTGGGCCTCGATGCCGGGGTCAGCGTCGATCGGCGTCCGATCGCGGCCAGCGTGGACGTCGAGGGACCGCGCTGGATGCACGAGCAGAGCGTGTGCGTGACCGCCCACCGGTACGGCAACGTCGGCGCCGGACCGCAGCCCCGGGTCCCCGGCGCCCGCTGAGGCCCTGCCCGCCGTTTGCCGGGGGCGCGTGACGGGTAAGGAGCACTGATGCAGGCCTTCCGCGCGATCTTCCGCCACCCGGGGACGGTGGGGATGACGAGTGCGGGCTTCGTCGGGCGCTTCCCGATGGCCATGCTGGGCCTGGCGACGACAATGCTGGTGGTCGCCGAGACCGGCTCCTACGGCCGGGCGGGCGCCGTCGCGGCGTCGATCACCCTGGCCGGGGCCATCGGCGGGCCTGTCGGGGCGCGGCTGGCCGACCGGTTCAGCCAGCACCGGGTCATCCCCCCGCTCATCGGGGTGCACATCCTGGCGGTGGCCAGCCTCACGATCGCCGTGATGGCCGGCACGCCGATGGTGCTGTGGCTGGCCCTGGGCATCGTCGCCGGGCTGTCCGGCCCCAACCTCGGTGCCATGGTGCGCACCCGCTGGGCCGGGGTCGCCGACGGACCCGACGAGCTCACCTCTGCCTTCGCCCTCGAGTCGACGCTCGACGAGGTCGCGTTCGTCCTCGGGCCGCCCCTGGCCACCGCCCTGGCCGTGATGATCGCGCCGTGGTCGGCCATCGTCACGGGCCTGCTGCTGGCGGGGTCCGGGGCGCTGGCACTGGCCGCCCAGAGGTCGACCGAGCCCGTACCGGCACCGCACACCGGCATGCACGGACCTTCTGTCTGGCGCTCGGGCATCCTGCAGGTCCTGACCCTGCTCATGGTCCTGATGGGCGCGATCTTCGGCGCCCTGGAGGTGTCGACGGTCGCCTTCGCTCAGGAGGCGGACGCGGTGTGGGCCACCGGCTGGCTGCTGGGCGTGTTCGCCCTGGCCAGCGGGCTGACGGGGCTGTACCTCGGCGCGCGCCCCGGCGGCTGGGCGCTGTCGGCCCAGGTCCTCGTCGGCACCACGACCCTGGCCCTGGCCACGGCCGTGATCCCGTTCATCGACGGAGTCGGCTGGTACGCCGCCGGGATGTTCGCCGCTGGGCTCGGCGTGTCCGCGGTCATGATCGGCGCGATGCAGATCATCGAGCGCTCGCTGCCGCGCACCCGGCTCACCGAGGCCCTGGCCCTGGCCATCTCCGGGGTCCTGATCGGCTCAGCCGGTGCTGTGGCACTCTCCGGGGCCCTGATCGACGCCGGGGGCTCCTCGTGGGGCCTGGCCGTCGGTTCCGTGGCTGCACTTGCGGGCCTCGTCGTCGCGGCGCTGGCTCGCCCCGCGCTGGCACGTGCGGAGTCCCTCGTCCCTGCCGACGAGAGCGGCGCGTCGCGGCCGGCAGGCGTGCTCACGGCCGTGCCAGGGGTGCCCTCTGAGCCGTTGGACGACGGGTTGACCCCTCCCGCGTGACCTTTGCCTCTTCACCTGCATGTCACAAGGTGGGACTCTCAACGTGCCGGGGTGCCTCCGCGGTGCCCCGCAAGGGGGTGCGAAGTGAGGACCAGCACGTTTGTAGCCGTCCTGACCGGGGCAGCACTCGCTCTCGCCGGATGCACCGGAACCAGCTCCCCGACAGGAGGGGCGGGATCGTCGTCCGCGCCGCCGGCGGGCGTCGTGACCTCATCCATGCCCATGGCTTCCGGTGGGATCACCACCGTTGTGCCGTTCGCAATAGCGTCGCTGGCCAGCACGTCCAGCCTCGCCGTCGAGGAGGACGGAACGGCCTGGGTGCTCACGAGCGGGGCGCTGATCCGGGTGGATCCAGCCGGCCACACGGATCGGTGGTCGGCCGTGGACGACCCCTTGTTCGGCTCCGCAACGGCGGTCTCCCCCTCAGCCTCAGGCGGGGTGTGGGTCCTGGGGCGGGATCAGTTGCGTCGCTTCGACGGTGATGCGTTCTCCGCAACTGTCCCGCTGCCCACCGGCGACGAGGCATCCGGCTTCGCAATGGATGCGGCGGAGGGGCCCGACGGGCAGGTCTGGGTGACAACCGAGAAGGGGATCTACCGCTGGAGCGGCACGTCCCTGAAGACCGTCCCATGGGCTGGAACCGGCATGCCCGGTGAGATCGGTTTCGACACCCAGGGGCGCACGTGGATATCGCTGTACGAGTACCCGGGCCCGACCGGACGGGGCGCGGCGGTGCTCGAGGGCACGAGCTGGACCCGGTACTCCGAGTTGGACATGGCCGTGCGGGGGCCCCTCCGCGCGATCACCTCGGCTCCGGACGGGACGATGTGGTTCGGTGGCGACGCGGGGCTGGGGCGATACGACGGAACCCGGTGGGCTGGGGCGCAGACGGTCGGCAGCAGCCTCGGGGCCGGGATCAGCTCGCTGTCGGTCGCTGCCGATGGCACGCTGTGGGCGGTCGCCTCGGGAAGTGGCGGTGGCCCGACGATCGCTCGCCGAACCGGTTCGCAGTGGCAGCCGGTGGAGGCCCCCGATGTCGCCGATTCCGGCGGCTGGACGGTCATCGACGCAAGCACTGACCACGTGCTCCTCGCCGGCGACGGTGGCATCCAGAGACTCGCCGGTGACGAGTGGGTGCCGGTCTGGCCCACCGAGCCGTTCGTGGGACCCACGTCCGCCATCAGCCTCGCCGCGGTGTCGGCCGACGAGGTCCTCGTGGGGGATCACCGGCCGTTGGGAGCCCGGAACGGGCGCGGTCTGGCGCACTGCATCCGGGGCCTGGCAGCGCGACGGTTCTGAGGGGGCGCCGACTGACCCGGTCAGGTCCGTTGCTGTGGGCCCCGACGGCTCCCTGTGGGTCTCTGCCGACGGCGGCTTGTTCGTCCGCAGGTCCGGTCGCTGGTCGAGCGTCACGGACGGGGCCATGTTCGGGAAGGTCGCCTTCACCGCCGATGGCACTGCATGGGTCGCTGGATGGGATCGCGGTCTGCTGAGGGTGACCGGCGGACCTCCCGAGTGGACCGTCGAGGAGGTCGCCGGGTCGCCTGTGGAGTCGATCCAGGACGTGGTTGTCACGAAGGATGGCACGGTGTGGGTCGCATCGTGGGGCAGTTGGACATCGACCGGCGGCCTCGCCCGCTACGACGGCCGAGCGTGGACCGAGGAGGACCCGCTGGACGGGCCAACCCCGCAGGGCACCGGCCGGCCGGTGCAAGCCCTGCTCGCGGCGTCGGACGGCTCGCTGTGGGTGTCAGGTCGACAGGCGGCGACCTCCCCGTCTGAGGGCCCCCTTGGCGCATTCGACCCGGAGGAGTTCCAGTACATCGCCAGGTACACCGACGAAGCGTGGGCGGTGGTCCTGCGGAGCGACGCGATGCTGCCTCTGGCGATGGACCTCGCGGAGGCGGCCGACGGGGCAATCGTCGCCGTCGGGGATGGATGGTCGACCTATCAGGGCGGCACGTGGACACGACAGCTCACAGGCATCTGGCTCGACGCGGTGTCTGTCGCCCCCGACGGAGCCATCTGGGCACTGGGCAACAGCCTCTACCGGCTGCGATGACCGCGGGGGTCCCGAGGCTGCTCGCTCACGACCGTGCCAACGGCGCTCCCGGGAGCAGTCGGGCGGCGGAACAGCCCCTCCTGGGTGATCGAGATCATCAGGTCCCCGTTGCGGTCGAACATCCGGCCGCGCGCGAACCCCAGCCCCCGCTCGGCGGCAGGGGACGCCGTCACGTAGAGCGCCCACTCGTCGGCGCGGTAGGGCCGGTGGAACCACATCGCGTGGTCGAGGCTGGCCACCTCGAGGTCCCCGGAGCCGACGTAGTACCCATGCCGGCGCTGGACGGCGTCGAGCAGGGTCGCATCGGAGAAGTACGCCGCGACGCAGACGTGCAGCAGCGGGTCGTCGGGCATGGGCCCGTCGGAGCGGAACCAGACGACGTCCTCGCCCGGGTAGTCCTCGCCGCCCTCGCCCCGCGTGGGGTGGTCCGGGAAGGCATCCCCCCACCAGGCGACCAGCTGCTTCCCGAGCCCGCGGACCGGCCGGATGTCCACCGGCGGGGTGATCTCCACGAGGATCGGGGGCAGCTGGTCCACGTGGGGCTCCATCAGCTCGGCCAGCGAGGGCAGGCCCTTCGGGGCCGGGGACCTCGCGCGCCCTGGTGGTGTGCGAGATGGACGTGGCCTCGGGCAGGTGGAAGGACGCGGACATCGCGAACGTCACCTTGCCGTGCTGGTGGGCCAGCACCCGGCGCACGCTGAACCCACGACCGTCGCGCATCCGCTCGACGTGGAACTCGACCGGCTGGGTGGGGTCACCCGGGGCGCAGGAAGTACGCGTGCAGGGAGTGCACGTAGCGCTCCGGGTCGACCGTGCGCCCTGCCGCGACCAGGGCCTGGGCGGCAACCTGGCCGCCGAAGATCCGGGTGTAGCTGACCGGGTGGGTGACTCCGACGAACACGTCACCAGGACGGCGCTCGAGGTCCAGCAGCTCCAGCAGGGAGTCGATCGGGTGGCGGGGCACCCGCAGATCGTGTCAGAGACGGGCTGCCCGTGCGTGCGCACGCCGTCACTCCTCGCTGAGGCTGCGGGCGATCGTGATGTCGAGGTGGGTTGATGCCTCGTGCCCGGCACGATCGCGGACGACGACCGTGAACTCGACGGGTGCGCCCCTCGCGAGTCCGGCGGCGTCGAACAGCGCCTCCCGCGACGACATGCCCAGGGGCGCCCTCCACTGGAGAGGCTGCGCGTCGTCCACGGTCATCAGTTCCCTGGGCGCCGGCCCGGGGCCGTCGCGATCGGCGTAGATGGAGGCGACCACCCAGTTCGGGCCCGCCACCTCGGTCTGCACCCCGATCCACCCCTCCCAGGGGGCAGGATGGACGCGCAGCCGAACCGACGGTCCGGTCGTGGCGTCGGCCATCGGACGGTCAGGATGCAGGACGAGGGCCCCCATGGCCGGAACGGTCACGGTGAGTTGCCCGTCTGCTGCGGACCGCGGGTGATCCCGCACGGACCCCGTGGAGGCGTAGACCGTCGTGAACGTCGCACTCGGGGTCCAGGTCCCGATCGTGACTGCTGTCGGCACCTTGGCGTTGTTCAGGGCCACCACGTACTCCGTGCCGGTCTGCCGATCGATCCGGCTGAACGCCACGACGCCGCGTGCGTCGGTCGGGCAGGTCCGCTGGACCAGCGCGCCGTCGGCCAGCGCCGGGTGCTCGCGACGCAGCGCGGCCAACCGAGCGAGCACCTGGTACGTGGGATGCGTGGGGTCATACGCGTCGACGTCATGGCCTGCGTCGGTCCCGAGCCGGGCGTTCTCCAGGTACTGCGGCGTGCGCGAGGCGAACATGTCCTGGCGGGCGAGGTTGTCCCCGCCGTGGCCGGTGAAGCCCTGCTCGTCCCCGTAGTAGATGACCGGCTGGCCGCGCAGCAGGAACAGCGTCTCGTAGGCGAAGTGCACCCGGTCCAGCCACGACTCCTCATCCGGGTCACTGCCCCAGAGCCGCAAGGCGACCCGGCCCATGTCGTGGTTGCCGACGAACGTGGGGGACGCGTAGGCGTCGGAGTCCGTGTCCGCGCGGTCAAGATCTCGTTCGAGGACTGGGCAGAGGGAGTCCCACGACTGGCCCGGGGGCAGGCCCTCCGCGAACTGCTCGATGGCGGACTGCAGCGGGAAGTCCAGGAGTGCGGGCAGGCTGCTGCGACGGGTGTAGTCCAATGTGTCCCAGTAGTCGGCCACCACCTCGCCGAAGATGAAGAAGTCCGGCACCCCCACGTCGGCGGCGGCCTGCTTGATGGCTGGGACGAACTCCTGCCAGAACCCGAGGTTGACATGCCGGGCCGAGTCCAGGCGGAACCCGTCGACACCGGTCCAGCGGATCAGGTCGGCGTAGATGTCGATCAGCCCGTCGGCGACCTCGGGCCGCTCGGTGAACAGGTCGTCCAGGCCGGCCCAGTCGCCGTACGTCCAGCTCTCTCCCTGGAACTTGGTGTCGCCCCGGTTGTGGTACATCGTCACGTCGTTGAGCCACCCGGGGCCTTCACGTCGGCCTGGTCGGCGGGCACCACCGGCGTGTAGGGGAAGGAGTCGGGGCCCAGCTCGGGGAAGTCGTCGGATCCGGCCAGCGGGGCATCGTCGAACGGCACCCCGTTGACGTCGGTGTACGGGTAGCCCTGCTTCGTCCGGTACGCCGGGCCAGCGCCCGGCCCCCTCGTAGGTGATCACGTCGGCGGTGTGGTTCAGGGTGACGTCGAGGAACACCTTCATCCCGCGCTTGTGGGCCGCCGCGACGAGGTCGACCAGGTCCTGGTTGGTGCCCAGGTGCGGGTCGACACGGGTGTAGTCGGTGACCATGTACCCGTGGTAGCCCGTCGTGAGCACCTCGTCGCCGCTCATCTGGACCGGCTTGTTCGTCAGCACCGGAGTGAGCCACAGGGCAGTCGCACCCAGGCCCTGGATGTAGTCCAGCTTCTTCCGAAGCCCGACCAGGTCACCACCGTGGTAGAACTCCGGCTTCGTCGGGTCGAAGCCGTGCTCGAGCGGCCCGTCCCCACCGGCACCCCGGTCGTTGGACGGATCCCCGTTGGCGAACCTGTCCACCATCACGAAGTAGATGACATCCCGGGCCGGGGGTCCGACCCGGGTCGTCAGCGCCAGGCCCTCGTCACCGGCGATGAGGACGCTGGACTCGGGTGACACCTGCTCACGGATGAATCCACCCTGGCGATAGGTGACCACCACCCCCGCGGCCAGCAGCAGGACGGCCACCACCCCCGTCTTCACAAGCGCACGCTTCCATCGGCGCCTCACGTCTCGAGCGTACGAGTCACGCCGGGTCGATGACAGTGCCGCATGACCCGCTTTCTGGATATTGGATCCAATCTGCTAGCGGTGCTCCACCCTTCCGACCCGAGGTGACCGATGACCGCGACCCCGCCCCTGTCCCCCACCGAGCTCTACGCGATCGACACGCTGCTCAGCGCCGAACAGGTCGAGATCCGCGCCACCGTGCGCCGATTCGCCGACGAGCACCTGCGCCCGCACCTGGCCGGCTGGTTCGAGGCGGGCGAGCTGCCCGTCCGCGACCTCGCACGCGAGCTCGGCTCCCTCGGTGTGCTGGGCATGCACCTCGAGGGCTACGGCTGCGCCGGGACGGACGCCACCTCCTACGGCCTGGCGTGCCTCGAGCTCGAGGCCGCGGACTCCGGGATCCGCTCGCTGGTCAGCGTGCAGGGATCGTTGGCGATGTTCGCCATCCACGAGTACGGCTCCGAGGAGCAGCGTCAGCAGTGGCTGCCCGGGATGGCCGCAGGTGAGCTGATCGGCTGCTTCGGGCTGACCGAGCCGGACGCAGGATCGGATCCCGGGTCGATGCGCACCACCGCCGTGCGGGACGGGGACGACTGGGTCCTGACCGGCACGAAGATGTGGATCACCAACGGCTCGGTCGCCGACGTGGCGATCGTGTGGGCGCGCACCGAGAGCACGATCCGTGGGTTCGTCGTGCCGACGGACACCCCGGGGTTCACCGCCCGCGGCATCCCGCACAAGCTCAGCCTGCGCGCGTCGGTCACCTCCGAACTGGTCCTCGACAGCGTTCGCCTCCCCGCAGACGCCATGCTGCCCGGCGCCCGCGGGCTGTCCGGCCCGCTCGGGTGCCTGGCTGAGGCACGCTACGGCATCGTGTTCGGCTCCATCGGCGCCGCCCGCGACTGCCTGGAGACCGCCCTGGACTACGCCGGCACGCGTGAGCAGTTCGGCCGCCCGATCGCCGGGTTCCAGCTCACCCAGCGCAAGCTCGCCGAGATGGCGGTCGCCGTCGGCAACGGCCACCTGCTCGCGCTGCACCTCGGCCGCCTCAAGGACGCCGGGGTCCTCACCCCGCAGCAGGTCAGCCTCGGCAAGTTCAGCAACGTGTCGGCGGCGCTGGAGGTGGCCCGCGAGGCGCGGGCGATCCTCGGGGGCAACGGGATCTCGCTGGAGTACCCGGTGATCCGGCACATGGTGAACCTCGAGAGCGTCTACACCTACGAGGGCACCCACGACATCCACACGCTGGTCATCGGCCAGGCGCTCACGGGGATCGCCGCGTACCGATGAGCGACGCACCCACGGGGCCGCTGGCCGGCCTGCGCGTCGCCGACTTCAGCCGGGTGCTGGCCGGCCCCTACGCGACGATGATGCTCGGGGACCTCGGGGCGGAGGTCATCAAGGTGGAGCGCCCGCCGCGGGGGGACGACACCCGATCCTGGGGTCCTCCGCACGCCGCGGACGGGACGTCCACGTACTTCCAGTCGGTCAACCGCAACAAGCGCACCGTGTGGCTGGACCTCGCAGACCCGGCCGACCGAGCCGAGGCCCTCGCGCTGGCGACGTCCGCCGACGTGCTGGTCGAGAACCTCGCACCCGGGACGATGGCGCGCTTCGGCCTCGGGTATCAGGACGTGGCCGCGGCGAACCCTGGCGTGGTCTACGCCTCGATCTCCGGGTTCGGGTCGGGCGCCGGCGCGCGGATGCCCGGCTACGACCTGCTCGTGCAGGCGATGGGTGGGCTGATGAGCATCACCGGCCCCGCGCCCGACCAGCCGACGAAGGTCGGCGTGGCCCTCGTCGACGTGCTCACCGGCCTGCACGCGACCGTCGGGATCCTGGCCGCGCTCCACGAGCGCGCCCGCAGCGGCGTGGGCCAGCAGGTCGCCGTGAACCTGCTCAGCTCGACGCTCTCGGCGCTGGTGAACCAGGCGCAGGCGGTCGTCGGCGCCGGCACCGTGCCCCGGGCGATGGGCAACGCCCATCCCAGCATCGCCCCCTACGAGACCCTGCCGACCGCGGACGGCGTCCTGGTCCTGGCCGTCGGCAACGACAGCCAGTTCCGGTCGCTGTGCGAGGTCCTCGGACTCGACCTGGCCGACGATCCGGGGTTCGCGACCAACCCCGCCCGGGTCGCGAACCGCCCGGCGCTCGCCGCGATCCTCAGCGGGGCGCTGGCCGTCCCGTCCGACAGCCGACTGGGTCGCGGACCTGACCGCGGCCGGCGTCCCGGCGGGGCCCGTGAACGACATCCCCGCCGCCCTCGAGCTGGCCACCGCGCTGGGGCTGGCCCCCGTGGTGCCGGTCGCGGGGGTCCCGACGGTGGCCAACCCGATCACGCTCTCGCGCACCCCCGTCGACTACCGGCTGGCTCCCCCGGCCCGCACCCGGGACCGGGCCGTGGCTGACTTCCAGCGCCCGCCGACCGCCCAGGAGGCCGTGCTCGTCGAGCTGCGCGGCCGGATCCTGCGCGGGGGCATCGCCCCGGGGAGCCCCCTGCGCCAGGAGGACCTCGCCGCATCCCTCGGGGTCAGCCGCGTGCCGGTTCGTGAGGCCCTGCGGATCCTCGAGTCGGAGGGGCACGTCACCTACGTCGCGCACCGGGGGTACCGGGTGACGGAGCTGGACCTCGAGGACCTGGAGGAGCTCTACCACCTGCGTGCCCTCATCGAGGACGACCTGGTCCGCCGGGCCCTCACCCGGCGCGACCCCGATCACGTCGCGTCCGTCCGGGCGGCGCACGCGCGCCTGGCGTCCGCCGAGGCCGCGCGGCCCGCCGATCCGGCGGAGATGGCGGTGGCCAACCGCGCCTTCCACTGGGCGATCCTGCGCCCGACCCCCCGGGCCGAGCGGATCCTGACCACCCTCTGGGATGCCTCGGAGGTGTACCGCGCGCGGTGGTTCGCCCTGAGCGACAACGTCGCCCGCGGGGCCCAGGAGCATGCCCGCGCGCTGGCCGCGGTCGAGGCAGGCGACGCGCAGGCGCTCGTGGCCGTGCTCGCCGAGCACCGCGCAGGGGCGGTCAGCGCCCTGCGCACCCAGCTCGGCGGCGCTACACCGCCTGCCCGGAGTGCCTCTGCAGCAGCGGGGTGAGCACCTCGAGGACGCTCGCGTCCTCGATCGTCGACGGGACCTGCTCGGGGCGTCCGTCGGCGATCCCGCGCATGGTGCGTCGCAGGATCTTGCCGGAGCGGGTCTTGGGCAGCCCCGGCACGACGACGACCTCCTTGAAGGCCGCCACCGGCCCGACGTGCTCCCGCACGCTGGCCACGATCTGCCGGGTGAGCTCGTCCGGGTCGATCTGCGATCCCGCCCTTGAGCACGACGAACGCACGCGGTGACTGGCCCTTGAGGTCGTCGGCGACGCCGATGACCGCGCACTCCGCGACGGCCGGGTGCGCGGCGACCACCGCCTCCATCACGCCCGTGGACAGGCGGTGCCCGGCGACGTTGATCACGTCGTCCGTGCGCCCCAGGACGTACAGGTAGCCGTCGTCATCGATGTAGCCGCCGTCGCCGGTCGTGTAGTAGCCCGGGAAGGCGCTCAGGTACGAGGACACGTAGCGCTCGTCGTCGCCCCACAGCGTGGGCAGGGTCCCGGGCGGAAGGGGCAGGCGGATCACGATGTTGCCCTCGGTGCCCGGCGCGACCTCGTTGCCCTCGCCGTCCAGCACCCGCACGTCGTACCCGGGGACGGCGACCGACGGCGAACCCTCCTTGAGCGGCAGGGGCTCCAGCCCGCGAGGGTTCGCCGCGATCGGCCATCCGGTCTCGGTCTGCCACCAGTTGTCCACGACCGGGACGCCGAGGACCCTCGTCGCCCAGTGGTAGGTGTCCGGGATCGAGCCGCTCGCCGGCCAGGAACAGCGTCTGCAGGCTGGAGATGTCGTGGTCGGCGATCAACGCGCCCTCCGGGTCCTCGCGGCGGATCGCGCGGATCGCCGTGGGTGCGGTGAACAGCGCCTTCACCCTGTGCTCGGCGATGACCCGCCAGAAGGCCGCCGCGTCCGGCGTGCCGACCGGCTTGCCCTCGTACAGGACGGTCGTGGCCCCCACGATCAGCGGGCGCGTAGACGATGTAGGAGTGCCCGACGACCCAGCCCACGTCGGAGGCGGCCCACCAGACGTCGCCCGGGCCGATGTCGTACACGTTGGCCATCGACCAGGCCAGCGCGACGGCATGCCCGCCGTTGTCACGGACGATCCCCTTCGGCCGCCCGGTCGTTCCGGACGTGTAGAGGATGTACAGCGGGTCGGTCGCGGCGACGTCGGTGCAGCCCACCGGCTCCGCGGAGGCGGCGAGCGCGGCCCAGTCGTGGTCGCGCTCCCCCATCGCCGCCGCCAGCTGCGGGCGCTGCAGGATCACGCACGCCGACGGCTGGTGCGTGGCCAGGGCCAGCGCCTCGTCCAGCAGCGGCTTGTAGGCCACCACCCGGTTCGGCTCGATCCCGCAGGAGGCCGACAGGACCACCTTCGGCTGGGCGTCGTCGATGCGCACGGCCAGCTCCTCGGCGGCGAACCCACCGAACACCACCGAGTGCACGGCCCCCAGGCGTGCGCAGGCCAGCATCCCGATGACCGCCTCGGGGACCATCGGCATGGACAGCACCACCCGGTCCCCCGCGCCGACGCCCAGTCCGGCGAGCACCCCCGCGAAGCGCGCCACCTCGTCGAGGAGCTCGGCATAGGTGAACGTGCGCTGGGAGCCCGTGACCGGGCTGACGTGGATCAGCGCGGGCTGCTCACCGCGCCCGGTCCCGACATGGCGGTCCAGGGCGTTGAAGCAGGTGTTCAGCCGGGCGTCGGGGAACCAGCGGTGCAGCGGTGCGGCGCTGTCGTCGCGCACCACGGTCGGCGACGAGGTCCAGCTGATCGCGTCGGCGGCCGGGAGCCAGAAGCCCTGCGGGTCGGCGATGCTGCGGGCGTGTGCCTGGGCGTACGTGGTCATGGAGCCTCCCGGGCCTCGTCGATGTCGGCCCAGTGTGCCCGGCGCCGGGGCTCGCGCGGGCGCCCCGACCACTGCACTGCGACGAGCGGGCCAGCGGCTCGACGAACGGCGCCCCCCGTCCGCAGACCCTCCCGTCGCGCACAGACCCTCCCGGTCGACGCGGAGGATCTGTGCCGTCCGGGAGGGTCTGCGGGGTGGGGGGCGGGGGGCGGGGGTCAGTCTCGGACCGTGGCCGCCAGCTGGCCGCAGGCGCCGTCGATCTCGCTGCCGCGGGTGTCGCGGATGGTCGTGGGGATCCCGCGTGCCTCGAGCGCGGCGACGAACGCGCGCTCGACTGCGGGATCAGAAGCCGTCCACTTCGAGCCGGGCGTGGGGTTCAGCGGGATCGGGTTCACGTGCACCCAGCCCCGCCCCCGGGCGTTGAGCAGCTTCCCGAGCAGGTCCGCCCGCCAGGCCTGGTCGTTGATGTCACGGATCAACGCGTACTCGATGGATGCCCGACGGCCGGTGGCCTGCGTGTACTCGAACAGGGCGTCGATCGCCTCGGCGACCTTCCACTTCGTGTTGACCGGCACCAGGGTGTCGCGCAACTCGTCGTCCGGGGCGTGCAGGCTCAGGGCCAGGGTCACGGGCATCCCCTCGCCGGCCAGCTTGCGCATCGCCGGGACCAGGCCCACCGTCGACACGGTGATCCCGCGGGCGCTCATCCCCAGGCCGTCAGGTGCGGGGGCGATCATCCGGCGCACCGCTCCGACCACCACCTTGTAGTTGGCCAGCGGCTCCCCCATGCCCATGAAGACCACGTTCGAGACCCGCCCGGTCCCACCGGCCACCTCCCCGCGCGACAGCGCCCGGGCGCCGGCGAGCACCTGCTCGACGACCTCCGCGGTCGACATGTTGCGCGTGAGGCCCGGCCTGTCCGGTCGCACAGAAGGGGCAGTTCATCCCGCACCCGGCCTGCGAGGACACGCACACGGTGACCCGCTCCCGGCTGGTGCGGGTCGCGGGGTAGCGCATCAGGACCGACTCGACCATCGCCGCGTCGTGCAGGCCGCCACACGCACTTCACGGTCAGGCCGCCGTCGCAGGTGATGTCGCGCACGTTGGTCAGCAGCGGAGGGCAGAGGCTGTCCGCCAGGGGCTCCCGCATCGCCGCCGGGATGTCGGTCCACTGCGCGGGATCGTCGACGAGCCGGGCGAACCAGTGGTTGCTCACCTGGTCGGCACGGAACCTGGGCAGTCCGGCGGCGGCCACCGCGTCCCGGCGCTCGGCCAGGGTCATGTCGGACAGGTGCGTGGGCGGCTTGCCCCGCCGGGGAGCCTCGAGGACCAGCAGGCCGGGTGGCTGGCTCACGTCAGGTGATCCCGCCGAGGGTGAGGGCGAACAGGGTGTAGGCGACCACGGTGTTCGGGATCAGGCTGTCGAGGCGGTCCATGACCCCGCCATGGCCGGGCAGCAGGTTGGACATGTCCTTGATGCCCATGTCGCGCTTGATCGCCGACTCGAGGAAGTCCCCGAGCGTGGCGGTGATGGTCATCACGGCGCCGACGATCGCACCCTTCCACCACACGGAGTCCAGCAGGTACACGAACATCAGGGAACCCAGGACCACCTGCAGCGTCACCGACCCGGCGAAGCCCTCCCACGACTTCTTCGGGCTGATCCGCGGGGCCATGGGATGCTTGCCGAACAGCACCCCGGCGGCGTAGCCCCCGATGTCGCTGGCGATCGACAGCACGATGAAGGTCAGCACCCGGTCCGCGCCGTCGGGCGACGCGGCGATCAGCGCCGCGAACGCTCCCATCAGGGGGGCATAGGCCAGGACGAAGCCACTGGCCGTCGCGTCCCGGACGAAGCTGTCGGGGCCCCGCTCGAAGAGACGCCACACCAGCGTGAACAGGAACAGCAGCCCCATCCCCATGAGCGCGGAGTCCGGACCCAGCCAGAAGCCCAGGACGGGCATGACCACGGCCGCGATCAGCAGCGGGGGCTTGGACAGGTGGATGCCCTTGGTGCCCAGCGCGGTGGCCAGCTCGTCGGTGCCCAGGAAGATCGCCACCACGATCAGCACCACGAAGAGCCATACCTGGATGTAGAGGGAGGCCAGGGCCATCGCGACCAGCAGCACGCCCACGGCGATGGCCGCGGGCAGGTTGCGTCCGGCACGGGACTTCGTCGGTTCGGCCTCCGCCTCCCCAGGTGAGGGTGCGCCTGTCGATCCGCTCATGCGCACCGTCCTCTCAGATCTCGAGCAGCTCGGCTTCTTTGTGCTTGAGCAGGTCCTCGACCATGGCCACGTGCTTGGCGGTCAGGTCCTCCAGGGCCTTCTCCGCGCGACGGATGTCGTCCTCGCCGGCGTCCCCGTCCTTCATCATCTTCTCCAGGTGGTCCTTGGCGTGCCGACGGATGTTGCGGATCGCCACCCGCGAGTCCTCGGCCTTGTGCCGCGCCAGCTTGATGTACTCCTTGCGGCGCTCCTCGGTGAGGATCGGCAGGACGACGCGGATCACGTTGCCGTCATCCACCGGGTTCACGCCGAGGTCGGAGTCCCGGATGGCCTTCTCGATGCTCTGAAGCGAGCTCTTGTCGAACGGCGAGATGAGGATCATCCGCGCCTCGGGGGTCTGGAAGGACGCCAGCTGCTGGATGGGGGTCGGGGCGCCGTAGTAGTCGGCCAGGACCTTGCTGAACATCTGGGGGGTCGCCCGGCCCGTTCGGATGGTGGCGAAGTCCTCCTTGGCCACGGTGATGGCCTTGTCCATCTTCTCCTCGGCCTCGAACAGTTCCTCGTCGATCATTCGTTCTCCTTGTGGTGGTCAGCGTTCAGGTCGAGTGTCCGGTCAGTCCACCGGCGCGATCAGTGTTCCGATCCTCTCACCCTGCACGGCTCGGGCGATGTTGCCCGCGACGAGGAGGTTGAACACGATGATCGGGAGGTCGTTGTCCGCGCACAGGGAGATGGCAGTCGCGTCGGCGACCTTCAGCCCCCTGGCCAGGACCTCGGCGTGGGACAGGTGCTCGAAGCGCACGGCGTCGGGGTTCGTGCGCGGGTCGTCGTCGTAGACCCCGTCGACCCCCTTGGCCATCAGGACGACCTGGGCGCCGACCTCCAGCGCCCGCTGCGCGGCACACGTGTCGGTGGAGAAGAACGGGACCCCGAGGCCCGCGCCGAAGATGACGACGCGTCCCTTCTCGAGGTGGCGCACGGCGCGACGCGGGAGGTACGGCTCGGCGACCTGGTTCATCGGGATCGCCGTCTGCACCCGGGTGTCGATGCCCTCCTTCTCCAGGAAGTCCTGGAGGGCCAGGCAGTTCATGACCGTCCCGAGCATGCCCATGTAGTCCGCGCGGGACCGGTCCATGCCGCGCTCGTGCAGCTGGGCGCCCCGGAAGTAGTTGCCGCCCCCGATCACGACCGCCACCTGCGTCCCGGCGCGCACCACGTCGGCGATCTGGCGGGCGATGCTCTGCACCACGTCGGGATCCACGCCGAGCTGGCCGCCGCCGGCGAAGGCCTCACCCGACAGCTTGAGCAGCACCCGGCCCCATCCGTGCGGCGGGGCCTCAGCCCAACGCTCCAGCGTGCCTTCCAGGGTGGGCTGGTCCACGATCACGGGGGTGATTCTGCCCTACTCCGGACGCGCGACGCCCCCGGGAGGTGTTCCATCCCGGGGGCGTCGAGGTCCGACAGTGCTGGAGTCAGCCGCCGATCTCGATCCGGACGAAGCCGGTGATCACGGCGCCGTTCTCCGAGGCGAAGGCCTTGACCGTCTTCTTGCTGTCCTGGACCGAGGACTGCTCGAGCAGGACCCGATCCTTGAAGAACCCGTTGACCCGGCCCTCGATGATCTTGGGCAGGGCGCCCTCGGGCTTGCCCTCCTCGCGTGCGGTCGCCTCCGCGATGTGCTGCTCATGGGCGACGACGTCCGCCGGGACGTCCTCACGGGTGAGGTACTCCGGACGCATCGCGGCGATCTGCATGCCCACGGCGCGGGCGGTCTCCTCGTTGCCCTCGTAGGCCACGAGCACGCCGACCTGCGGGGGCAGGTCGGCCGAGCGCCGGTGCATGTAGGTGGCGATGGTGCCCTCGAGCAGGGCGACCCGCCCGAGCTCCAGCTTCTCGCCGATGACCCCGGACATCTCCTGGATGGCTTCGGCCACGGTCCTGCCGTTGGCCATCTCGGCGCCGGCCAGGGCGTCGCGGTCCTCGGCACCGATCTCGTCGGCGAGGGCGACGATCTCGTCGGCGAAGGCCTGGAAGTCGGCGTTCTTGGCCACGAAGTCGGTCTCGCAGAGCAGCTCGACCAGCGACCCGCCGCGCACGGCGACCAGGCCGTTCTTGGTGGTCCGCTCGGCGCCGCGCTTGGCGGCCTTGGCCGCGCCGGAGATGCGCAGGATCTCCACGGCCGCGTCGAAGTCCCCGTCGGCCTCGGTCAGGGCCTTCTTGCACTCCATCATCCCGGCGGAGGTGAGGTCGCGGAGCTTCTTGACGTCCGCGGCGGTGATCGCAGCCATGGGCTGTCCTTTCTCAGGTGGGGCACATCGGCCCCGGATTGACGGCGAGCACCGGCCCGCCCGTGCCCCTCGGCAGGGGCGGGTCCGGTGTCAGCGGCAGCGGTCGGACCGGCTGCCGCGCTGAACGTGGGGGTGGACTACTCGGCGGGCTTCTCGGCGTCGGCAGCTGCCTCGGCCTCGCCCTCGATCGCGACGGCCTCGACAACGACGGCCTCCTCGAGGACCTCCTCGGCCACGGCGTCGGCGACGACAGCGTCGACCACGGCCTCGTCGGCGACAGCCTCAGCGACCTCCGCCTCCGCGACGGCCTCCACGGCGATGGCGTCGGCCACCTCCGCCTCGGCGACGGCCTCCACGGCGATGATCTCCTCGGCGACGGCGACCTCGACGGCCAGTTCGGCGTCCTCGACGGGCAGCTCCCCGGCGTCAGCCGCGACGGCGGCCTCCTCGGCGATCGCCTCGGCAACCACGGCCTCGACCAGCGCCTCCTCGGCGACAGCGTCGGCGGCGACAGCCTCGACGACGGCGTCCTCAGCAACAGCCTCAGCAACCACGGCCTCGACCACCGCCTCCTCGGCGACGGCCTCGGCGACCACCGCCTCCGCGGCGGCCTCCACGGCCACGGCATCGACGACGGCCTCAGCCTGGTGGGCAGCCAGCAGCTCGGCCTCCCACTCCGCCAGCGGCTCAACAGCCTCGGCGGTCCCGCCGCTGGCACGTGCGACGAGGCCCTCGGCGACGGCGTCGGCGATCACGCGGGTGAGCAGGCCGACTGCGCGGATGGCGTCGTCGTTGCCCGGGATCGGGAAGTCCACGACGTCGGGGTCGCAGTTGGAGTCCAGGATCGCGATGACCGGGATCCCCAGCTTGCGCGCCTCACCGACGGCGATGTGCTCCTTGTTGGTGTCGACGACCCAGACGGCGGACGGGACCTTGCTCATCTCCCGGATGCCGCCCAGCGTGCGCACGAGCTTGTCCTTCTCGCGGCGCAGGACGAGCAGCTCCTTCTTGGTCATCCCGGAGCCGGCGACGTCGTCGAAGTCGATCTGCTCGAGCTCCTTGAGGCGCTGCAGGCGCTTGTACACGGTCTGGAAGTTGGTGAGCATGCCGCCCAGCCAGCGCTCGTTGACGTAGGGCATGCCGACGCGCGACGCCTGCTCGGCGACGGCCTCCTGGGCCTGCTTCTTCGTCCCGACGAACATGATCGTCCCGCCGCGCGAGACTGTCTCCTTGACGTAGGAGTAGGCGCGGTCGATGGAGGTCAGCGACTGGGTCAGGTCGATGATGTAGATGCCATTGCGCTCGGTGAGGATGAAGCGCTTCATCTTGGGGTTCCAGCGCCGGGTCTGGTGCCCGAAGTGGACACCGCTCTCCAGCATCTGGCGCATCGTGACGACGGCCATGGGTGGTCCTCTTTCGTGCGCGGCGGGGCCGCGCGGTCGGTTGTCACGACCACCGGTCGGCGGTCGTCCTGATGTCCCTGGCTGGTCGGGCTGCCGAGGCAGACCGTTCCGACCGGCCGAACGTGCTGGGACATGCGAATTCGGATCCCGGAGGATCCGTGCGCCCAGTCTACGACGAACACGCCGCGGCGGGGAAATCCCGGCCGCCCGCGTCGTCGTCCACAGATCCCCGGGCGACCACTGGTCAGGGGGCCGGTCGTGCCCGAGTGTGGACCCATGCCCAGAAGCCCCCTCGCCGCGTCCCTCGCGCTGGCTGCCCTGCTGGTCGCCTCGCCCGGCCCCGGACATGCCCAGGACATCCGCTGGCACCCGCCGGTGGCTCCCGTGGACGTCGTCGGCGACTTCCACCCCCCAGCGGAACGCTGGCTGCCCGGGCATCGGGGGGTGGACCTGCGCACCGCACCCGGCCAGCCCGTGCGCGCGGCAGGGGACGGTCGCGTGGCGTTCGCCGGGACACTGGCCGGGCGTGGGGTCGTCTCAGTCGACCACGGCGCCCTGCGCACGACCTACGAGCCGGTCGACGCCCAGGTTGTGGTCGGCGAGCGTGTCCGCGCCGGCGAGACGCTCGGGACGGTCGGAACCGGCACCGGTCACTGCGGGTCCGGGAGCTGCCTGCACCTCGGGCTGCGGCGTGGTCGGCAGTACCTGGACCCGCTGCTGATCCTCGGGCGGGCCTCCGCGCGCCTGCGTCCCTGGTGAGGTCCGCGGGCCTCAGTCGTCGTCGAGGGTCCCGATCCGGGTGCGCATGCCCATCATGGCCTTGGAGTGCAGCTGGCAGATCCGGCTCTCCGTCACGCTGAGCACGAGGCCGATCTCCGCGAGGGTCAGTCCCTCGTAGTAGTACAGGGTGACCACGATCTGCTCGCGCTCGGGCAGCGTGTGGATGACCCGGGCCAGCAGCTGGCGGGTCTCCTCGTCGTCGAGCGCGTCACCCGGGGCGCTCGTGCGCTCGTCCTCGAGCCGTTCGCCGAGGGTCGACCCGTCGCCGTGGTCGGCGGAGCCGAGCATCTCGTCGAGGGCGGCCACGTGCACGAACGAGACCTGGTCGAACACCTTGCGCAACTCGGGGATGTCGAGCCCGAGCTCGTCGGCGATCTCCCCCTCGGTGGGGGTGCGCTGCAACCGGGCCTCGAGGACGGCGATCGCGCGCTCGATGTCGCGGGCCTTGGTGCGCACCGAGCGGGGGATCCAGTCGAAGGAGCGCAGCTCGTCGATGATCGCGCCGCGGATGCGGTTGATCGCGTAGGTCTCGAACTTGATGGCCCGCTCGGGGTCGTACTTCTCGATGGCGTCGATGAGGCCGAACACGCCGTAGGAGACGAGGTCCCCCTGCTCCACGCTGGCGGGCAGCCCGACGCCCACGCGACCGGCCACGTACCGCACCAGGGGGGCGTACTGCAGGATCAGCTGCTCACGGATCCCGGGATCGGCCGTGAGCTTGTACTCGCGCCACAGGCGAGCCAGCGCCGCTCCGGGCTCCTCGAGCTCGAGGACGGCGGCGTCGGGATCGATCATCCCGTCGTCGGCATCGGCCTGCGCCAGGCGCAACGGGGCGTCAGGCGCGGGGGTGGGCCCGGTCATAACTGCTCCTGAGGCGCTCGATGGAGACGTGGGTGTAGATCTGGGTCGTGCCGAGACTAGCGTGGCCGAGCACTTCCTGGACGGAACGCAGGTCCGCGCCGCCCTCGAGAAGGTGCGTGGCCATGGAGTGCCGCAGCCCATGGGGTCCCACATCAGGGGCGTCGGGGACGTGTGCGAGCAGGCCGTGGACCGCCCGCCGGACCACCCGGGCGTCCACACGACCACCCCGGGCCCCCAGGAACAGCGCGTCCCCGCTGGCCGGTCGCGCCAGGCGCGCCCGGCCGTCATCGATCCAGGTGCGCAGGGCGCGCGCGGCCGGGAGGCCGAACGGGACGACACGCTCACGCCCCCCCTTGCCCAGCACCCGTGCGGTGTTCCGGGACCAGTCGAGGTCGCTGCACCCCATGCCGACCAGCTCGGACACGCGCATCCCGGTCGCGTAGAGCAGTTCGAGCATGGCCACATCGCGCTGGTGAACGGGGTCCGAGTCGTCGGCGCGGAGGACTGCGACCGCCATGAGCTCGTCGACCTGTCCCTGGCGCAGCACCTCGGGGATGCCCCGCCTGGCCGTCGGCGCGCTGAGCCGGGCGGCCGGATCTGCCTCCACACGCCCCTGGCGCAGCGCCCAGGCCGTGAAGCACCGCGCGGCCGCCACCCGCCGGGCGATCGTCGACCGGGCAGCGCCGCGTCGATCCATGCCGGCGAGCCAGGCGCGCAGGATCGCGAGGTCCAGGTCCGGCAGCTCACCGACACCCTGCTCGGCGGCGAACCCCAGGAGGTCCGCGACATCCCCCACGTAGGCGCGCACTGTGTGGGGACTGCGCCCGCGCTCGTCGCGGAGGTGCGCGGCGAACCCGTCCAACGCCTCCTCCAGCGCCATCGGCAGGGTCACGTGCCCATGCTGCCCCACCGGTCAGGCACATCGGCGCCATCCCGACCCCGCGCGCCGGACGAGTCCCATGATCTCCAGCAGCCCCAGGTGGGCCAGGCAGGCCGCCGGGGTGATGGCGGCTCGCTCGGCTGCGTCCTCGACGCTGCGCGTCCCCCGGCTGGGCAGGGCCGCGAGCACGGCCCGCGCCTCCTCGGACAGGCCGTCCAGGTCCGCCGGGCCTGTCCCGCGGTGGCCGGCCGCGGCCCCGGGCCCCCCAGGGACACGTCGCACCTCGTGAGCAGCGACACGACCTCGTCGCTGTCGCTGACCGCGCGTGCCACCTGCTCGTGGAGCAGGCGGTTGGTCCCGGAGCTGGCCATCGAGGTCACCGGGCCGGGCACGGCCATCACCACCCGACCGAGCTCCAGTGCCCGTGAGGCGGTGGACACCGCCCCGCTACGGCGGGCGGCCTCGACGACGACCGTTCCCCGGCTGAGCGCCGCGATCACCCGGTTGCGGGCCAGGAACCGGTGCTTGAGCGGTTGGCTGCCCGGCGGAAGCTCCGAGACGACCAGCCCTGAGTCCCCGATCCGGGCCAGCAGGGCATCATGGGCCCGCGGGTAGGTGACGTCGACCCCGCAGGCCAGGACGGCGATCGTCGGACCCCCGACCGCCAGGGCCGCGCGATGCGCGGCTGCGTCGATCCCGAAGGCCCCGCCCGAGACCACCGCCCACCCGTCGGCGGCGAGCCCTCCGGCCACGGCGACGGTGGCACGCTCCCCGTACGCCGTGCAGGCACGCGCCCCCACGACGGCCACCGAGCGCAGCGCGGCAGCCCGCAGGTCGAGCGGCCCCCGGACCCACAGTGCCAGCGGAGGCTCCGGGAGGTCGAGCAGCTGGCTGGGGAACTCCGCCTCGCCGGGGACCACGACCCTCACTCCCCGCCGGGCCATCTCGGCCAGCATGCCGGGGACCTGCTCCGGGTCGAGGCGTCCGACCACCCGGGAGGCCGGCGCTGGGCGCGCACCTCGGCCAGGACCACGCCAGCTCCCTGCTCGGCGACGAGCTCCGCGATCCCGGGTGTCCCGGGCTCCACCAGGCACGCGAGCGCGATCATGTCCAGGCGCTCAGGGCCCGGTCCGGTCATCTGACCCCTCCTTCACGAGTCCCCGCGCAACGTCAGGGCCCGCCCGACGTGCTCCAGGGACGGCCGATCGGCGCCCGACAGGTCCGCCAGGCTCCATGCGACGCGGATGGCACGGTCGGCCCCACGGGCGCTGAGCCGTCCCGCAGCGATCGCCGCCCCGAGGACGTCTGCGGCCGCCGGATCCGGTGCCAGTGGGCCACGCAGCAGCGCCGACGGCTGGGCGCCGTTGCTGCGGGGGCCAGGCCCAGCACCGAGCAGCGCCGGAGGGCCCGCTGCCGGGCCTGCGTGACCCTGTCGCGCACCGACGCCGAGTCACGGCCGCCCTCCTCCTGGGACCACGACCCACGATCGGGGGGCCCGAGCACCATGCGGATGTCCACGCGGTCCATCAGCGGCCCCGAGAGCTTCGCGTGGTACCGGCGCCGGTCCACCGAGCTGCAGGTGCACTCCTTCCCTGCCCCGTCGCCCACGCCGCAGGGGCACGGGTTCGCCGCCAGGACCAGCTGGAACCGGGCAGGCATGCGCGCGGTGAACCCCGCCCTCGCGATGCACGACCACCCCGGACTCCAGCGGCTGGCGCAGCGACTCCAGGCACGCGGAGCCGAACTCCGCCGCCTCGTCGAGGAACAGCACCCCGGCGTGGGCCAGCGTCACGGCCCCGGGCGTCGGCTGGCCGCCCCGCCCGCCGCCGACGAGCGCGGCGACGGTGGCCGTGTGGTGGGGCGCCTGGAACGGCGGCCGGCGGACCAGCCCCTGGACGTCGGCCACGACGGAGCGGATCGCCGTGACGGTCAGGGCGTCGTCGTCGGTGAGGTCGGGCAGGATCGTGGGCAGCCTCTCCGCGAGGAGGGTCTTGCCGACCCCGGGGCGGCCGACCATGGCCACGTGGTGGCCCCCGACCGCCGCGACCTCCAGGGCCGCCACCGCCTCGGGCTGGCCCAGCACGTCGGCCAGGTCCGGCTGGGGCGTGGCAGGACCTGCGCCCGGCACCTCGAGGGCGGCCGGAGGATGCAGCGGGATCCTCCACGGCCGCCCCGGTCACCAGCTGGCCCCAGTGCCGCAGGGATGCGACACCGACCGCGGTGATCCCCGGCACGACGGCAGCCTCCGCGGCGTTGGGGTGGGCAACCACGATCCGGCCCCGTCCCGAGCGCACCCCGGCGACGGCTGCGACCACCGCCCCGCGCACGGGCCTGACCCGCCCGTCGAGGCCCAGCTCGGCGAACAGGATCGCGTCCTCGAGCGGCTCGGCCGGGATCTGGCCGTCGGCGGCGAGGATCGCCGAGGCGATGGCCAGGTCCAGCCCCGAACCCCGCTTGTGCAGCGACGCCGGGGAGAGCCCGACCGTGATCCGCACCTGGGGCCACCGCGCGCCGCTGTTGAGGACCGCGGCACGGACCCGGTCGCGCGCCTCTCCGACGGCCGTGTCGGCCAGGCCGACGATCGACATGCCCGGCAGGCCCGAGGACAGGTGCGCCTCGACCTCCACCAGGTGCGCGTCCACCCCGGAGATCACGACCCCGTGGGCGCGGGCCAGGGACATCAGGACACCCCGCGCAGGTGCTCGATCGCCCGCCGCCCGTCGGGGTGGCACAGCACGCCCACGGCATCGATGCGGACCGGTCCCCGGTGGCCGCCGGCCTCCTCGAGCCACAGTGCGGCCAGCCGGCGGATCCGGGACAGCTTCGTGGCCGTGATCGCCTCCAGCGGGACCCCGAACCCGGTCCCGCGCCGGGTCTTGACCTCGCAGAAGACCAGGACAGCACCCTCCCGGGCGATGATGTCGATCTCGCCGTACCGGCAGCGCCAGTTCCGGGCGACCACCTGCATCCCGTGCCGGGTCAGGTACTCGGCTGCTGCGTCCTCGCCGTCCCGACCGAGCTCCTGGCTGTCCCCCATGGCTGCCCACCCCCGGGGCCAACCCTGCCGGGCGCCCCGAGGATGCGGAAGGGGGTCAGGGCGAAGCTGTGGACAACTGCCCGGCGAGGTCCTGGTCCTCGGTGCCCGGGAGGTTCCACGACCGTCGGTGCAGGGCCGTGGGTCCCAGCCGTCGAAGGGCCTCGACGTGGTCAGGAGCGCTGTACCCCTTGTTCAGGGCCCAGCCGTACTCCGGGTGCCGGCCGGCCAGCTCGACCATGATCGCGTCACGCTCGCACTTGGCCAGGACGCTGGCGGCGGCCACCCCGGCGCACGTCAGGTCCGCGCGGACCCGGGTCTGCACCCGGGCGGGCAGCACCGACATGTCGGCCAGGTTGTCACCCACGGCGCGGCGGGGATCCGGGAAGAGCGCGTCGGGCTCCTCAGGGACGCTGAGCCAGTCGTGGTTGCCGTCCAGGAGGGCAAGATCCGGGGCCACACCCAGCAGGGCGAAGGCCCGCGCGGCGGCGACCCGCAGCGCGCAGATGATGCCCACGGCGTCGACCTCGTAGGGGTCCGCATGGCCGACGGCCGAGGCGATCGGCCACCGGCGCAGGCGCGGGAGCAGCTCCCGGCGGGCCCTCGGGGTCAGCAGCTTGGAGTCGCGCAGGCCCCTCGGGGCCGACCCGACACCGAGGTCGAGCACGACCACGCCGACGCTGACCGGTCCGGCCAGGGCGCCGCGGCCGACCTCGTCCACGCACCCCAGGGTGGCGGCACCCTCCCGCAGGAGTGCGCGCTCCACGCGCAGCGTGGGCGCCTGGCTCATGGGGCCACCGGGTCGACGGCGCCCGCCGGCATCGCAGACTGCTGGTCGGCGTAGTCCGGCAGCGTGGCCCATCGGGTGATCGGCCACATGATGACCTCCGCGGTGCCCACGACGTTCTCCACGGGGACGGTCCCGTCGTCCTCCTCGAGGTGGTAGCGGGAGTCCGCCGAGTCACCGCGGTGGTCCCCCATCACGAACAGCCTGCCCTCGGGGACCTCCACCCGGAAGACGACCTGGTCGGTGGGCTCCCCCGGGTACAGGTACGGCTCGTCCAGCGGCTCGCCGTTGCGGATGATCTGCCCCTCCGGTGAGCAGCACTCGATCGTGTCCCCGCCGACGCCGATCACGCGCTTGACGAGGTCGTCGCCGGTCGTCGAGGGCAGGATCCCCACGAACGCCGCCGCCTCGCCCAGGGCCCCCCGGATGCCACCCACGGGGACCGGGTCGGCCAGCCAGTCGGCGGGGTCCTTGAACACGATGACGTCACCGTGGCTCGGCTCGCCCCCCGGCTTCCAGACCAGGATCCGGTCGCCGCGCATCAGCGTCTGCTCCATGGAGCCGCTCGGGACCCAGAAGGCCTGGAGCAGGAACGTGCGCACCAGGGCGGAGATGACCAGGGCGGTGACCACGACGATCGCGATCTCGCGCAGGGCATGCAGGAATCCCGACCCGCGCGACTCGGCCCCGGGTTCGGCGCGCGGGGGCCAGTGGGCCTCCCCCGCGGCCGCCGGGGGTACCGGCTCGGCCCCGACGGGGTCGCTGCGGGTCGGCCGGACCGACCGGCTCGATCGGCTCACTCATCGGACCCCTCCACACGACGCATCGATCCCGGGGGCCAGACGACCGCCTCGACAGTGCCAATGATGCGGGATGCCGGGACGTTCCCACCCCCCGGGTCGCCCAGATGTGCCCGCGAGTCGGCCGAGCTGGCCCGATTGTCGCCCAGGACCCAGTAGTGATCGGGCGCGACGATGACGTCGAACGCCTGCTGGTCGGTCGGTGTGCCGCCCAGGTAGGGCTCGGGCAGGGGCTGCCCGTTGCGCGTGAGCCGGCCGTCCGGGGTGCAGCAGGTGATCCGGTCCCCGCCGACGCCGACGACCCGCTTGACGAACACCGTGCCCTGCGGGTCGTCGGGCTGCGCCCACAGGTCCGCCGCGTCGAAGACCACCAGGGTGCCCGGCTGCACGTTCCACCGGGGCACGCCCGCCTTCGCGACCAGGATCGCGTTCGCCGGGTGCGAGCGTCGGGCTCATCGAGTCGGAGTCGACGGCGCGGACCTCGGCGACGAGCACGTGCACGAGCAGGACGGCCAGCGCGCCGGCGACAACAGCGAGGACCCCCGACCGGATCAACCGGCGGGGGCCCTCGTCGTCAGTCGCGTGGCGCAACTCAGGCGTTGTCGCGCTTCTCGCGGATCTTCGCCTTCTTGCCGCGCAGCTCACGCAGGTAGTACAGCTTGGCGCGGCGGACGTCGCCGCGGGTCACGACCTCGATCTTGTCCACGACGGGGGTGTGCACGGGGAAGGTGCGCTCCACGCCGGTGCCGAAGCTGACCTTGCGGACCGTGAAGGTCTCGCCCAGGCCACCGCCATGCCGGCGGATGACCACACCCTGGAAGACCTGGATGCGCGAGCGGGTGCCCTCGACGACCTTCACGTGGACCTTCACGGTGTCGCCGGGACGGAAGTCGGGGATGTCGGAGCGCAGCGAGGCGGCGTCGACGGAGTCAAGCGTGTTCATGATCGCTTCCTGGCGGGAGCCACAGGTCGCCCGCAGATGTGGGTCGGATGGATGCCGGCGCAGGGAACGCGCCTCCCCTGTGGCGGCGACGCGAGACGACCAGCCCCCCGATTCTGCCACACAGGCGGGCCCGGCCCGGAAATGCGCGCGGGACTCAGCCGAGCAGGTCCGGGCGCATCTCGCGCGTGCGCTCCCGTGCCTGCTCGTGGCGCCAGCGGGCCACGGCCCCGTGGTCGCCGGAGGTCAGGACCTCGGGGACGGCCATGCCCTCCCACACCGGGGGGCGGGTGTAGACCGGCCCCTCGAGCAGGCCCTCCATGCCCCCGCTGGCGAAGGAGTCATCGGCGTGGCTGGCCTCATTGCCCAGGACGCCGGGGATCAGGCGACCCACCGCCTCGACCATGACGAGCACGGCGGCCTCGGCACCGGCGAGGACGTAGTCGCCGAGGGAGACCTCGTCGACGGCCACCGGAGCCCCGCCGGCGGTCAGGGTCCGGGCCCACGGCACGACCCGGGAGTCGATCCCCTCGTAGCGACCGCACGCGAACACCAGCCGGCGATCGCCGGCCCACTGGGCGGCCAGGGCCTGCGTGAAGCGCCGGCCGCTGGGGGTGGGCACGACCAGGCGCACCGGGTCCGCGGGGTCGCCCGCGGCCAGGACGTGGCGCAGCGCCTCGCCCCACGGCTCGGGCTTCATGACCATGCCCGGGCCGCCCCCGTACGGGGAGTCGTCCACCGTCCGGTGCCGATCGTGGGTGAAGTCACGCAGGTCGTGCACGTCGAGGTCGATCAGGCCGTCGGCGATCGCCCGGCCGACCAGGGACAGGTGCAGCGGGGCCAGGTACTCGGGGAAGATGCTGACGACGTCGATGCGCATCAGGCCAGCTCCTCGAGCCCCTCGGGCAGCTCCACCACGACGAACCCGCCGGCGATGTCCACCTCGGGGACGATCTGGCGGACGAACGGCACGAGCAGCTCCGCACCATCGGCCCGGGAGACCGCCAGGACGTCCTGGCCGGGCAGGTGCAGCACCTCGCCGATCGTCCCCAGCTCGGTGCCGTCGGCCTGCCGGACGGACAGGCCCACGAGGGCGAGGTCGTGGTACTCGTCCTCGTCGCCCTCGGTCAGGTCGACCTCCGACTCGAGGATCGCCCCGCGCAGGGTCTCGGCGGCGGTCCGGTCACCGATCCCCTCGACAGAGAGGATCAACCGGCCGTTCTGCCAGCGGTAGCCCTCCACCGTCAGGGTCGCGGGAAGCCCTGCGCGGCCGGACAGCACCAGGACAGCCCCCGGGGAGAACCTCTCCTCGGGGGCGTCCGTGCGAACCTCGACGGTGACCTCGCCGCGGATGCCCTGGGCCCGGCCGATCCGGCCGACCACCACGCGCATCAGCGCTCGTCGGCGTCCAGGAAGTCCACGCGCACCGGACGTCCGCCGGAGATCGCGCTGACCACGGTGCGGATCGCCGTGGCGGTGCGACCGCCGCGGCCGATCACGCGACCGATGTCGTCGGGGTGGACGCGCACCTGGTAGGCGCTGCCGCCCTCACCCCGCGGACCACGGCGTCCGCTGCGCACCCGGACGCTGACGTCCTCGGGGTGCTCGACGATGCCGGAGACCAGGTGCTCCAGCGAGTCCTCGATGACCGTGCTCATGCCGAGGGGGTCTCCTCGACGGCCTCGGCGGCCTCCGCAGCGGGAGCCTCAGCCTCAGCAGCGGCCTTGGCCGCCTTGCGCTCCTCGATGGCGTCCTTGACCTCCTCGACCTTCTCGGCCACGAGCTCCTTGACCTCCTCGACCTTCTCGGCCACGAGCTCCTTGGCCTCCGTCGGCCTTCTGCTCGAGGTTCGCACCGGCCGCCGCAGCGGCCTCCTTCAGGCTGGGGGCCTTCGGCTTCGGCGCCTTGCCGGCCTCCTCGGCGGACTTCACGGCCGCCTCGAACGCCATCTGCTTGTCGGCCTTCGGCTCGGCGACCCGCAGGGTGCCCTCAGCGCCCGGCAGGCCCTTGAACTTCTGCCAGTCGCCGGTGACCTTGAGGATGGCCATGACGGGCTCGGTCGGCTGTGCGCCCACGCCGAGCCAGTACTGCGCGCGATCGGAGTCCACCTGGATCAGGCTGGGCTCGTTGCGGGGCTGGTAGATGCCGATCTCCTCGATGGAGCGACCGCCGCGGGCGGTGCGCGAGTCGGCGACCACGATGCGGTACTGCGGGTTCTTCTTCTTGCCGAGGCGCTTGAGCTTGATCTTGACGCTCACGTGTGTTGGTGTCTCTTTCGGTTCAGGGGTGGATCCTCACGACGCGGACATGGGGTTACCCAGGCTGCGAGGACCGCATGGATCATGCCGACCGGGGTTGAGAGGGACCTCGGCCCGCATGGGACGCCCACCATTGTGCCATCCCGGACCCGGATTGCTCAAAGGCGCCGCCCCGGCCGTCGGGCCGTGAGCTCCTCACCCGAGGTGGCGCAGCTGCGCCCCGCACGCGTCCGGCGAGGTCACCGACCGGGGCCACGTGCACCTCGGTCGAGGTCCAGCCACCCGGCGGTCTCCCGCAGCGTCCGGGCCAGCGCCTCGACGGACTCCGGGCGGACCTCGCCCTCGGGATGGGCGGCCTGGACCAGCAGCCTGCCCGAGGCCCGGTCGGCCTTGAGGTCCACCCGCGCCACCAGCTCCTCGTCGTGCAGGAACGGCAGCACGTAGTACCCGTGGACCCGCTGCTCGGCTGGGGTGTAGATCTCGATCCGGTAGCGCATCCCGAACAGCCGCTCGGTCCGCGGCCGGAACCAGATGAGCGGGTCGAAGGGGGCCAGCAGCGCCGAGGCCGGCACCGTCCGGGGCACGGAGAAGCCCGCGGGGGCGTAGCTCGTCGGCCAGTCGGGCACCGTCACCTCGACGAGCTCGCCGGCATCGAGGAGCTCGCCGATCGCCTCCCGGGTCGGCGGCCGTCGGCATCCTGAAGTAGTCGGCGAGGTCGGAGGCAGTGGCCACGCCCAGGGCCCGTGCGGCGATCGCGACCAGCTCTCGGTGGGCCTGCGCCTGGCGTCGGGGTGGGGGCGTCGAGCGCAGCACGCGGCAGCACCGCCTCGGGTGCGGCATACCGGCGGCGGAAGGCCGAGTCGCGGCCGGCGGAGGTGATCTCCCCGGCCCAGAACAGGTACTCGAGCGACCGCTTGACCGCCGACCAGTTCCAGCCCCAGTGCTCGCGCTCCCCCCGCTCGATGTGCGAGAAGACGGCCTCGAGCTCGGTGGAGGTCACCGGGCCCGGTCGCCCGGACCACCTCCGCGACCTCGCGCACCAGCCCGGGCTGCTCGCGCTGCACGCGCACCATGCCGCCCCAGGCGTCGTCGTGGACGCGGTCCATCCGCCAGCGCATGAGCCGGTGCATCCCCACCGGCAGCAGCGCCGCCTCATGGCCCCAGTACTCGAACAACGAGCGGGGCGCCCGACCCGAGCAGTCATCCAGGCGGGTGCGGTCGTAGGGGCCCACCCTGGCCAGGATGGGCAGGTACTGGGCCCGGGCCAGGACATTGACCGAGTCGATCTGCACGACCCCCAGCCGCCGGACGACGTCGGCGACGGCGCGCGCGCCGGGGTCTGCAGCGGGCCGGGGTCGGCCGAATCCCTGGGCGGCCAGCGCGACGCGCCGCGCAGCCTGCAGGCTCAGTCGGTCGCGCGGCACGGGCACATGCTGCCACGTGGCCTGTTCCCCCCTGCCCCGCCAGATGAGCCCCCGCCTCGACAGACCCTCCGATCGGGGTCACACCCTCCGCGGCAGACGGGAGGGCCTGTGCCGTGTCGGAGGGTTTGGCCGGGGTGAGACGGGGGCCAGCGCCTAGTTGAGGAGGTTCTTGAACGCGGGGGGCAGGTCGCCCATCTTCTTCAGGGCCTCGGGGTCGAGCATGCTCGGGTCGAAGGCTGCCGGGTCGAAGCCCTCCAGCCCGCCGGGCAGGCCGCCGGGCCAGCCGCCGGGGCCGACTCCTCGATCGCCCGCTTGGCCGGGTTGCCGCTGCGCGACTTCTTCTTCGTCTGCTGCTGCTGGGCGCGGCCCTTGGCCTTCTTCGAGCCGCCCATGCCCGGCATCCCCGGCATGCCCGGCATGCCCATGCCGGAGCGCATCTGGCGCATCATCTTCTGCGCCTCGCCGAAGCGCTCGACCAGGCCGTTGACCTCGCTGACCTGCACGCCCGCGCCGCGGGCGATCCGGGCCCGTCGCGAGCCGTTGAGCAGCTTGACGTCCGCGCGCTCGGCCGGGGTCATCGACTGGATGATCGCCTGGACGCGGTCGATCTCCTTCTCGTCGAGGTTGTCGATCTGGTCGCGGATCTCGCCCATCCCGGGCAGCATCCCGAGCAGCTTGCCCAGGCTGCCCATCTTGCGCAGGGCCTGCATCTGGGACAGGAAGTCGTCGAGGGTGAAGTCCTCGCCGGACATGACCTTGCCGGCCATCTTCTCGGCCTCTTTGGAGTCGAACGCCTTCTCCGCCTGCTCGATCAGGGTCAGCACGTCGCCCATGTCGAGGATGCGCGAGGCCATCCGGTCGGGGTGGAACAGCTCGAAGTCGGTGAGCTTCTCGCCCGTGGAGCCGAACATGATCGGCACGCCGGTGACCGTGACGACCGACAGCGCCGCACCACCGCGGGCGTCACCGTCGAGCTTGGTCAGGACCACGCCGTCGAAGCCGACGCCCTCGTGGAAGGCCTTCGCGGTGGCGACCGCGTCCTGGCCGATCATCGCGTCGACGACGAGCAGCGTCTCGTCGGGCTGGACGGCGTCGCGGACCTGGCGCAGCTGCTCCATGAGCGCGGTGTCGATGGCCAGGCGGCCGGCGGTGTCGACGATGACGACGTCGTGCTGGGTGAGCTTGGCGATCTCCACGCCCTCGCGGGCGACCTCGACCGGGTCCCCCCACGTCGCCTCCGGGTTCGCGCCGGTGTTGCCCGGCTGCGGGGCGAAGACCGGGGCGCCGGCACGCTCGGCCACCACGGACAGCTGGTCGACGGCGTTCGGGCGCTGCAGGTCGGCGGCCACGAGCATCGGCGTGTGGCCCTGCTCCTTGAGGTGCACGGCCAGCTTGCCGGCCAGGGTGGTCTTGCCCGAGCCCTGCAGGCCCGCGAGCAGGATGACGGTGGGCGGGTTCTTGGCGAACTGCAGCCGGCGGGTCTGCCCGCCGAGCAGCTCGATGAGCTCCTCGTGGACGATCTTGACGACCTGCTGGGCGGGGTTCAGCGCGCCTGAGACCTCCGCCCCGACCGCACGCTCACGGACACGATCGGTGAAGACGCGCACCGCGGGCAGGGCCACGTCGGCCTCGAGCAGCGCGATCCGGATCTCCCGGATGGTGTCGTTGATGTCGGACTCGGACAGCCGGCCCTTGCCGCGCAGGCCCTTGAAGGTCGCGGACAGCCGGTCGGAGAGGGATGCGAACACAACACGGATTCTACCGGGGGTCCGCCTCCCCCTCCCGGTGCGATCGCGGATCCGCCGGGCCGTCCTCACCTCGCTGGCACCGGCTGGGCGCATGCGCCACGGGACGCGGTGCGCGGTCGCCCACGCCCACCGTTCCCGGACCCGACGCGTGATAGACCTTGGCTGTGGCCGTCATCCGCACCGAGCGCCTCTCGAAGCACTACGGCCGATCCCCCGCCCTCGTCGACCTGGACCTCGAGGTCGAGCAGGGCGAGGTGTTCGGCTACCTGGGTCCCAACGGCTCGGGCAAGACCACGACGATCCGCCTGCTCCTCGGCCTGATCCGGCCGACGTCCGGCCGGGCCGAGGTGCTCGGGGGCGACGCGCTGCGTGACGTGGTCGCGATCCATCGGCGCCTGGCGTACGTCCCGGGAGAGGCGTCCCTGTGGCCGGGGCTCACCGGGGCCGAGACGCTGCACCTGCTCGGCGAGGTGCATGGCGGGGTCGACATCGCCTACCGGGACGAGCTGATCGAGCGCTTCGAGCTCGACCCCAGCAAGCGCGTGCGGACCTACTCCAAGGGCAACCGGCAGAAGGTCAGCCTGATCGCCGCGCTGATGACCCGCTCCGAGCTCCTCGTGCTCGACGAGCCGACCGCGGGGCTGGATCCGCTCATGGAGCAGGAGTTCCGTGCCTGCGTGCGGCACGCGCAGTCCTCGGGACAGACGGTGTTCCTGTCCTCACACGTCCTGGCCGAGGTGGAGGCGCTCTGCGGACGCGTGGCGATCCTGCGGGCGGGACGGCTGGTGGAGGTCGGGTCGCTGGACTCGATGCGCCTGCGCTCCGCGCTGAGCGTCGAGGCGGACTTCGGCGACCACGCCGTGCCCACCCTGAGCGACGTGCCAGGTGTCTCCCACGTGCGGATCGAGGCGGGGACCCTGCGCTGCCGCGTCGAGGGACCCGTGTCCCCGCTGCTTGCCGCCCTTGCCGACGCCGGCGCGACCCGGTTGGTCAGCCGCGAGCCCACCCTCGAGGAGCTCTTCCTCACCTACTACGGAGAGGCTCGGGAGCCCGGGGAGGGTCGATGACGATCGGCCGGGCCGAGCAGATGGTGGGCAGGCTGGCATACCGGCGGGTCTGGAAGGGGGCGGTCGCGGTTGCGGTGTCCGGGGTGCTCGTGACCGTGACAGCCGTGCTCGGCTACGTGGCCGCCTACCCCGACCCGGCGGATCGCGTCACCCTCGCCCGGAGCATCGGGTCGAACCCGGGGCTCATCGCCCTGTTCGGGGAGACCCGGTCGCTGGAGACCGTGGCCGGCTTCACCGAGTGGCGGGTGGTCCTCGTGATGGCCCTGGTCGGGGCCGTGTGGGCGCTCTTCGCCACGACCCGGGTCCTGCGCGGGGAGGAGGATGCGGGACGGGCTGAGGTGCTCCTCGCGGGCCCGCTCACGAGGGCGGACGCCGCACGCTCCACCCTCACCGGGCTGGCAGCTGCCCTGCTGCTCATGCTGGTGATCAGCGTCGTCGGGATCATGGTGGGCGCCGGCCACGAACTGGGCACCGGCCGGGCAGCCATGCTCGGCCTGACGCTGACCAGTGCTCCGGCACTGATGGTGGGGGTGGGCGCGATCACCTCGCAGCTGGCGGGGTCCCGGCGCCAGGCACTCGGTCTGGGCGCCGGTGTCCTGGGGGTCTGCTACCTGCTGCGGGTGGTCGCGGACTCCGATCCTGACCTGCGCTGGCTGCGCTGGGCCACCCCGCTGGGCTGGCTCGAGCTCGCCCGCCCGCTCACCGACCCGAACCTCGTGCCGGTCCTCCTGTGCTACCTGCTGGCAGCCGCACTGGCCGGCGTGGCCGTCGTCCTCGTCAGCGCCCGTGACACCGGGGCGGGCCTGCTCACCGAGCGCAGCTCCCGGCGGGTGCGCAGGCGAGGGCTCAACAGCGCACTGGGGCTGGCCGTCCGGCTGGGCGAGGGCTCGGCGTGGTCCTGGGCCCTCGGCCTGGCCCTGGCCGGGATGCTGATCGGCCTGGTCGCGAGGACCGCTGCCGAGGCGATGGCGCAGTCCCGCGGGGGGGACCTGTTCGGCGAGCTGGGGATCGCCGAGTCCGGCACCCGGGCGTACGTGGGGATCTTCTACATCTTCATCACTGTGGCCCTGGCCGTCGAAGCCTCCGGACAGATCGCGGCGACCCGCGACGAGGAGGCCGGGGGCCGGTTGGACAACCTGCTGGCAGGGCCGGTGCCGCGGGCCCGGTGGCTCGCCGGGCGCGTCACGGTCGCGGTGGGAGCGCTGGCCCTCGGTGCCACGGCAGCCGTGCTGGGGACCTGGGCCGCTGGGAGTGCGGGCGGGCTGGGAGTCGGGGTCGGGGACCTCGGCACCGCAGGGCTCAACACCCTCCCGACCGCGCTGTTCGTCCTCGGGGCGGGGACCCTCCTGCACGGCGTGGTTCCGAGGCTGGCCGTCCCACTGACCTACGCCCTGGTCACGGCCTCGTTCCTGCTCGAGATCGTGGGGGCCTCGGTCAACCTCCCCTCGTGGGTGCTCAACCTGTCCGTGCTGCACCACGTCGCGCCCGCCCCCGCGGTCAGTCCCGAGTGGCGGTCTGCCGCGACGCTCGTGCTGCTCGGCCTCGTGCTGGCCGCCCTCGGTGCGCTGGCCCTCGGCAGGAGGGACATCGAGCCCA
The DNA here is from genome assembly GCA_963729885.1 of uncultured Actinomycetes bacterium. Lineage (GTDB taxonomy): Bacteria > Actinomycetota > Actinomycetes > S36-B12 > CAIYMF01 > Prado023. The sequence continues at coordinate 75,396 of CAVSQK010000047.1, forward strand.
CGTGAGGCCCTGGCTCCGTCCGTGTCGAGCTCGTCGGGCTGCCGCCCCCGCGAGCCGCCCGATCGCAGGGGCGGATCCGCTACGGTGGCAGTGACACGGTCCCGGCGGAGGCTGACGTGGAGATCTGGGCCCTTCTCGCGGTCGCGCTGGGCAGCTACCTGTTCGGGTCGATCTCCTTCTCCCGACTGGTCGCCCGCATCGTCGCCCCGGGCGTCGACCTGGAGGACGTGCACCTCCCCGACGCTGAGGGCGGCGAAGGGGCGCTGCTGCAGACGGTCGGGGCGACCACGGCGTCCGTCAAGCTGGGACCCCGAGTCGGCTGCACGGTCGGGCTGCTGGACGTCCTCAAGGGCGTCGTCCCGGTCCTGGTCCTCGATCGGGTCACGCCTGGGCACTACTACTTCCTGGTTGCGGCCGTCTTCGTCGTCGTCGGCCACAACTGGCCGGTGTTCCACCGATTCCGCGGAGGCGGCGGGATCGGACCCACGTACGGTGGCTTCCTTGTCGTGTCCCCCGCTCGGCGCGGTCGTGTCCGCCGTGGCCGGCCTGGTGTTCGGCCTGTTCGTGGTCCGGGACCTGCTGGTCTCCTACACCTCCGGGCTGTGGTTCTTCCTCCTCTGGCTGGTCCTCTTCGAGAACGACTGGCCCTACATCGTCTACGGGGTGGTGATGAACGTCATCTTCATCGTCGCGCTGATCCCGGACACGAGGGACTACCTGCGCAAGAAGCGCGCTGGCCAGGTCGAGATGGACGCCAGCCTGCAGTCGATCCCGATGGGGCGCGGCCTGCTGAGGATCATGCAGTTCTTCGGCGTGCAGCCGCGCTCGTGAACGCAGCGGCGGGCGCGGACCCCGTGCCGCCTCGCGCCGGGCCTGCCCCGGCCCGCCCCGTCGCGCGGGCTGATCCGGGGCGGGGACCACCGACGTCCCGTCATGCGTCGTCGGCGCCGAGCAGGAGGACCTCCCCCGATCCGCCGTCCACGCAGACCGTCGTGCCCTCGGCGATCCCGGTGGCTCCCTCGACGGAGGCCACGCAGGGAAGCCCGAACTCCCGCGCGACGATCGATGCATGCGAGAGCATCCCGCCGGTCTCGGTGACGACGGCCCCTGCGCGCAGCAGCAGCGGCGTCCAGGTGACGTCGGCCGCTGCCAGGATCAGGACGTCGTCCGGCCCGATGTCCGGTGCCGTCGCCAGCGAGGTGATGACCCGGGCAGGCCCCGTTCGCCGACCCCGGGAGGTGGGCACGCCCGTCAGGATCCGGGCGCGGGACCGCCCTCGGATGGGCACCGGGTCGTCCCCGATGATCGTCTCCGGCCAGTGCAGGTCGGCCGCCTCGGACATCTCCTCCCGCCGCGCTGCGACCAGCGGGGCGGCCGCGAGTCGCCCGTGGAGGCACGTCGGCCAGCTCCGCCAGGTCCAGCAGGAACACGTCGGACGGGTCGGTGATCACACCCCGATCGGCAAGGCGGCGACCCACCTCGAGGAACGTCGGGCGGAACAGGGCGTAGATCCGGGCGTACGTGTACCCGACCTCCTCACGGGCCTGCCGGTACCGGGCGGCTCGGTCCCAGCGGCGCGCCAGCCGGCCACGGGTGACGCCGGATGCGTCGGAGAGGAACACCTCGCGCGATGCCGAGCTGGCGGAGCTCCCCGAAGCCGGTCCCCGCGCACTCCCCGCCTCCCCCCGGTCCAGCAGGCGCCGCACAGCCTCCGGCTGCTCCGACCAGGTCGGCAGGGAGCAGTCGTTGGGGCTGTCCGACAGGTGCCCGAACCTCTCGAGGAACCACTGCCACGCGGCCTGATCATCGGCACCCATCCCCGACAGCACGTGCGCCGGGTCCAGCGACCGCACCGCGGGCAGGTCCTGACCCGGGTCCATCGCCCCGGGGTCCAGGCCCCGCGCCTGCGCGGCCCGCCGCACCGACCCCGCCCATGCATCGGCCAGCAGCGGGGTCACGACGTTCAACCGTGCCGCCCGCGCCAGGAGCTGGCGCAGCACGTGCACACGGGCCAGCAACTCATCGTCGGCCAGCGCCGAGACGTCCGCACGCCCCTCGAGATACCCGGACCCGGTCCAGCTCGGCACGCTGCCTGTCCGCGCGCCCCTCCCACGTCCCAAGGGTCAGGGCGAACCGCGCCAGCCGCGGGGTCCGCCGGACAAGCATGGACACCGGTGGCCGAACCGCCGAGTGACTCGTCCCGGCCCGCATGAGCTCCAGGGCGTCCGCGGGCATCCCCAAGGAGGTGAACACGCCACCGAGCGCGCTGGTGTTGAAGTAGGCCCGGTAGCCGAAGGAGCGGACGAGGTCGTCCCGGTCGAGCCCGACCCTGCCCAGGGCCTCGTGGATCAGGTCGACCCAGACGCCGCTGAGCACCGGGATGTTCACGGACCAGACCAGCGGCGGGATCAACCCGGGCAGCATGTCCCGCGCCATGCGCGAGGACCAGATGCGTGGAGCTCGGCCGAGGCCGGTGATCGGGCGCCACTGGACGAGGTGGAGTCCGGCTCCATCCCAGACCCACTCGACGTCCACCGGCTCGCCGCTGGCCGTCTCGATCCCCCGGACGAAGTCGGCCAGCTGGTCGCAGGCCGCGTCGGGCAGGAAGGGATCCTCCGGCCGCTGCGGCTCCCCCTGGCCATGGACCCAGCGCTGGGGGTCGGCTCCCCGACCCACGAGGGCCTCCCCCCCACCCGCCACCGCCTCGACCACGACGCGGTCCGAGCCGGTGATCGGGTCTCGGCTGAATGCGACCCCTGAGGCGACCGCCGGCACCATCTCCTGGACGATGGCGGCGACCCGGATGGTGTCGGGTTCGACCCCGACGTGACGGGCGTAGTCACGGACCTGCTCGGTCTGGCCCGAGCGGGCGACCGTGTGGATCGCGGCGAGGACCCCCTCGACCGAGTCCAGGTCGCCGACGGTCTCGAACTGGCCGGCGAACGAGCCCCGCGCCCCGTCCTCGACGTTCGCCGACGATCGCACGATGTAGCGGCGACCGGCGACCACCCGCTGGGCGATGTCCCGGCGCAGGCCGGCCACGTCAGTCTCCGAGGTGCTCCCACGCAGGCGGTCGGTCACTGCGAACGGGGCAACAGCCCCGGGTGGGACTGGCCACCCCCGACCGATCAGCCAGCCCAGGCGCGACGCCTTGGCCCCCACCAGGGGGGCGGCTGGCTGTGCGGACAGGTCGATCAGCATGTCGGCCACCTCTGCTGCCAATGTACGGGCACGCCATGCTGCAGGGCACGGCCAGACAGGGCATCCGCCCACCGACGATCGCCGTGCGGCCGGGTCCAGTCACGGGCCGGTGGACGCTGCGATCAGGCCTGCCAGGCCTGGGCGGCCCGCGTGACCCGCGCCTGGGCGACCCGCCAGTACAGGAAGGTGACGACGCCCAGGCAGACCTGCGGGATCCAGGAGCAGGCGCGCCACACCAGGGTGGAGGCCACAGCCTGCTCGTTGGTCAGGCCGAACGTCGTGAGCAGGGCGATCAGGGCCGCGTCCACGGTGCCGAGCCCACCCGGGGTGACCGGGATCATGCTGGCCATCCGTGAGATCGCGAACGCGGCGAAGGCACCCGCCAGGGTCAGCGTCGTGGGCTGGTCGCCGAGCACGCCCTGGATGGAGAACCACAGGACCGCGAACTGCGCCACGATGACCATGTAGTTCGACACCGTGACCCAGCGCCAGCGGCCGAAGACCACGTCCTTGGTGCTGTCGCGCAGGTCGATGGACATCCCCACGGCATCCAGCGGGTTGGCCCGCCGGCGGTTGATCGGCGAGAGCATCCGGTTGCCGAGCTCACCGATCCGGCGAGCCGACTGCTCGCTTCGCAGGATGAGCCACAGCACCACGATCGAGGCCACGGTGGCGGCGACGCCGGCGACGGCGACCCAGACCCACTGGGACTGCACCTGCCCGGTCGTCAACGCGGCGATCACGCCGAACACCGGCAGGGTGAGCGTCATCAGCAGGCTCCACAGGCTCGTCACGGCGATGCCCGCCGTGGCCGCGGCGACGGAGACCGAGTAGCTGGAGAGCATCGCGAACTGGATCGCCAGGCCGAACGCCCCGCCCGCCGGGATCGTGTTGCTGATCGTGAACGAGGTCTGCCGGATGACGAACGCCGGCTTGTAGGGCAGCCCCGGGATCGCCGCCTGGTAGGGCAGCACGTAGACGACCAGCATCACGAGGACGCTGACGCCGATGAGCGCCAGCGCCGCCGGGGTCATCCCCTGGATCTCGGCCCACGCGTCCTCGTAGCTGCCGAACTTGGGGATGAGGCCCGCGAAGATGATGACCAGGACGACCATCGTGACGATCGCCCCGATGATGGTCTTGCGCTTGTCCAGGGCAGAGGAGGCCTCGGTGGTGTCGACCGGCCTTGAGCTGCCCGATCACGAGAGTGGCGGCGGGCTCATCCGGCGGGGGCGGAGTCGATCCAGGGGCGGGGTGCTCGGTCACGTCGGCTGCCCCTGCCGCGCTGCGATCGAGGGCTCACAGCACCCCGCCGACGTACTTCGCCCCGGCGATGGCGTCGATGGTCTGGGCGACGTCGAAGTGCGCCGACCCGGGGATCGTCGGGACGAAGCCGACCAGCATCCCGTCGGCCATCACCTGGGCCTCGAGGCCCGCGGCGCCGTCGGCGTCCCAGAGCGCCTCGGCCCCGCCGGGGAGCACGATCCGCACGCACACGCGGTTCAGCGCCGGGCGGTGCACGTTGGCGATGAACCCCCGCTCGTTCAGACCGGCGACGACCTCTTCGACCTCAACAGCGTCCATGAGGACGAATCCTGACATGGGCGCGCCGTTGGCGCCGCTCGCCCCGCCCCGCGGGCCGGAGCGCGTCGGACTCAGGCCGCGACGGTCCCGGTGGCTGGGAAGGGCCCGGTAGTGGGCGACGGTCGTGGCGACGGCCTGCGGCCATCGGGGTCGACACGAAGTCGGGGAACCGCGCGCGGAAGGCCGCGTCGTCGACGAGGAACGGCTCGGTCCACTGGTAGGCCAGCGGCAGCGACTCGCGCGAGATGCGGTGGAACGGCGCGGCGAGTCGCAGCATCCGGGTGCTGACCAGGGCCGTGGCCCGCGGCTGCGGGAGGGCCTCGTTGACCAGGGCGAGGAACTGGGCGCCGGTGACGGCCGGAGCGTGCGGGAGGTGCCAGATCCGCCCGGCGGTGTCCTCGGCGGCCGCCCAGGGCCACGAAGGCCCGGGCCACGTCGGGCAGGTACGCGCACGAGTGCGCGGCCTCCAGCGACCCCATCCAGCGCAGCTTCCCCCTGCCCGCGACCGGCTCGATCGCCAGGGCGGTGATGGCGGAGTTGTCGGCGTGCGGGCCCGAAGTAGTCCGATGCCCGCCCGATGACGACCTCGATCCGGCCCTCTCGGTGCGCGGCCAGCAGCGCGTCGGCCATCGCTGCCCGGGTGCGCCCCTTGCGTCCGTGGCGGCCTGCGCGGACGCCTCGGTCATCGGGCTCGAGCCGGGACCGTAGGCGTACAGGTTGTCGACCATCACCAGGCGCCGCGCGCCGGCGGCAACGGCCGCCTCCACGACGCACTGCATCATCGCCGGGAACTCCTGCGACCACCGGTGGTAGGCGGGCTGCGCCGCCATGTAGACGACGTCGGCGCCCTCGAGCGCGACCCGAAGGCCCTCGGCCGACGCGGCATCCGCTGTGCGCCAGTCGACGCCGCGGGGTGCAGCCGCGCCGGGGCCCGAGCGGTTCACCCCCCTGGCGTCGAGCCCGCCATCGACCAGGGCCGTCAGGATCGCGGAACCGGCAGCGCCCGAGGCGCCGAGGACGACATGTGTGCTCGTCTGTGTGGTCATGGACCCACCATACGCGAACATCGTTCGCATTGCAAGTGATGTTCGCATCTGGGCGTCCGACGCACTACGCTGGAGCCATGCCGACCCGCCGCGAGCTGACCCGCACGGCCACCATCGCCCAGATCAAGCAGGCCGCCCTCGACCAGATCGAGCACGAGGGCGCCCCGGCGCTGTCCATCCGCGGGGTGGCGCGGGCGATCGGGATGAGCCCGGCGGGGCTCTACCGCTACTACGACGGCCGCGACGCACTGCTCACCGACCTGCTCGCCGATGCCTACATGGACCTCGCGCGGGCCGTGGCGACCGCGGCCGGGCTGCCGTCCGGGGCACCGGGGGGCACGCCCGCGACGGCGGTCCCCGAGGTCGGGGACCCGATCGCCGCGCTGCAGTCCGCGATCGAGGCCTACCGCGAGTGGGCGGTGGCCAACAGGTCGCGCTTCCTGCTGATCTTCGGCACCCCTGTCCCCGGGTACTCCGCACCGGAGGACGGCCCGACGGTGGAGGCCAACCGCCAGATGGGCGCGGTGTTCTTCACCCTGGCGGCACTGGGATGGGCCCAGGGGCTGATCTCCCCCCGCAGGCTGCTCCCACACCAGGGCCCCTCACGCCCGGCGAGGCCGAGCTGCACGCCCAGCTCGCGGGCATGGCACCGGGCTTCCCCGCGGACCTGATCCCGCAGATGCTGGCCGGCTGGGCACTGTGGCACGGGCTGGTCACGCTCGAGGTCACCGGCCAGATGGACTGGATCTACCCGGACTCGGCGCTCTTCTACTCCCGGCGGATGTCCGAGTGGATCGCCCGGTTCACCGGCCGAGACGCACTCCCCGCACGCTGACTGACTACCCCCGGACCTCCGCCAGGGTCTCGGCCACGGCCTCCCCGACTGCCTCGGCGAGCTCGGCGTCGAGCGGATCCCCATGCCGGTCCACCAGGTAGAAGACGTCCACGGCCTCCGATCCCAGGGTGGAGACCCGTGCGGCGGCGATGTCGGTGCCGGTCGCGGCGATGGCCGTGCACACGCGGTGCAGCAGCCCCGGGGCGTCGTGGGCGCGCACCTCCATCACCGTGGCCCGGCTCGAGGCCCCGGCCACGATGTCGACCCGGGGGGGCGCCGTCGTGGGCGCGTCGGCGGGTCCGTGCGGACTCCTCGCGACGGGCGAGCCGACCCGAGACATCGAGCTGGCCGAGGATCGCCCGACGGATGTCCTCCCGCAGCCGATCCACGGCCGGCGGGTCTCCGAACAGGGGGTTCACGCCCCACACCTCGATCGCCCGGTGGCCCATGACCATGGTGACCGCGGAGCGGACCTCGAGCCGGTGCATCGACAGGACCCCGGCGACCAGCCCCATCAGGCCCAGCGAGTCGGGCGCGCCCACCGTGATGTCGTAGCCGGACTCGGTCTCCTGCAGCAGCACCCGCACCCCCTCCCCCGAGGCCATCGCCAGCTGGTCCTCGGACAACCGGGGCTCGACGGGCAGCTCCTCGCCGGCCAGCTGGCCGCGGACCCGATCCACGAGCTCGGTCACCAGGGACTGCTTCCACGAGGTCCACGCCAGCGGTCCTGTGGCCAGCGCGTCGGCCTTCGTGAGGGCGGACAGCAGCTCGAGCATCTCCGCGGTGCGCACCGCCTGCGCGACGGTCTCGATCGTCTGGGGGTCATCGAGGTCCCGGCGGGTGGCGGTCTCCGGGAGCAGCAGGTGGTGGCGGCACATCTCCACGAGGACCTGGGAGTCCGCGGAGCCGAAGCCGAGGTGCTCGGCGATCTCGGCCACCAGGCCGATGCCGACCTCGGTGTGGTCCGTGCCCGGGCGGCCCTTGCCGATGTCGTGGAGGAGTGCGCCGAGGAGCAGGAGGTCGGGCCGGTGGACGTCGCGGGTGAAGGCGCACGCCTGGACCGCCGCCTCGAGCAGGTGCCGGTCGACTGTGTAGCGGTGCACCGGGTTGTGCTGAGGGGCGGAGCGGACCACGTCCCAGTACGGGATGAGCGACGTGATCACCCCGGCCTGGTCGAGCGCCTCCCAGACGGGCACAGCGCTGCGCCCGGCACCGAGCAGCGACACCAGGGCGTCGCGCGCGGGGGCGGGCCACGGCACCGGCATCGGCGGGGACTCGGCGGCAAGGCGCGTCACGGCGTGCCGGCTGAGCAGGGTGCCGGTCTGCGCCGCCGCGGCCGCGGCGCGCAGGATCAGGGTCGGGTCACGGTCCGGCCGGGCATCAGCGGCCAGGACGGCCTCACCGTCCTGCAGCACGACGCCGTCGGCGAGCGGGACCCGGTAGGGGCCCCGCTTCGTCAGGCGCTTGAACCCCAGCTTCGGCCGGGACCGGACGATCCGATCGACCGTGTGCCAGGTGATGTCCGAGGCCACTGCGATCGAACGACCGGCGGCCGACACCTCCCGGAGCAGCACGTCCGCGTCCGGCATGCCCAGCGACCGGGCTACCGGCCCCTGCTCCTGCTTGGACAGCCGGTCGGTGGGGCGGCTGGCCACGCGGTGCAGCGCGTCACGCACGTCGAGGAGCAGCTCCTTGGCCGGCGCAAGCTCGCCGTGGGGCGCGTCGGTGACCCACGAGGCGGCCACTGCGCGCAGGACCGTGAGGTCGCGCAGCCCGCCGTAGGACTCCTTGATGTCGGGTTCGAGCAGGTGCGCCAGCTCGCCGCTGCTCGTCGTGCGCTCGCGCACGAAGGCGTGCAGGTCCGGCAGCCGCCGGGGCGCCAGGGCGCGCCAGTCGGCGAGCACGGAGGCCTTCAGCGCGCCCGTTGCGGCCTCATCGCCGGCCACGGTCCGGGCGTCCAGGAGCCCCAGCACGACCTTGATGTCGGCGGCCGCGACCCGTCGGGCCTCCGCGACGGTCCGCACCGAGTGGTCCAGCCGCAGCCCGGAGTCCCAGATCGGGTACCAGAGCCGGTCGGCGACCTCGGAGATGGACCCGCCCGGGTGCAGCAGGACGAGGTCCAGGTCGCTCCCGGGGCTCAGCTCGCGCCGGCCGAACCCGCCCACGGCCACCAGGGTTGCCCCCGCCTGCGCTGCTCCGGACGCCTCGAACAGCTCGACCAACCACTCGTCGGTCAAGGTGGACAGTGCCGCTCGGGTCTGCCGGCTGGGGCGCTCCTGCGAGGTGAGCAGGTCCGCGCGGGCGGCCAGGAACCTGCTGCCCGGCGAGAGCTCGGACGTCGGTGCGGACATGGTGTCCTCTCTGGGGCGGGATGGTCGGGGGAATGGGACGATCCGCCGCCCTGGCCGGGCGGCGGATCGTCTCATCAGTGCACCTACAGGGCGTCCGGGCCGCGCTCGCCGGTGCGGACCCGCACGACGTCCTCGACCGGGATCGTCCACACCTTGCCATCGCCGATGCGGCCGGTCTGGGCGCTCTTGGTGATCACGTCCACCACGGCGGAGGCGTCGTCGTCCTCGACGAGGACCTCGATGCGCACCTTGGGGACCATGTCCACCGTGTACTCCGCACCTCGGTAGACCTCCGTGTGCCCGCGCTGGCGGCCGTAGCCGCTGGCCTCCGACAGCGTCAGCCCCTGGATGCCGTACGCCTCCAGCGCGCTCTTGACGTCCTCCAACTTGAACGGCTTGATGATCGCGGTGACGAGCTTCATGCGTTCACCTCCTCCTTGGTGCGCAGTGCGGACTGACCGACGCCGGCGAAGTGCCCGCCGCCGCCGGAGGAGCCCAGTTCGTAGGCCGTCTCCGCGTGCTCAGCCAGGTCGACACCAGCGACCTCCTCATCGGCGGAGACCCGGAAGCCGACCGTCTTCTTGATGGCGAACCCGACCACGAGGGTGATCAGGAACGAGTAGGCCAGGACCGAGAAGGACCCGATCGCCTGCTTGCCCAGCAGGTCGAGGCCTCCACCGTAGAACAGCCCGTCGACGGTGCTGTAGCCCGACTTGGTGGTCGCGATGAAGCCCAGTGCCAGCGAGCCGACGAGGCCGCCGACGAGGTGCACGCCGACGACGTCGAGCGAGTCATCGATCCGGAACCGGAACTTCAGGCCCACGGCGAGCGCGCACAGGATGCCGGCGACGAGGCCGAGGCCGATCGCCGCGTAGGGCACGATGAACGCACAGGCCGGCGTGATCGCCACGAGGCCGGCGACAGCGCCCGATGCGGCACCGAGCGAGGTCGGGTGGCCGTCGCGGACCTTCTCCGTCAGGGACCAGCCGACGATCCCCGCCGCGGTGGCGAGCATCGTGTTGGTGAACGCGATGGCCGCCGTCTGGTTGGCGCCCAGGGCCGAGCCCGCGTTGAAGCCGAACCAGCCGAAGTACAGCAGGCCGGAACCCAGCAGCACGAGCGGGAGGCTGTGCGGCTTCATCTGGGTCTTGGGCCAGCCCACGCGCCTGCCCAGGACGATCGCCAGGGCAAGGCCGGCGGCACCGGCGTTGATGTGGACCGCGGTCCCACCGGCGAAGTCCAGGACGCCGAGGTTGGCCAGCCATCCGGCGCCCATCGCCCAGCTCGGTGCTGCCGAAGTCGAACACCCAGTGCGCGACCGGGAAGTAGACCAGGGAGACCCAGATCGCGGCGAAGATGCCCCATCCGAGGAACTTGGTCCGGTCAGCGATGGCGCCCGAGATCAGCGCCACGGTGATGATCGCGAACATCAGCTGGAACATCGCGAAGACCAGGGCCGGGATCGGGTAGTACCCGCCGTTGCTGGCCGTCTGGCCGATGAGCTCGCCGAGCCCGATCTGGTCCAGGCCGCCCCACAGGCCGTTGCCGGTGTCGCCGAACGCGACCGAGTAGCCGAAGAGCACCCACAGGATGCTCACGATGCCGATCGCGATGAACGACATCATCATCATGTTCAGGACGCTCTTGGCGCGGACCATGCCGCCGTAGAAGAACGCCAGGCCGGGTGTCATGAGCAGAACCAGCGCTGCGCTCATGAGCAACCAGGCGGTATCGCCGGTATTGATCTCCGGCATGCCCATCACTCCCTCTCGTGGTTGTCCTGACCCCACTCGGGGTCTTGGCTGAGAGGTTCCACGGGGCGTGTTGCGTGTCGCGCCCCTGCGTGTTTCCGGGCGGTGACGTTGGGCGCCCCTGCGTTACGAACAGGTTGCGCGACCCGGGGCAGCCCGAGGGCCGGTGAGCCGGTCGAGGGGGTCCCGCGACAGGGAACCCGCACGCGGGCACGCTCACGCAGGCACCTCCGACGGCGGTCTACGCTGCTGGAATGAGCGATCTGACCCCCTCCCCGACGCCGACGGCCCCATCACCGCAGCGACCGTCGGCCGCGACGCGCTGGCCGCCTGGATGCAGGCCCAGCCGAGCGACCTCTTCGCCGATGACCAGGACCTGGCCGCCCTCGTGGCCCACCACGGGCTCGGCGCCCGCGTGCCGGCCCTGCACGCCGCCGGGCGCGCCGTCGCCGGGCCGCTGGACGCCGCGGCGCGCCGCAACGACCTGCCCGGCAACCACCCCGTCCTCGAGGACTGGGACGGCATCGGCCGGTACACCGCCGGGGTCGCCCACCACCCCAGCCACCGCGAGGCGGGCCGGGCCATCTACGGGACCGGGGTCATGACCGCCTACGGCGAGGTCGGGGTCGATGGCCGGGCTCCGGGCAGCTCCCCGCGACGACCGATCGCCCCCGCACCGCAGCGCTTCATCCTCGTCGCTGTTCTACCTCACCGCCCAGGCGGGTGAGGCCGGGCACAACTGCCCGCTGGCCTGCGACGCCGGGGCGATCCGCACCCTGCAGCACCTGGGGACCGCCGAGCAGCAGGCGACCTTCCTCCCCGGGCTGCTGGACCCGGACTTCGACACGAACCTCACGGCCTCCCAGTTCCTCACCGAGGTCCAGGGCGGCTCGGACGTGGGCGCCAACGCGGTGGTGGCCACGCCCGTGGGCGATCACGACGGCGGGCCCGGCTCGGCGTGGACGATCAGCGGCGAGAAGTGGTTCTGCTCCAACACCGACGCCGACGTGTTCCTGCTCACCGCGACGGGTGGACGAGCCGCGCACGGGCACCAAGGGCCTGGGGCTGTTCCTCATCCCGCGCCTGGGGCCCGACGGGGCGCCCAACGGGTTCCGGATCCGCCGGCTCAAGACCAAGCTCGGCACGCGCTCGATGGCCAGCGGGGAGATCGACTTCGCGGGCGCCCGGGCGAGCGCCCTCGGGCCGGTCAGCGAGGGATTCCGCAACGTGATGGACCTGGTGATCACCACGTCCCGGCTGTTCAACGCCGCCGGCTGCGCAGCCCACGCCCGCCGGGCCTGGGTGGTCGCCTCGACCTACGCCGCGCACCGGACCGCGTTCGGGCAGCCCATCGGGGAGTTCCCGCTGGTCGCCGAGACCCTGGCGTGGATCCGCGCGGACGCGGTGGCGTGCCTGGCCTCGACCCTGATGCTGGCCGGACTGCAGGAGCAGGTGGACGACGGGTCGATCAGCACGACCGATGCCGCGTTCTTCCGGGTGGCCGTCAACCTCAACAAGCTGCAGACGTCGGTGCTGGCCCACGATGCCGTGAACCGGGGCATCGAGGTGCTCGGCGGCAACGGGGCGATCGAGACGTTCAGCGTCCTGCCCCGGCTGCTGCGCGACAACGTCGTCTACGAGAACTGGGAGGGCAGCCACAACGTCCTGCGCGCCCAGGTGCTGCGCGACTGCGCCCGACTCGGCGTCCACCAGGGGTTCTTCGACGCCCTGGCCGAGCGGCTCGGCCCGGAGCACGCCGATGCGCTGGCGGCTGACCGTGCGGCGCTCACCGCCCTGCTCGACGCACCGCCGGCGGTCCGCGACCTCACGTTCCGCCGCCTGGGCACCCGGATGGCGATCTGGGTGATGCTGGCGGCGATGGAGCCGGTCCCGGAGTTCGCCGCCGCGCGCCTGCTCACCGAGCGGCACCTCAGGGAGCTTCCGATCGACGACGCCTACCTGGCCGCGGTGCAGGCGCTGCAGCGCTGACCTCGCCGAGCGGCTCGCGGGCTTCACAGGCCCTCAGCCATCCGGCCGGGACGCCGCCATGCCCCGTCCGCCACAACCTCGCACCAGTTCCGGTGGCAACGGTCCGGACTGCCTCGGCTTGGGCGAGACCTTGCACCAGAAGCGGTGGTTCCCCGGCCGCGGGTCGCCGGTCTTTCCACCGGAACTAGTGCGAGGTGCGCGGTTCGACCCGCCGCGGGGCGGCCATGCCACCGGAACCGGTGCGAGGCTTCCTCAGGCGTCGAGCAGCGCGTTGACGAAGTCCTCCGGGACGAACGGGGCGAGGTCGTCGGGACCCTCGCCGAGACCCACGAGCTTGACCGGGACACCGAGCTCACGCTGCACAGCCACGACGATGCCGCCCTTGGCCGTCCCGTCGAGCTTGGTGAGCACCAGGCCCGTGACGTCCACGACCTCGCTGAACACCCGCGCCTGGGTCAGGCCGTTCTGGCCGGTGGTGGCGTCAAGCACGAGCAGCACCTCGTCGACCGGTGCCTGCTTCTCGATGACGCGCTTGACCTTGCCCAGCTCGTCCATGAGCCCGACCTTCGTGTGCAGCCGGCCCGCGGTGTCGATCAGGACCGCGTCGGCCTCGGACTCCATGCCGATACGGACGGCGTCGAACGCCACCGAGGCGGGGTCACCTCCGGCAGGGCCGCGCACGACGGTCGCACCGACGCGGTCGCCCCACGACTGCAGCTGGTCGGCGGCGGCGGCGCGGAAGGTGTCGGCCGCACCGAGCACCACGTGCTGGTCGTCGGCGATGAGCACGCGGGCGAGCTTGCCGGTCGTGGTGGTCTTGCCGGTGCCGTTGACCCCGACGACGAGGATGATCGCCGGGTGGCCCTCGTGGCGGCGGGCGAGGGTGCGGTCCATCGTGGGGTCGACGAGGGCCAGCAGCTCCTCGCCGAGCATGGCGCGCACGCGAGCCGGGTCGCCGGTGCCCTCGACGCGGACACGAGTGCGCAGGCGCTCGACCAGCTCGGTGGTGGGGGCCACGCCGAGGTCGGCCTGCAGCAGGATGGTCTCGACGTCCTCCCAGTCCTGCTCGGAGATGGAGTCCCGGGACAGCAGGGCCAGAAGGCCCTTGCCGACGGCGCTCTGGCTGCGGGCGAGCCGGGCACGCAGGCGGACCAGGCGCCCTGCCGTCGGGGCCGGGACCTCCAGCCCCGGGGCGGTCGGGCCCGGCGGGGACCGTCGGCGCGGGCGGCGCGAGGGTGCCGGCGCCGGCGCCCAGGGTGGGGGTCGTCGGGGCCGACACCTGCGGTGGGGTGCGCCGGCGGCTGCGGACGAGGGCGACCCCGCCCACGACCACGAGCAGGAAGACGGCCAGGGAGATCAGGATGTAGGGAAGTGCGTCTTGCACGGGTCACGCCTCACGGTCGGGGACGACGGGTCCAGATGGCCTCCGGACAGAGCCACCATTGTCCCAGAGCGTTCGGGTGCCGGTGCCCGTCATGGGCGACCAGCGCGATGGTGTGCACGGAATCGACCATCCGATCGTCGATTCCGTGCACAGCGCGTGCGAGTCACCCCGCCTGGCGCTCCCGCAGCCGCTGGCTGATCACGTGGGTCACGCCGTCGCCGCGCATGCTCACGCCGTACAGCGCGTCGGCGATCTCCATCGTGCGCTTCTGGTGCGTGATCACGATGAGCTGGCTGTTCTCGCGCAGCTCCTCGAGGACGTCGAGCAGCCGAGCCGAGGTTGACGTCGTCGAGTGCGGCCTCGACCTCGTCGAGCACGTAGAACGGGCTCGGACGGGCCTGGAACAGCGAGACCAGGAACGCCACCGCCGTCAGCGAGCGCTCGCCGCCGGAGAGCAGCGACAGCCGCTTGATCTTCTTGCCGGGCGGGCGGGCCTCGACCTCGATGCCGGTGGTGAGCATGTTCTCCGGGTCGGTCAGGACCAGCCGGCCCGCGCCCCCGGGGAACAGCCGGGAGAACACCTGCTCGAACTGCACGGCCACGTCGGCGTAGGCGGCCGTGAACACCTCCTCGACGCGGGCGTCCACGTCGTTGATGAGGTCGAGCAGGTCCTTGCGCGAGCGCTTGAGGTCGTCGAGCTGCTCGGTCAGGAAGCGGTGGCGCTCCTCGAGCGCGGCGAACTCCTCGAGCGCGAGCGGGTTCACCTTGCCGAGCAGGGCCATGGCCTTCTCGGCCGTCTTCAGCCGGCGCTCCTGCTCGGCGCGGACGTACGGGTACGCCGCCGGTTCGGGGGCGTTCGGGTCCACGTCGTCCCCGGGTGCCCGCAGCGAGGGCGGAACAAGCTGGTCGGGGCCGTAGTCGGCGATGAGCGCCTCGGTCTCGAGTCCGAACTCGCTCATCGCACGGTCGGCCAGGTTCTCGATGCGCAGCCGCTGCTCGGCGCGGGCGACCTCGTCGCGGTGCACCGAGGAGGTCAGCTCCTCGAGGTCGGCGGCCAGCCCGCGGATCCGGGCCGCGCAGCTCGGAGAGCTCGGCGTCGGACGCGGCGCGCGCCTGCTCGGCAGCGGTGCGTGCCTCAGCGGCCGCTGCGACCGATGCGTCGAGTCGGGTGAGCACGACGGCCCCGCCCTCAGCGACGGCCTGGGCCACCGCAGCCGCGCGTGCGCGACGCTCCCGGCGCTCGACGGCACGACGGCGGGCCGATGCGCTCGTTCGCGGCCGCACGCTCGAGCTGCTCGGCACGCCCGGCGATGGCCCGCGCGCGCTCCTCGCTGGTGCGCACCGCCAGGCGCGCCTCCACCTCCGCGCGTCGGGCGGCCTCGGCGGCGAGCGCCGCCTCATCGCGTGCGTCCGGGGAGGGGTCGGCGTCGTCGACCGGGTCGACGTTGGCCCGGTCCATCCGCTCGGTCAGCTCGGCCAGCGTGGTGCTGTCGTCGGCCAGGGCCTGCTCGGAGGCCGCGAGCATCCGGTCGATCCGCTCGGCCTCGGCCAGGGCCGCCCGCGACTGCTGGCCCAGGTTGCCCAGCTGCTCGGCGACGGCGGCCATCCGGGCATCGGACTCGTGCAGCCGGTCGAGCGCCTCGTCGGCGGCCCGGGCGGCGGACTCCCGCTCGGTGCGCAGCGCCGCCAGCTCGAACCGAAGCCGCTCGGCATCATGCACGGCCGCGGCGAGCTCCGTGCGCGCCTGCTCCAGCGAGGCGGTGACCTCGACCCGGCTGGGAGCGGCCTGCGACCCGCCGACGACCAGGCCACGACCGACCAGGTCCCCGGTGCGCGTCACGACGAGCACCCCGGGCACGGAGCCGGCAACATCCAGGGCCGCGGACAGGTCGCCGTCGACCACCGCGACCCGATCCAGCAGGGCCGCCAGGGCAGGGGCCGCCGGGCCGTCACTGGTCACGCACTCGATCGCGTACCGCGCCCCGGTCGGCAGCGAGGGCCACCCCGCGCGATCCGTCGCGCCCAGCTCGGGGACCAGCACCGCCGCGCGTCCCCGGTCGTCGGCGGCCAGCCACTCGAGGGCGGCCAGGGCTGAGCCGGCACCCTCAGCCAGGGCGGCGTCGGCCGCGGCACCCGAGGGCCGCACCGATCGCGACCTCGTAGCCGGGCTCGACGCGCAGGGTCGGGGCCAGCGTCCCGGACACACCCGGCACCGCTCCCCCGGCCAGCTCCCCGGAGGCGTCCGCAACGGCGATCATCGGGGCCAGGGCCTCCACCCGGGCGGCCAGCCCGGCGCGGGTCCGCTCGACCTGGGACTCCCGCGCGGCCAACTCCGCGATCTGGTCGTCCACGGCGCTCAGCGCCGACTGGGCGGACTCGAACCCCGAGTCGAGGTCCACCTCACCCTCGTCGAGCCCCGCGATCGACGCCTCGAGCGTCCGGAACTCCTGGTCGGCCCGGGTCGCTCGCTCGCGCGCAGCCTGGGCCTGGCTGCGCAGGCGCTCGATCTCGCTGGCCCGGGCCTCGGCGCGGGATCGGGCGGCGTTGACCTGCCCCTGGAGGCGGACCACACCCTCACGGCGGTCGGAGGCGGCCCGCACCGCAGCGCGCAACTCCTGCTCCGCGGTGGCCAGCGCCGCCTCGGCCGCGGTGCGCACGGACACCGCCATGCTCAGCGCGTCACGCTGCTCCTCGACGGCCCGGTTGAGGTCGGCCTCCTGGCTGCGCATCGCGCGCGCCTCGTCCTCCATCTCCTCGGGGGCCCGCCCGCGCCGCTCCTCCTCGGGCTCGGGGGCCAGGCTGCGCACGCGCTCGGAGGCCATGCCGACGGTCCCGGCGAGGCGCTCGCGCAGGCCGGACAGGGCGAACCATGTCTCCTGGGCCGCGGTCAGCGCGGGGGCGTCGGCCATGGCCGCGGCCTCCCGCACGGCCTCCGCGGACTGGGCGTTGGCCAACTCGGCCTCCACCAGCGCGCGGCGCTCGCGCACGGCGGACTCGTCGGCGACCTCCTGCTCGTACTGCGTGGTCAGGGTGTGCAGGTCGTCGGCGAGCAGGCGCAGCGCTGCGTCGCGGACGTCGGTCTGGATGACGCTGGCCCGCCGCGCGACCTCGGCCTGCTTGCCCAGGGGCGTCAGCTGGCGACGCAGCTCGGTGGTGAGGTCCTGGACGCGGGTGAGGTTGGCCTGCATCGCCTCGAGCTTGCGGACCGCGCGCTCCTTGCGCTTGCGGTGCTTGAGGACGCCCGCGGCCTCCTCGATGAACCCGCGACGCTCCTCAGGGGTGGCGTGCAGGATCTGGTCGAGCTGGCCCTGCCCGACGATCACGTGCATCTCGCGGCCGATGCCGGAGTCGCTGCAGCAGCTCCTGGATGTCGAGCAACCGGCACGCCGTGCCGTTGATGGAGTACTCCGAGCCCCCCGAGCGGAACATGACGCGCGAGATCGTGACCTCGGAGTAGTCGATCGGCAGGGCGCCGTCGGAGTTGTCGATCGTCAGCGAGACCTCGGCACGGCCCAGCGGGGCCCGGCCGGAGGTCCCGGCGAAGATGACGTCCTCCATCTTGCCGCCGCGCAGGCTCTTGGCCCCCTGCTCGCCCATGACCCAGGCCAGGGCGTCGACGACATTGGACTTGCCCGAACCGTTGGGCCCGACCACGCACGTCACGCCCGGCTCGAAGGCCAGGGTCGTCGACGACGCGAAGGACTTGAAGCCCTTGACGTTCAGGCTCTTGAGATGCACGGACGAAACCTACGCGATGAGGCGCCCCACACCCGGCAAGGGCCTCAGGTCAGACCAGGGCGGTGTCCTGGGAGGTCAGCAGCGCGAGGTCCAGGTCATGGTCGGCGAAGTCGACGTGCTCAGCCCGGCGCAGCTCGGCGAGCTCGGCCTCCAGCTGCCGGACCCGGGCCCGCAGCGTCGCAAGCTCCGCTGCCGTGCGCGGATCGGGACCACCCAGGACGCCGTAGATCGCCTTGCCCATCGCAACTCCTGCTCATCTGAGGTCCGATCCGGACCGTCCTCAAGCGTGACAGCCGCAGGCGCCTGGGTCAAGCGCTGCGATATGTCGAACCGATATGTCGGGCTCTCGCAGCGTCCCAGCGCCGCTCACCGGCAGGTGAAGGACCGGAATCCGCCGGCGGCAGGACCCCATCGCGCATCCACGAACTCCACGCGCCCGGGGCGGCGCACGGTCCGGGGGCCGGCACCGCTCAGCCAGTCCAGCACCTTCTGGCAGGCGGCCTCGGAGCCCTCGGCGATCACCAGGACGTCGCCGTTGGGGAGGTTCTCGGCCACCCCGACGAGGTCCAGCGTCCGCGCCAGCGACATCGTCGACCACCGGAACCCGACTCCCTGGACGTAGCCCTGGACGGTCGCGGTGAGCCGGACCGGCGGTTCGGGCGGCGGCTGCTCCACGGTCCTAGTGTGGCAAGCGCGGCGGGCGCTGACACCTCGGGCAGAAGTGGCTGGAGCGGTTCATGAACCTCTCGCGCACGATCGCCGTCCCGCACCGGGGGCAGGGCAGGCCCGCGCGGCCGTAGACGGCCAGCCCGCGACCGTAGTAGCCGCTCTCCCCGTTGACGTTGACGTACAGGCTGTCGAACGACGTCCCGCCCTGGGCCAGCGAGGCCGCCATCACCGCCGTGGCCTCGTCGAGGACGCGGACGAGCGTGGCGACACCCAGCCGGTCCGCGCGCCGGCGCGGGTGCACGCCCGCGGCCCACAGCGACTCGTCGGCGTAGATGTTGCCGATGCCCGAGACCAGGGTCTGGGCCAGCAGGAGCCGCTTGACCTCGACGCGGTGGCCGCGCATCGCCCGCGCCACCGCCCGGACGTCGAAGGCGGGGTCGGTGGGGTCAGGGGCGATGCCGCGCACGAGGTCCGGCACAGGCGCGCCGCGCGGGTCGGCCACGACCGGGCAGGCGGCCAGCCAGCCGAACGTCCGCTGGTCGAGGAACCACAGCTGCCGCTCGCCGAGGTCGAAGTGCGCCCGGGCGTGCCGGTGCGGGGCAGGGCCGCCCCCGTCCCCCTCCCCCGATGCCGCCTCGCGCCCGTCGCCCTCGCCGAGGTCCGGCTCGCCACCGATGTCCAGACCGGGCCCCCCGGACGCTGAGTCCACGCGGAACTGCCCGCTCATGCCCAGGTGGGCGGCCAGGACGAGGTCCGGGTCATCCGTGGCCAGCCACAGGAACTTGCCCCGCCGACCGGTCCCGATGAGCGTGCGCCCGGTCAGGACCGACACGAAGTGACCGGGACCCTCAGGCTGGCGTCGCACCGCCCGGGGATGGCGGACCTCGACGGCGTGCACCTGCTGGCCCAGCACGTGGGCGGCGAGCCCCCGGCGCACGACCTCCACCTCGGGCAGCTCGGGCATCAGCCTGCGGCGTGCTCGGGGTGTGCGGCCAGGAGCGCCTCGTAGGCCGAGGCGGCCGCCATCTGCTCGGCGACCTTCTTCGAGGGGCCGATCCCCTCGCCGGCGACCGACTCGCCGACCTTCACGATGGCCGCGAAGTGCTTGGCATGGTCCGGGCCGGTGGCCGTGACCTCGTAGGACGGGACCCCGGCACCGGTCCGGGCGCCGAGCTCCTGCAGGGAGGTCTTCCAGTCCAGGCCGGCCCCCATCGCCGCGGCTGTGGCCATGCGGTCGTCGAGCAGCCGGTGCACGAGGTCCGCGGCGGTCCCCAGGCCGAGGTCGAGGTACACCGCACCCAGGATGGCCTCCATGGCGTCGGCCAGGATCGAGCTCTTGTCGCGCCCGCCGGTGGTCTGCTCACCGCGGCCGAGGAGCAGGAACTCCCCGACCCCCAGCTCGCGGGCCACGTCGGCCAGGGTGCGCGCGTTCACGACCGCCGCGCGGTACTTGGCCAGCTGGCTCTCGGGGACGTCGGGGTGGTCGCGGTACAGCGAGTCGGTGACCACGATCCCCAGCACCGCGTCGCCGAGGAACTCGAGGCGCTCGTTGTGCGGCAGCCCACCGTTCTCGTACGCGTAGGACCGGTGGGTCAGGGCATGGCGGAGCGCCTCGTGGTCGATCGTGACCCCGAGGCGCTCGGCGAGGACGTCCAGGTCGTCGCGTGCGGGCAGCGCCACGCGATCAGACGTCGAGGACTTGCCGCTTGGCGTAGGTCCCACACGTCGGGCACGCGGTGTGCGGCAGCTTCTGCGCGCGGCAGCGGTCGCACGTCACGAGAGTGATCGGGGCGGCCTTCCACTGCGAACGGCGGGCGCGCGTGTTGGAGCGGGACATCTTCCGCTTCGGAACAGCCACGTCAGTCTTCCTTCTCAGTCGTTTCCAGTCCGGCGAGGCCTGCCCACCGGGGGTCGATCCGATCATGTGCGTGCGAGGGGTCGTCGGCCAGTCGGGCTCCGCACTCCACGCACAGCCCGGGGCAGTCGGCCCGGCACAGCGGTGCCAGCGGGAGCGCCAGCACCACAGCATCGCGCACAACCGGGTCGAGGTCGAGGAAGTCCCCGTCGATGACGGGCAGCTCCTCCTCCTCGTCGGGCCCCGGCTCGTGGAGGTAGAGCTCGGTCAGCGGCACGGTCAGGTCCCATTCGACCGGGTCCAGGCACCGTGCACACTCACCGCTCACGGTGACCGACGCGGTCCCCGAGACCAGCACACCCTCCACCACCGCTTCGAAGCGCAGGACCAGCCCCAGGTCGGAGCCGGGCTGCACCACGGCCACGCCACCACCGAGGTCGGCGGGTGCGGGGACCGTGCGGTCCACCTCCATCATCGACCCTGCACGTCGTCCCAGGTCCCGGATGTCGAAGACCAGGGGGTCGCGCGGATCGAGGGTGGACATGGACCTTCCCGATGGCATCACACGTATGGCCCTCGGCGTGAGGGCCACCGCAGAAGGATACCGCAGGGGCGGTCAGCTGCGGAAATGCAGCGAACTGCCCCACCGGGACCGCGGCCCGGACCTACCGGTCGTAGCCGTCGCCCGCGGGGTACGTGTAGCGCTCGCGGATGCGGTCACGGCCCTTCTGCACCGCGGCCAGGGTCTTGGTCAGGCTCGTCTCGAACGCCGCGAACTTGTCCTCCACGTACTGGTCGACCTCCTGGCGCATGGCCTCGGCCTCGGCCAGCCCCTGGGCGCGGATCGCGTCGGCCTCAGCCATCGCGACCTGGGTCACCTCGTGCGTGCTGACCATGTGGGCCTGCTGGGCGCTGGCCTGGTCGATGATCGCCTGCGCCTGCTGGGTGCCCTCGGCGAGCATCCGCTCGACCTCCCGGTTGGCCTCGGCGACCATGCGCTCGGCCTCGCGGAAGCCCTCCTCCACCACACCCACGCGGTCGGCGAGCAGCTCCTCGGCCTCCTGCACGGCCGTGGGCAGCATCTGGCGGATCGCATCGAGGAGGTCCAGCACCTCGTTGCGGTTCACCACGCACTTGTCGGACATCGGCATCGCCCGGGCGGCCTCGACGATGTCGGACAGGTCATCGAGAACCGTGTACACGTCGGCCGTGCGGGGGTCCGCGGCAGCGACGGGGTCCTGGGTCATCGCACTCCTGGGGATCAGTGGTCGGACAGCTTGGCCTGCAGGGCTGTGTGCACCCGCGCGGGGATCAGTCCGCTGACATCCCCACCATATGTCGCGACCTCCTTGACCAACGAGGACGACAGGTACGAGTAGAGCGGATTCGTCGAGATGAACAGGGTCTCGATGCCGGCCAGGCCGTGGTTCATCTGGGCCATCTGAAGCTCGTAGTCGAAGTCGGTGATGGCGCGCAGGCCCTTGACGATCGCGATGATCCCGTTGTCACGGCAGTAGTCGACCAGCAGGCCATGGAAGCTGTCGATCCGGATGTTGGGCACATGCGCCAGCTCGGCACCCAGCAGCTCGATGCGCTCCTCGACGCTGAACATCGAGGTCTTCTTCTGGTTCACCAGGACGCCGACCGTCACCTCGTCGAAGAGCGCCGCCGCGCGCATGAAGACGTCGATGTGTCCGTTGGTGACCGGATCGAACGATCCTGGGCATACCGCTTTGCGCATCATGGGTCCTCTCCATCGGACGCCCACTGACCGTACCAAAGGGTCGTCGCCCCGTAGGCCCTCTGGCGCAACGCCACGAGGCCCGATGGCCAGTGGAACTCCCCGCCACGTGTCCGGCGCTCGACCATGACGACCGCGTCGGGGGCCAACCATCCCTGGGTCAGCCGGCCCAGGACCACCTCGACGTCGGCGGCGGCTGTGTCATAGGGCGGGTCGGCCAGGACGAGGTCGAACGGCTCGGGCTCCCCGGCCAGGTGTGCGGCGACCGAGGCCGCCACGACCCGGATGCCGGGCACCCCCACGACGTCGGCGTTGGCGCGCGCCACAGCCGCGCTGGGCCGGTCGCGCTCGACGAGGACGACGGCGGCCGCCCCTCGGCTCGCGGCCTCCAGCCCGAGCGCGCCGGAACCGGCGAACAGGTCGAGCACGCGCGCGCCGGCGAAGCCGCCGAGCAGGTGGTCCAGGGAGGCGAACATGGACTCCCGGACGCGGTCCGTGGTCGGCCGGGCCCCGCCCGCCGGGACAGCGATCCGCCGCCCCCGTGCGGTCCCCGCGATGATCCTGGTCACGGCGTCGCGCCGCCCCCGTGCGCCGCCTCCAGGGGCCGGCCCCCACCGGACCCAGCGCTGCTGCTCACGGGACAAGCATCGCCCACCGGCCCCGGCCGACCGCGCACCGGGTCCGCCGGGGGCCGGGTCCTTCGGCCCTGTGCTGCGGCGCAGGGACCTCCTAGCCTGAGTCGTGGAGCCCTTCGAGAAGGGGGAGCCATGGGAGCGCATGCGCACTACCCGCAGCACAGCGCGCCGACGTCCGGTGTGCACCTGTCCACGCTGGTCAAGTTCGCCCTCTGGGTCGCGATCCTCGCAGCCGCCGTCTGGTTCATCGGCACGGTGGTCGGCGAGGATCTCGTCACGATCGTCACCGGGTGGTTCCGGAACGTCTGAAGCCCCCACCGGGCGCACCCACCGGCGCTCCCGCAGGCTCTGTCGGCAACCGTCATCCGCTGGCTAGCGTCTCGCGTCGCCAGCCGCGGTGGGGCTTCCTCGGCGCGGGCAGCGAACTGCGCTGGACCAGATGGGCCTGAAGCGTCAACGCCTCCAGCTCGATCTCGCGGATCTCCCTGTCCAGCACCTCCAGATCGCCACCGTGATCGCGGACCATCTGCGGATCGATGCCCTTGCCCGGCTGTGACCCATCCATCGAAGCCACCTCCTCACCTCACACGGTACGCGGGTTGCCCCAGGGAGGCGAGGGATCTGCGGCCCTTCCCGCCCCGAGCAGGAGGATCTTCGGCTAGGTCGCCGGCGGCTGGGGGGCCGGGATGGCCTGCAGGGTGCCGGAGTACATGCCCATGACGCAGGTGAACGAGGTCGTGCCCTCGGGCAGCGGGGGCAGGTCGATGGCGTTGCGTCCCTCCTGCAGGTCGACCGACGTCCCGGTCGAGGGGACTCTCAGGAACGCCGAGCAGTCCCACCTCGACGTCGACTCCACGATCCAGGTGATCGGGATCCCCGCATAGACGACCGTGTCGGCCGGGGTGTACCCGCCCGGCGTCTGGGTCATGGTCACGGTCTGGACCCCGTCGTCCAGGGTCACGTTCGGCGAGATCGACGAGGCGACCGGAGCGTCGGCGGTGGAGGTCCAGCCGAGCAGGCGCAGGCCGGCGGATGCGTTCACCAGGGCGAAGGCCAGCACCACGACCCCGATGGCCCGCAGCGCGACATGACGGCGACGACTGCCCGTCGCGACCTCGGGGACCGCGGCCAGCGTGAGCAGCCCGGGCGTGGTGCCCAGCGCGAAGACGCCCATGATGAGTCCCGCGGAGACTGCTGATCCCGTCGTCAGGGCGTAGAGCTGCACCGCCTGGGTGAAGCCGCAGGGCAGGAGGAACGTGGCCGCCCCCAGCGCCGCCGCCCGGAGGTCGCTGTACTGCGTGTCGCCCGACCCGCGGGACACGACGGTGGCCAGCCGCGTGGGCAGATGCGGCGCCCAGGCGGCCACCCGGGGCGACACCTCGGTGAGGCGGATGCCGAGGATGGCCATGACCGCTGCGACCGCCAGGATCACGACCCCCATGAGCCGGGTCGGCACCGAGAACGCCCCTCCGATGGTCCCGAGCAGGGCCCCCAGCAGGACGAAGCCGGTGATCCTGCCCGCGTTGAACACCAGGTGGGGCCGCATCCGTCCGGCGAACGACCGCTGCGCGTCGGGTGGGGTGCTCGCTGCATGAGCCGCGGAGACGGACAGCACCAGCCCCCCGACCAGGGCCATGCAGGTGGACACCCCGGCGGCCAGACCCACGAGGCCGACCAGCATGAGACCCCCGCCGCCGGGGGTGGACAGCTGGGCGGGGATGTCGGCGATGCCGAGCCCGAGGGCCGCGAGGATCAGCGCCGTGACGGTGACCAGCGCGACGGCGAATGTCCCCCAGACGTCCCTGTCCCCGGACAGCCACCGGGTCCTCCCCAACTCGTAGCCGGCCGAGGCGAGCTCCCCGCTCAGCTCCTCATCGGTGGGCACCCGGGAGGCCGTCAGGGTGGCGGTGCCCCTCGGCAGCGAGACCTCGACGCCATGGACGCCGGGGATCCGACGCAGTGCCGTGCCCACCCGATGGGTGCACGCGGCGCAGGTCATCCCCGCCACCGGCACCCGGATGATCCGGGTCGTCGTCGCAGGCTCCATGGGGGCTCGTCTCGCTCGCCGTCGTCGGTCGTGCAGCTACGGTACGTCAGGTCGTCCGGTCCCACCACGTTCCAGCCCGCGTCGCCGACGACGTCGACCCGCTCACGTCTTCTCGAGGTACTCCGCGTGCTCGGGGTCGAACTCCCGGGCGAGCACCCGGGCCAGGACCGGGTGCCCCGACAGGTCGGGGTCGGTCTCGACGAGTCGGGTGGCCTCCTCCCGGGCGCGCAGGATGACGTCCTCGTGGTCGAGGACCGACAGCAGGCGGAGCGACCGGCGCGACCCGGACTGCGCCGCCCCCAGGACGTCACCCTCGCGTCGGGCGGCGAGGTCGTAGCGGGAGAGCTCGAACCCGTCGCTGGTCGCCGCCACCGCCGCCAGTCGCTCCCGGGCGTCCGTGCCCTCGGGCGACTCGGTCACGAGCAGGCACAGGCCGGCGTGGCGTCCCCGGCCGACCCGGCCGCGCAGCTGGTGCAGCTGGGAGACGCCGAACCGGTCGGCGTCCAGCACGATCATCAGGGTGGCGTTGGGGATGTCGACCCCGACCTCGATCACCGTGGTCGCGACCAGCACGTCGATGCCGTCCGGACGCGTCGGGTCGGCGAACCGGGCCATCACGTCGTCCTTCTCGGAGGCGGTCATCCGCCCCGTCAGGGCGGCCAGCCGCAGCCCCGCCAGGGGACCCGACACCAGCTCGGGGAGGACGGACTCGACCGCCGCGCCCGGCCGCGGTGCTCCCCCACCGGCCGCCGACTCGCCCGTGTCGGCCAGCGCCGGCTCGCCGTCGGACTCCGGCACCCCGGCGTCGATGCGCGGGCACACCACGTAGACCTGGCGGCCGGCCGCCACCTCCTCGCGGGCCCGCTGCCATGCGCGCGCCAGGTAGTCGGGCCGCTCGAGGGACGGCACGACGTGCGTGACCAGCGGTTGCCGCCCGGCCGGGAGCTCGCGCAGCGTCGAGGTCTCGAGGTCGCCGAAGACGGTCATCGCCACCGTGCGCGGGATCGGCGTGGCCGTCATCACCAGCGTGTGCGGCCGGGTCGACTCCCCCGTCTTGGCCGCGAGCGCGGCGCGCTGCTCGACGCCGAACCGGTGCTGCTCGTCGACGACGACCAGCCCGAGGTCGGCGAACTGCACGCGCTCCTCGAGCAGGGCGTGGGTCCCGACGACGATGCCGGCCGCACCGCTGGCCGCATCCAGCAGCGCCGCTCGCCTGGCGGCCGCACCCTGTGACCCGGTGACCAGCGCGATCCCCGTGCCGTCGGTCCGCCCGCCGAGCATGCCTGCCCTGGGCCAGCGGGCCGAGCAGTGCGGCGATGCTGCGGGCATGCTGGGCGGCCAGGACCTCGGTGGGCGCCAGCAGGGCCGCCTGCCCGCCGGAGTCGATGACCCGCAGCATCGCCCGCAGCGCCACGACCGTCTTGCCCGAGCCCACCTCCCCCTGCAGGAGTCGATGCATCGGATGGCTGCTGGCGATCTCCTCGTCGATCACCGCCGCCACCTCCCGCTGCCCGCCGGTGAGCGTGAACGGCAGCCCGGCGTCGAACTCGTCGCGCAGGCCGCCGGCCCGGCCGGGCCTGGGGATCGCCGGGGCGGCCGTGATCGCGGCGCGGCGCTGGGCCAGCACGACCTGCACGCCGAACGCCTCGTCCCACCGCAGCCGCTCGATCGCCCGCCGCGCCTGGCTGCGGTCGACCGGCCGGTGGACCCACTGCAGGGCGGTCGGCAGGTCGAGCACCCCCACCCGCGCGCGCAGGTCCTCGTCCAGGGGGTCGGGCCAGGTCGCGGCCTCCGGCAGGGCCAGGCGCACGTTGCGCGCGATGGTCCAGCTGTTGACCTTCTGCGTGGCCGGGTAGACCGGGATCAGCCGACCCGCGTAGTCCGCGGCCGCCTCGTCGGCGGCCTCCTCGTCGACGAACTCGTGCTCGGGATGCAGCAGCTGGCGGTGGCCGTTGAACACCCCGACCGTCCCGGCGAACAGCCCGAGGCGTCCCGGGCGGAACGCCCTGACGATCCAGTCCTGGTTGAAGAACGTGAGGGTGAGCTCCCCGGTCCCGTCGGTGACCACCGCCTCGGTGATGCTCCGGCGGCGGCGCTGCCCGGGCTTCGAGGGCAGGGGCCGCGACTTCGCGGAGGCCACCCGGGCCAGGACGGTGACCTGCTCCCCGACCTTCAGCGAGGCCAGGTCGGTGAGCTCACCGCGCTCGGCGTAGCGGCGCGGGTAGTGCGCCACCAGGTCCTCGACCGTCGTGATGCCCAGCGTGCCCAGGGCCTTGGCCGACTTGCCGCCGACGACTGCGACCAGATCCGGCACCGGCTACTCCACGCCGATGATCGCGTGCCATCGGGGCTGGCCGCCCTCGTAGCCGACCACCTCGACCTCGGGGTGGTGGCGCTCCACCCAGCGCTCGATGCCGTCGAGGAGGTCCGGTGGGGCATCGGAGCCGAGCACGATCGTCACCAGCTCCGACCCGCCGCGGGCCAGCATCCGGGTCAGCACCGCGCGGGCCACCTGCTGCACGTCGGAGCCGATCTCGAGGATGTCCCCGGCGATGACCCCGAGCTCGTCGCCGACCTTGCACGCACCGGCCGTCGTGATGGCGTCCTTGCTGGCGGTGGTCAGCCCGGCGTACTGCGTGGCCGAGGACGCACGGCTCATCGCCACCACGTCGTCGTCGAAGTCCTCCGTCGGGTCGTGCACGGCGACAGCGGCCAACGACTGGACGATCGACCGGGTCGGGATGACCGCGACCCGGTGGCCGCTGTCCCGGGCCGCCAGGCCGGCTGCCTCCGCCACGGGCCGGGAGTCCTTGTCCCCGGGGAGCAGCACGACCTCGTGCGCCCCGGTGGCCTCGATCCCGGCGAGCATCTCGGCGGTCGAGGGCCGCCCGAGCTCCGGGGCCCGCACCACGGTCACGCCGCTGGCCTCCAGCAGGTCGGCGACCCCCGCGCCGTGCGCCACCACGACCAGCGCCCGGCCGGTGGGCTGGGCGCCGGCGTCGACGACGGCGGCCAGGTAGGTGATCCGGATCCGGTACGGCGCCCCGATGGCCAGCGCGGCCTCGACGGCGGCACCGGCGTCGTCGACGTGCACGTGGATGTTCCACAGCGAGTCACCGCCGACCACGACCAGCGAGTCGCCGAGCCCCGCGAGCCGCGCCTTGAACCCGGGGATGGCCTCGTCCGGTGCGTCCAGCAGGTACATCACCTCGTACGCGGGGCCGCCATAGCCGTGGAGCATGTGCTCGGGGTCAGCCAGGGAGTCCGGCTCCGGAGCCAGGCGGGGGAACTCCGGCAGCTCGCTGTGCACGCCGGTGACGATCTCCAGGAGGGCGTCGGTGAGCACCACGTAGCCACGACCGCCGGCATCGACCACGCCCGCGCGTCGCAGCGCCTCGAGCTGGGCGGTCGTCCCGGCCAGGGCCGTCCGCGCGGCCTCCGCGGCGGCGCGGGTCACCTCCTGCAGGTCGCCGTCGGTCTCCGCGGCGATCTCGGTGGCGGCCGTCGCAGCCGCCCGGGCGACCGTCAGGACGGTGCCCTCCTTGGGGTTCGACACGGCGCCGAAGGCGGCCGAGGAGGCCCGTGTCAGGGCGTCGGCCAGCCACGCGCCGTCCATGGGCCGGGTCAGGTCCGCTGCCCGGGTCGCAGCCACCCCGCGCAGGAGCTCGGACATGATCACCCCGGAGTTGCCGCGCGCACCGAGGAGCATGCCGCGGGCCAGCGCCGCCAGGCGGGCGTTGCCCGGCTCGGGGACGTCTCCTTCGATGGCCATCATGGCCGCGACCCCGGCCTCGAGGGTGAGGTACATGTTGGTCCCGGTGTCACCGTCGGGGACCGGGAAGACGTTGAGGGCGTCGATGGCGCGACGGTGGGTCTTCATCCCGTCCAGCGCCAGCGCCGCCCACCCGGTCAGCGCCTCGGCGTCAAGGATCGTGCGCATAGCCCTCCTGTCGACTCCGGCCAAGGGTAGTGGCCGGACCCCGCGCGGGGCGCGCACCGAGCACGGTCGCGCGGCGCGATTTGGGTGCTGCTCGCCGATTCGGATATCCTTGTCGCCGTATCACTCGGGCCGTGCTCGGCCTGCCCCCATCGGAACTGGAGTACGACTATGGCTGCCAACTGCGACGTCTGCGGCAAGGGCCCCGGTTTCGGCCACAGCATCTCGCACTCCCACCGGCGGACCAAGCGTCGCTGGAACCCGAACATCCAGTCGGTGCGCACCGTTGTGGGCGGAACGCCGAAGCGGGTCAAGGTGTGCGCCTCGTGCCTGAAGGCCGGCAAGGTCGCGCGCGCCTGAGACAGGCTGCTTCCGGGCCCCGGATCCCCTTGCGGGACCGGGGCCCTGTCATGTGCGGGCCCCGGCCGGTGTGGCGGGGCTAGCCTGCGAAGTGGTCGTGGCCGCCGGCACCGCGCGGGACCCGACCGCCGACGGTGACGCCGGGGGCCTCGAGCAGCTCGACGTCCGCGACGTCGCGGACCACGCCGATCGCGGTGAACCCCGCGGGCAGCGTGGCATCGGCCGGGAATGTCGCCGCGACCGCGTGGTCCTCGCCCCCGGTCAGGACCCACACGAGTGGGTCCGCGTTGAAGGCCGCCGCCGCGGAGGCCACCGGCTCGGCCACCTCGAGCAGGGACGGGTCGATCTCGATGGCCACCTGCGGAGGCCCGGGCGATGTGGCCCAGGTCGGCCACCAGCCCGTCGCTGACGTCCATCATCGACGTCGCGCCGCCGGCCGCGGCCGCAGCGGCCTGCGCGTAGGGCGGCTCGGGGCGCCGGTGGGCGTCGACCAGGGCCCGCGGCGTGCGGAACCCGCGGGACAGGATCGACAGGCCCGCTGCCGCCCAGCCCAGCCGGCCCGCGACCGCCACGACATCGCCCGGCTCGGCGCCCGACCGCAGGACCGGGTCCGGGCCGACCATCTCCCCGATGGCCGTCACGGAGATGACCACGCGGTCGCTGCGCACCAGGTCCCCGCCCACGATGGCGGCGCCCTGGGCCTCGGCCTCGGCCCGCACGCCCGCGTAGAAGTCGGTCACCCAGTCGACCGGGAGGTCCGCGGGCAGCCCGAGGGCGACGACCAGCGTGGTCGTCCGCGCACCCATGACCGCCACGTCGATCAGGTTCTGCGCCGCGGCCTTGGCGCCGATGTCGGCAGCGGTCGACCAGTCGCGGCGGAAGTGCCGACCCTCGACGAGCATGTCGGTGGAGACCACGATCCGACCGCCGCTGACCCCGACCACCGCCGCGTCATCGCCGATCCCCACATGGACCCCCGCGGCGGAGTGGCCATCGAGGGCGGCGTCGATCCGCGTGATCAGGCCGAACTCCCCCACATCACTGATCAGTTCGCCGGCACCACTCATCGGTCCTCCACTCTCGTCACTGCGTCGAGTGCGCACGCTAGTCTGACCACAGCGCCGCCCGGCACCCGGGTGGCCCCGACGGAAGGCCAGCATCGTGGTGCACGCCTACATCCTGATCCAGACCGAGGTGGGCAAGGCCCCGTCGGTGGTCGCAGAGATCGGCGCCATCGACGGCGTCACCGTGGCCCACGACGTGACCGGACCCTACGACGTCATCGTCCAGGCGCAGGCCGGATCGATCGACGACCTCGGGCGGCTCGTGGTCGCCAGCATCCAGAAGGTCCCGGGCATCACCCGGACCCTGACGTGCCCCGTGGTCAACCTCTGAGGCGACCTCCCGCCGCACTCCTGGCGGCGCTGGGCCTCAGCCGGCGGCCTGATGGCCGCATGCGCCCGGCCCGTCGAGGTCCCGGTCCCGGCCAGCCCGGAGCCGGCGGTCGCGACGGCCTGCGCGGCGTTCACCGCCGCCCTGCCCACGGAGCTGGCGACGGTGGGCGAGCGCCGGGAGGTCACGCCCCAGTCGGACCTGACAGCGGCCTACGGGGACCCGCCGGTCGGGGTGCGCTGCGGCGTCCCCGACCCGACCGGCGCGGGCGCCGATCCGACCCTGGTCACGGTCGACGGCATCGACTGGCTCGCCCAGGAGCTGACCGGCGGCTGGCGGCTGACGTCGGTGGGCCGCACCGCGAACGTGGAGATCACCGTGCCCACCGAGCAGGGGCCCGCGCCGTCGGTGGCCGCCGACCTCGCCCCGACCATCGCGGCCACCCTGCCCGCAGTGGGGTGAGCGGCCGGCGGGCCGGAGGTCCCGCCCGGGGGCTCCCACTGACGTGCGGCGGCTCAGATCCCCGTCGTGGTGCGCGGGTACATCGCCGTCGGGTCGGTGATGACGTTGACCAGGTAGGGCACGCCCGAGGCGTAGGCGCGATCCAGCGCCGGGCCGATCTGCTCCGGGTCGGTGACCATCTCCCCCGCCCCGCCGAGCGCGCGCACGACCTCGTCGTACCTGGTGGCCGGGGCAAGCTCGGTGGCCACGCCGTAGCCGTGCAGCATCTGCATGGGTCCCCGCTCGAGGCCCCACCCGGAGTTGTTGCCCATGACCATCACCACCGGCAGGTCGTGGCGGACCAGCGTGTCGACGTCCATCAGGGAGAACCCGGCAGCCCCGTCGCCCAGCAGCAGGGTCACCTGCGCCCCCGGGCGGGCCACACGGGCGCCGATCGCGTAGCCCAGACCGGTGCCCAGGCAGCCGAACGGGCCCGGGTCCAGCCAGCAGCCCGGGTGCGCGGGCTCGATGTACTTGCCGGCGAAGGACACGAAGTCGCCGCCGTCGCCGATGGTGACCGCGTCGTCGGCCAGCCGGGGCAGCAGCTCGCCGTAGATGCGCGCGGGGTGGATCGGGTCCGCCGTGCTGGCCAGCAGGGCCCCGTCCCGCTCACGGGCGGCACGGTCGGCAGCCCGCAGCCCCTCCGCCCACTCGGGGGCGGCGGACGTGCCGGTGGGCGCCAGCCGGTCGGACAGCCCGCGCAGCACCAGCGGCAGGTCCCCGCGGACGGCCACCTCCACCGTGCCCGGCCGGCGGTGGTCGGAGGAGTCGGTCAGGTGGATGACCTTGGCCGGCGACGACGGGTTGCCGAAGATGCCGTAGCCGAGGCGGAAGTCCAGGGGGGCGCCGACGACGACCACCACGTCCGCGCCCTTGAAGGCCGCGGACCGGGCACGCGTCACCAGGCTCGGATGGCCCGGGGGGAGCAGCCCCCGACCCAGCCCGGTGAGGATCATGGGCAGGTCGAACTGCGTGACGAGGTCCACGGCCTCCTGCTCGGCGTGGCCCGACCACACGTCGCTGGAGAGCACGACCACGGGGGTGCGGGCGGCGGCCAGCACCTCGGCGGCACGGTCGAGGGCGCCGGGATCCGGCGTCTTCACCGCGGGCGCGACCGGCGTCCGGGCGCGGGTGCCGTGGCCCCGAAGTAGAACAGGTCCATCGGCACGTCGAGGAACACCGGCCCGCGGTGCGGGGTCAGCGCCAGCCGGAACGCCTCGGCGGCGCGCGCCCCGATCGTCGCCGGGTCCTTCAGCGTCCACGCGGCCTTGGTGACCGGACCGAGCAGGGCCGGGTGGTCGAACTCCTGCAGCGAGCCGGAGCCCCAGCGCGCCTCCGGTGCCCGCCCACCGACCACGACCATCGGGGCCCCGTTGAACAGCCCGGTCGCCAGCGCCGACACCGCGTTGGTCACGCCCGGGCCGGCGGTGACCGCCGCGAACCCGGGCGTCCGGTCCAGCCGGCCGGTGGCCTCGGCGGCGAAGACGGCGGTCGCCTCGTGGCGGACGTCGAGCAGCCGCACGGCCCCGTCGCGCTCGGCGGACCGGCGATCCGGTGCGGCGTCGAACCCCTGCTTGCCCCCGACCGCGGCGTCGTACAGCGGGAAGATGTGCGCCCCCGAGAGGGTGAACAGCGTGGTGGCACCGTGGGCCCGCGCGGCGGCGAGGATGTGGTGCCCGCCGTGGCCGGAGATCTGGGGTTCGCTCATGCCTGCGATGCTTCCACCGCGCCATGGGCCCTCGCCTGCCGGGGACGCCCTCGGCGCCCGCGTCACTGCGCGGGTGCGGGCTCGGCTCCGATCCGCCAGACGAGTCCCGAGCCGGTCTCTCGCCGGCTGCGACCGAACCTCGCACCACTTCCGGTGGAAAGGGCGCCGGTCCGCGCCGCCTCCTGCCAACCTCGCACCAGATCCGGTGGATCCTGGTCGACGTGCCGCGGCGGGTAGCGCCACTACTGGTGCGAGGTTCTCGTCGGCGCCTGTGGGCTGGGGGCCTTACCACCGCAACTGGTGCAAGGATGCGGATCCCGCCGCCGGCGGGGACGGCCCGCTCTAGCGCAGGCCGGTGCCGCGGCGCAGGGCGTCGGCGATCAGGTGGTCGACGAGCTGCGGGTAGGTCATCCCCGAGGCCTGCCACATCCGCGGGAACATCGAGATCGAGGTGAACCCGGGCATCGTGTTGACCTCGTTGACGATCGCCCGGCCCTCCGGGGTCACGAAGAAGTCCACGCGGGCCAGGCCCTCGCAGGTGAGCGCCTCGAACGCCCGGACCGCCTGCGCCCGGACCGAGCGCCTCCACCTCGGCCGGCAGGTCGGCGGGGACGATCAGGTCGACGGCGTCCTCGAGGTACTTGGCCTCGAAGTCGTAGAAGTCGTGTCCCGGGGCGGACCACGATCTCCGCGCACACGCTGGCCGTCGGCCCCTCGGCCGAGTCCAGGACGCCGCACTCGATCTCCCGGACGCCGAGGAACCCGGCCTCGACGATCACCCGGGGGTCGTGGGCCCGGGCCGCCTCGATCGCCGCGGGCAGCTCGGCCGGGTCGGTCACCCGGGTGATGCCCACGCTGGAGCCGGCGCGGGCCGGCTTGACGAACACCGGCATCCCGAGGGGCACGAGCCGGTCGAGGACGGCGTTCGGATCGGTGCGCCACTGGGAGGCCGTCACCAGCTCGTAGGGCCCGACCTCGAGCCCGGCAGCGAGCAGGACGGCCTTCATGTGGCCCTTGTCCATCGCCGCCGCGGACGCGAAGACCCCCGAGCCCACGTACGGGATCCCGGCGAGCTCGAGCAGGCCCTGGATCGTCCCGTCCTCGCCCCACGGCCCGTGCAGGACCGGGAAGACGACGTCGACGTCGTGCAGGAGCCCGACGGCCGCATCGGCGGGCCGCACGTCGATCCCCCCGTGGGTGGGGTCGCCGGGGAGCACCACGTGCGACCCGCTCGCGTCCACGGCCGGCAGCCGGCCGTCGGTGATCCGCAGCCGCTCGGGCTCGTCGCGCTCGACCACCCACCGGCCCTCCGGGGTGATCCCGATGGGGACCACGTCGTAGGCGCTGCGGTCGATCGCCGACAGGACGCTGCCGGCACTGATGCAGGAGATCGCGTGCTCGCTGCTGCGCCCGCCGAAGACCACTGCCACCCGGATCCGCCGCTGGTCATCCACGTCCCCGACCCTAGTGCGCGCCAGCCGGTAGGCTGCGGCGGCATGGCCGACGATGACCGCAGCGCTGACCCGGACCACCTGCCCGCGGGGCTGTCGGCCGCCAGCATCGCCGTCGCCGCGGGTCGTCCCGCCCGCGACCCGGGGGCGCCGATGAACGCCCCGGCCGTGTTCAGCTCGACCTTCGCCGCGGGTGGTCCGGTCTCCTACGCACGCGTCGGCAACCCGACGTGGACCGCCCTGGAGGAGGTGCTGGCTGCCCTGGAGGGCCCCGGCTGCCGCGCGATCAGCTTCGCGAGCGGCATGGCCGCGATCACCGCCGTGGCCGACCTGGTGCCGGTGGGCGGCGTCGTGGTCTCCCAGTCGGTCGCGTACAGCGGCACGCGCACGCAGCTGGCCCGGTGGGACGAGTCGGGCCGGATCCGCCTGCGCGAGGTCTCGGCGCGCACCGACGATCTGGTCGGGGCCGTGGCCGGGGCGGCCATGGTCTGGCTGGAGACGCCCACGAACCCCACGCTCGAGGTCGTGGACATCGCGGCCGTCGTCGCCGCCGCGCACTCGGCGGGCGCCCTGGTGGTGGTGGACTCGACGTTCGCCACCCCCCTGGGGCAGAAGCCGCTGGACCTCGGGGCCGACGTCGTCGTGCACAGCGCCACGAAGTACCTGGCCGGGCACTCCGACGTGCTGCTGGGGGCGGTGGTGGCCCGCGACCCGGACCTGGTCGAGCGGATCACGCGCAACCGGGTCCTCGGCGGCGGCATCCCCGGGTCCGATGGAGGCGTGGATCGCCCTGCGCGGCCTGCGCACCTTCCCGCTGCGCTGGGAGCGCGCGTGCGCCAACGCGGCCGACATCGCCCGCCGGTGCGCCGACCACCCGGCCGTGACGCGGGTGCGCCACCTGAGCCTGCCCGAGGATCCCGGGCACGACGCTCGCCGCCCGGCAGATGACGGCCTTCGGCGCCATCATCAGCCTCGAGCTGCAGGGGGGCGCGGACGCCGCGGAGGCGGTGGCCGATGCCACGCACCTGTGGGTGCACGCCACCAGCCTCGGCGGTGTCGAGTCGACCCTCGAGCGCCGCCGCCGGTGGCCCGAGGAGAGCCCCGATGTGCCCGACGGGCTGCTGCGGCTGTCGGTCGGCATCGAGGACGTCGAGGACCTGTGGTCCGACCTCGCCGCTGCGCTGGACTCGGTGGTCGCGCCCAGCGCCTGACCCGGATCAGCCGGCGGCGACGAAGCCGAGGACCGCGTCGGCCACCAGCTGGACCGCGATGGCCGCCAGCAGCAGCCCGGAGATCCGGGTGAGGATGGTGATGCCGCCCTTGCCCATGACGCGCGAGACGACCGTCGAGTAGCGCATCGAGGCCCACAGCACCGCATGCACCGCGACGATGGCACCGGCCAGGGCGGCCAGCTCGGGGGCCGTGCTGGCATCCCGGGCGAACAGGATCGTGGCCACGATGGCCCCCGGCCCGGCGAGCAGCGGGACGCCCAGCGGGACCAGCGCGATGCTCACGTCGGTGTGCGCCTCGGGCTCGGCCTCCTTGCCCATCAGCAGCTCGAGGGCCACCAGCAGCAGGAGCAGCCCGCCGGCGCCCTGCATGGCCGGCAGCGAGATGTGCAGGTAGGACAGCACCTTGTCGCCGAGGATCGCGAAGCCGGTGATCACCGCGAACGAGGTCAGGACCGCCGTGCGCGCCAGCCGGGAGACCTCGGGCCGGGTGCGCTCACGGGTCAGCCCCAGGAAGATGGGGACGATCCCCGGCGGGTCGATGATGACCAGCAGGGTGACGAAGACGGCACCGTAGAACGCGAGATCCATCCGTCAATCATACGGCACATGTCCCGATTTGGCCGAATCTTCTTCCGCTCGATGCGCTATCATGCGCATGTTCTTCCGCACCGAGCCGGCTCGAACTGAACTTCTTCCTACGCCGCCGGCACGCCCCATGCGGACCCACATCGGGGTCGTGACCGACTCGATCGCGGGGCAGGTCACGTTGTGGTCCCGGTTGCGCCACACCCACTGGGTCATCACCAGCGGGCCGCCGGTGAAGCCGACGCGGGAGCAGGAGTCGGGCGGTCTGGCTCATCCGTGCCGGAGAACGTGCGGGCCCGTGAGTGGCCCGGCGCCCACAGGGGCACGTCCAGGACCATCCCGCCGGTGATCTGCCGCCAGGCCAGGGCGTAGGTGTAGATGCCCGCGCCGATGCCGCGGTCGGCGGCCGCACGCAGGGCGCCGCGGATGAGGGCCTGGTTGTTGGCGGCCGTCCGCGACCACCGCCGCTCGGCGCGCGGCTCCACGTCGATCCAGACGAACGGCGACGCGAACTGCGCGGCGGCCATCGTGTCCAGGGCGAAGGCCGCCTGCGCGTAGCCGACGTTGGCGATCCGATCGGCGTAGGTGGCCGTGCCGAAGGGACCCGACGCCCCGTGCGCCGCGCGCTCGGCGGCGTTGGGGTAGCTGAGCATCGTGTAGGCCGACGCGTGGCACCCCACGCTGGGCAGCGACCTCCAGGTGCTGGGCCAGGCAGGGGTTGCGGGTGAACGCCCGGCCGTTGGTCAGCCCGATCACGAAGAACTGCGCCCTGGCGGTCGGCAGGGGCAGGCCCTGGGTGCGCCGTCCGGGAACCCCCATCCCCTTGGGGCAGTTGGGCCAGGAGATGTCCGCGCCGCGGACGCCGGCGGCGACACCGTCGACCGGCCCCGCCGGCGTCGGGACCGGGTCCTCGGCAGCAGCCGGGGCGACGGCTGCGACAGCGACCGACAGGGACAGGACCAGGGCGGCGAGGGCGCGTCGGGTTCTCACGCGCCGAAGGCTACCTACTCCGCGCCCATCTCCGGCTTCGTCACGCGACCCATCAGCGCGCCGAGCATGTCGGCGGCGGGCATCCCGTGGTGCACCACCTGCACGACCTGCTCGGTGATGGGCATCTCGACGCCGTGCGAGTGGCCGAGCTCGAGGATCGGCAGGCAGGACTTCACGCCCTCGCACGTCTGCTTCGTCACGGCGATGGTCTCGTCGACCGTCAGGCCCTTGCCGAGGTTCTCGCCGAACGTGCGGTTGCGCGACAATGGCGAGGAGCAGGTGGCGATGAGGTCGCCCATGCCGGCCAGGCCCAGGAACGTCATCGGGTTGGCCCCGAGGGCGACCCCCAGGCGCGACATCTCCGCGAGCCCGCGGGTGATCAGCGAGGCCTGGGAGTTGGCCCCGTACCCCAGCCCGACAGCCATGCCGTTGGCCAGCGCGATGACGTTCTTCACCGAGCCGCCGATCTCGGCGCCCACGACGTCGGTGGTCCAGTAGGGCCGGAAGTAGTTGGTCGTGCACGCGTCCTGCAGGCGGCGCGCCGAGGCCTCGTCCGGGCAGGCGACCGTGGTGGCCGCAGGTGCGCGCTGGGCGATCTCACGCGCGAGGTTCGGGCCGGACACGACGGCCACCCGCTCCGGCGGGATGCCACCGTCCTCGGAGATGACCTGGCTCATGCGGCGCATGGTGCCCAGCTCGATGCCCTTCATCAGCGACACGACCACGGCGTCGGGCTCCATCAGGTCGCGCCAGGCCTGCAGGTTCATCGCCAGGGTCTGGGCCGGGATGGCCAGGATCACCAGGGACGCGCCGGCCAGGGCCTCCGCGGGGTCACCGGTGGCCCGCATCTGCTCGGGCAGGGCGATCCCGGGGTGGAACATCTCGTTGGTGTGCGTGGTGTTGATCGACTCCTCGACCTCGGGCTCGCGGGCCCACATCACCACATCACCCCCCGCGTCGCAGAGCACCATCCCGAACCCGGTCCCCCAGGACCCTGCACCCATCACCGCTACGCGAGCCATCAGTTCTCCTCCTTGGTCTGATGTGCGGCGCGCTGCTTCTGCTCGGCCGCCCAATCAAGTCGTTGTGCCGGGGCCCTCTGCCCGCGGATCTCCTCCAACAGCCCGGTGATGGCATCCATCAGCCGGTCGGTGCCCTCCTCCAGGAGGGCCTTGGTGATGCGCCGCCCGCGCAGGTCGTCGATGTCGAGCGGGGCCCCCGCCGTGACCTGCATCGTCTTCGGGGGCACGACGTTCATCTGGGTGGTGTACGGCGGCATGATCTTGTTGGCCCCCCACTGCGCGACGGGGATGAGCGGGGCCCCGGTCTCCAGCGCCACCCGAAGCGCCCCGGTCTTGCCCGACATCGGCCACGTGCCGGGGTCGCGGGTGATCGTGCCCTCGGGATACATGACCAGGCACTCGCCCTTCCTGACCGCCGCCACGGCCGCGGCCAGGGCCTTGTGGGGGTCCTTGTCCCGCGTGACCGGGATCTGACCTGCCCCGCGGATCAGCTGCCCGGCGATCGGGATCTCGAACACCGACTGCTTGCCCATGAACCGGGGGGGCCGGCCGTTGTCGTGCAGGAAGTGGGCGATGATCAGCGGATCGAGGAACGAGATGTGGTTGGGCGCGACGACGATGCCCTCGCCGTGCCTGCCCAGGTTCTCCGCACCGCGCCAGTCACGCCTGGTCATGGCCATGATGGGCGGCCAGAGCAGGACCTCAGCCACCCGGTAGGAGACGCCGAGGTTCATGAAGAGCGTCCTGGTGCCCACATCCACCTCTCGCCGACCCGTCGCAGGCCGCCACCGTATACCGGACGGGTGCCCGGGTGCCGGATCAGCGGAGCTCGGTGACCCGGCCCCCACGCACGACCAGGCGGCGCACGTCGCCGCCCCGTTCGGCGACGTGGGCGATGAGTCGACGGTCGTGGCTGACGAGCAGGATCGTGCCGTCGAAC
Organism: uncultured Actinomycetes bacterium; assembly: GCA_963729885.1. Lineage (GTDB taxonomy): Bacteria > Actinomycetota > Actinomycetes > S36-B12 > CAIYMF01 > Prado023. The sequence goes on from CAVSQK010000047.1 coordinate 114,340, forward strand.
TGGTCGAGGGCGGCCTCCACCTGCTCGATGGCCGGCAGGTCCAGGTGGTTGGTCGGCTCGTCCATCACCAGGACGTTCGCACCCCGCGACCCGATGACGGCCAGCCCGGCGCGAGTCCGCTCCCCCGGCGACAGCAGGCCGGCGGCGACGTCGAGCCGGTCGGCACCCAGGCCGAACTTCGCCAGGAGCGCGCGCACGTCCGACTCGGGCATCCCCGGCAGCTCGCGGGCCACCAGGTCCCACAGGGTGGCGCCGGGATCCTCGGGGATCCGTGACTGGTCGACCCGGCCGACGACCACCCGGGCACCCAGGCTGCGGTCGCCGGACTCCAGCGGGACGTCACCGAGCAGCATCCCCAGCAACGTCGACTTCCCCGACCCGTTCGCGCCCGTGATCACCACGCAGTCGCCGCGGTCGACCTGCAGGTCGACCGGGCCCATCCGGAAGCTGCCACGTACGGCGGTCGCGCCGCGCAACGTCGCCACGACGTCGCCCGAGCGCCCGACGTCGGCCACCCGGAAGCGCAGCTGCCACTCGCGGCGGGGCTCGACCACATCGGGCAACCGCTCGATCTGGCGCTGGATCCTGCCCGCGGAGGAGGCCCCCGCAGTCGCGCCGTCGATCATGGCGTCGCGCAGCATCTTGTCGATGCTCCCGGCCCGGTGCTTGGCCCGGGCGACCTTGGCACCACGGTCCGACGTCGCCCGGGCGGCACGCATCTGCGCCAGCAGGTCCTCGCGGGTGGCGGCCACGGCGTCGAAGTCCGCCTGGGCCCGCCCCCGGGCGCGCAGCCGCTCGGCGACGTAGGCGTCGAACCCGCCGCGGTAGTCACCGACGACCTCCAGCGCGGGGTCGAAGTCCAGCACCCGGGTGATCCGCCGCGCGAGGAACTCCCGGTCGTGGCTGACGAGGACGACCGGTCCGCGCACCCCGGCCAGGAACTGCTCCAGCAGCTCGAGGCCGTCGAGGTCGAGGTCGTTCGTGGGCTCGTCGAGCAGGTAGGCGTCGAACCGGGAGAGCAGCAGGCCCGCGAGCCCGACGCGCGCCGACTGCCCACCGGACAGGCCCTGCATGGGGTGGTCGAGCGGGAGCCCGGGCGCCACCTCGGCGATGGTGGCCGCGAGTCGGGCGTCGAGGTCCGGACCCCCGAGGGCCAGCCAGTCATCCAACGCCGCGGAGTAGTCCGCGTCCGCCCCGGGGGCGCCCTGCTCCAGCCCGTCGGCGGCACGCTGCATCCGGTCATCGGCGTCCTGGACGCCGGTGAGCCGGGCCAGGTGCGCACCCACCGTGCCGGGGTGGCTGCGCTCCTGGGGCAGGTACCCGATGCGCGCCCCCGCCGGGCTCCATGTGACGGTGCCGGAGTCGGGGGCGTGCAGCCCGGCGATGGTGCGCAGCAACGTGGTCTTGCCGCATCCGTTCGGGCCGACCAGCCCGACCACCTCGTCCGGGCCGATCACGGCGTCGAGGTCGCGGAAGAGCTCGCGGGCGCCGAACGAGACGGTCAGGCGCGAGAGCGTCACCGCCGTGGGCATGCACCCGACTGTATGGCCCGGAACGGTGAGTCCCGAACCGCTCGTCCCTCCGTGGTCCGGGGCGACAGAACGCCCTCGCGCCCGGCCGGATGGTCCGACCGGGCGCGAGGGCGCTACGACGCCGGTGGTCCTACTCGGCGGCGGGCGTGGCCTCCGCGGCCGGGGCCGCCGGCGGGCGGCCTTCTTGGCCGGGGCCTTCTTCGCGGCGGGCGCCTTCTTGGCCGGGGCCTTCTTCGCGGCCGGGGCCTTCTTGGCCGGGGCCTTCTTCGCAGCCGGGGCCTGCTGCAGCGGGCGCGGTGGCCTTCGTCGCGGCCTTCTTGGCCGGAGCGGTGCGCCTTCGTGGCCGCAGCCTTCGCGGGCGCCGTGGCCTTCTTCGCGGCCGCCTTCGCCGGAGCGGTGGCCTTGGTGGCCGCTGCCGTCGCAGCGGTCGCGGCCGCCTTCGCCGGGGCGGTCGCCTTGGCGGCCGCCTTCTTGGCTGCCGCTGCCGGCTTCTCGCTGCTCACCGTGGCCTTGAACTCGCCACCGGGGCGGAAGCGCGGGACGGCGGTGGCACCTTGCGGATCGCCTCGCCGGTGGACGGCGCCCGGTAGGTGCGTGCGGCGCGCTCGGCGCGCTCGAACACGCCGAAGCCGCTGATGGAGACCTTCTGGCCCTTGGCCACGATCTCGGTGATGGCATCGATGACGGCCTGGACGGCTTCCGACGCGTCCTTCTTGCTGGCGTCGATGCGCGAGGCAACGACGTCAATGAGCTCAGCCTTGTTCATTGGAGACTTCCTTCGCGGATCGCACCGGCGGTCACCGGTGAATGTGCATCATGTCCGAGGCGCAGAGTACTCCCGCACTCGGGGCACACGCTAGGCGGTACGGGGGGCGAATGCCGGACGGGCACGCTCGAAATCTGGCGATCAGGTCAGCACTTTGCAGGGTGATCCCGATGTCGTCGAGTCCCTCGAGCAGCCGCCAGCGCACGTAGTCGTCGATCTCGAACGGCGCGACGACATCCGCCGAAGGCCACCGTCCTCGCCTCGAGGTCCACGGTGACGGGGACCGTCGGGGTCGGCCTCGGTCGCCGCCCAGAGCGCGTCGACGACAGCCTGGTCGACGATCGCCGTGAGCAGCCCGCCCTTGCCGGAGTTGCCGCGGAAGATGTCGGCGAACCGCGAGGAGATCACGACCTTGAATCCGTAGTCCTGCAGCGCCCAGACGGCGTGCTCGCGCGAGGATCCCGTGCCGAAGTCCGGACCCGCGACCAGGATCGTGGCCCCGGCCCGCGCCGGGTCGTTCAGGACGAAGTCGGGGTCGCTGCGCCACGCCGCGAACAGCGCGTCCTCGTACCCGTGGCGGGTGATCCGCTTGAGGTACTTGGCGGGGATGATCTGGTCGGTGTCGACGTTGCTGGCGCGCAGCGGGAAGGCCGTGCCGGTCGTGGACGGTGAACTACTCCATGGGTGTCCTCTCTAGGCCAGGTCGGCCGGGGAGCTGAGGGTGCCGCGCACGGCCGTGGCGGCGGCGACCTGCGGGGACACCAGGTGGGTGCGCCCACCGGGACCCTGCCGGCCCTCGAAGTTGCGGTTGGACGTGGACGCGCTGCGCTCCTGGGGCGCCAGGGTGTCGGGGTTCATGCCCAGGCACATCGAGCAGCCCGCCTCGCGCCACTCGGCGCCGGCGTCGGTGAAGACCGTGTCGAGGCCCTCGGCCATGGCAGCGAGGCGGACGCGCACCGAGCCGGGAACGACCAGCATCCGCACGCCGTCGGCGACGCGACCGGCCCCGCAGGATCTCGGCGGCGGCCCGCAGGTCCTCGATCCGCCCGTTGGTGCAGGAGCCGAGGAACACGGTGTCGACCGCGATCTCGCGCATCGGGGTGCCCGGCCGTCAGGCCCATGTACTCCAGCGCCTTGCGCGCAGCGGCCTGGTCGGAGGGATCGGCGAAGTCCTCGGGTGCGGGCACGGTTGCCGAGAGCGGCACGCCCTGGCCGGGGTTCGTCCCCCACGTGACGAACGGGCTCAGCTCGCTGGCGTCGATGACCACCTCGGCGTCGAACTGCGCGTCGTCGTCGGTGGTCAGCGTCCGCCAGTAGGCGACGGCATCGGCCCAGTCCTTGCCCTCCGGCGCCTTCGGGCGGCCCTCGATGTAGGCGAACGTTGTCTCGTCCGGGGCGATCATGCCGGCGCGCGCGCCGGCCTCGATCGACATGTTGCAGATCGTCATCCGGGCTTCCATGCTCAGGTCCCGGATCGCCTCGCCCCGGTACTCCAGCACGTAGCCCTGGCCGCCGCCGGTGCCGATCCGGGCGATGACCGCCAGGATCAGGTCCTTGGCGGTGACGCCCTCGGGCAGTGCGCCCTCGACGGTGATCGCCATCGTCTTGAACGGCTTGAGGGGCAGCGTCTGCGTGGCCAGCACGTGCTCGACCTCGGAGGTGCCGATCCCGAACGCCAGCGCGCCGAACGCACCGTGGGTGGAGGTGTGCGAGTCGCCGCAGACGATCGTCATGCCCGGCTGGGTCAGGCCCAGCTGCGGACCGACCACGTGGACGATCCCCTGCTCCGCGCTGCCCAGGGAGTAGATCGGCACGCCGAACTCCGCGGCGTTGGCCCGCAGGGCGTCGACCTGCGCGCGTGAGATCGGGTCGGCGATCGGCTTGTCGATGTCGATCGTCGGGACGTTGTGGTCCTCCGTGGCCAGCGTCAGGTCCGGGCGGCGCACCGGGCGCCCAGCTGCGCGCAGCCCGTCGAACGCCTGGGGACTGGTGACCTCGTGGATCAGGTGCAGGTCGATGTAGAGCAGGTCGGGCTCACCAGGGGCGCTGCGCACCACATGCGCGTCCCACACCTTCTCGGCCAGTGTCTGACCCATCACGACCTCCGCTTCCTCGCCAGTTGACGTCTCACATGTTGAAACGGCAATATCAACCTATGGACGAATCATACGCCAGCGGGGTTGGGGTCATCGACAAGGCCTCCATGTTGCTCGACGCCCTGGAGGGTGGGCCGCTCTCCCTGGCCGGGCTCGTCGCCGCAACGGGCCTCGCCCGGCCGACCGCGCACCGCCTCGCAACGGCACTCGAGCACCATCGTCTGATCGCCCGCGACATGAGCGGGCGGTTCGTCCTCGGACCCCGGCTGCCCGAGCTGGCCGCGGCCGCGGGTGAGGACCGCCTCATCGCCGCAGCCGGTCCGGCGCTGGCACACCTGCGCGAGACCACCGGGGAGAGCGCGCAGCTCTACCGTCGCCAGGGCGATCGCCGCATCTGCGTGGCCGCGGCCGAACGACTGACCGGCCTGCGCGACACGGTGCCGGTGGGTGCGGTGCTGACCATGCATGCCGGGTCCGCCGCCCAGGTGCTCCTGGCGTGGGAGGACCCCGACCGGATCCACGTCGGCCTGCGCGACTCCACGTTCACCGCCGCGACGCTGGCCGGGGTCCGGCGGCGTGGCTGGGCGCAGAGCGTGGCCGAGCGCGAGCAGGGGGTGGCATCGGTCAGCGCCCCGGTGCGCGGACCCTCGAACAAGGTGGTGGCCGCGGTGTCCGTGTCCGGGCCACTGGACCGGATGGGTCGGGTCCCGGGGCGCCTGCACAGCCACGCCGTCCTGGCCACGGCCGCGAGGCTCACCGAGGCCCTGCGCCGGGAGTGACGGGCCGCCGCCGCCGACCACCCGCCACCGACCCGATGCGTCGTCCCCCATCAGGCCGATGCCCGGTGCCATCCTTGCTCCACAGACCCGTTGAGACCCTGGGAGCATGATGAGCAGCTGGTACGGCAAGCCCCGCCGCCCAGGCGGCGTGACCTTCATCGCGATCATCACCTTCGTGATCGCGTTCCTGTCATTGGCCGCCGGCTTCGTCTTCCTGCTGTCGAGCGCGTCGGGACTGGCCAACGCCGACATCTCCGAGGGGACGGCCACCAACTACGGCATCGCCGAGATCGTCTTCGGCATCATCACCGCGCTGGTGGCCGTCGGCCTGTGGGTCGGGAACTCGTTGGCCCGGCTGGCCGTCACTGCACTCATGGCCGTGCGCATCATCGCCTCGATCTGGGTCGCCTTCGCGCTCAATGGCCATGGCGGGTTCCTGCTGGCAGTCCTCGCCGGCGGCACTGCGGTGATCGTCCTGCTGCTCCTGTGGAACTACCGGGCGGACGAGTTCTTCAACGCGACCTGATCCGCTCGTTCAGGCGCCCCGGCGGGTGCGCGTCGCGGGCCCAACAAACACGTGAGGGACCTCCGGAGAGGTCCCTCACGTTCGCGTAGCCCCGACGGGATTCGAACCCGCGCTACCGCCTTGAGAGGGCGGCGTGCTAGGCCACTACACAACGGGGCCGTGCTGCTTTGCGGTGCCGATTGCTCGGCGCAACGTCGCAATCCTACCCGGATGGGCGGGGGTGAAACGTCGAGCTGGGGTACCAGGACTCGAACCTAGACTAGCTGAACCAGAATCAGCCGGGCTGCCAATTACCCCATACCCCAAGGGCAGGGGAAACTATACCGGCCGCAGCCCAAGGGCCCAAAATGGACAACGGGCTGGGGCTCAGCCGGGCAGGGTCCCGGGCAGTCGAGCCACGACTCCGGAGTCCTCGACCCAGAGGGATCCATCGGGGCCGATGTGGACGCTCACCGGGCACCGCCAGCGGACGCCCTGGCTGATCTCTCCCGAGGGTCGATGCAGACGAGCGCCGGGACCGCCGTGTCCACGCCGCACACGCCTCCCCCGGGGGCAGCCGTGACCACTCCAGGTTCGCCGGCCTCCGGGAACTGCGTCCACGTGCCCTCGGCGTACCGGGCGACACCGGCTTCTCGTCGGCCGGAGACCCCGGCGGTGAGCAGCGCCCAGAACGCCCCATCGGGTCCACCGCGACCCCTGTAGACTCGCCCCCGGATGCGGGCACGGGCGACCACTGCGCCGTCCCAGCGCATCAGGGACGGAACGGTGCAGTAGTCCGCGCGCTGGCCCTCGCAGATCGTCACCCAGATGCTGCCATCCACGCCAGCGGTCAGCGAGGTCAGCGACCATGGGGGGCCCGGGAGGGGGACGGAGATCCGCGTGCCGTCGGCGCGCACCAGGCTCACGCTGCTCCCGTCGGGGTCCTCGCCCGCGTACCACCGCGACCAGCCGGGCCAGATCGCCTCCACCGCCCAGACGCCCGCGTCGGGACCGGCCAGGAGCCACCCGTCGGCGCGGTCGCGCGGGAGGACCGTCGGATCGCTCCCCCGCGAACCTGGCCAGCGCCCCGTCCGTGATGGCCCACACAGCTCCGTCGGCGGCCAGGGCGAGGCCTGAGTCCGAGCCCCACTCCAGCCTGGGAGCCGCCCTGCCATCCCAGCCCCTGCCAGCCTCGTGTCGCCACGCCCGTCCAGGAACTGCAGGATGCTCCGGCTCCCCGTGGCCCAGACCTCGTCGGAGGAGACGACGAGCAGCCCACCCACAGGCGCGCCGAGACCTCGGTCCGGTGCGGACCAGACGCGGCTGCATCCGATCACCGTCGAGCCGGAGCAGGCCGGAGGAGTCCGCGACCATAACCTCGGTGCCCACGATGCCCATTCCGACGAGCGAGGGGCCATCGACCGCGTGCGACGGACTGCCACTCCCCCGACGCATCCGCACGGGCCAGGCCCTCGGGCCCGGCCACCCACACCGTCCCATCCGGCGGCGACCGACATGGCCAGGGAGAGCGGGTCGCCCAGGCGCTGGGCGGACGGAGAGGGGCTGCATCTCCCGCCAGGACAAGCCGTCGAACCGGCGCACGTCGAGCCCGGAGCGGACGAGCACACCCCCCGTCGGGTCGGCCACGAGCTCCTCGGCCAACGGCGGCGAGCCTCGGGGCCGTCGATGGCGGTCCACCGCGCCACCGTCGAACCGCATCACCGCCTGCTGCCAGCTCGCCGTCGGGGAGCAGGACCTGCCCGACGCACCACACGTGCGCCCTCGGTGTCGATGGTGAGCATCGCGGCCCCGTTGATCGTGTCGTCGCCCACCATGGTCCATGCGCCCCCGCAGAGCGCGCCACCCCGGCCACGCTGCTGACCCACACCTCGGCGCCGACTTCGACGAGGCCATTGATCCCGCGCCCTCGCCACCGCGGTACTCGGCCGGGACCATGAGGTCGCGCACGAAGCTCCGCCCATCGAACAGCCGCGCGCGGTCGGCCTCGAGCAGCCAGACCCCGGCGCCCCACGAGGGCTCGATGGACCACAGGGTCGCGAACACCGCATCATCGGCGACGTCCCAGGTCTGCGCGGCGCCCGTCGTGGGGTCGACCCTGGTGAGCTGCCAGGGGCTGCGCATCCACACCGCCCCGGTGCCATCCACGACCATCGACTCCACGCCGGGGGCGTTCACGAGCTCGATCCCCGTGGGCTCCAGCTCGGAGGCCGCAGCCACTCGGCCGCCACTCGGAGGAGCGGGGACGGGCGGTCAGGACGGCGGCACGGCGCCGGCCAGCCGTCGGGGTCGTCGGCCACGGGCGCGAGCCTGATGGCGGGCCCGGGGCCTGCTGGACTCGGGCCAGAGGTCGCGACCCACGTCACCAGCAGCAGCGCGCAGAGGCCAGCGCACAGCGCCCACCACCCGGTGCCCCATGTGCCACCTCCGCGATGCGGACCGCCATCCACGTCCGACGACATCATGGCCCCGCCGGATCCCACCAGAGGACTTGGTCCCCGCCCTGACGTCAGCCGCGGACGATCGGGTAGGTGTCGAAGCGCGCCTCGAGGTCGCGGCAGACGGCGTCCATCAGGTCCAGGACCGTGCCGTCGAACGTGGTGCTGGTGATCACCTGGACGCCGTGGCGGTGGCACTGCTCCACGATGTAGTCGTCGAGCTCGCGGATGGCGTCCATCCGCTGCAGGTACTCGGTGGGCTTGCGGTCGCCCTCGAGGAAGCGCTTGATGAACCGGCCCTTGTGCTCCTCGGCGCTGCCCACGGTGAGCACGTAGGTGAACATCGGGAACTCCGGCTCGACGGCCTGCAGGCCGGGGACGATGTGCACCCCGTTGATCATCACCTGCTGGCCCTCCTTCACCGAGCGCCGCGCGAGGGCCACGGTGCCGTGCTGGACGATCCGCGCCTGCTCCTCGTAGGCGAACAGCAGCCGGTTGCCCGTCAGGTTGCTCTTGAGCATCTTGGCGGCGGAGAACGAGCTCTGCGACAGCGCCGGGAACAGGTCGGGGTTGATCACGCTGCGGATGACAGCGCGGACCTGGTCGGTGCTGATCACGACCGAGATCCCGAGGCGGTCGGCGACCTCCTGGCTGATCGTCGACTTGCCCACGCCCGAGGACCCGCCCACGGCCACGACCAGCGGCTGCCCGCTCGTGCGCACCCAGCGCCGGATGCGGACGCGCCGCTCCACGTCGGTGAGCCCGTCGGCGAGCAGGACGTCGCTGATCCGGGCGAACACCTCGTCACGGCGGACGGTGGCGGCGGGGTGGCCGGATCCGGCGGCCGGAGCATGGGCCGCCTCGATGGTGGCGACGGCCCTCGCCGCGGAGACATCGGCGGGGTCGGACTCCATGCCCGGCCTTCATCAGCCAGCGGGCGATCATCCCGACGGACAGCGGCACGCGGCGGTCGTCGAGGTCCTCCATGAACAGCGTGGGCGGCACGGGGCCAACCTACGCCGCGGCGGTGGCGGCGGTCAGGCCAGCGCGCCGTCGATCCGCGCCAGCGTCCGCTCGCGGCCCAGGAGCTCGATCGACTCGAACAGCGGCGGCGAGACGCGCCGGCCCGTCACGGCCACCCGCAGGGAGCCGAAGGCCACCTTCGGCTTGAGCCCGAGCCCCTCGATGAGGGCAGCCCGCAGGGCCGCCTCGATCGACGGTGCGGTCCACTCCTCGAGGTCCGCGAGGGCGGCGCGGGCGGCGGCCAGCACCGGAGCGGAGTCCGGGCCGAGCATGCGGGCCGCGTCGTCGGCGTCGGGGGCGAAGTCGGCCTCGTCGACGAACAGGAACCCGAGCATCCCCACGGCCTGGCCGAGGGTCTCCATCCGCTCCTGGACCAGCGGGATGGCCGCGGCCAACGTCCGGGCGTCCTCCTGGGACACGGGGTCGAGCATCACGCCGCGCTCGACCAGGACCCGCTGCACGCGGCGCGCCAGCTCCTCGGTGGGCAGGGCGCGCATCCAGTCGGCGTTGATCGCGGTGCACTTCTTCAGGTCGAAGCGCGCGGGGTTGGCGCTGACGCGGTCCAGCGAGAAGGCGGCGGCCATCTGCTCCTTGGAGAAGAACTCGCGGTCCTCGCCCATCGACCAGCCGAGCAGCGCCAGGTAGTTCAGCAGCCCCTCGGGGAGGAACCCCTCCTCGCGGTACAGGTTCAGGCTGGACTGCGGGTCGCGCTTGGAGAGCTTCTTGTTGCCCTCGCCCATCACGTAGGGCAGGTGTCCGAAGCGCGGCGTGGTGCCGTCGGAGACGCCGATCTGCGCCAGCGCGTCGTACAGGGCGATCTGGCGCGGGGTGCTCGAGAGCAGGTCCTCGCCGCGCAGGACGTGGGTGATGCGCATCAGGGCGTCGTCGACCGGGTTGACCAGCGTGTACAGCGGCTCACCGTTGCCGCGGACGAGCACGAAGTCCGGGACGTGCTCGGCGGCGAACGTCACCGGGCCGCGGACGAGGTCGTCCCAGGTCAGCTCGGTGCCGGGCATCCGGAAGCGCAGCGCGGGCGTGCGGCCCTCGGCGCGGTAGGCCTCGACCTGCTCGGCCGGCAGGTCGCGGCAGTGGCCGTCGTAGCCGGGGGTGCGGCCCTCCCTGCGGGCCTGCTCGCGGCGCACCTCGAGCTCCTCGGGGGTGCAGAAGCACTCGTAGGCGCGTCCGGCGGCAGCAGGTCGCGTGCGGCGTTGGCGTACACCTCGAGGCGCTGCGACTGCCGGTAGGGCGCGTAGTCCCCGCCCAGGCCGGGGCCCTCGTCCCAGTCCAGGCCGAGCCAGGTCAGGGCGGCCAGCAGCTGCTCGTAGGACTCCTCGGTGTCGCGCGCGGAGTCGGTGTCCTCGATCCGGAACACGAAGGTCCCACCGGTGTGCCGGGCGTAGGCCCAGTTGAACAGCGCGGTGCGGACCATGCCCACGTGCGGGTTCCCCGTCGGCGACGGGCAGAACCGGACCCGGACGTCGGGGTTGCTGGCGCGGGCGGGCAGGTCGACGGGCGCGAGGACATCAAGGGGCTCAGACATGGTGGGCAGATCCTACCGGCGCCCCACGGGAACCCACCGCCCACGCACCCCGCAGCCCCGCACCCGCCCGAACCCCGCACCCCGCCCCGCAAGGTCAGACCCTCCAGGGCGACACGGAGGGTCTGACTTCGCGGAGGGTTGGCCGGGAGGGTGCGGCGGGGCGGGCGGGGGGGTCAGCGGACTTTGTTGACCAGGGTGCCCAGGCCGGCGACCGTGACGCTGACCTCGTCGCCGGCGACCAGCGGGCCGACGCCGGCCGGGGTGCCAGTGAGGATCACGTCGCCGGGCAGCAGCGTCATCACCGCCGACACGGCCTCCACGAGCGCGGGCACGGAGTGGATCAGCGTCGCGGTGGATGCGCTCTGCACCGTCACGCCGTTCACCTCGCACTCCACCAGGACGTCGGCGGGGTCCAGGTCGGTGTCGATCCACGGCCCGAGGGGGCAGAACGTGTCGAAGCCCTTGGCCCGGGTCCACTGCCCGTCGGAGCGCTGCAGGTCCCGGGCGGTGACGTCGTTGGCGCAGGTGTAGCCCAGGACCACCGACGCGGCCTCGTCGGCGGGAACCCGCCGGCACATCCGCCCGATCACGACCGCCAGCTCGGCCTCGTAGTGCACCTCGGAGGACTCCGGCGGCAGGACGATCACGTCGTCGGGTCCGATCAGGGCCGTGGTGGGCTTGAGGAACATCAGGGGACGCTCCGGCGGTGTGCCGCCCATCTCGGCGGCGTGGTCGGCGTAGTTCTTGCCGATGCCGACCACCTTGGTCGGGATGACCGGCGCGAGCAGCCGGACCGCATCGAGGTCGTGGACCGTCCCGGTCGTGGTGAGCGCCTCCCCCGGCACCGCGAACGGGTGGCCGGGCAGCTCGAGGACCTCGGACCCCTCGACGACGCCGTACCGCACGACGCCCTGATGGGAGTAGCGCGCGATCCTCATGCCCCGGACCCCGTCCCACTCCCAGCCGCCGCTGCCCCCGCCGCTCGCGACCCGGTCCCGGCGCCCTCGACGTCCCCGGGCGGGGCCACGCCGGCGCGCATCAGCCCGTAGTCGACCGCGTCGACGATGGCCAGCCACGAGGCCACGATCACGTTCTCGTGCACCCCGACCGTCGACCAGCTGCCCTCGGCGTCGTCGGTCTGGATCAGGACGCGGGTGACGGCATCGGTGCCCTTCGCGCCGGGGACGATGCGGACCTTGTAGTCCACCAGCTCCAGCCCCGCCACCTCCGGGTAGATCTGCTCCAGGGCCGTGCGCAGGGCGTTGTCCAGCGCGTTGACCGGGCCGTTGCCCTCGCCCACGCGGACGATCCGCTGGCCGCCGGCGTGCACCTTGACGATCGCCTCGGAGCCGTGGCCGTCGCCGTTGACCTGCGGGGAGACGATCGTGCGCCACGACTCGACGTCGAAGTAGCGCCGCTTCTCCCCGGGCAGCTCGTCGCGCATGACCAGCTCGAAGGAGGCGTCCGCCGCCTCGTACGTCCACCCCTGGGACTCACGCGTCTTCACGGTCTCGACGACCCGCGCCAGGGCCTCGGGGTCCGAGGCGATGTCCACCCCCAGCTCGCGGCCCTTGAGCTCGACGGTCGCCCGGCCCGCCATCTCGGTGACGAGGATCCGGGTGTCGTTGCCGACCAGTCGCGGGTCGATGTGGCTGTACAGCTCCTCGTTGACCTTCAGCGCCGAGGCGTGCAGCCCCGCCTTGTGGGCGAACGACGAGACGCCCACGTACGCCTGGTGGGTGTTCGGCGGGAGGTTGGTGATGTCGGCCAGGGCGTGGCTGATCCGCTTGGACTCGCGCAGGTTGCCCTCCGGCAGGGCCTTGATGCCGAGCTTCAGCTCGAGGCTGGCGACCACCGAGAACAGGTCGGCGTTGCCGGTGCGCTCCCCGTACCCGTTGGCGGTGCACTGCACGTGGGTGACCCCGGCCTCGACTGCCGCCAGGGTGTTGGCCACCGCGCACGACGTGTCGTCCTGGCAGTGGATCCCCAGGCGGACGCCCGAGCGCTCGCGCACGTCGTCGACGGTGCGGTAGATCCCCAGGGGCAGCATCCCGCCGTTGGTGTCGCACATGACGCCGACGCTGGCGCCGGCATCGAACGCCGTCTTCAGGAGCGCCACGCCGTAGTCGGGGTCGTGCTTGTACCCGTCGAAGAAGTGCTCGCAGTCCACGAACACGCGCCGGCCGTTGCGCACGAAGAAGTCCACGGTGTCGCGCACCATCGCGAGGTTCTCCTCGTTCGTGGTCCGCAGCGCCTCCTTGACGTGGCGCACGTCGGACTTGGCCACCAGGCACACGACCGGCGCCTGCGAGTCCAGCAGCGCCCGGACCTGGGCGTCGTCGGCGACGTTCACCCCGGGCTTGCGCGTGGCCCCGAACGCGACCAGCTGGGCGTTGGCGAGCTTCAGCTCCCCCGCCGCGGCCCGGGCGAAGAACTCGGTGTCCTTGGGCATCGCCCCCGGCCAGCCGCCCTCGATGAAGCCCACCCCCAGCTCGTCGAGCAGGCGCGCCACGGCCAGCTTGTCGCTGACCGAGTACGAGATGCCCTCACGCTGGGCCCCGTCGCGCAGGGTCGTGTCGAAGACGTGGAATGCGTCGCGGTCCATGGTGCCCCTCCAACAGAAAACCCCCTGGCCCGAAGGCGTAGGGGGTCAGCGCGCTGCGTCTGCGTCAGACGCCAGCGCGCTTGCCGATAATGATCGCCGATGCGGCCATGGGCAGATCATGCCACGCCCGCCCCGCGCAGCGCGAGCCCCCTGGCCCGGTCTCTGAACTGTCGCGTCCAGAGCCTCCCGCAAGGATGACCCGGCCACCGGCGCTCACGCCGTCCGGCGCTGTCAGACGGAGGTCAGGCCAGTCCCCTGCGTGAGGACGCACCACGAACCGCCCCGATGGCCTCGCCGACCACCGAATCGAGCGGTTCGAGTGCACCGTGCCGCCCGAGGCGCTCCACCCGCGTGAACGGGCGACGGTTTCGGGCGCGCCAGCAGATCTCCGCCCGGTCGACGTCAGCCCGTCGTGCGACCCGCCGCGGCCGGCCTCACCCGATGCGGTGGATCCAGCCGAACGGGTCGGCGCTGCGACCGGTCTGGATGTCGAGCAGGGCGTGGCGCAGCGTCATCGTCACCGGACCGGGCTGGCCGTCGCCGACGGTCCACTCCGCGGTCGCGGACTTGACCGACCCGACCGGGGTGACCACGGCCGCGGTCCCGCAGGCGAACACCTCGGAGATCTCGCCGCTGGCGTTGCCGGCCTGCCAGTCCTCGATCGAGATCCGGCCCTCCTCGGCGGGGATGCCCAGGTGGCGCGAGAGCTTCAGCAGCGAGTCGCGGGTGACGCCGGGAAGGAGGGTCCCGGTCAGGCCCGGGGTCACCAGCCGCGCGGAGTCACCGGTGCCGTAGACGAAGACGAGGTTCATCCCGCCCATCTCCTCGACCCAGCGCCGCTCGATCGCATCGAGCCAGACGACCTGGTCGCAGCCCTGCTCGGCGGCGTGCGCCTGGGCCACGAGCGAGGCGGCGTAGTTGCCCGGAGCACTTCGCCTCGCCGGTGCCGCCGGGGGCGGCGCGGACGAACTCCGTCGACAGCCACACGCTCACCGGCTTGACCCCGCGGGGGAAGTACGCGCCGGCCGGCGAGGCGACCAGCAGGTAGGTGTAGGCGTTGGCCGGGCGCACGCCCAGCCCGATCTCGGTGGCGAACTCGAACGGCCGCAGGTAGAGGCTCTTCTCCGGGTCCTCGGACACCCACGCGGCGTCCGCCCGGACGAGGGCCTCGACCGAGCCCAGGAACAGGTCCTCGGGCAGCTCGGCCATGGCCAGGCGCCGGGCGCTGCGGGCGAACCGCGCGGCGTTGGCCTCGGGGCGGAAGGCGTTGAGGGAGCCGTCGGGGTGCCGGTAGGCCTTGAGGCCCTCGAAGATCGACTGCCCGTAGTGGATGAACATGCTGTCCGGGTCGATCGGCAGGGGCGCGTAGTCGACCAGCTCGGGCTCGCCCCAGCCGGTGTCGGCCGCCCAGTCGACGCGGACCATGTGGTCGGTGAAGTACCGGCCGAACCCCGGGTCGGCGAGGATCGCCTCCCGCTGCGCGGCGGGGCGCACGACACCGCTGCTGCGGTCGGCGACCTTGGCGGCCACGCGCTCGGTCACCGGGTACAGGTCGATGCCGGCGGCCGACATCTCGGCGGCGGTGCGGTACCAGGGGGTGGCTGCGTCGGTGCTCATGGGCGGAAGTATCCCTGATCCCAGCATCCGGTCGCGAGGCCGTCCGATTGGGTGGACACGACGAAGGTGCCGACCACGGCAGCGGGAACTCGTCATCCGCCCTCGACCTGCGTGCCGGGTCGGCATACTGAGCCAATGGCCGCCGCCGACAGCACGGTGAACGACCGCCGTGACGGGCCCGACCCGGACGAGCCGGCGGAGGTGAGCCGCGAGTCGCCACCGCACGCGCGTTCCGCATGTCGACGTCCTGATCGTGGGCGCCGGGTTGTCCGGGATCGGGGCTGCGTGGCGGCTCCAGGAGCAGTGCCCGGGGAGGTCCTACGTCATCCTCGAGGGTCGCGAGGCCCTGGGCGGCACATGGGACCTCTTCCGCTACCCCGGGATCCGCTCGGACTCCGACATGTTCACCTTCGGGTACCCGTTCCGGGCGTGGCACGGGCAGGAGGTCCTGGCCGACGGGCCCAGCATCCGCGCCTACCTGGCCGACACCGCTGCGGAGGCCGGCATCGACCGGCACATCCGGTACCGGACGCGGGTGCTGGCCGCCTCCTGGTCCTCGGAGCAGGCGCGCTGGACGGTGTCGGTGCAGGTCGGGCCGGACGCGACCCCGGGGACCTACACGTGCGCCTTCCTGTGGATCTGCTCCGGCTACTACGACTACGAGCACCCGCACCGCCCGGCGTTCCCCGGGGAGTCCGACTTCCGAGGGCACGATCGTGCACCCGCAGCTGTGGCCCCCGGACCTGCGATGGGACGGCCAGCGGGTGGTCGTGGTGGGCAGCGGGGCCACGGCGGTGACGCTCGTCCCCGCGCTCGTGGGGAGGGCGGGGTCCGTGACCATGCTGCAGCGCTCGCCCACGTGGATGACGGCCCGGCCGTCCACGGATCGTGTGGCAGACGCCCTGCGCCGCCGGCTGCCTCCGGGCGTGGCCCACCGGGTCCTCCGGGCGCGCAACGTGACCCTCAGCCAGGCGTTCTACCAGCTGTGCCGGCGGCGACCGGACCTGGCGGGCCGACTGCTGCGCAGCGGGCTCGAGCGCCACGTCGACGACGCCGCCCTGCTCGACGCCCACTTCACCCCCACGTACCGACCGTGGGACCAACGGCTCTGCGTGATGCCCGACGGCGACCTGGTGCGCGCCGTTGCCGAGGGTCGGGCCGCGATCGTGACCGACACGATCGACCGGTTCGTCCCCGAGGGGATCCGCCTCGCCTCCGGCCGCGTCCTGGCCGCCGACCTGGTGGTGCTGGCCACGGGCCTGACCCTGCTCCCCCTGGGGGCGATCGAGCTGCGCGTGGACGGCGCGCAGGTGGACCTGTCCACCCGCTTCGCCTACCAGGGGCTGATGCTCTCCGGGGTGCCGAACCTGGCCCTCACGGTCGGCTACACCAATGCCTCGTGGACGCTGCGTGCGGACCTCGTGGCCCGGTTCGTGACCCGGCTGCTCCGGCACATGGACCAGCACGGCGTGGCGTACGCGGTGCCCTCGGAGCCGACGGACGCGGCACCGCGGCCGCTGCTGGACATGACCTCGGGGTACATCCGGCGCTCCGAGCACCTGTTCCCGCACCAGGCCGACCGCAACCCGTGGCGGGTCGGCCAGAACTACCTCGTGGACCGCTGGCGACTGGGCCGTGCGGACGTGACGGAGGAGATGACGATGGTGACCTGGAAGCAGCTGCGCGACGGGAGCGGGTTCGCCCGCAGCAGGGTCGCCGCGATGAGCCGCCTGGGGCGCTACGACTTCGCCACCGGGACCGCACTGGTGACCGGGGCCGCCGGAGGGATCGGTGAGCAGCTCGCCCTCGGGCTTGCCGCGCGCGGCAGCGACCTGGTGCTGCTGGACCGTGACGCGCCACGGCTCGAGGAGGTCGCTGCGACGATCCGGGACCGGTGACCCCCAGGTCGCTGTCGAGACCCACGTGATCGACGTGGCCGACCGTCCGGCGCTCCTCGAGCTCGCCGCACGGATCGCCGCGGATCATCCGGACCTGGATCTGCTGGTCAACAACGCCGGGGTGGCCCTCGGGGGCAACTTCGAGCACACCACCCTCGAGGAGTTCGACTGGGTGATGGACATCAACTTCCGAGCCCCGGTGGCGCTCGTCCACTGCCTCCTCCCGACGCTCGTGGCCAACCCCGGGAGCCACATCGTCAACATGTCGAGCCTCTTCGGGATCATCGCCCCGGCCGGCCAGTCCGCCTACTCCTCGAGCAAGTTCGCGCTGCGCGGCTTCTCCGACGTGCTGCGCACGGAGCTGGCCGAGCACAGCGTCGGGGTCACCGTCGTGCACCCCGGTGGGATCCGCACGCAGATCGCCACCTCGGCCAGGATCGCGGCCGGCGCCCCCGCCGACGAGGTCGAATCCGGGATCGCGGAGGTCCACCGGCTCCTGCGCTACCCGCCGGAGCGGGCCGCGGCCGAGATCCTGTCGGGCGTGCACCGGCGCCGGGCGCGGGTCCTCGTCACGCCCGAGGCCGTGGTCGGGGACCTGGCCGCGAGGCTGGCCCCCGTGCGCCACGCCGGCCTGCTCGACGGGGTCACCCGGGCGATGACGCCGGGTGACCAGCCTGCGCTGAGCGGGGACGGCCTCAGCCGGCCGCGCCCGCCGCCAGGGCGTCGCCGATCTCGCTGGTCGAGCGCACGGCGGTCCCCCGCGCCGCCAGGTCCGCGGCCACGGCCGCCTCGACGCGGTCGGCCGCCTCCTGGTGGCCCAGGTGCGCGAGCAGCATCGCGACCGACAGCACGGTGGCGGTCGGGTCGGCCTTGCCCTGCCCGGCGATGTCCGGGGCGGAGCCGTGCACCGGCTCGAACATGCTCGGGTTGGTGCGACTCGGGTCGATGTTGCCGCTGGCAGCCAGCCCGATGCCGCCGGCGATCGCCGCGCCGATGTCGGTGAGGATGTCGCCGAACAGGTTGTCGGTGACGACCACGTCGAACCGCTCGGGCTGGGTCAGGAAGAACATGGCCGCGGCGTCGACGTGGCAGTAGTCGGTCGCGATCTCGGGGAACTCCGCGGCGACCTCGTCGAACGTGCGCTGCCACAGCGACCCCGCGTGGACCAGCACGTTGGTCTTGTGCACGAGCGTGACCTTGCCCCGGCGCGCACCCGCCCGGCTGAACGCGTCGCGCACGATCCGCTCGACGCCGAACCGCGTGTTCAGGCTCTCCTCGGTCGCGACCTCGTGGGGGGTGCCGCGACGCAGCGTGCCGCCGGAGCCGACGTACGGCCCCTCGGTGCCCTCCCGGCAGACGACCATGTCGATGTCCGCCGGGCCCTTGCCGGCCAGCGGCGTGGCCACGCCCGCGAACAGCTTGACCGGGCGCAGGTTCACGTGGTGGTCGAGCTCGAAGCGCAGCGGGAGCAGCACGCCCCGCTCGAGCACGCCCGGGGGCACGCTCGGGTCGCCGATCGCGCCGAGCAGGATCGCGTCCTGCCCCGCAGCTCGGCCAGGACCGACGCGGGCAGCGTCTCGCCGGTGGCGTTGTAGCGGCGCGCGCCGAGGTCGTAGTCGGTGGTCGAGACGGTCAGCCCGGCCGAGGGCGCGACGGCGTCGAGGACCTTCAGCCCCTCGGCGACCACCTCGGTCCCGATCCCGTCCCCGGCAATGACAGCAAGCTTCAACTGGGTCACGGGGAGAACCCTAAGCGGCCCGCGGACAGCCCCGACCGTCGGCTCCGGCGCCGGGACGGCCACGCGCGACCCCGCCATGCTCGCCCGCCTGCCTACCAGAGGATGTCCTGGTCCTCGGCGACACCGGGCATGCGGTCGAGGACGTACGTCCGCCCCGTCCACGTCGATCTCGCCGCTGAAGTGCCCGATGGACTGGATGAACAGGCTGCGTAGAGCCTTGACGTCCAGGTACTCGTCGTGCGAGGCCACCGGGTCGAAGCGCAGCCGGACCGTCCCGTCCGCCGTGGTGATCCGCCACGGCTTCATGACGTCACCGGGGTCGAACTCGAAGCGGGTGCGCGCATCGAGCGCGGTCGGCTGGCCGTCGATCCACACGGCGTTCTCGCGCGACCGCTCGCCCACCCCTGAGAACCCGTCCACGATGGTGAAACCCAGCACGGTTCCATCGCCCAGGCGCCCGGTCCCATAGGCCCAGTGCCATGCGGTGTTCCGGGGTAGGAGGCCCTTCGTGTAGTCGTACCCACCGAACCCGCCGTCGAGGCTGTACGTCCTGCTGCCACCCTCGGCGTGGACCACGACCTGGCCGGTCACCAGCATGCCCGAGGTCTTGGCCGTCACGGAGACCGACGAATCGTGACCGTGCTCCACCTCGGAGATCGCGGTGATTCCGGTGCCCTCCTCGCGCAGGATCAGGTCCAGCTCCACCCATGGGTGCGACCGACCGGGGAGCGAGGCGATCGCACGGCCCAACGACGCGCGCAACCTGAGCTCGTCACCATCGCGTCGAACCGCGTAGCGCGTACCGGGCAGGCGGTAGGACGCACGCAGCCCATCACCGGGTGCGTCGTTCACGCTCGCCAGGGCGCCCTTGCGACTCGAGTCAGCGATGACCTCCCCGGTGCGCAGGTCGGTGACCATGAGGAAGCCGGAACCGGTCACTGCCGCGTTTACCAGCGACGACGTGACCTCGACCTCCGGGGTCGCCGCGAAGAGGTACACCCACGACTTCTGCCGGATCCGGCGCTGCACCATCCCCAGTCGGGTCGGAGCCCCCGAGCCGGAAGTCGGCCGACAGCCCGGCGAGCCCGGTGGTGGCGACGATCCCCTCGTAGCCGCCGAACAGGGGAACGCCCTCGGCGGACACCGCGCACGGCGGAACCGGCTCGAGGGGCGCGACTGGGCAGCTTCTTCCGACTTCGTGTTGTCGCCATGAGCCTCACGCTACGCGCGGGCCCTCGCCCCGTGCAGGCGCAGCAGGGCCAGGCACCAGCGATGCCGCGCGGAGGTCGGGCCCGACCACGACGCGACCGCCGGGACCGCGGCCGCCTCGGTAGGGTCGGCGGATGTTCCCCGTGCTGCGCACCGCCCGCCTGGTGATCCGCCCGGTGCGCCCCGACGACGTCGACCCGCTGTTCGAGCGGCGCAACGACCCCCAGGTGGCCGAGCTCCAGGCCTGGGACACGCCCTACCCGCGCGAGCGGGCCGAGTCGATCGTCGCCGAGGTCCTGGCGATGGACGGGCCAGTCGACGGCCAGTGGTTCATGGCCACCGTCGTGGAGGCGGCCACCGACGAGGTCGTGGGCGACCTCGTGCTGCACCCGACCAACGAGTTGCGCACCGCGGAGGTCGGGTACTCGCTGAGCACCCGGCACTGGGGGAAGGGCTACGCCGCCGAGGCCCTCGAGGCGTTCGTGGCGTGGATCATCGAGGCGCTGCCCGTGACCCGGCTGGCCGGGATGCTGCACCCGGACAACCGGGCCTCAGCGATGGTCCTGGAGCGGACCGGGTTCGTGTTCGAGGGCCACACGCGGCTGTCGTTCTGGATCGGCGACGACAACTCCGACGACTGGATCTACGGGATGACCCGCGCGGACTGGGAGGCCTGGCGCGACCGCCCGCGCACCCCACCGGAGGACGTGCGCCTGGTCCCGGTGACCCAGGCGAACAGGGCCGCGGTGCTCGCGCTGCGCACCCACCACAGCCAGCGGGCGTTCGTCGCGCCCATGCTGGACTCGTTCGCCGACGCGCTGCTGCCGGAGATCGTGGACGGGGCACCGGTCGTGCCGTGGATGCGGGCGATCGAGGCCGACGGGCAGATCGTGGGGTTCGTGATGCTGGCCCTCACGACGCCGCACCACCCCGAGCCCTACCTGTGGCGGCTGCTGATCGACCGGATGCACCAGCGCCGCGGGATCGCCTCCCGCGCGCTGGAGCTGGTCGCCGACGAGTGCCGCGCGATGGGCGACTCGACGCTGCTGGTCAGCTGGGCCGAGGGCAAGGGCTCGCCACGGGCCTTCTACCTGGCCCACGGGTTCGAGCCCACGGGCCGGGTCGTCGACGGCGAGACCGAGGCGCGGCTGCTGCTCACCTGAGCGAGCCGGACCTCCGCACGCCACGCGCAGGCTCGCCCGCACGGGACGTCCGGAGCCGGTCTCGCGGACCGGGCCGAGCATCCGCAGCGCACAACGTACGTGCACTCCCCGCGACCATGCGCTACCCTGTTCCCGATGTTCACCGTGCGACTGCTCCTTGGTAGCCGCGGCGGGGCCTGATCCAGACCGGCTCCCCTGTCGCGGGTGATCGCGTGCGCCGGTTCGAGACCCCACGGGTCGAACCCCCCACACATCCCAGGAGCCCCAGATCATGAGCACCACCCGTAGCACCCATCCGTTCGCCAGCTACGCCGAGCGCACCGCCCAGAAGCCCTCCCCGATGGCCTGGCAGCGCTACTCCACCTTCACCCCGATCGCCCTGGCCGACCGCACCTGGCCGGGCACGGTCATCGCCCAGGCCCCGCGCTGGTGCGCGGTCGACCTGCGCGACGGCAACCAGGCCCTGATCGACCCGATGACCCCGGACCGCAAGAAGCGCATGTTCGAGCTGCTGGTCCGCATGGGCTACAAGGAGATCGAGGTCGGCTTCCCCTCGGCCAGCCAGACGGACTTCGACTTCGTCCGCGAGCTGATCGAGGGCGACCTGATCCCCGACGACGTCGTCATCCAGGTCCTGACCCAGGCCCGCGAGCACCTGATCGAGCGCACCTACGAGTCGATCCGCGGCGCCAAGCAGGCGATCGTCCACCTGTACAACTCGACCTCCACCCTGCAGCGCCGGGTCGTGTTCGGGCTGGACAAGGACGGCATCAAGGACATCGCCGTGCACGGCGCGCAGCTGTGCATGAAGTACGCCGAGCAGATCACCCCCGACACCGACATCTACTACGAGTACTCCCCCGAGTCCTACACGGGCACCGAGCTGGAGTTCGCCGTCGAGGTCTGCAACGCGGTCAACGACGTGTGGCAGCCCACGCCCGGAGCGCAAGGTCATCATCAACCTGCCCGCGACCGTCGAGATGGCCACGCCGAACGTCTACGCCGACTCGATCGAGTGGATGCACCGCAACCTGCGCCACCGCGAGATCGATCGTCCTGAGCCTGCACCCGCACAACGACCGCGGCACCGCCGTGGCCGCCGCCGAGCTGGGCTTCATGGCCGGCGCGGACCGGATCGAGGGCTGCCTGTTCGGCAACGGCGAGCGCACCGGCAACGTCTGCCTGGTGACCCTGGGCATGAACCTGTTCAGCCAGGGCATCGACCCGCAGATCGACTTCCGCGACATCGACGAGATCCGCCGCACGGTCGAGTACTGCAACCAGCTGAAGGTGCCCGAGCGCCACCCGTACGGCGGCGACCTGGTGTTCACCGCGTTCTCCGGCTCGCACCAGGACGCGATCAACAAGGGCTTCAAGGCGATGGCCACCGACGCGGGCATGGCCGGCGTCCCGGTGGAGTCGTTCCGCTGGGAGGTCCCGTACCTGCCGATCGACCCGCACGACATCGGCCGCACCTACGAGGCCGTCATCCGGGTCAACAGCCAGTCCGGCAAGGGCGGCGTGGCCTACATCATGCGCACCGAGCACGGCCTCGAGCTGCCGCGGCGCCTGCAGATCGAGTTCTCCCAGGTGATCCAGCGGATGACCGACTCCGAGGGCGGCGAGGTCGCGCCGGCGCAGATGTACGAGATCTTCGCCGACGAGTACCTGCCCGTCCCGGAGATGCCGTGGGGCCGGCTGAAGCTGCGCCACGTGCTGGTGGAGTCCGACGTGGACGGCGAGACGATGGTCCGCACGGTCGATGCGCGACAACGCCCACCACGCGCGGGAGTTCGAGGCCGTCGGCCACGGCAACGGCCCGATCGCCGCGTTCTGCGACGCGCTGGCCGCCCACCACATCGACGTCCGCGTCCTGGACTACTCCGAGCACGCGATGTCGGCCGGCGGCGACGCCAAGGCGGCGGCGTTCGTGGAGTGCGCGATCGGCGGCCGGGTGCTGTGGGGCGTCGGGATCGACTCGTCGATCGTCACGGCCTCGCTCAAGGCGATCATCTCCGCGGTCAACCGGGCCCAGCGCGACCAGGTCGGCTGAGGCCCGAGGGTGACTCTGCGGCCCGCGCCGCGATCGCCGGGAGCAGGTCGCGGTGCACCGGCTACGATCGGGCCCATGGCCGCCCACCATCGTCCTGTTCGCCTGACCTTCCCGCAGACCCAGGTCCGCGAGCCCGTCGTGTACCACCTGGGAGTGGACTTCGGCGTGGTCACGTCGATCCGACGTGCCTCGATCGAGGACCACTTCGGATGGATGGTCCTGGAGATGACCGGTGAGCCGGAGCAGCTGGACCGCGCGGAGGCCTACCTGACCAGCCTGGGCATCGAGGTCGACCCGGTGCTCGGCGACATCGTGGAGGGCTGACGGCCCCCCACGCCCAGGCACCCCTCAGGCCGGCAGGACGCCGCTGAGCAGGAGAAGCCCGGCGAGCGACCCCGGCTCAGACCAGGTCGACGCTCTCCACGAGGTCGGCCTCGATCTCGCGGGCGACCCCGGCGAGGACCTCGGCCCCCGGGGAGGCGTCCACGGTGAGGACCATCACTGCCTGCCCGCCGACAGCGTCACGCGAGACCTGCATCCCGCCGATGTTGACCCCGGCGTGGCCCAGCGCGCCGCCGACCGCACCCACCACACCGGGGCGATCCGCGTAGCGCATGACGACCAGGTGCTCGGAGAGCGGCACCTCGAGGTCGAAGTCGTCGATCTCGACCAGCTTGGCGACGTTGCGCGGGCCGGACAGCGTCCCGCCGATGCGCAGCGAGGTCCCGTCCGTGAGCGCGAGGCGCACCCGCACGAGGTTGCGGTGGTCGCCGGCGTCGGCATCGGTGATCAGGGCCGCCTCGATCCCGCGGTCCCTGGCGATGATCGGTGCGTTGACGTAGGAGACCTGCTCCTCCGACAGCGGGGTGAACACGCCCTTGAGCGCCGAGAGCTCGAGGATCTTCACGTCGTTCTCGGTGATCTCGCCCCGGACCTCGGTCTCGACGGCCGCGACCGGCGCGCCGGCCAGTGCGCTGGCGATCTGCCCGAGCGCCTCGGTCAGGGCCAGCATCGGACGCACGTCGTCGGCGATGGCCCCGCCCTTGACATTGACCGCGTCGGGGACGAGCTCGCCGGCCAGGGCCAGGCGCACGGACTTGGCCACGGCGATGCCGGCCTTCTCCTGGGCCTCGTCGGTCGAGGCGCCCAGGTGCGGGGTCACGACGACCTGCTCGAGGGTGAACAGCGGGGAGTCCGTGCACGGCTCCTTGGCCCACACGTCGATGCCCGCGCCGGCCACCCGACCGTCCACGATGGCCTCGTACAGCGCGGCCTCGTCGACGATCCCGCCGCGCGCGGCGTTGACGATGCGCACGGTCGGCTTCACCTTGTGCAGGGCCTCGTCACCGATCAGCCCGATCGTCTCCGGGGTCTTGGGCAGGTGCACGGTGATGAAGTCGCTGTCGGCCAGCAGCTCGTCGAGGGACACCATGCGGATGCCCATCTGGGCGGCGCGCGCGGGCTGCACGTAGGGGTCGTAGGCGATCAGCTTGACGCCGAACGCGCTCAGCCGCTGGGCCACGAGCATGCCGATCCGGCCCAGCCCGACGACCCCCACCACCTTGTCGGCCAGCTCCACGCCCGTGTACTTCGAGCGCTTCCAGGCTCCGCCCTTGAGGGCGTCGTTGGCCGGGGCGATGTGCCGGGCGGAGGCCAGGAGCAGCGCGACGGCCAGCTCGGCGGCTGAGCCGATGTTGGACGTGGGGGCGTTGACGACCATCACGCCGGCCTGCGTGGCAGCGGGGACGTCGACGTTGTCCAGCCCGACGCCGGCACGGGCGACCACCTTGAGCCGACGGGCGGCGGCGATCGCCTCCGCGTCGACCTTCGTGGCCGAGCGGATGAGGATCGCATCGACGTCGGCGATGGCCGTGAGCAGGTCCGCGCGATCGGCACCGTCGCAGTAGCGGATCTCGAAGTCGGGACCGAGTGCCTCCACGGTGGCGGGGCTGAGTTCCTCGGCGATCAGGACGATGGGCTTGCTCACGGTTGGCACCCTCTAGACAGGACCCGGGGGTCGATCCCCACGGCTGGGCCAATTCTAACGACCGTGCTCCCGGCGTCCCCCGCACCCCGAAGGTCCCGTCCCCTTCCGCGAAGGGCCCGAGGCGCCGTGGGGCCCCTCCCGCCCGCCACCCGTCCACCCCACTCCCGGCAGACGCCTGCCTCCAGCAGATCCGCTTCCGGGTCGGGAAGCAGAGCCGATCAGGGGAAGCGTCCGGGTCAGGGGGTCGCGGTCCCTGCAGATGCGGGGCTGGGGCTGGCGGGTCATCCTTTCCGCATGGAGGATCCCGGCCCGGACCGGCGCAGGAGCGCGTCGATCAACGCCGTGCTCGTCCTCGTGGTCGGGCTCATCCCCGTGCTCGGGGCGATCGACACATCATCGATCGACCACAACCAGCTGCGCCCGTGGGGCTGCCGCACGTGCTCGGTGCCCGCAGCCCCCACCCCGGTCGATCAGGACGCCGACCCGCTGTGACCACCGGCCATCGGGTGGCTCGCGCGATTCCCGCCCTGCACGTGCATCCGCGGACGGCCCTTCGCCGGAAGTAGGGGTAGGCGGGCAGAACAGCCCCACCCCGCCCCGAGTATCTCCCGTACCACGGGACGAGACCTCCTGAGGGGCGAATGACCCCCCGGAGCCGGCGCTCAGGGGGGTCATTCGTCGATGGATCCGGGTCTCGCCGGGCAGAGGCCCACCAACCGGGGTGTGGGGCTCGACCGGCG
>CAVSQK010000048.1:0-19559 GCA_963729885.1 uncultured Actinomycetes bacterium
AGCCGACGGGGCCTGAGCCGACCGGGACCTGGGCCGACGGGGCTGGGCCGGGCTGGTCGATGCCGGTCGACCCGGCACTGGGGGCCTGCGCCGTCCGATCCACACCGGATTGCCCCAGCCCGTGGCCGATCCGCGCCAGTCCGAGGGCCATACGGCCGCGTCGCTCCCCGGAACGGGGCGTGCGCGCGCTTAGCCTGTGACGCGTTATGAGTGCTCCTTCCCGCGCGCTCGCCGCGCTCACTCTGTCCGCCGCCGTGCTGCTGCCTGCGCACGCCGCCGCGGCCCTGCCCACTGCTGATCCCACGCCCGCGCCGGGCTCGGCCAGCTCGTCGGCCGCCCCGGGAGCGCAGGCCACGAGCAAGCCCGTGGTCAACGCCGCCGACGGGGCCACGGCGCTGCCGAAGGTGGCGACCAAGGGATGGGTCCTGGCCGACCTGGACACCGGCGAGATCCTCGCGATGCAGGACCAGGACAGGGCGCTGCGGCCGGCCTCGACCCTCAAGCTGCTGACGGCCC
This sequence comes from uncultured Actinomycetes bacterium, assembly GCA_963729885.1. GTDB lineage: Bacteria > Actinomycetota > Actinomycetes > S36-B12 > CAIYMF01 > Prado023. Next base: position 517 of record CAVSQK010000048.1, read on the forward strand.
TCACCGTCGCCCCCCGGCTGGCGCCCGATCAGCCGTACCGGGCGGTCAAGGCCGATGAGGAGGCCGAGGGCAACCGCGTCGTGCTGTACAAGGGGCTGACGTACAAGGTGTCCGACCTCCTGCACGCCGCCCTGCTGCCCAGCGCCAACGATGCCGCCCAGGCCCTGGCCCGGGCCAACGGGGGGATCGACGTCACCGTCGAGCAGATGAACGCCGAGGCCGCCCGCCTGGGCGCGAGGAACACCACCGCGAAGAACCCCTCCGGCCTGGACGCCGACGGCCAGGTCACGACGGCCTACGACATGGCGCTCATCGGCCGGGCCGCGTTCGCCAACCCGGAGATCGCGTCGTACCTGAAGCTGCGCACGGTGGAGTTCCCCGGCAAGAAGGAGGCCGGCAAGCGGGTCGTCTACCCGATCTACAACCACAACCGGACGGTCCGCGACGGCTTCGAGGGATCCCTGGGCGGCAAGTCCGGGTTCACCAGCCAGGCGCGGCGCACCTATGTGGGAGCCGCCGAGCGCGACGGGCGTCGGCTCATGGTCAGCCTGCTGAACATCGGCGGCAACACGTACACGACCGCTGAGGTGCTGTTGAACTGGGGCTTCGCCAACGCCGACAAGCTCAGCCCGGTGGGCAAGCTCGCCGATCCCTCTGCCCCGGCCCCGCAGTTCGACCGCGCGATCATGCCCCTGCCGGAGAAGGGCAAGACCCCGGTGAACCGGGAGGTGGCCGCAGCCAGGGCCGACGACGCCCCCACGGCCCCGATCCAGCCGCGCTCCCTGAGCCAGTGGCTGCCCTCGATCCCGATGCCCGCGCTGCCCTCGCCGCTGACCGTCCTGACGCTGCTCGCGGCCGTCCTGGTGGCGCTGCGGGCCCGCGTCTACTGGATCAGCCACCGCAGCCGCACCGCGTGGACGAGCCTGGATGCCTGGGCCACGAGCCAGGCGCGCTCCTCACGACGGCGCGGGCCGGCCGATCGCCGGGTGCGGACCTCGGCGCCCGTGTCGAGCACGACCGACGAGAGCCTGATCGGCGCCTCCAAGTCCTGAGGTTCGCGCGCAGGGACGCACCACGGGGCCTGCTCAGGCCCGGTCGAGCAGGCCGTCCGGGTCCGCCCTAGGCTGGACAACGTCCAGGGGCTGGCACCCGCTATGTGCCAGCCCCTGGTCCGTGTGACAGGCACCCGCTATGTGCCCGTCGGTCCGTGATGTTCAGTTGTGGTGCGTCCAGCCGGGATCAGGCGATCGCGGCGTGGGTCAGGGACTCCTCGATCGCCTCGTCGGTGATCGGGTTGCGCGACTTCAGGGCCGTGACCAGGAAGGCGCTGAGCGCGGTACCTGCGGCGATCGCGGCGATGTAGAGCAACGGGTTGGAGATCAGGGAGATCACCCAGATGCCGCCGTGCGGGGCGCGCAGCTCGCAGCCGAAGGCCATCACCAGGGCGCCGGTGAGGGCGCTGCCGGCCATGAGCGACGGGATGACCCGCAGCGGGTCGGATGCGGCGAACGGGATCGCACCCTCGGTGATGAAGGATGCACCGAGCAGCCAGGCGGCCTTGCCGTTCTCACGCTCTGCCTCGGTGTACAGCTTGGGCCGCAGCACCGTCGAGGACAGGGCCATCGCCAGCGGGGGGACCATGCCGGCAGCCATGACGGTGGCCATGATCTGCAGGGCCGGACCGTTGTTGTCGGCGATCGCCGTGGTCAGGTTCAGCGTGGCGAAGACGTAGGCGGTCTTGTTGACCGGGCCGCCCATGTCGAAGGCCATCATCAGGCCGAGGATGGCGCCGAGCAGGATCAGGTTCGCGCCGGAGAGTCCGGCCAGCCAGTCGGTGAGACCGTTCTGGACGGCTGCCAGCGGCTTGCCGAGCACGGTGAGCATCAGCGCGCCGTTGAGGAAGGTGGCCACGAGCGGGATGATCACGACCGGCATGACGCCGCGGATCGCCTTGGGCACATTGAGCTGGGACATCCAGCGCGCGATGAAGCCACCGGTGAGGCCGCCGACGATGGCGCCGAGGAAGCCGGCCCCGATCGTGCCCGCGGCGACACCTGCGACGAAGCCGGGCACCAGGCCTGGCCGGTCGGCGATGGCGTAGGCGATGAAGCCGGCGAGCACCGCGTTCAGGAAGCCGAACGCGACGGCACCGAGGATGAACATGAGCCCGGCCCAGTCGTTCAGGTCGAAGAAGCTGAACTGGTCGATGAATGCCGCCGGATCGGCGTTGACCGAGACGATCTCGTAGCCGCCGAGCATGAAGCTCAGGGCGATCAGGATGCCGCCGCCTGCGACGAACGGGATCATGTAGGAGACGCCGGTCATCAGGTAGCCGCGCAGGCGGATGCCCCAGTGACCTTCCTCGACCTTGGTGGCCATGCCGCCGGACGCGGGACGGGCGGCGACAGCCGCAGCAGCCGAGCCCACGGGCACGCCACCGGACTCCACAGCAGCGACGGCCTCGGAGATCATCGCCGGGGCGTCGTTGATCGCGCGCTTCACGCCGGAGGAGAGCGTCGGCTTGCCCGCGAACCGGGCCTTGTCACGCACCTCGACGTCGTTGGCGAAGATCACGCCGTCAGCAGCGGCGATCACCGCGGGGTCGAGCTTCTTGAAGCCACCCGAGCCCTGGGTCTCGATCACGATCTCGTGGCCGGCGGCCTTCGCTGCCTGCTCGAGGGCCTCGGCGGCCATGTAGGTGTGGGCGATCCCTGTCGGGCAGGACGTCACCCCGACGAACTTCATCGACTTGGTCTCCTTTTCTGGGGCGGCGGCCGCTGCGGCCGCGACGGGCGGGGTGGCCGGAGCCGCCTCGGCGTTGATCGTGTCCACGACGACCTGGCGGTCGGTGGCCTTGAGCAGGGCATCGCGGAACTCCGACTTCATCAGGGCGCGCGACAGGCTGGCCAGGATCTGCAGGTGCTCGTCGCCGGCGCCCTCGGGCACCGCGATGAGGAACACCAGGTGGGCGGGGCCATCCGCGGCACCCCAGTCGATCCCGTTGGTGGAGCGGCCGAACACGACCGTGGGCTCGTCGATCCCGGTCGAGCGGGCGTGCGGGATGCCGATCCCGCCCTCGATGCCGGTCGGGAGCAGCTCCTCGCGTGCAGCGACGTCTGAACGCAGCTGCGCCGGGTCACTGGCCCGGCCGGCGGCCGCAGCCACGGCGACGAGGCGATCAACGGCCGCGTCCTTCGTGGTGGCCGAGCTGTCGAGATCCAACTCGACTAGCTGAACGGTTGATACCTGCATTGAACTGACCTCCAGTTGGTGTGGATTCATGGGGTACTGCGGGGGCGTTGCGTCATTCCGATGCAGTGGCGATGGCGCTCACCTCCACGGCGGTGGGGTCGATCAACCCGGCGGACGGAATGCCCGTACCGGGGGTCTGGACTGCTGCGGTGGCCCACGCGATGCCCATGCGAAGGGCGTCGGGGCCGGCTCCACCCGCGTGCAGGAAGCCGGACAGCAGGCTGTCGCCGGCGCCGACCGTGCTCAGGACGGAGACCGAGGGACCGGTCCCGTGCCAGCGGCCGTTCGCATCGACGAGCACCGCGCCCTTGGAGCCGAGGCTGCAGATCACGGCGCCGGCGCCGCGGGCGCGGGCCTCGTCGCAGCCGGCCAGGACCTCGGCCTGGGTGCTGAGCTCACGACCGAGGATCTCGCCGAGCTCCTCCTCGTTGGGCTTGATCAGGTCCGGCTCGGCGGCAAGCCCGTCGGCGAGGGCCTGGCCGCTGATGTCGAGGGCGAACAGCGACCCTGTGGCACGGGCGACCTCCGCAACGCGCAGCACGACGTCCGTGGACTGCCCGGTGGGCAGGCTGCCTGCGACGACGACCCAGCCGCCGGGGGTGGCCAGCTCGGCGACGGCCCCGACGAGGGAGTCGAGCTCAGCGGCAGAGAGCACGGGTCCGGCCTCGTTGAGCTTGGTGGTGGTCCCGTCGGGCTCGACCACGGCCACGTTCGCGCGGGTGCGCCCGGCGATCGGGATGGCCCTGTGCGGGATTCCCGCCTCGTCCAGAGCCGAGATCAGGGCGTGGCCCATCGGTCCGCCCGCCGGGAGCACAGCGACCGACTCCGTTCCGTGGGCGGTCAGGAACCGGGTGACGTTGACACCCTTGCCGCCCGGGTCCTCCAGGGTGGAGTCCGCCCGCAGGACCTCCCCGCGCACGAGTGACTCGATGGCCATCGTGCGGTCGAGACTCGGGTTGAACGTGACTGTGACGATCATGCGCGCACCACCTGGGGTCCGGCTGCCTCGAGATCGGAGGCAGCCTCATCGGAGAGCTGGGAGTCGGAGACGATCACGTCGATGTCGGCGAGATCGGCGAAATGGGCGAAGTGGTCGGTGCCGTACTTCGTGTGGTCTGCCAGCAGGACGCTGCGGCGGGCGGCGGCGATGAACGCGGACTTGACGGCGGCCTCGGCGCTGTCCGGGGTGGTCAGGCCGCGCTCGAGCGAGAAGCCGTTCGTGCCGAGGAAGGCGACATCCACGAAGACCGAGCGCAGGTACTCCAGGGCGGCGTGGTCCACGGTGGCCAGCGTCCGGCCCCGGACCCGGCCCCCCACGAGGTGGACGGTGAGCTCCTTGCGCCCGGCCAGGAGGGAGGCGATCGGCAGGCTGTTGGTCACGACGGTCAGCTCGCGGTCGGCTGGCAGGATCTCGGCGAGGCGGAAGGTCGAGGAGCCGGCGTCCAGGGCGATGGCGCCCTCCTCGGGGAGCAACGCGAGCGCCGCCTGCGCGATCTGGGACTTCTCCAGGGTCTGCACGGACTCCCGGACGGCCAGTGCGGGCTCGAACCCGAAGAGGTCCACCACGATCGCCCCGCCGTGCACCCGGCGCAGGAGTCCGGCGCGCTCGAGGGCGGTGAGATCCCGGCGGACCGTCTCGGGTGTGACGTCGAAGACCTCCGCGAGCTCGGCCACCTCCACCCGGCCCGCCGCGCGGGCGCGGGCCACGATCGCCGCTTGACGCTCTTCCGCATACATCCGTTTGTCTCCGTTTCTGTCTGTCTGATCGAAGTCAACACCCAATTCCCACAGATGTCAACACCTAGCGGACTATTCAAACAGAAACAGACGAAACCCACGCGAACGGGGGCCAGTATGAGGCGTGCAGGCGAGATGGCCCGCGCGGGTGCCGGGGCGTCGCGCCGGGAGGCCGACGAGGGGCGGGGAGTCTGGGGGCCGGTCAGCGCAGGGGCGCGGCAGGTGCGGGGCGCGAGCCCCGATCAGATCCGGCCACCGCCCGCGGCGTCGCTGGACAACCGTTGGGCGAGGTAGACAGGGATCACGGAGACCACCACGAGGAACGCTGCCACAGCGTTGACGATCGGGGCGTTGTTCGGTCGGAAGAGGTTCTGGTAGATCCACAGCGGCAGGGTCTGGATTCCCGGTCCCGCCGTGAACGTGGTGACGATGATCTCGTCGAACGACAGGCCGAACGCCAGCAGCCCACCGGCGACGAGGGCCGAGCGCAGCGCGGGGAACGTGACGTCGCGGAAGGCGCGCGCGCGCGAGGCGCCGAGGTCCATGGCGGCTTCCTCCACGTTGCCCACGGTGCGGCGCAACCGGGCGGCGGCGTTGTTGAGCACCACCACCACGCAGAAGGTCGCGTGGCCGACGATCAGGGTCACGAGGGTCAGGCCGCCGAGGAACGTCGTGAAGACGCTGTTCAGGGCCAGGCCGGTGACGATGCCCGGCAGCGCGATCGGCAGCACGAAGAGGATCGAGATGGTGTTGCGGCCCCAGAAGTCGTACCGCGAGACGCGCCATCGCGGTGCAGGGTGCCGAGCACCAGCGCGATCGCGGTGGCCGCCAGCGCCACGACGATCGAGGTGGTCAGCGCATCGCGGACGCCCTCGTTCTGGGCGGCCGCCTGCCACCACTCCGTGGTGTAGCCGGGTCGGCGGCCAGGCGAACAGCTGGCTGGTGTTGAACGAGTTGACCACCACGATGGCCAGCGGCACGTAGACGAAGGCCAGGCCGAGGAGCATCGCGAGGCCGAGGAGCCAGCGGGCGGGGCGGGAGAGGATCATGGGCGACCGCCTGTCAGAGGTTGTCCAGGGCGCCAGTGCGCCGGGCGGCCAGCAGGTAGCCGACCATCACCAGCACCGGGATCGTGGCCAGGGCGGCGGCGAACGGCAGGCTCACCGAGAAGTTCTGGTAGATCGCGTTGCCCAGCATGAGCGAGGAGCCGCCCACCAGCTGCACGGTGATGTAGTCGCCCAGGCTCAGCGAGAACGTGAAGATGGAGCCCGCGACGATCGAGGGCCAGATCATGGGCAGCACGACGGCGCGGAACGTGCGCCACGGGCGGGCGCCCAGGTCCGCCGGCGGCCTCGAGGTACGAGCCGCTCAGCGGGACAGGCCCGCGTAGACCGGCAGGATCATGTACGGCAGCCACAGGTAGGTCAGCACCAGGACGACCGCGGGCAGCCCGTACCCCGGCGTCGTCGCCGAAGACCGTCTGGGCCCGGACCCTCCGGGGCCAGCATGGTCGCGCCAGGCGTAGACCTTGACCAGGTAGGACGCCCACAGCGGCGTGAGCACCAGCGCCACGAGCAGCGGCTGCCAGCGTGCGGTGGCCACCCGGGCCATGAAGAAGGCCATCGGCAGCCCGATGGCCGCGCACAGCACGGTCACCGCGGCCGCGATGCCGATCGTGCGCAGCACCACCCGCAGGTAGGCGGGCTCGGTGACGATCTCCTGGAAGTTCTCCAGCGTGAAGTCCGCGGACCACCAGCCCGGTGAACGAGTCGGTGGTCCAGAAGGCGGTGACGAACAGCAGCACCAGCGGGAGCGAGGTAGACCAGCAGCATCCAGGCCATCGGCGGCGCGAGCAGGCCGGCCACGCGGCGCCGGGCCGCCGGTGCAGCGGCGGCCTGCACGCGCCGCACGGGCCCGGGGTGGCCGGCGCGGCGGGTGGCGCTCGCGGTGGTGGTGGTCATCGTCGTCCTCCCGGGTGCGCGCCCGGCACGACCCCGGGATCGGGGCCGCGCCGGGCGCGGGTCGGTTCCGGCCGGGCCGGATCTGCTCGCTACTGCGATCAGGCGCTGCGTCAGCTTCGACCAGGCCTGGACCCACTGGTCGTAGGTCACGCACTTGACGTCGGTCCGGCCGTCGAGGCACTCCTCGGTCGGGGTGGTCCAGTACCAGACGTCGTCCCAGTACGAGGTCTCCTCGGCGTGGAAGTCCGCGCAGTGGTCGGCGTTCTTGGTCAGCGCGCAGGACTTCGCGTTGGCCGGCGCCTCCCCGAAGTACTCCGCGATCTGGGCTGGGCCTCGGGCGAGGCGATGTAGTCCAGCCAGAGGTAGGAGCAGTTGATGCTCTCGGTGTCCTTCTTGACCATCCAGGTGTCCGACCAGCCGGTCGTGCCCTCCTTGGGCTTGACCGTGCCCACCGCGTCCGGCGTGGTCGGCGTTGGTGTAGTTGGCGGTCAGCTGCCAGCCCTGGCTCTGCATGACGGTGCCGGAGGCGAGGTCCTGGCCCTGCTTGACCAGGTCGCCCCAGTAGTAGGCCACCAGCGGCTTCTGCTGCTCGAGCAGCGCGATGGCGGCGTCGAACTGGGCCTGGTCGAGCGCGTACGGGTTCTTGATGCCCAGGTCGGGCTGGGTGGCCATGAGGTAGACCGCCGCGTCAGCGATGTAGATCGCGTCGTCGTACGGGACCACCTTGCCCTTGGCGGGCGAGTCCGCCTCGAACATGTCAGCCCAGGAGTCCGGCGCGGTCGGGTACTCCGCGGTCGGGTAGAGCAGGAGGTTGGCGCCGCGGCCGTGCGGGATGCCGTAGTTGACCCCGTCGACGGTGTTCCACGGCTGGTCCTTGAGCTCGCCGATGATGTCGGCGTAGTTGGGGACGAGGCTGGTGTTCACCGGCTGGACCAGGTCGCCATAGACCAGTCGCAGCGATGCGTCGCCGGAGGCGCGAGACGACGTCGTACTGGCCGGACTTGAACAGCGTGAAGGCCTCGTTCGACGTGGCGAACGTCTTGACGTTCACCTGGCAGCCGGTCTGCTCCTCGAACGGGGTGACCCAGTCGACATTCGGGTCGGTCGAGCCGTCCTCGGCGTATCCCGGCCAGGCGAGCACGTTGAGCGTGCCCTCGCCTGCACCGACAGGGCCTGCGTAGGCGGCCGACGACGGGGCAGCGCCTGAGGCCCCGCCCGACGACGCATCGTCGCTGCCACGGCAGCGGTGGTGAGCAGGCCGACAGCGCTGAGACCGGCGACAATGGCGAGTTTCCGCTTGCTGCGCACTCGAGTCCCTCCTTCTGTTGTGGTGCCCGCGGCTCATGCCGAGGGTCGTCTTGGTCCGGCTAGGCGCCGGCGGTGATCGGCGCCATGGGGGCGTCGACCCGGTACTCGTTCTCGATCCGCCACGCAAGGCGCACCCGGCGGCCACGCATGGCCATGACGTCCATCGAGGACGTCATCTGGTTGAGCTGCAGCGCGATCAGAGAGCCGCTGGGCTCGAGGTCGACGACGTAGCGGGTTCCGCTGCCGACGTAGACGACCTCGCGCACGGTGCCCAGGGCCGTGTGGACCCCGCCGCCGAGCGGCTCATCGGGGTCGGCGAGGTAGATCTTCTCGGGACGCACGCTGAACGCACCGTCCTGACCCACGATGATGCGGGCAGCTTCCCCCTGCAGCAGGTTCGAGGTGCCGACGAAGCCTGCCACGAACTCGGTCGCGGGGCGCTCGTAGACATCAGCCGGGCGTTCCGAGCTGCTCGATGCGGCCGGCGTTGAACACCGCGATGCGGTCGCACATCGTCAGCGCCTCCTCCTGGTCGTGCGTGACGAAGACGAACGTGATCCCCACCTCGCGCTGGATGGCCTTGAGCTCGACCTGCATCTGCTCGCGCAGCTTCAGGTCAAGGGCACCCAGCGGCTCGTCGAGCAGGAGCACCTTGGGCCGGTTGACCAGGGCACGGGCGAGGGCGACACGCTGGCGCTGGCCACCGGACATCGCGGTCGGCTTGCGGTCCCCGAAGCCCTCAAGCCGGACGGCCGCCAGGGCGGCTCTGGCGCGTTCGCGGCGCTGCTGCCCTGGGCACCTTCTTCACGCGCAGCCCGTACTCGACGTTCTCCTGGACGGTCATGTGCGGGAAGAGCGCGTAGTCCTGGAAGACCGTGTTGACCGGCCGATCGAAGGGCGCGGTCCGCGTCACGTCCTGGCCGGCCAGCTCGATCTGCCGGCGGTGGGCATCTCGAAGCCGGCGATCATCCGCAGGACGGTGGTCTTGCCCGAGCCCGAGGGTCCGAGCAGCGTGAGGAACTCACCGTCCATCACGTCGAGGTCCACGCCGTCGACGGCGGCCACCGCGGCATCGCCGTGCCCGAACTGCTTGCGGAGCCCTCGCAGGGAGATCGCCACGCTCGGCGTTGCTTCCATTCGATCGCCTCGGGACGTTGGGGTGCGTATCGCCGGGACCAAGGTCCCGACTGGACGCAGCGCACTCTAGGGCTCGGCACCCTCGAAGCCAAATCGGACACGACGAAATCCGCGACCTCCGACAGTATGGGCCGGGCAGATCAGCAACCGTGGAGGCCGTTCGCCACGGTAAGCGTCGATCCAGGGAGCGCTCCCCGGCATGGCCGGCGTCCCCCTGGACGGACGGTCCGGGGGGACGGCGGGCCCGGCCTAGGCCTCCTGCCCGGCCGCCCCGCCGCTGCCCGCGGCCGTCGGAGCCGTCAGGTCGTACAGCGTCACCGAGTCCACCGTGCTCGCGGCGAAGCTCTGCGCCACCCAGGCGGCGATCTCAGAGGCGGACCGCGACCCGCCCATCTGGCCGCCGCCGAGCCCCTGGCCGCCAGAGACGAAGTAGTGGATCTCACCTGCCCCGACACGTGCCTGGAACTCAGCAAGGGTGGGCGCCGGGTCGCTGCCGTTGAACCCCCCGATCGCCAGGACCGGGCGCTGCGTCGCCAGCTGCGTACCCAGCGGCTGAGTTCGCACCGACGGCTGCTGGGTACCAGCTGGCGACCAGCGCCCGGTCATGGCGATCAGCGGGTTCAACGGCAGCGATCGGCGCCCACCCTGGCCGAGTTCCAGGCACGCGTCGCGGCGGGTGGGATCCACTGTTCGTCTCCGGCGGCCAGGGGTCGGCGGCGGCCAGATGGGCGGGTCGCGTCCGCCTCGGAGATCGCCGCCTGGGTGACGCAGAACTTCGCCGCGACCACGGTGGACTCCGTGACGCTCTACGACCTGACCGCTCCGACGACCACGAGCGGCGGCGGGGCGGCCGTGCAGGAGGCGTAGGCCGGGCCCGCAGTCCCCCTGGACCGTCCGTCCAGGGGACGATGGCCATGCCGGGGAGCGCTCACTCCACCGACGGTTACGGTGGCGAAGGCCTCCGCGGTTGCTGACTGGCGGCGCCTGCTGTCGGTGGTCGCGGATTTCGTCGTGTTCGATTTGGCTTCGGGGGTGCCGACCCCTGAGTGCGCTGCGTCCAGTCGGGACCTTGGTCCCGGCGATACGCACCCCAACGTCCCGAGGCGATCGAATGGAAGCAACGCCGAGCGTGGCGATCTCCCTGCGAGATCTCCGCAAGCAGTTCGGCCATGGCGACGCCGCGGTGGTCGCCGTCGACGGTGTGGACCTCGACGTGATGGACGGTGAGTTCCTCACGCTGCTCGGACCCTCGGGATCGGGCAAGACGACCGTCCTGCGGATGATCGCCGGGTTCGAGTTGCCCACGGCCGGCACGATCGCGCTGGCCGGCCAGGACGTGACGCGGACCGCGCCCTTCGATCGGCCGGTCAACACGGTCTTCCAGGACTATGCCCTCTTCCCACACATGACCGTCCAGGAGAACGTCGAGTACGGGCTGCGCGTGAAGAAGGTGCCCACGCAGCAGCGCCGCGAACGCGCCACGGCAGCCCTGGCGGCCGTCCGGCTCGAGGGCTTCGGGGACCGCAAGCCGAGCGCCATGTCGGGTGGACAGCGCCAGCGTGTCGCCCTGGCCCGGGCCCTGGTCAACCGGCCCAAGGTGCTCCTGCTCGACGAGCCGTTGGGCGCCCTCGATCTGAAGCTGCGCGAGCAGATGCAGGTGGAGCTCAAGGCCATCCAGCGCGAGGTGGGGATCACGTTCGTGTTCGTCACGCACGACCAGGAGGAGGCATTGACGATGAGCGATCGCATCGCCGTGTTCAACTCCGGCCGCATCGAGCAGCTCGGCAGCCCCGCGGATGTCTACGAGCGGCCCGCGACTGAGTTCGTGGCCGGCTTCGTCGGCACCTCGAACGTGCTGCAGGGGGACGCTGCGCGCATCATCGTGGGCCAGGACGGTGCGTTCAGCGTGCGTCCCGAGAAGATCTACATCGCCGACCCTGATGAGCCGCTCGGCGGCGGGGTCCGCTCGGCCCTGGGCACCGTGAGCGAGGTCGTCTATGTCGGCAGCGGAACCCGTTATGTCGTCGAGCTGGAGCCCAGCGGTTCGTTGATCGCGCTGCGGCTGGACCAGATGACGTCCTCCATGGACGTCATGGCCATGCGTGGGCGCCGGGTGCGCCTTGCGTGGCGGATCGAGAACGAGTACCGGGTCGACGCCCCCACGGCGCCGATCAGCGCCGGCGCCTAGCCGGCCCAAGACGACCCGCGGCACGGGCCGCGGGCATCACAACAGAAGGAGGGACTCGAGTGCGCAGCAAGCGGAAACTCGCAATCGTCGCCGGTCTCAGTGCTGTCGGCCTGCTCACCACTGCTGCCTGTGGCAGCGACGCGTCGTCGGGCGGCGCCTCGGCAGCTGCCCCGTCGTCGGCAGCCTATGCGGCCCTGTCGGTGAAGGAGAGGGCACGCTCAACGTGCTCGCCTGGCCGGGCTACGCCGAGGACGGCTCGACCGATCCGAACGTCGACTGGGTCACCCCCTTCGAGGAGGCGACCAGCTGCCAGGTGAACGTCGAGGTCTTCCCCACGTCGAATGAGGCGGTCAACCTGTTCAAGTCGGGGCAGTACGACGTCGTCTCGGCCTCCGGTGACGCGTCGCTCCGCCTGGTCTACGGGGATCTGGTGCAGCCGGTCAACACGGGGCTGGTCCCCAACTACGCCGACATCATCCCCGAGCTCAAGGACCAGCCCTGGAACACCGTGGACGGGGTCAACTACGGCATCCCGCACGGCCGTGGCGCCAACCTGCTGCTCTACCCGACGGCCGAGTACCCGACCCCGCCGGACTCCTGGGCGACATGTTCGAGGCGACTCGCCGGCCAAGGGCAAGGTGGCCCCCTATGGTGACGCGATCTACATCGCTGACGCTGCCGTCTACCTGATGGCCACCCAGCCCGAGCTGGGCATCACGAACCCCTACGCGCTCGACCAGGCGCAGTTCGATGCCGCCATCGAGCTCCTCGAGCAGCAGAAGCCGCTCGTGGCGTACTACTGGGGCGACGTGGTCAAGCAGGGCCAGGACCTGGCCTCCGGCACGGTCATGCAGAGCCAGGGCTGGCAGCTGACCGCCAACTGACCAACGCGACCACGCCGGACGCGGTGAGCACGGTCAAGCCCAAGGAGGGCACGACCGGCTGGTCGGACACCTGGATGGTCAAGAAGGACACCCAGAGCATCAACTGCTCGTACCTCTGGCTGGACCACGTCGCCTCCCCGAGGTCCAGGCCCAGATCGCGGAGTACTTCGGCGAGGCCCCGGCCAACGCGAAGGCCTGCGCGCTGACCAAGAACGAGAGCCACTGTGCGGACTTCCACGCCGAGGAGACCTCGTACTGGGACGACGTCTGGTACTGGACCACGCCGACCGAGGAGTGCCTCGACGGCCGGACCGACGTGAAGTGCGTGACCTACGACCAGTGGGTCCAGGCCTGGTCGAAGCTGACGAGCGCGTGATCGCAGCAGCGAGCTGATCCGGCCCGGCCGGAACCGACCCGCGCCCGGCGCGGCCCCGACCCCGGGGTCGTGCCGGGCGCGCACCCGGGAGGACGACGATGACCACCACGACCGCGAGCGCCCCCCCCGCGCCGGCCAGCCCCGGCCCGGTGCGGCGCGTCCAGTCCATGCTGCACCGGCGGCCCGGCGCCCGCGTGACAGGGCTGCTCGCCCTGCCGATGACCTGGATGGTGCTGGTCTACCTCGCCCCGCTGGCGCTGCTGTTCGTCACCGCGTTCTGGACCACCGACTCGTTCACCGGCCTGGTGGTCCAGGAGTTCACGCTGGAGAACTTCCAGGAGATCTTCACCGAGCCGGCGTACCTGCGCGTCGTGCTGCGCACGATCGGCATCGCCGCGCTCGTGACAGTGCTGTGCGTGGCCATCGGGCTGCCGATGGCCTTCTTCAGGCCCGGGTGGCCACCGCACGCTGGCAGCCGTTGCTCGTGGCGCTCGTGCTCACGCCGCTGTGGGCGTCCTACCTCGTGAAGGTGTACGCCTGGCGGACCATCCTGGCCCCGGAGGGTCCGGCCCAGACGGTCTTCGGGACGACGCTGGGGTACGGGCTGCCGGCGGTCATCCTGGTGCTGACCTACTTGTGGCTGCCGTACATGATCCTGCCCGTCTACGCGGGCCTGTCCTCGCTGAGCGGGTCGTACCTCGAGGCGGCGGCGGACCTGGGCGCTCGCCCGTGGCGCACGTTCCGAACTGTCGTGCTGCCCATGATGTGGCCCTCGATCGTTGCGGGCTCCATCTTCACCTTCTCGCTGAGTCTGGGGGACTACATCACCTGCAGCTGGTGGGCGGGTCCTCGCTCATGCTCGGCAACGCGATCTACCAGAACTCCTCGGTGAGCCTTCCGTTCGCTGCTGCCCTGGCCACGATCCCGGTGGTGGTGATGGTCGGCTACCTGCTGGCGGCCCGGCGCACCGGTGCCCTGGACAACCTCTGACAGGCGGTCGCACATGATCCTCTCGCGCCCCGTCCGCTGGCTGCTCGGTCTGGCCATGCTCCTGGGCCTGGCCTTCGTCTACGTGCCCCTGGCGATCGTGGTTGTCAACTCGTTCAACACCAGCCAGCTGTTCGCCTGGCCCCCGCCCGGCTACACCACCGAGTGGTGGCAGGCGGCCGCCCAGAACGAGGGCGTCCGCGATGCGCTGACGACCTCGATCATCGTGGCCCTGGCGGCCACCGCGATCGCGCTGGTGCTCGGCACGCTCACCGCCATGGCGGTCTCGCGCTACGACTTCTGGGGCCGCAACACCATCTCGATCCTCTTCGTGCTGCCCATCGCGCTGCCGGGCATCGTCACAGGCCTGGCCCTGAACAGCGTCTTCACGACGTTCCTCGGCGGCCTGACCCTCGTCACCCTGATCGTCGGTCACGCGACCTTCTGCGTGGTGGTGGTGCTCAACAACGCCGCCGCCCGGTTGCGCCGCACCGTGGGCAACGTGGAGGAAGCCGCCAGGACCTCGGCGCCTCGCGAGCGCGCGCCTTCCGCAACGTCACCTTCCCAGCGCTGCGCTCGGCTCTCGTGGCCGGCGGGCTGCTGGCGTTCGGCCTGTCGTTCGACGAGATCATCGTCACCACCTTCACGGCGGGTCCGGGAATCCAGACCCTGCCGTTGTGGATCTACCAGAACCTGTTCCGTCCGAACAACGCCCCGATCGTCAACGCTGGGCAGCGTCCTCGTGGTGGTCTCCGTGATCCCTGTCTACCTCGCCCAACGGTTGTCCAGCGACGCCGCGGGCGGTGGCCGGATCTGACGGGGCTCGCGCCGATCTCCTGCAGGCTCCTGCGCTGGCCTGGCCCAGCGCTCTGCCCCTCGTCGGCCGCCGGCTCAACGCGGCCCTTCTCTGCTCGGGCCATCCCGCGTGTGACTCATGACGGGCTGCGCGCCCTGGGCCGGCACGACACGGCCGACTTCCGTTCGTATGGCTTCGTGTCCGTCGCTGTTTGAACTCGCTCAGGCGTTGACATCTGTGGGAATTGGGTGTTGACTTCGATCAGACAGACAGAAACGGAGACAAACGGATGTATGCGGAAGAGCGCCAGGCGGCCATCGTCACCCGCGCCCGAGCCGCGGGCCGGGTCGAGGTCGCCGAACTCGCTGGTGCCTTCGACGTGACGCCGGAGACGGTCCGCCGCGACCTGACCGACCTCGAGCGCGCAGGCCTGCTTCGGCGGGTGCACGGGGGGGCGATCGTGGTGGACATCCTCGGCTTCGAGCCCGCCCTCGCCGACCGGGAGTCTGTGAACCCTCCGAGAAGGAGCGGATCGCCAGGCCCGCGCTGGTTGCTGCCCGACGGGGCCATCGCCCTGGACGCTGGCTCGACCTTCCGGCTCGCCGAGATGCTGCCGGTCGACCGCGAGCTGACCGTCGTCACCAACGGCCTGCCGATCGCCACCCTGCTGGCCGGACGCAAGGAGCTCACCCTCCACCTCGTGGGGGGCCGGGTCCGCGGCCGGACCCTGGCCACGGTGGACGACGCC
This sequence comes from uncultured Actinomycetes bacterium, assembly GCA_963729885.1. Lineage (GTDB taxonomy): Bacteria > Actinomycetota > Actinomycetes > S36-B12 > CAIYMF01 > Prado023. The sequence continues at coordinate 15,891 of CAVSQK010000048.1, forward strand.
GCGATGGAGTACCTGCGACGATCTGCGTGGATGTGGCGTTCCTCGGCACGAACGGGATCTCGCTCGAGCGCGGACTGACCACCCCGGACCGGCCGAGGCCGCGGTCAAGTACGCATTCATCGCTGCGCCCGGCGCACCGTGGTGCTGGCCGACCACACCAAGTTCGGCACCGACCACTTCGCCCACTTCGCCGATCTCGCCGAAATCGACGTGATCGTCACTGATCCGATCTCCCCGATGAGGCCGCCGCCGACATCGAGGCGGCCGGACCCCAGGTGGTGCGTGCATGATCGTCACTGTCACGCTCAACCCGAGCCTGGACCGCACGATGGCGGTCGCAGGCCCTCGTGCGCGGGGAGGTCCTGCGAGCGGACTCCACGATGGAGGACCCGGGCGGCAAGGGCGTCAACGTCGCCCGGGTCCTGACCGCGCACGGCACCGAGGCGGTCGCCGTGCTCCCGGCCGGCGGACCGATGGGCCACGCGCTGATCTCGGCTCTCGACGAGGCGGGGATCCGCACCGGGTCGTCCCGATCGCTGGGCGGACCCGCGCGAACGTCGCCGTCGTCGAGCCCGACGGGACGACCACCAAGCTCAACGAGGCCGGACCCGGTGCTCTCCGATGCGGAGCTCGACTGCCCTCGTCGCGGCGGTTGGCTAGCTGGCCACCCCCGGCGGCTGGGTGGTGGTGGCCGGCAGCCTGCCCACCGGGCAGTCCACCGACGTCGTCCTGCGGGTTGCCGAGGTCGCCCGGGCCGCCGGGGCGAAGTTCGCCCTGGACATCAGCGGCCAGGCCCTCGCCGACGGGCTGGCCGCGGAGCCGGACCTGATCAAGCCCAACGACGAGGAGCTCGGCGAGATCCTCGGTCGTGAGCTCACCACCCAGGACGAGGTCCTGGCCGGCTGCGACGAGGCCCGCGCGCGCGGAGCCGGCGCCGTGATCTGCAGCCTCGGGGCCAAGGGCGCGGTGCTGGTCGATGCGAACGGCCGGTGGCACGGCACCGGTCCCAAGGTCGCCGTGCTGAGCACCGTCGGGGCCGGCGACAGCCTGCTCTCTGGCTTCCTGCACGCCGGTGGCTCTGGCCCGGACGCCCTGCGCATGGGTATCGCCTGGGCCACCGCAGCAGTCCAGACCCCCGGTACGGGCATCCCGCCCGCCGGCTTGATCGACCCGACCGCGTGGAGGTGAGCGCCATCGCCACAGCCGCAATGACGCAACGCCCCCGCACATACCCCATGAATCCACACCAACTGGAGGTCAGTTCAATGCAGGTATCAACACGTCAGCTAGTCGAGTTGGACCTCGACAGCTCGGCCACCACGAAGGACGCGGCAATTGACGCCTCGTCGCCGTGGCTGCGGCCGCCGGCCGGGCCAGCGACCCGGCGCAGCTGCGCTCTGACGTCGCGGCACGCGAGGAGCTGCTCCCCACCGGCATCGAGGGCGGGATCGGCATCCCGCACGCCCGCTCGACCGGGATCGACGAGCCGACGGTCGTGTTCGGCCGCTCCACCAACGGGATCGACTGGGGTGCCGCCGATGGCCCCGCCCACCTGGTGTTCCTCATCGCCGTGCCCGAGGGCGCCGGCTCCGAGCACCTGCAGATCCTGGCCAGCCTGTCGCGCGCGCTGATGAAGCCGGACTTCCGCGACGCGCTGCTCAGGGCCACCGACACGCAGGTCGTGGTGGACACCATCCACGCCGCGGCAGCGCCGGCCACCCCGCAGCCGCCGCCGCGGCGCGGCGCCCGGCCGCGCACCGTGAAGGAGAACAAGTCGATGAAGTTCGTCGGGGTGACGTCCTGCCCGACCGGCATCGCCCACACCTACATGGCTGCCGAGGCCCTGGAGAAGGCAGCCAAGGCGGCCGGCCACGAGATCGAGGTCGAGACCCAGGGCTCGGGCGGCTTCACGCGCTCGACCCCGCCATCATCGCCGCCGCTGACGGCGTGATCTTCGCCAACGACGTCGAGGTGCGCGACAAGGCCCGGTTCGCCGGCAAGCCGACGCTCTCCTCGGGGTCAAGCGGCCATCAACGAGCCCCGACGATCATCGCCGAGGCGGTGGCTGCCGTCGAGCCGGCGGCGGCCCGTGGGCACGGCCTGCGGCTGGCCGCCGCGTCCCGCGTCCGGCGGCATGGCGACCAAGGTCGAGGAGGGTCACTGGGGCATTCGCCTGCGCGGCTACCTGATGACCGGTGTCTCCTACATGATCCCGTTCGTCGCCGGCGGCGGCATGCTGATCGCCCTGAGCTTCATGCTCGGCGGCTACAGATCGTGGCGGTCAACGACGTCCGGCAGCATTCCTCAACCGGTTCAGCTTCCTCGACCTGCACGACTGGGCCGGCCTGATGTTCATCCTCGGTGTCGCTGCGTTCGGCTTCCTCAACGCGGTGCTGGCCGGCTTCATCGCCTACGCCATCGCTGACCGGCCCGGCCTCGTGCCCGGTTTCGTCGCCGGTGTCGCCGCCGGCACCTCGGTGCCGGCTTCCTCGGCGCCATCGTCGGCGGCCTCACCGGTGGCTTCCTCGCCCGGTGGATCTCCCGGCTCAACGTGCCCAAGGCGATCCGTGGCGTGATGCCCGTCGTGATCATCCCGCTGGTGGCGACCCTGCTCAACGGCGTCCTGATGCTCACCGTCATCGGCAAGCCGCTGGCGGTCCAGGACGGCCTGACCGACTGGCTCAACGGCCTCACCGGCGCCAACCTGATCCTGCTTGGCGTCATCCTCGGCCTGATGATGTCCTTCGACATGGGCGGCCCGGTCAACAAGGCCGCCTACGTCTTCGCCACGCTGAACCTGACGACCGCCATCGCCGACAACAACGCCCGGCCCTGAAGATCATGGCCTGCGTCATGGCTGCCGGCATGGTGCCGCCGCTGGCGCTGGCCCTGTCCTCGACGGTGCTGCGGCCCAAGCTGTACACCGAGGCCGAGCATGAGAACGGCAAGGCCGCCTGGCTGCTGGGCGCCTCGTTCATCACCGAGGGCGCCATCCCGTTCGCGGCGGCCGACCCGCTGCGGGTGATCCCGTCGATCATGGCCGGCAGCGCACTCACCGGCGGCCTGGTGATGGCGTTCGGCAGTGAGCTGCGCGCCCCTCACGGCGGCATCTGGGTGATCCCGCTGATCTCCAACCGTTCTCTGTACCTCCTCGCGATCGCTGCGGGCACCGTCCTGGCCGGCGTCCTGGTCACCGCCTGGAAGGCCCGCAGCAGCGTCTCCGACGAGGCCATCGAGGAGACACTCACCCACAGCCGCTATCGGCTGATCCGCAGCGGGACGCACGCACAACTGAACATCACGGACCGACGGGCACATAGCGGGTGCCCGTCACACGGACCAGGGGCTGGCACATAGCGGGTGCCAGCCCCTGGACGTTGTCCAGCCTAGGGCGGACCCGGACGGCCTGCTCGACTCGGGCCTGAGCAGGCCCCGTGGTGCGTCCCTGCGTGCGAACCTCAGGACTTGCGAGGCGCCGATCAGGCTCTCGTCGGTCGTCGCTCGACACGGGCGCCGAGGTCCGGACCCGGCGATCGGCCGGCCCGCGCCGTCGCGAGGAGCGCGCCTGGCTCGTGGCCCACTGCGTCCAGGCTCGTCCACGCGGTGCGGCTGCGGTGGCCGATCCAGTAGACGCGGGCCCGCAGCGCAACCAGGACGGCCGCGAGCAGC
>CAVSQK010000049.1:0-84108 GCA_963729885.1 uncultured Actinomycetes bacterium
CGGCGGTCAGTCGGTGGGCGACCAGCGGTGGCGGTCCAGGTCCACCCGCGGGCCGGTCGGGCCTGGCAGGACGGCCACCCCCTCGGCCAGCAGGTGCTCGGTCGCCGCGACCTCGTGGCCCGGGGCCAGGAGCCCGCCGGCGCGGACGACGCGCCACCACGGGACGCCGCCGCCGAACCGGGACAGGGTCGTGCCCACGGCCCGGGGTGCGCGGGATCCCAGCCGCTCGGCGACATCGCCGTAGGTGAGCACGCGCCCCGGCGGGATCGTGGCGACGAGGTCGAGCACGCGCTCGGCGAAGGGCGTGGGCAGCACCTGCCCAGTGTGCCCCGCGATCCCCGCCCGGGATGGGTCGACGACGCACCGGCGCGGGCCTCGTCGATGCGTCATCGCCGCGATTTGGCGCCCCCGCCTCGCCCCGGTACCCTAGAGGGAGCATTGCGCGGGTTCATCCTGCGCATGTTGAACGGTCCCGGAGCGCGATCGACGGGTCGCGAGAGCGGCCTCTGCCGATGCCCGAGCCGTTCGACCACCACACGGACACGAACGAAGGCTCTCACAGTGCGCACGTACAGCCCCAAGGCTGGCGACATCACCCGCCAGTGGCACGTCATCGACGCGACCGACGTCGTCCTCGGCCGGTTGGCCTCCCATGCCGCCGTCCTCCTGCGCGGCAAGCACAAGCCGACGTTCGCCCCGCACGTGGACACCGGTGACTTCGTCATCATCATCAACGCCGAGAAGGTGGCGCTGTCCGGGTCCAAGCGCGAGCAGAAGATGGACTACCGGCACTCCGGCTTCCCGGGCGGCCTGCGTGCCACCTCGTACGCCGACCTGCTGGAGTCCAACCCGCGCCGCGCCGTGGAGAAGGCCGTCAAGGGCATGCTCCCGCACAACAAGCTCGGCCGTGCGCAGTCCGCGAAGCTCAAGGTCTACGCCGGGCCCGAGCACCCCCACGCGGCCCAGCAGCCCGTGCCGTTCACGATCTCCCAGGTCGCGCAGTAAGCGCCACGGCGACCCCGTCAAACGAAAGGAACCCGTGGCTGTGAGCACCGAGACCACGCAGGCCGTCGATGAGGTCATCGAGGGCGACTACTCCACCGAGACCCCCGCGTCCGCCGAGACGAAGGCCCCCCGGCCCGTCATGACCGCCCCCGGCGCAGGCCACTGGCCGCCGCAAGGAGGCCGTCGCCCGGGTGCGCATCGTGCCGGGCACCGGCAACTGGACCATCAACGGCCGGACCCTGGAGAACTACTTCCCGAACAAGGTCCACCAGCAGCTGGTGAACGAGCCCTTCCGCACGCTCGAGCTCGACGGCGCCTACGACGTCATCGCGCGCATCGACGGCGGTGGCATCACCGGCCAGGCCGGCGCCCTGCGCCTGGGCATCGCCCGCTGCCTCAACGAGATCGACGAGGAGGGCAACCGCCCCGCCCTGAAGAAGGCCGGCTTCCTGACCCGCGACGCGCGGATCAAGGAGCGCAAGAAGTACGGCCTCAAGAAGGCCCGCAAGGCTCCGCAGTACAGCAAGCGATGAGAGAGGGTGGACACGCTGCGCGTGTCCACCTGAACGAAGGGCGCAGCTGCATCCCGCGCCGCGGGATGACTCCACGCGCTGATTCTCCGAACGCCGGCGTGCCTGCCCCCCGGGGCGGCGCGCCGGCGTTCGTCTGCCCGGGGGGACGTGGGCACAGGGCCCGGGCCCCGGTCCCCGCGCCTGCGGGCGGTCGGGCTGCGGGCGGCGGGTAGAGTCACCGAGGGCACTCGACGCAGGAGGTACCACGTGGGCAGGCTGTTCGGCACCGATGGGGTCCGTGGGCTGGCCAACCGTGACCTGACCGCGGATCTCGCGCTGGACCTCGCCGGGGCGGCCGCCCATGTCCTCGGCGAGCTCGGGGAGCTGCGGGCCGGACGCCCCGGCGCCCGCCCGCGCGCCGTCGTGGGCCGTGATCCGCGGGCCAGTGGGGAGTTCCTCGAGGCGGCCACGGTCGCCGGACTGGCCAGCGCCGGACTCGACGTGCTGGTGCTGGGGGTCCTTCCCACGCCCGGCAGTCGCCCACCTCACCGCCGAGCTCGGCGTCGACCTCGGGGTCATGATCTCCGCGTCGCACAACCCCATGCCCGACAACGGCATCAAGTTCTTCGCCCGGGGCGGGCACAAGCTCGCCGACGAGGTGGAGGAGCAGATCGAGGCCCGGCTCACGGAGGGCTGGACGCGGCCGATCGGTGCCGACGTCGGGCGGGTGGTGCACTACGACGACGCGCCTCGGCGACTACGTCGAGCACCTGCTGTCGTGCACCCCCAACCGCCTGAACGGCCTGCGCGTGGTGGTCGACACCGGCAACGGGGCGGCGGCCGGGGCCTCGCCGCGCGCGCTGCGCCGGATGGGGGCCGAGGTGCTGGCGATCCACTCCAGCCCGGACGGCTACAACATCAACGAGGGCTGCGGCTCGACGCACATGGCCGACCTGCGCGCGGCGGTCGTCGAGCACGGCTACGACGTGGGGATCGCCCATGACGGCGACGCCGACCGCTGCCTGGCGGTCGATGCCCAGGGCGCCGTCGTGGACGGGGACCAGATCATGGCCATCCTGGCCCTGGCCATGCGCGACCAGGGCAAGCTCGCCCAGGACACGGTCGTGGCCACGGTGATGAGCAACCTCGGGTTCAAGCTGGCCATGCGCGACGCCGGGATCACCATGGTGGAGACCGGGGTGGGTGACCGCTACGTCCTGGAGGCCATGCGCGCCCACAGCTACAACCTCGGCGGCGAGCAGAGCGGGCACGTCGTGCTGCTGGACTACGGCACCACCGGCGACGGGACGCTCACGGCCCTGCACCTGCTTGCCCGGATGGCCGACACGCGGACGCCGCTGGCGGAGCTGGCCTCCGCGATGACCAAGCTCCCCCAGGTGCTGATCAACGTCCGCGGGGTGGACCGCGCGGCCGTGGGCAGCTCCACGGGCCTGGCCGCAGCCGTGGCCGCAGCCCAGTCCCAGCTCGGCGAGACCGGCCGGGTCCTGCTGCGCCCCAGCGGCACCGAGCCGGTGGTGCGCGTGATGGTGGAGGCGCCCACGGACGCGCAGGCCCGTGAGGTGGCCGAGGAGCTGGCGGGCGTGGTCGCCCGGGAGATCCCCCTGGCGTAGGCGTGCCCGGGCGGGGCGCGTCACGCCGGCCGACTACCCTTGGGCCCATGTGCGGAATCGTGGGGTACGCGGGGAACCGACCGGCCGTCGACGTGGTGATTGCCGGCCTGAAGCGGCTGGAGTACCGGGGGTACGACTCCGCCGGGGTCGCGATCGTGGCCGACGGCGACCTGGAGGTCCGCAAGAAGGCGGGCAAGCTGGAGAACCTGCGGTCCCTGCTCGCCGCCGATCCCATGTCGCCGTCCACGACCGGGATCGGGCACACCCGGTGGGCCACCCACGGCGGCCCGACCGACGTCAACGCCCACCCGCACGTCTCGAGCGGGGGGCGGGTCGCGGTGATCCACAACGGCATCATCGAGAACTTCGCCGAGCTCACCGCGGAGCTCGCCGAGCGCGGCGTCGTGATGGCCTCCGAGACCGACACCGAGGTGGTGGCGCACCTGCTGGAGTCCACGCTTGCCGAGACCGGGGACCTCGCGGATGCGATGCGCGCGGCCTGCCAGCGGCTGTCCGGGGCGTTCACGCTGGTCGCGGTCAGCGCCGACGAGCCCGGGCGCCTCGTGGCCGCGCGGCGCAACTCCCCGCTCGTCGTCGGGATCGGCGACGGCGAGAACTTCCTGGCCTCCGACGTCTCGGCGTTCATCGAGTTCACCCGCGACGCGATCGAGCTCGGGCAGGACCAGGTCGTCGACCTGCGCGCGGACGAGGTGCTCGTCACGGACTTCGCCGGCAACCCGGTGCGAGGTCGCGCCGTTCACGGTCACCTGGGACGCCGCAGCCGCGGAGAAGGGCGGCTACGACCTGTTCATGCTCAAGGAGATCGCCGAGCAGCCCAAGGCGGTCGCCGACACCCTGCTGGGCCGGATCGCCCCCGACGGGCTGCTCCGCCTCGACGAGATCCGCCTGCCGGTGGCCGAGCTGCGCGAGATCGACAAGATCGTCATCGTCGCCTGCGGGACGGCCTACCACGCGGGGCTGGTGGCCAAGTACGCCATCGAGCACTGGTGCCGGATCCCCACCGAGGTCGAGCTGGCCAGCGAGTTCCGCTACCGGGACCCGATCCTGACCCGGCGGATCCTGGTCATCGCCATCAGCCAGTCCGGGGAGACGATGGACACGCTGATGGCGGTGCGCCATGCCCGCGAGCAGGGGGCCCGGGTGCTGGCCATCTGCAACACGAACGGCTCGACGATCCCGCGCGAGTCCGACGCGGTCCTCTACACGCAGGCCGGCCCGGAGATCGCCGTCGCCTCGACCAAGGCCTTCCTCACGCAGATCGTCGCGGTCTACCTCGTGGCGCTCTACCTGGCCCAGGTCCGCGGGAACAAGTTCGGCGACGAGGTCGCGGCCATCGTCGGCCAGCTGGCGACGATGCCGCAGAAGGTCGACCTCGTGCTGGACACGGTCGAGGGGGTGCGCGCCCTGGCCCAGCAGTTCGCCGGCGCCAGCTCGGTGCTGTTCATCGGCCGGCACGTGGGCTACCCGGTCGCCCTCGAGGGGGCGCTGAAGCTCAAGGAGCTGGCCTACATGCACGCCGAGGGCTTCGCCGCCGGCGAGCTCAAGCACGGCCCGATCGCGCTGATCGAGGACGGGGTGCCGGTCATCGTGGTCGTGCCCTCACCGCACGGGCGCGGCGTGCTGCACGAGAAGATCATCTCCAACATCCAGGAGGTCCGGGCCCGGGGTGCGGTCACCATCGTGATCGCCGAGGAGGGCGACGACGTCGTCACCCCCTACGCCGACCACATCATCCGGATCCCCGCCTGCCCCACGCTGATGCAGCCGCTGGTCGCCACCGTCCCGCTGCAGGTGTTCGCCTGCGAGCTGGCGACAGCCAAGGGCCACGACGTGGACCAGCCGCGCAACCTCGCCAAGTCGGTCACGGTCGAGTAGGCCGCGGACCGCGCGACCGAGGCGCGGGGCGTCCCGAGGAGTGGGCCGACGGGTGGGGCTCAGCCGATGCGGACGGCTGCGACGAAGCGGTCGCGGTACCAGCGCTCGTCCAGGGTGCGGATGCGGACCCCCCGGCGCGGGTTGGCGGCCTCGACGACGAGCCCGTTGCCGGCGTACATCGAGATGTGGCCCCGGCGTGGAGACGAGCCGTCCTGGTAGTAGAGCAGGTCACCGGGCAGCAGCTGGTCGATCTCGACCCGGGTGCCGGCGAAGCGCTGCTGGGAGGCCAGGCGCGGCAGCTTCACGCCGGCGGACAGGTAGGCCTGCTGGACCAGGCCGGAGCAGTCGAAGACGTCCGGGCCGTTCCCGCCGAGGACGTAGGGCTTGCCGACCTGGGCGAGGGCGAACACGACCGCCCTGTCAGCTGCGGTGGGGTTCTCGGGCAGCGTGTAGGTGGGGGTGGGGATGGTCGGTGCCGCCGGCTTCGGGGGTGTGGGGGCGGTCGTGGGCGCCACGGGGGACACGGTGCGCCCGGTCAGGATGGCCTCCCAGGTCGCGGCATCGACCGTGCCGGTGACGGGCAGCACCAGTCCGGTCTGGTAGGCCGTGACAGCGGCGGTGGTCAGCTTGCCGAAGAACCCGGTGGCGGGCGACACCCGCAGGTACTGCTGGACGTACACCACGGCGGGGTCGCCGGGGCCCATCCCCGGCGTCAGCAGCGGCCGCGTGGCTGCGGCCTGCTCGGGGGTGAGCGCCGGGGGGCGCGGGCGGGGCCGGCGGTGCGGCGGGGTCGGTGTCGGTGGGCGGGGTGGTGACGGGCTCCACGACGTCGAGGGGGAGCTCGATGACGCCCTCGGCGGCCAGGAGGACCTTCCAGGTGGCCGGGCCGACCTTCCCGGTGACCTTGAGGTCGTTGATCTCCTGCAGCGCGCTCACGGCGCTGCGGGTCAGGGTGCCGTAGTACCCCGTGGCAGGCGTGACCCCGAGCTTCTCCTGGACGAAGACGACGGCCGGCCCCCGGGAACCCGGGCCGAGCTGCGGCTTCCCCTGGGCGGCCTGCTGCGGGCTCGGCGCGGTGGCTGGCGGGCTGCTCCGCCGGCTCGGGGACCGGGTCAGCAGCGGGAGCAGTCGTGGATGCGGAGCGCAGCAGCACCTTCCATGTGCTGGCCGAGACCCGGCCGGTGACCTTGAGGCCATGGCTCCTCTGGGCGGCCCGGACTGCCTTCGCGGTGATCGGGCCGTAGTACCCGCTGGCGGGCTTCACCCCCAGCGCCGTCTGGACGTAGACGACGGCGGGGCTGCGGGAGCCCAGGCGCAGGGAGGGCTGCAGCTGGGCTGCCGCCGCCGGTGCCGCCGTGCCGGCCAGGGCCTGCACGGTCGCGCCCTGGGACCCCTCCGCGGGATCGGACCCGGGGAGCCCGACGCCTGCGCCGGTATGCCCAGCCCGCACACGAGCGCAGGCCGAGAGGATCGTGGCGCCCACAGTCTTCTTCATCGCGTGTCCCTCATCGCCTGCGAGGTGAGCTGTCGGATCCCGGGCTCGCGCTGGTGCACGTGCAGCAGCTCCTGGCCGGTCGTGCGCCGGGTGCTGCCGGGACCCCAAGGGTTCCCACGGGCTGGTGGCCCGTCGGAAACCCAGTGGTGCGTGGGTCCCCCGCTCCCGCCCTGGTTGGGGAAGCATCGGAGGGGGCGGGATTCGGCGACCTCCGACGTGGTCCCGGGTGGGACCGTGGCGCACGTTACCAATGTGACGCATGGCACGGATAGTCCGGGTTGTCCCTGGGTGCGTGTCGGGTGGATGTGGTAGGCAGGGGGCAGGGAGGTACAGATGCGCCCGATCTGTTCGGTGGAGGTGGTCCGGCGGGCCGAGGCAGGGGCTGGTGTGCCCGAGCCGGAGCTCATGCAGCGTGCCTCGAGGGCCCTGGCGGGCGTGTGCCTCGACCTGCTGCGCGGCGGGCGCGGTGGCGTGCGGGGCGCGCGCGTGGTCGCCCTGGTGGGCTCGGGGAACAACGGCGGTGACGCGCTGTGGGCCCTGGCCCACCTGGCGCGCCGCGGGGTCGCGACCACGGCCGTCGGCGACCCCCTGCGCATGCACGCACAGGGGTCGACCGCGGCGAGGGCGGCCGGCGCCCGCGTGCTCGCCTGGGACGATGCGCAGGTCGGCGCGGTGATCGCCGCCGCGGACCTGGTCCTGGACGGGATCCTGGGGATCGGGGGCGCGGGTGCGGTGCGGGAGCCCGCGGCCGCAGCGGTGCGCGCCGTTCTCGCGTCGGGCGTCCCGGTGGTCGCGGTGGACGTCCCGAGCGGGGTGGACTCCGACACCGGGCTCGTCGCCGGGCTGGCCGTCGACGCGGCCGTGACGGTGTGCTTCGGCGTGCTCAAGCCCGCACTGGTCGTGGGACCGGGGCGGTCCCTCGCCGGATCCGTCACGGTGGTGGACATCGGCCTGCAGCCCCGCGATCTTGAGCCGGCGGCATGGGCGCTGTCCCTGCCGGACCTTGCCGGGACCGGTCCCGCGCCCGACGCCCACAAGTACTCCCGGGGGGTGGTCGGGGTGACTGCGGGAAGCCCGTCCTACCCGGGAGCTGCCCTCCTGGCCGTCGGGGGTGCCCGGATGTCGGGGGCGGGGATGGTCGCGTTCCGCCCCGGGACCCCGGCGCCGCACCCGCACGAGCTCGGCGCCGGATCCGATGGGGGACCCGCCCCTGCGGTCGGGCTGGATCCCGTGGCGGCCATGGTGGTCGCGCGCCACCCCGACGTCGTCCTGGCCCCGGACCGCGCCGTCGACGCCCGCTGCATCGGCCCGGGGCTCGATCCCGGGCGTGCGGCCGCGGATGCGGCACTGCGGGCGATGGCTGATCCGGCGCCGCTGGTGATCGATGCCTCGGCGCTGGCCGTCCTCTCCGGCCGCGACGGCCAGCAGGGCCTGGCCGAACGCCGCGCGCAGGGGTGGGTCACCGTCCTGACCCCGCACGCCGGGGAGTTCGCCCGCATGGGGCACGACCCCGCCGGCGGTCCCCTGGCGGCCGCCCGCCGGGCCGCTGAGGAGTCCGGGGCCGTCGTCGTCCTGAAGGGACCGGGGACCGTCGTCGCGGCCCCCGGGGTGGCCTACGTCGACACGTTCGGTGACGCGAGCCTGGCCACGGCGGGCTCCGGCGACGTGCTGGCCGGGCTCATCGCCGGGATGCTCGCGGGTGCCGTGCGGTCAGGGGGCGTGGACACCTCGGGTGCCGCCCTGGTGGCGGCACGCGCCGTGGGACTGCATGGCCTGGCGGGTCGGCTCGCGGCCGCCGGCGGTGCTCCGGTGACGGCCCCGGACGTCCTGGCGCACCTGGGCGCGGCGCACGCCGCGGCAGCCGCAGCCAGCACCTGACACGCACGCGGCCACGGCGTGCGGCAGGATGGGGCCGTGGTTGCGCGTGCCGTGTGCGAGGTCGACCTGGATGCGATCTCGGCCAACGTCGAGGTCCTGCGCTCGCGCGCGCCCTCGGCCGCCCTGCTGGCCGTCGTCAAGGCCGATGCCTATGGCCACGGCCTCGTGCGCTCGGCCCGCGCGGCCATCTCCGGAGGGGCGGACTGGCTGGGCACGGCACTGCTGTCCGAGGCTCTGGAGCTGCGCCAGAACGGGATCACCGTGCCGATCCTCACCTGGTTGTGGGCCCCGGGCGACGACGACCTGGTCGCCTGCGTCCGTGACGAGATCGACGTCACGGCCAGCTCCCTGTGGCAGCTGGAGGCGCTGACGGCGGCGTCGCACGCCACCGGCACCCGGGTGCGGGTCCAGCTCAAGGTCGACACCGGGCTGGGCCGCAACGGCGCCACCGCGGCAGACTGGCCGGCCCTGGTCGAGCGCGCCGCGCGGCTGCAGGCCTCGGGCACCGTCCAGGTGACGGGGGTGTGGTCGCACTTCGCGGTGGCCGACGCCCCGAGCAGCGCGACCAACGCTGAGCAGCTGGTGGCCTTCGACGCGGCGCTCGAGGTCGTGGCCTCGGCCGGGCTGACCCCACGGGTGCGCCACATCGCCAACTCGGCGGCGACCCTGGTGTCCCCACAGGCGCACTACGACCTCGTCCGCCCCGGGATCGCCGTCTACGGGGTGTCCCCGGGGGGCGAGCTCGGCCCGCCCGAGCAGTACGGGCTCGCCCCTGCGATGACGCTGCGGGCCCGCCTCGCGGGGGTCAAGCGGGTGCCCGCCGACCAGGGCGTCTCCTACGGCCATGAGTACCGCACGAGCGCACCGACCACCCTCGGGCTCGTGCCCCTGGGGTACGCCGACGGGATCCCGCGCGCAGCCGGCGGCCGCGGACCGGTCCTGGCCGCCGGGCGGATCCGCACGATCGCCGGGCGGGTCTGCATGGACCAGTTCGTGCTCGACCTCGGTGACGATCCCGCCGAGCCCGGTGACGAGGTGGTGCTCTTCGGCAGCGCCATCCGCGGCGAGCCGACGGCCGAGGACTGGGCTGTCGCGGCGGGGACCATCGGCTACGAGATCATCACCCGGCTCGGTCCGAGGATCCAGCGCACCACCCGGGGGGTGGGGGCGTGAACCAGCCGAACCTCGGGAGGGTGGCCAGCGCGGTGGGCGTGGCAGCCGGGCTGCTCGCCGTCGGTGCCGCGGCCGGCGTCGTGGCCGAGCGCGCCGTCGTGGCCAGGGCCGGACGGGCCGACCGTGAGGGCGACGAGCCGTTCGGGCACCTGCGGGGCACGCCCGTCGCGGTCACGGACTCCAACGGGGTGGCGCTGCACGCGGAGATCGAGCGGTGCACCCGGGACAACCCGGAGAACCTCACGATCGTGTTCTGCCACGGCTATGCGCTGAACGAGGACTGCTGGCACTACCAGCGGCGCGACCTGCGTGCGCTCGGCGACCTGGTGTTCTGGGACCAGCGCAGCCACGGTCGCTCGAGCCGGTCGGTCGCCGAGACCAACACCATCGAGCAGCTCGGCCGGGACCTCAAGGCGGTCCTGGACCAGGTGGTGCCCGAGGGGCCGATCGTGCTCGTCGGGCACTCCATGGGGGGCATGACGATCATGCAGCTGGCCCTGGACCACCCCGAGCTGTTCGGCACGCGCATCCGCGGGGTGGCCCTGCTGTCGACCTCCCCCGGTGGCCTGCGCGACGTCTCGCTCGGGCTCCCGGCGCTGGCTGCCCGTCCCCTGCACCGCATGCTTCCGGTCACCGCAGCCCTGCTCGTGCGCAACGCCGACCTCGTGGAGATGGGCCGGTCGCGGGTGAACGACCTGAGCCTGCTGTTCACGCGGCTCTACTCGTTCGGGTCCACGGCCTCGCCGGCGGTGGCCGACTTCACCCACCGGATGCTCGGGGAGACCTCGATCGACGTCGTCGCCGAGTTCCTTCCCACGCTGCAGCGCCACCAGCGCCAGGCCGCCCTGCACACCCTGGCGGTGGTGCCGTCGCTGGTGATGGTCGGGCAGGGTGACCGGATGACCCCGGCGGAGCACTCGCTGGACATGGCCCGCCGCCTGCCACGCTCCGAGCTGGAGATCATGGCGGACTCCGGGCACATGATGATCCTCGAGCACTACCCGCAGGTGAACCACCAGCTGCGCCGCCTCGTCGCCCGCGTCCGCGAGGAGCTGGCGGCCGAGGGCGCCGAGGTCACCGCGACCGGCGACCCCGCCCGTGCGGTGGCGTCGGGCAGCCGCCCGTGACCGGGTGGCACCGCGACGGGCAGGCGTGGTGCGCCACAGCGCGCGACGCCGACCAGATGCGGGCCCTCGGGTCCGACCTCGCCGCCCACCTGGCCCCTGGTGACGTCGTGGTCCTCGACGGTCCGCTGGGGGCCGGGAAGACGACCTTCACCCAGGGGATCGGCGCCGCGCTGGCTGTGCGGGGGTCGGTGACGAGCCCGACGTTCGTGATCGCCCGGAGCCACCCGGGTCCCGGGCCCGCGCTCGTGCATGTGGATGCCTACCGGCTGCACGGCGCGGTCGAGGTCGAGGACCTCGACCTCGATGCCGACCTCGAGCGAGCCGTCACCGTCGTGGAGTGGGGCGCCGGCAAGGTCGAGGGGCTGGCCGCCGACCGGCTGGAGGTCCTGATCCGCCGGGAGGTCGGGGCGCCGGTGGACCCCGAGGATCCCTCCGGAGGACTGCGGACCGTCCTGGTGCGCGGGGTGGGCCCGCGGTGGGCGGGCCTGAGCCTGGGTCCGAAGTAGGTTGGCTCCGTGCTCATCCTCGCCCTGGACACCGCCACGGAGGCCGTCGGCGCCGCGGTCGTGGACACGGCAGCGGGCACGGTCGTCGGCGAGGCCGGCCACCTCGGCCCCGCCGCGCACGGCGAGCAGCTGGCCCCGCTGGTCGCCCGAGCCCTGGACCTGGCCGGTGCGCGACCCCGTGACCTGGGAGCCATCGGGGTCGGCACGGGGCCCGGACCGTTCACCGGCCTGCGGGTGGGGCTCGTGCACGCGGCGGTGATGGGGTGGGCGCTGGGGATCCCGGTGCAGGGCGTCTGCACCCTGGACGTCCTGGCCGCCCAGGCCCGGGCCGCCGGCGTCCCCGGGCCGTTCCTGGTGGCCACCGACGCCCGCCGCCGCGAGGTCTACTGGGCGCGGTACGACGCGGCCGGGATCCGGGTCGACGGGCCGCATGTGGGCCCGGCCGCGGGGATCCCCGACCGGATGCTGCCGTCGGTCGGAGCCGGTGCCGCCAAGTACCCCGACGAGCTCCCCGGGCACCGCCCGCCGCTGCACCCGGACCCGGCCGTCCTCGCCCGGATCGCCGGGGACCTGGTGCGGGAGGGGGTCCCCGCCGACCTCACCCCGATGTACCTGCGCCGCCCCGATGCGACGGCCGGCGCGGCCCGCAAGCGGGTGACCCCGGCATGAGCGCCCAGGACTCCCTCCCGGCCCTGGCGCCCCGGTCATCCCAGGACGTGGTCGTGGACCGCCTGCGGTGGTGGGACCTCGACGAGGTGCAGGAGCTGGAGCGCCAGCTGTTCGCCGCGGACCCCTGGACCGCCGGGCAGTTCTGGTCGGAGCTGGCCCGCGTGCCGGAGTCCCGCTGGTACGTCGTGGCGCGCCGCGGGAGCCGGATCGTCGGGTACGCCGGGGTGTTCGTGGTCGGGCCCGAGGCGGACGTCCAGACCGTCGCCGTCGCCCTCGGCGAGCGCGGCCGCGGGACGGGTCGGGCCCTGCTCGGGCGCGCTGGTCGACCGGGCCCGCGCGCGGGGGGCCACCGTCCTGCACCTGGAGGTCCGGGCCGACAACGCAGCGGCGATCGGGCTCTACACGCGCGCTGGGCTTCGCCGCGGACGGTCGTCGGCGTGACTACTACGGCCGCGGGCACGATGCGCTGCTGATGTCCCTGCGGCTCCCGGGTGGGCCCGGCAGCACCGTGGCCCCGGGAGGTGGGGCCTGATGGCCGACGAGCCGCTCGTGCTGGGGATCGAGACGTCGTGTGACGAGACCGGGGTCGGGATCGTGCGCGGGATGACCCTGCTCGCCGACGTCGTGGCCTCCAGCGTCGAGGAGCATGCGCGGTTCGGGGGCGTGGTGCCCGAGGTGGCCAGCAGGGCGCACCTCGAGGCGATGGTCCCCACCCTGGACGCGGCCTGCCGCCGGGCGGGCGTGCGGCTGGCCGACATCGACGCCGTCGCCGTCACCGCCGGCCCCGGCCTGGCCGGCGCCCTGCTGGTGGGGGTCTCGGCGGCCAAGGCCCTGTCGCTGTCGCTGGGCGTGCCGCTGTTCGGGGTCAACCACCTGGCCGCCCACGTCGCGGTCGACTGCCTCGAGCATGGCCCGCTGGCCGAGCCGACGATGGCGCTGCTGGTCTCGGGCGGGCACTCGTCGCTGCTGCTGGTCCCGGACGTCACCGGCGACGTGCGGCCCCTGGGGTCCACGATCGACGACGCCGCCGGTGAGGCCTTCGACAAGGTCGCGCGGGTCCTCGGGCTGCCGTTCCCCGGCGGGCCGCACATCGACCGGGTCGCCACAGGGGGCGACCGGGCGTTCGTGACGTTCCCCCGGGGCCTGACCGCGGGCAAGGACATGGCCCGGCACCGGTTCGACTTCTCGTTCTCGGGGCTCAAGACCGCGGTGGCCCGATGGGTCGAGGCCCGGGAGGCCGAGGGCGAGCCGGTGCCCGTGGCCGACGTCGCCGCCGCGTTCCAGGAGGCGGTGGTCGACGTGCTGACCCGCAAGGCGATCGACGCGTGCCGGGAGCACGGGGTCAGGGACCTGCAGATCGGTGGCGGGGTGGCCGCCAACTCCCGGCTGCGGGCGCTGGCGGCGGCGCGCTGCGAGTCCGCGGGGATCCGGCTGCGGATCCCCCGCCCGGGCCTGTGCACCGACAACGGCGCGATGGTCGCTGCGCTGGGCGCCCAGGTGGCCGCCCGCGGGCTGCCGCCGTCGGCGCTGGACGTGGGCGCGGACTCCTCCCTGCCGGTGGACGTGGTGCGGGTGTGACCGCCACCCAGGCGCCGCCCGACGGCGCCCGTCCCCGGCGTCCCCGAGCGGACCACTGGCCTCCGTCGCCTCCGACGGGGTGGCCTTCCTCGTCTACTGGCTGGTCATCCTGATCCTGCTCGGCCAGGCGGTCACCTCGGTGCTGCGCCCGCCGGACGGAGGTCCTGGCGGTGGGCCTCGCTGGCCGGGCTCATCTGCCTGCGTGTGGGCGACCTTCTGCCTGACGCATGGGCGTGCTGCGGGGCACCGGCCCGACGGCGCCGACGTGCCGCCGCCCGGCTGGCTGGTCGTGGTCACCAGCGCGGGCTGCCTGATCAGCCTGGTGATCCTCCAGGTCGCCACCGGCCTGACCGGCCCGTGGCCGGCCGAGCTGTGGTCGCGGGCCTGGTCGTGGCCTCCGTCACGGTGTGGGCGCGGCCCGGTCGCCGGGGGCATCTCGGCGGTCGTCCTGGCCGCTGGCCTGCTGGTCATGCCGCTGGGGGACGGCACGGAGGACGACCCGCTCCTGCGCACGTCCCTGGCCGACGGCGGTCCCGGCGATCGCCATCGTCGCCGCCGGCTTCTCGGTCGCGCTGGCCCTGGGGGCCCTGGGGCGCGCGGCGCCCGGGCCTGCAGCGGTCCCTCGACGAGCGCGACGAGATCCTGGTCCGCGAGCAGGCGGTCCGCGACGCGGCGCAGGTCGCCGCGGAGGTCGAGCGCTCGCTGCACGACACCGCCCTGAACACGCTGGAGACGATCGCCGCCCACGGCGACCACCTCGACGCCGAGGCCGTGGTGGCACGCTGCCGGGCGGACTACGACCAGCTGGCCGTCCTGGCGCTCGCAGGCCGACGCTCGCGGACCTGCCCGAGCTGCTCCGGCGGCTGGAGGCCCATCCGCGCGCATCGGGCCTGGACGTGGAGGTCGCCCTGGTCGGTCGAGGACGGTCCGAGACGCCCGGCCGCCGGAGGCAGGCCCGCCGGTCCGATTCCCGCAGCCGGTCCTGGGCGCCCTGGCCGGAGCCGGTGCGGAGGCGCTGACCAACGTGGCCAAGCACGCGGGCGTCGCAGCGCGACGGTCCTGGCGCGCCATGACCCCGGCGGGGTCCAGGTGTTCGTCGCCGACGACGGGGTGGGTGCCGGGACGCCCTCGGACGGCTTCGGGGTGTCCCGCTCGATCCGGGAGCGGATGGACGCCGTCGGCGGCAGCGCCCTGATCGGGCCCGGCCCCCAGGGCCGTGGGACGGTCGTGCTGCTCGAGTGGCGTCCGCAGGCCGCCGGCCGACCCAGCAGATCGGGATCGGACCTCCTCCCGGGAACGGCCGGCATCGTCCTGATGGTCGCGACCTTCCTGGCCGGCGTCGCCAGCGCCCTGGTGGTCCTCGGCTGGTCGGCGTACGCGCGTCCCGTGGCTGGCCCTGGCGGCGGCCTTCGCGCCCGTGCTGGTCGGCGGCCGGGATCCTCGGCGAGGGCGCGCGAGGGCCGTCGGGTCGGGGCCAGCCAGGTGCTGGCCGCCTGCGCCACCTACGTTCTGGTGGGGGCGGTGGCCCTCCTGGCCGATCCGTACTGCTCCTCGCTGCTCGGCGAGGGGGTCATGCTCGATGCGCGGGCGCCGATGATGGCCGTGCTCCTGCTGCTCGCCCCGCGCCCGGGGGTGCTGGGGGCCATCGTGGCCACGGTGGGGCTCGCGCACCTCGGCGGCGGCGCTGGCGTGGAACGAGCGGTGGCTGCTCTGCGGGGCGGACACGGCCAGGCAGGCGTCTACGTGGTGGCGGCACTGGCGGCCGCCTGGCTGTTCGTGGAGCGCATCGACCGGGTCAGCACGCAGCTGGCCGGGGCGCGGGAGCAGGCCCGCTCCGCCCAGGTGCGGATCGGGCCCGGCTGTCGCGTCCGCGCCGAGGAGGAGCTCTGGGTGGCCGACACGCTGGCCTCGGCCCAGGAGCTGCTCGATGACATCGCCGAGGGGCGCCGGGACCCCGGCGACCCGCGGACCCGGTCGGACTGCGCAGCCCAGGCCGAGTTCCTGCGCGCCCTGCTGGCCGTGGGCCGGGCCCCGATGACGGTGCGTCGCCCGGCCCGGATCTGGCTGCGGCTGCTGCACGCCGCGACCTGCCGGATCCGGGTGCGCGGCGTCGTTCGCGGACCTGCGAGGTCCCCGCCGGCGTGGTCGGCGAGGTCGGCGGGGTCATCGACATGCGTCTGCGCGCTGGCCCCCGGGGCGGACGTCACGCTCGTCGTCGTGGTCGGATCCCGATCCGTCCATCGTGCTGTCGGCCGCGCGGCCCCGCGGTGGTCGGCGCGGGTGCCGCCCTGGCCGAGCGGGTCGAGCGCTTCGCAGGCGGGACCGCGTGGCTGGACGTGACCCCGGACGACATCACCCTGGAGTGGCGCTGGACGCAGGCGGTGCCGGCGGCGGGCAGGCGCGTCGACGATAGATTCGCTGCCATGGATGCAGTGATCCGCGTGGTCATCCTCGATGACCACGCGCTGTTCCACCAGGCGCTCATGGCCTGGCTGCAGTCCCAGGGGCCGAGCATCGAGGTGGCCTACGCGGGGGCCGACGTCGACCGCGCGCTGGACGCGGCGCCCGGCAGCGACGTCGTCCTGCTCGACCTCGACCTGGGGGCCGAGGCCCCGCCGCTGCCCCAGCTGGTCGCCGGGTTCCAGGATGCCGGGTGCCGGGTCCTGATCGTCAGCGCGCTGGGCAGCCCGCGGGTGGTCCGCCAGGGGCTGGCCGCCGGGGCCCTGGGCTACATGTCCAAGCGGGAGGATCCCGCCGAGCTCCTCGACGGCGATCCGCGTCGGTGGCCTCGGGCGAGGGGTTCCTCACCCCCGAGATGGCGGCGATCCTGGCCGAGTCCCCCCAGGACGTGCCCAACCTGAGCATCCAGGAGCTGTCGGCCCTGCGCCTCTACGCGTCGGGGATGAAGCTGGACTCGGTGGCCCGACGGATGAACGTCAGCCCGGCCACGGCCAAGGAGTACCTCGACCGGGTGCGCGCCAAGTACGCGCAGGCCCATCGCGAGGTCCGCACCAAGTCCGACATGCGCCGGGCCGCGGTCGAGGACGGGTTCCTCGCCGCGGAGCCGGGCTCGGAGGCCCCGCCCGGTGAACCGTCGCTGGTCGCCGCGGGCCTGCTCGCCGTGGCAGCCGCAGGGTACGGTCGGCGCTGGTGGCTGCGCGGAGTGGGTCGAGCCGGCGTACCGGCGCCGACGTCCGAGGAGGTCTGCGCGGCGGCCGCCGAGGTGCTCGACGCCCTGGGTCGGCATCCGTCGGCGACCAGGTCGTGCTCCGGGCCCGGGCGGCGCATCTGGCCGACATGCTCATCGACCCGGCTCCGAGCGCAGGAGCCGGAGGCGGGTCGCTGGCCACGGCGCGTCGCATCGTCGCGGTGCTCGATGACCCGGACGCGACAGTCGCGGACCTTGCCGCGCGCGTCGCGCCGGTCGCCGAGCAGTGCCCGGGCCTGGCCCTGCGACGCTGGCCCGGCGGAGGTCCGGCTTGCTTGCCGGCGCGGCCCGGCGCAGGATGGAGGTGACTCGGTCCGTGAGGGGGTGCGCATGCGTGGTCGTGCGCGAGCCCGGTCGCCTTCGCCGCGGCCGTCCTGTGGGTCGGCCCTGCTGGCTGATGCTGTCCGCCGTGTGGTCGCCGCCCCCGCCTCGGCGGAGCCCGTGGGGTCGGTGTCGGGCACGGTGAGCGCGTCGGGCGTGCCCCTGGCCAACGCCTGGGTGACCGTCATGCCGGTGACCCCCACGGGGGACTGGGCGGGCGCAGGCCCAGACCACGACCGACCGGGACGGCCGCTACGAGTTCAGCGACCTGTACGGCCGCCCACGTGAAGGTCCACGTGCGGCCCCGTCGTTCAGCGGCCTGGCCAGCACCTACTGGCCGGATGCCTACTCGTTCGCCACGGCCGGGACGCTGCGCGGTGGCCCGTCCGGCTCGACGGCCGACGTGGACCTGCCGGTCGGGCGGATCGGTCAGCGGTCGGGTGGTCGACGCGGACACCGGGGCACCCGATCGTCGGCGCCCGGGTGCGTGGCCCATGTCGATGCCCCGCCCGGCTGGGAGCCCGTCGGATCGGCTGGGCTCGCCCCCGGGCCCGGGCAGTTCGTGATCGACGGCTTGCCGCCGGTCCCCGTCGCCCTGCAGGTGCGCGCCCCGCAGGGGAGCAACCACCTCGGGCCAGTGGTACGACGGCGCCGGGTTCTTCGGTGAGGCGGATCCGGTCCAGCCGGGCACCACCGGCATCGTCATCCGGCTGCGCGAGGGCGGCGAGGTCAGCGGGGTCGTCCGCGACGACCGGGGCGGTGCGGTCCCGGGCGCGGCCGTGACGATCATCGGGTGCCCGGCGCTGTGCCCGATGGCCGCGCTCACCGACGACCCGGGGGCCTACCGGATCACCGGCGTTCCCCCGGGCCCCGGCCTGCGCGCCTACGCGGACGCGGCCGCGGCGGGCCTGCTGAGCCAGTGGTACACCGCCCCCGGGCAGGCGGGCGACACCAGCTTCGACCTCGCCGCGGGCGAGGTGCGCAGCGACCTGGACTTCGCGCTCACCGCGGGGGCGGTCGTCGGTGGGCCGGGTCGCTCGACGGGCAGACCGGGCAGCCGATCCCCGGCGTCTCGGTCGACCTGGTGGACGTCGACAACCCGCTGAGCTCCTACCTGTCCCGCGGTGTCGAGGACCCCGGGCGTGGACCCCCGCGACGCCGGCCGGGCCGTCGGGCTCGCCGTCGGCCAGCCCCGGTGCCCCGCCCGGCGGGACCGAGCCCGCCCGCCCTCGATCAGGCGTCGGAGGTCGTGATCGGTCCGGTCCCGCCGGGGCGTACTCCCTGATCGTGTACCCGGGCGCCGAGAACGGCGACTACCTCCCCGTGGAGCTCGTGGCGAGCACCGGGCTGGATGGCGCCGGCCAGATCGACCTCGCCCGCGGCGAGCGGGCCGGGTTCACGGTGAGCCTGGCCCGCCAGCGCATGTCCTCGCAGGGCGGCCCCGGGCAGCGCGAGCCGTGGCCGGGCACCGCGAGCGCCGCGGGGCCGGCCAGCCCGAGCCTGTGGGCTCATCGGGGTGGCCGGGGCTGTTCGGCGGGTTCCTCGTCGCCGAGGGTGCGGGCTTCCTGCAGCTGGGGACCTGACCCGGCCGTTCTGCGCTCGACCAGCAGGGCCAGCGGGCCGGCATCGGTGCGCGTGAGCACCAGGGTCGCGGTCGGTCCGCTCCCGGTGAGGCGCAGGGCGGCGCGCAGCTCCTCGGGGACGACGTTGATCCCGCGCTTCTTGACGATGACGTCGCCGTATCCGCGGGTGCGCAGCCAGGCGCGCATCGGCTTGCGCCCGAACGGCACCTCGTCGAGGACGGCGAAGGTCGAGCCCAGCCTCCCGGCGGCGGGCTCGGTGTCGCAGGCGATGTAGGCGATCCGGGGGTCGAGCAGGTGCCCGTTCGTGCGCTCCGCCAGCACGGACACGAGCCCGGCGCGGATCACGGCCGGGTCGGGCTCGACCAGCCACGCGGAGACCGCGCCGACGGTCGGCTCGGGGATCCCGCCGAGGTCGTCGAGGGACTCCTCGTCGGGCGGCTGCGGGGTGGCTCCAGTCCGCGCCGTGCCGGGCCGTCAGGACCGTTGCCCGGCGCGTGGCCGCGCCCTCGCGCAACGGGCCCCACCAGACGCCGGCCTCGACGAGGTCCCCGCCCACGCTGATCCACTCGGTCTGCGTGCCCGGGCGGCAGCGCGCCATGGTCGATGCCGGGCGCGACCTTCGCTCCCGTCGCCGGGACGCGCAGGGCCAGCGCACACACCCACGACCAGGGCGGTGACCACGATTCCGGGGCCAGCGTGCGGCTCCCGCCGCTTCGCCGCGAGGGGTCCACGAAGCAGCCCAGGCCGGCGTCGGGGAGCGGGTTCGTTCCACGGGCCCGGCGGCGTGCGCACGTCGCCGTGCGACGTCGTGACGTCCAGTCCGAGGTCGGCGGCGGTGGCGGCCAGCGCCCACAGGGCCTCGGGATCACGATCCACGGCGAGCACCCGCAGGCCCGCGGCGGCCATCGCCAGGGCGTCGCTGCCGGCCCCGCACCCGAGGTCGGCCACGACCTGGACCCCGGCCCGCACGAACCGCGCCGCGTGCCGGGCGGCCACCTCCGGCCGGGTCGCCTGCTCCAGGCCGTCCGGGGTCCACCAGCGCGCCGGCCCGGGGAAGCGCGCGGTCGCCCGGGTGCGCAGCCGGGCCTGGGTCGCCGCCGCCGCGACGACCTCCGGCCGAGCCGCCCAGCGCGGGTCGCAGCGGGCCCGGCTGAGCACGGTCATGGCCGTGGCCGGGTCGTAGGGCGTCAGCGAGTCGACCAGCGCGCGGCCCTCGGGCGTGAGCAGGGCCGGCACCACCGGGGCGCTCGGGGTGCCCGGGCGCGCGCTGCATCGGGCCATTGTGCGCCCGCGGAGCCCATCGGTGCCGCAGGCTCGGGAGATGCCGTCGGGGCGGGCCGGCGGGCGCTGGCACTCGTGTGCACCGAGTGCCAAAGGGTGTTAGTGTTCCGTCTGGCACTCACGCAAAGAGAGTGCCAGCAGCGACGCAGGTCGTCCCGGCACCGCGACGACGGAACGCACCGGCCCGCAGCACACATCCGTTCCTGCGAACCCCCTCAAGGGAGGTCAGACCGTGGCACAGATCAAGCCACTCGAGGACCGCATCCTCGTTCAGCCCCTCGACGCCGAGCAGACCACGGCGTCGGGTCTTGTCATCCCGGACACTGCCAAGGAGAAGCCCCAGGAGGGCAAGGTCCTGGCAGTCGGCCCGGGCCGCTTCGACGATGCCGGCGCCAGCCGCATCCCGCTGGACGTGAAGGTCGATGACGTCGTCATCTACTCGAAGTACGGCGGCACCGAGATCAAGTACAACGGCGAGGAGTACCTGCTCCTGTCGGCCCGCGATGTCCTCGCGGTAGTCGAGAAGTAGCCGATCACCCGCGCATCGAGCCCCGGTTCCGGAACGTCGGGGCCGGGGCTCGACGCATCGCACCAGACGAGAAGAGCAGAGAAGCACATATGGCCAAGATCCTGGAGTTCGATGAGGGTGCCCGCCGCAGCCTCGAGCGCGGCGTCAATGCCCTGGCGGACACCGTCAAGGTGACGCTGGGGCCCAAGGGGCGCAACGTCGTCATCGACAAGAAGTGGGGCGCGCCGACCATCACCAACGATGGCGTGACGATCGCCCGTGAGATCGAGCTGGAGGACCCGTACGAGAACCTCGGCGCGCAGCTGGCCAAGGAGGTCGCCACCAAGACCAACGACATCGCCGGCGATGGGACCACCACCGCCACGGTGCTGGCCCAGGCGCTGGTCCGCGAGGGCCTCAAGGTGGTGACCGCCGGTGCCGCACCGGTGCTGGTCAAGCGCGGGATGACCGCGGCAGTCGATGCCGTGACCGAGGCGCTGGCCGGGATGGCCCGCGAGGTCGAGGGTCGCGACGAGATCGCCCAGGTGGCGACCATCTCCTCGCAGGACGCGGTCATCGGCGGGCTCATCGCCGACGCGTTCGACCGCGTGGGCAAGGACGGCGTCATCTCGGTCGAGGAGTCCTCCACCACCTCCCTGGAGATGGAGTTCACCGAGGGGATGCAGTTCGACAAGGGCTACCTGTCGCCGTACTTCGTCACCGACCCCGAGCGCATGGAGGCCGTCCTCGAGGACTGCCTGATCCTGCTCGTCCAGGGCAAGGTCGCCGCGATCGCCGAGATCCTGCCCGTCCTGGAGAAGGTCATGCAGGCCAGCAAGCCGCTGCTGATCATCGCCGAGGACGTCGAGGGCGAGGCGCTGAGCACGCTGGTCGTGAACAAGATCCGCGGCACGTTCAACTCCGCGGCGGTCAAGGCCCCGGCCTTCGGTGACCGGCGCAAGGCGATCCTGGCCGACATCGCGATCCTCACCGGCGCCCAGGTCGTCGCCGCCGAGGTCGGGCTCAAGCTCGACCAGGTCGGCCTCGAGGTCCTCGGCTCCGCCCGGCGGGTCGTGATCACCAAGGACGACACCACGATCGTCGACGGCGGCGGCGAGAAGTCGGCCGTGTCCGACCGGGTCGCGCAGATCCGGCGCGAGATCGAGGAGTCCGACTCCGACTGGGACCGCGAGAAGCTCCAGGAGCGCCTGGCCAAGCTGGCCGGCGGCGTGTCGGTCATCAAGGTCGGGGCGCACACCGAGGTCGAGCTCAAGGAGAAGAAGCACCGCATCGAGGACGCCGTCTCGGCCACTCGTGCGGCCATCGAGGAGGGGATCGTCGCCGGTGGCGGCGCTGCCCTGGTGCACGCCGCTTCAGCGCTCTCCGGGGGCCTCGGCCGCTCCGGCGACGAGCTGATCGGCGTGAACGTCGTGCGCAAGGCGCTCGACGAGCCGCTGCGCTGGATCGCCGAGAACGCCGGCGAGCAGGGCTACGTGGTGGTCTCGAAGGTGCGCGAGCAGGGTCCGGGCATGGGCCTGAACGCAGCCACGGGCGAGTACGTCGACCTGGTCGCGGCCGGGATCATCGACCCGGTCAAGGTGACACGCTCCGCCCTGGAGAACGCGGTGTCCATCGCCGGCATGCTGCTCACGACCGATGTGCTGATCGTCGAGAAGCCCGCGGAGAGCGACGACGACGGCCACAGCCACGGGCACGGCCACAGCCACGGCCCTGGCGGCCACACGCACTGAGGCCCTGGCTGCGGCACGCAACACATCGGCCCCACTCCGACCAGGTGACTGGTCAGGGTGGGGCCGAGTTGCGTCGCACTGTGGTGGCGCAGCAGGAGGACGGATCCGTGCCGACCGCGGGGAGGCGATGGGTCAGGCGGTGGCGCGCTGCCCGGCGCGGCCCTCCGACTGGTAGATCACCGCGCGCTCGGACTCGGTGAGGCCTCCCCACACCCCGAACGGCTCGCGCACCTTCAGGGCATGCGCCCGGCACTGCATCATCACCGGGCAGCTCGCGCACAGGGCCTTCGCCTCGCGCTCGCGGGCCTCCTTGGCGCCGCCGCGCTCGCCCTCGGGATGGAAGAACATCTCGGAGTCGACACCGCGACATGCTGCGTGCATCTGCCAGTCCCAGAAGTCCGCATTCGGTCCCGGGAGTCTCGACACATCCGCCATGGCTGGTCCTCTCATCGTCGTCTTCACTCCATCCTAGAACTTGTGCGAATCCTGTGCAAGTGTCTGCTCGAGTCAATTTCGTGCATCGCCTGTACTGGTGACAACACGGGGGGTCGTCCCCATGTTCCCGTCCGACGGCACCGATTCGGCCACGTCCGCAGGCGAACTTTGCAAAGGTCTTGCACAATGTCGACGTGCCCTCTGATGCAGCCCTCCCCCTGGCCCTGCCGCCGCTCGCCGGCGTGGTCGCCGACGGCGAGGGCGCGGCTCCCCCGGGGTGACCGACGCCGCGGAGGGAGGCCGTCCCCGCGATCCCTGATGAGCGGGGGGCGCCGATCGTGAGCCGAGCGTGGCGCTCAGCGTTGCCGGCGCTGCGCGGGGTCTGGGCGTGGCCCCCGGGACGCTGCGCAGCTGGGAGCGCCGCTACGGCCTTGCGCCCAGCCTGCACACCCCTGGGGGTCACCGGCGTTACGGCCCGATCGACCTGGCGCGACTCGGGTGATGCACCGCCTGGTCCAGGAGGGCGTGCCCCCGGCAGAGGCGGCCCGGGCGGCGATCCGCACCCACATCGGAGCTGAGGCCGTCGACGCCTCGAACCCCTACGCAGCGCTCCTGGGCTCAACCGCGGGGTGACGCCGCGTCCTCGCCCGGCGGGCGGCGGGGTCGACGATCCGGCGGCCCGGCCACGCTCCTCGGGCGGCGGTCGGGTGCTGCCCATGCCCCGCAGCCCTCGGTCGGCGCGCGGTCTGGCCCGGGCCGCGATGTCCCTGGACTCCCACGCCTGCCAGCGCACGGTGACGGCGTCACTTGCCGACCGGGGTGTGATCCCGACCTGGGAGGAGCTGATCCGCCCGGTGCTGGTCGCCATCGGCGAGCGCTGGGCGCAGACAAGCCGGGGGGTGGAGATCGAGCATTCCTTCTCGATGGTCGTGGTCGGGGCGCTGGCGGCCCACTCCGCGCGCCTCGAGCGGCCCCGCAACGGCCGACCGGCCGTGCTGGCCAGCGCGCCCGAGGAGCTCCACGACCTCCCCCTCATGGTGCTTCAGGCGGCCCTGTCCGACGTCGGGATCCGCAGCCACGTGATCGGTGCGCGGACCCCCGAGGAGGCCCTTCGCGACGCGGTCGACGCGGCTCGGCCCCCCGGTCGTGTTCCTCTGGGCGCAGATGCCCGGTGCGCACGTCCCCGAGCTGCCCGTGAGTCGCCCGGCGACGACGCTGCTGGTCGGGCGGCCCGGGTGGTCCGACGCTCCGGACGACGTCGTATCACGTGGCTGATCTCGAACACGCAGTCGGCGCGGTGCGCACGGCGATGGGGTTGTGACCTCTTAGGGTGAGCCTCGTGGTCGACGAGGAGCTCGCTGGTCTTCTCGCGGCCGGGGAACGGGCCGTGTTCCGCGGCGTCCCCGGGCAGGGCCTGGTGCCGTTGGAGCGCGCCGAGGCCCTGGCCGAGGAGCGGGGGGACGTCGCCCGGCGTACCCGCGCCGCGTGGCTCCTTGGCGTGTGCCGATCGGCCACCGGCAACTACGGGCCGGCACTGGCGGGCCTGACCACCGCCGCCAGCGACCCGGAGGTCCCCGCGGAGCTCCGCTCGCTGCCGGCGTCCGCGGTCGGCGCGATCCAGCGCCAGCTCGGTCGGCACGCGGAGGGGCGCGACTGGGACCAGAGCGCCCTCGAGTCCGCCTCCGGCGATCCGGAGGCCGAGTGCGAGGCGTTGCTCGGGCTTGCCTCGGACGCCGTCGGGCTCGGCGAGGCCGACGTGGCCCAGGACGCCGTGAACCGGGTCGAGCTCCTGCTGGCCGAACGACCGCTGTGGTGGCGGCACCACATCCGGCTCGACTGGGTGCGTGCCGAGGTGGCCCTGCTCGGCGGGGACCCCGGACAGGCGCGGGCCGCGGCCGAGCGTGCGCTCGATGCGGCTGAGGCGGCCAGCGCTCCGCGCCACGTGGCCAAGTCGCTGCTGTTCGCCGGTGTGGCGGCCACGTCCCACGGGCAGCAGGGCGGCCGCCGTGGACCTCCTTGCCCGTGCGGCAGTCCTGGCGGAGGGGCTCGGTGCCCGCCCGCTGGTCTGGCCCAGCCGCGGGCTGCTCGGGGCGCTGCTGGCCGGATCCTCCCCGGAGGAGTCCGAGCGCAGCCTGGAGGCGGCCCGTGCGGTGATCCGCGGCATCTCGGCCGACCTCCCGCCGCTGCTGGCCGCCGAATGGCTCGCCCGCCGCGACATCCGCGCCCTGCTGGGCTGAGCCCGCTCCGGCCGCGCCGACCGCCCGTCCGGGCCGCGCCGGCGGCGCCCGCCGCCGCTGCCGCCGCTCAAGTGCCGAGCCGGAGGTGTCGAACAGATCGGGGAAGGAGGTACCTCGATGACCACGGTCCTGGTGTGCGACGACGCTCCCCTGGCGCGGGAGGCAGTGCGGCGTGCCGTTGCCTCGGTGCCGGGTGTCGACCGCGTCAGCGCGGCAGGATCGGGCGAGGAGGTCCTGGCCCGCTACCCCCTGGAGCGGCCGAGTGTCGTGCTCATGGACGTCCGGATGCCCGGGATGGGTGGCGTCGAGGCCACTCGCCGCCTCATGGCTGCCTACCCGGGCGCCGTCGTCGTGATGCTCACCATGGGTGAGGACATCGAGGGAGTCGCTGCCGCGGTGGCGGTCGGCGCCCGCGGGCTACATGGTCAAGGACGCCTCCCGCGAGGAGACCGCGACCATGCTGAGCCTGGCGGCCACGGCCCCGGTCCACCGGACCGGCAACGTCGTGTCGCTGCCGGTGCGCCCGATGGCCGGCGGCCCGTCGCTCAGCGGTCGCGAGGTGGAGGTCCTCGAGGGCATGTCCCGGGGCAAGTCGAACGCGCAGATCGGTCGCGAGCTCTACCTGTCCGAGGACACCGTCAAGACCCACGCACGCCGGATGTTCCGCAAGATGGGCGCCGCGGACCGGGCCCAGGCCGTCGCGCTGGGCTTCCGCTGGGGCCTGCTGAGCTGACCGGCGGCTGCGCGCCGACGCGGGCAGGTCGCCGGGGCCGATACCCTGATCCCGAATGGGAGAGGGGCACCACGTGATCGATCCAGCAGACCGCGCCGCAGCCGAGGAGATGTTCGGGTACACCGGCCTGACCTACGACGACGTCCTGCTCCTGCCCGACCATTCCGACGTCGTGCCCTCCGAGGTGGACACCGCCACGCGCCTGACCCGCGGGATCACCCTGGCCGTTCCGCTGGTGTCGGCCGCCATGGACACCGTGACCGAGTCCCGGATGGCCATCGCGATGGCCCGCCAGGGCGGCATCGGCGTCCTGCACCGCAACCTGTCGATCGCCGACCAGGCCGCGGAGGTGGACACCGTCAAGCGCAGCGAGTCCGGGATGATCCACGACCCGGTGACCGTCAGCCCGGACGCCACCGTCCTCGAGCTCGACGAGCTGTGCGGCCGCTACCGGGTCTCGGGGCTGCCGGTCATCGACGCCGACCGGACCCTGCTGGGCATCGTGACCAACCGCGACCTGCTGTTCCTGCCCGCCGAGCGGTTCGCCACCACGCTCGTGCGCGACGTCATGACGCCCATGCCCCTGGTGACCGGCCCGGAGGGCATCCGCCGCGAGGACGCCGCCGCGCTGCTGGCCAAGCACCGGATCGAGAAGCTGCCCCTGGTGGACGCCGCCGGTCGGCTCACCGGGCTCATCACGGTCAAGGACTTCGTCAAGACCGAGAAGTACCCGATGGCGACCAAGGACGACGAGGGCCGCCTGCGGGTCGGGGCGGCGATCGGCTTCTACGGCGACGCCTGGGAGCGGGCGACCGCCCTCGTCGAGGCCGGGGTCGACGTGCTGGTCGCCGACACCGCCAACGGCCAGGCGCGGCTCCTGCTGGACATGGTGGCCCGGATCAAGGCCGACCCCGCCATGGCCCACGTGCAGGTCATCGGCGGCAACATCGCCACCAAGGCGGGCGCGCAGGCCCTGGTCGAGGCCGGTGCGGACGCGGTCAAGGTCGGCGTCGGCCCGGGCTCGATCTGCACCACGCGGGTCGTGGCCGGGGTCGGGGTGCCGCAGGTCACCGCCATCTTCGAGGCCGCCCGGGTGTGCCGGCCCGCGGGCGTGCCCGGTGATCGGCGACGGCGGGCTGCAGTACTCCGGGGACATCGCCAAGGCCCTGGTCGCCGGCGCCGAGACGGTCATGCTCGGCTCGCTGCTCGCGGGGTGCGAGGAGAGCCCGGGGGACCTCGTGTTCGTCAACGGCAAGCAGTTCAAGCACTACCGCGGCATGGGGTCGCTGGGGGCCATGGCCTCTCGCGGTCGGGTCTCCTACTCCAAGGACCGCTACTTCCAGGCCGATGTCACGACCGACGAGAAGATCGTCCCCGAGGGGATCGAGGGCCAGGTGCCCTACCGGGGGCCGCTGTCCGCGGTCGCCCACCAGCTGGTCGGCGGGCTGCACCAGTCGATGTTCTACGTGGGCGCGCGCACGATCCCCGAGCTGCAGTCCCGCGGCCGCTTCATCCGGATCACGCCGGCGGGGCTCAAGGAGTCCCACCCGCACGACATCCAGATGACCGTCGAGGCACCCAACTACCAGGGCCGCTGAGGCGCGGGCCGGACGTCGAGGAGGAGCACATGAACGACATCGAGATCGGCCTGGGCAAGCGGGGCCGTGCCGCGCTGTCCTTCGACGACATCGCCATCGCGCCCAGCCGGCGCACCCGGGCCCCGGAGCTGGTGAACACCGGCTGGCAGATCGACGCCTACCGCTTCGACAACCCGATCATCGGGGCGCCGATGGACTCGATCATCTCCCCGGAGACCGCGATCCGCATGGGCCAGCTCGGCGGGCTCGGCGTGCTCAACCTCGAGGGGCTCTGGACCCGCTACGAGGACCCGGCGGCGGCCTACGAGGAGATCGGCCAGCTCCCCGAGCTGCAGGCGAACGCCCGGATGCAGCAGCTCTACTCCGAGCCCGTCCAGCCCGACCTCATCGCCGAGCGCATCGCCGAGATCCGCGCCGCCGGGGTGGCGGTGGCCGGGGCGCTGTCGCCCAACCGGGTCACCGAGCTGGCTCCGATCGTCACGAAGGCCGGCGTCGACCTGTTCGTGATCCGCGGGACCACCGTCTCGGCCGAGCACGTCAGCGCCGAGGACGACGCGCTGAACCTCAAGGACTTCATCTACACCCTCGACGCACCGGTGATCGTCGGCGGCGTGGCCACCTACCGCGCAGCCCTGCACCTGATGCGCGCGGGCGCCGCGGGCGTGCTCGTCGGGTTCGGCGGCGGCGCCTCGCACACGACCGCCGACGTGCTCGGCGTCCGGGTGCCGATGGCCACCTCCGTCGCGGACGTGTCCGCGGCCCGCCGGGACTACATGGACGAGTCCGGCGGGCGCTACGTGCACGTGATCGCCGACGGGGCGATGGGCCGCAGCGGGGACATCGTCAAGGCGATCGCCTGCGGCGCGGATGCCGTGATGGTCGGCTCGCCCCTGGCGCGGGCAGCCGAGGCACCCGGGCGTGGCTGGCACTGGGGGATGGAGGCCGTGCACGCCGAGCTGCCCCGCGGGGAGCGGCACTGGACGGGCACGGTCGGCTCCCTGGAGCAGGTCATGCATGGTCCCAGCCGGGTCCCGGACGGCACGATGAACCTCGTGGGTGCCCTGCGCCGGGCGATGGCGACCTCCGGGTACTCCGAGCTCAAGGAGTTCCAGCGCGTCGACGTCACGGTCTCGCCCGGGCGCTGATATCCACAGGTTTCGGCGAGTTATCCACAGGGTCGGTTGGGCCGTCCCCCGCACGGAATCGGCGTTTCGTCCCCACTTGGACGCGAGTCGTCCACAAGGTGCCGAACCTCGAAAACCCCGATGCCATGGGAGGAATGGGCTCCGAGCGGTCGTGACGCAGAGCACCCGGGCGACTACAGCCGGGCTCGGGGCGCGGCCCACGCGCCGCCGTCGTGGGCCGCGCCCCGCTCGCTCACCCGCGGGCGCCCGCCGGACCGCCTGGCCCCGGCGCGGCGCCCTCGATCTGGGTGCACGGGGAGCCCGGTCCGGACGCGGTCCCGCGCGGTAGCCTGCAGCGCATGAGCGTCGACACAAGCACCTCCCGCGCGGGATTCGACCGGGACCTCATCGAGGCCCTGCTGACGATCCCCGTGGTCCACCCGGGCGCGGCTCGGCATGCGACCCTGGCCCCCTTCGACGGCCAGCCGCTGGCCGAGATCCCGTTCTCCACGGTGGAGGACGTCGACATGGCCTTCGACACGGCCCGGGCGGCCCAGGCCCGGTGGGCGGCCACGGATGTCGCGGAACGCAAGCGGGCTGTGCTGCGGTTCCACGACCTGCTGCTGTCGCACCGCGACGAGGGCCTGGACCTGATCCAGTGGGAGACCGGCAAGACCCGGATGGACGCCCTCAAGGAGCTCCTCGGGGTGTGCACCGTCGCTCGGCACTACGCCCGCGACGCCCGCCGGCTGCTGGGGCCCCAGCGCAAGCTCGGCCTCTTCCCGCTGCTCACGAAGGTGTCGGTGGAGCACCATCCGGTCGGTGTCGTGGGCGACATCGCACCCTGGAACTACCCGCTGTACCTGGCCGCGGCCGATGCGATCCCCGCGCTGATGGCGGGCAACGCGGTGGTGCTCAAGCCCGACCACCAGACCTCGCTGACCGCCCTGTGGGCCGTGGACCTCATGCACCGCGCCGGCATCCCGCGCCGGGTCCTGCAGGTCGTGCTCGGGCTCGGCCCCGAGCTGGGCCCGGAGATCACCGAGCGCGCCGACTACATGATGTTCACCGGCTCCAGCGCGGTGGGTGCGCAGATCGCCGGCCGGTGCGGGGAGCGGCTCATCGGCTGCTCGATGGAGCTCGGCGGGAAGAACCCGATGATCGTGCTCGAGGATGCAGATCCCGGGCGGGCGGCCGAGATCGCCGTCCGTGCGTGCTTCGACAACGCCGGCCAGCTGTGCGTCGGGATCGAGCGGATCTACGTCCTCGCGGGTGCCTACGACGCATTCATGGACCGGTTCCTCGCCCGTATCGGCGGGCTGCGCATGCACGCGTCCGTGGGCTGGGGCACGGACTACGGCTCGCTGATCAGCGCCGAGCAGCTCGCGCGCACCACAGCAGCGGTCGATGACGCGGTGGCCAAGGGCGCGACGGTCATCACCGGTGGTCATCCGCTGCCCGACATCGGCCCGTTCTACTACGCCCCGACGGTGCTGACCGGGGTCACCGAGGACATGGTGTGCTTCGGTGCCGAGACGTTCGGACCGGTCGTGGCGGTCCAGCGCGTGGACTCCGAGCAGGAGGCGATCTCCCTGGCCAATGACTCCCCGTACGGGCTCAACGCCTCGGTGCTCACCGAGGACGACGGTCGTGGGGAGCGGATCGCCCGCCAGCTGCGCACCGGGACCGTGAACGTCAACGAGGCCTACGAGGCCACGTTCGGCTCCGTGCGGGCTCCGATGGGCGGGCGGGGGCTGTCGGGGCTGGGACGACGCAACGGCGATCATGGGCTGATCCGCTACACCGAGGAGCAGACGATCGCCGTCCAGCGCGGGATCAGCATGGGCACCCCGTTCGGGATGGAGCACGACGACTGGGGCGACCTGATCATCCGCGGCTTCAAGGCCCTCAAGGCGGTCGGGTTCAAGTAGCCGGGTCCTTGCGGGCTCCGGCCATCCGGGGCGGAATCTGCGCCAATGTGCCGGATTCTCCCGGGGTTGCCGGGGTGCTCCCGGGCCGGGGGGACTCCGCGGCGGGGCGGCGGTGCGCCCGGTGCGGCGGACCCGTCCGGACGGGGATATCGTCGATCACATGGGCGACTTCGACAGCACCACGGGCAGCGGACCCGACACCCCCGCCACTGACTACGACGTCCTGGTGATCGGCTCCGGCTTCGGTGGATCCGTGACCGCGCTGCGCCTGACGGAGAAGGGCTACCGGGTCGGGGTGCTCGAGGCCGGGCGGCGGTTCGCCGATGCCGAATTCGCCAGCTCCAACTGGAAGCTGCGCGACTACCTGTGGGCCCCGGAACTGGGCTGCACGGGAATCCAGCGCATCCACCGGCTCAACGACGTGATCGTCCTGGCCGGGGCTGGCGTGGGTGGTGGTTCGTTGGTCTACGCGAACACCCTGTACGTGCCCGGCGACGGCTACTTCAAGGACCCGCACTGGGCGCACATCACCGACTGGGCCGACGAGCTGCTGCCGTTCTACGACCAGGCCCAGCGGATGCTCGGGGTGGTCACCAACCCCACGATGACTCCAGCAGACGTGGCGTTCAAGGCCGTTGCCGACGACATGGGCGTGGGTCACACGTTCAAGATGACCCCGGTCGGCGTCTACTTCGGCGACTCGCCGGGCGTCACCGCCCCAGATCCCTACTTCGGCGGGGTCGGGCCGGAGCGCACCGGCTGCATCGAGTGCGGCGAGTGCATGACCGGCTGCCGGCACAACGCGAAGAACACGCTCGTGAAGAACTACCTCGGCCTGGCCGAGGGTGCTGGGGCGGTGGTCCACCCGCTGACCACGGTGACCGATGTGCGCCCGCTTCCGGGCGGCCTGTGGGCGGTCGACACGTGCTCCACCGAGTCGTTGGCGTCCAAGGTGGCCGGCAAGGTGCGCAGCAAGGTGGCGGCGCGACGGGCGGACGCGAAGGGCGTCAGCGATGACGCCATCCGGACGTTCACAGCCCAGCACGTGGTGTTCTCGGCTGGGACGTGGGGGACCCAGAGCCTGCTTCACCGGTTGCGTCACGACGGGGAGCTGCCCGGCCTGTCCCCGCGGCTGGGCGCGCTGACCCGGACCAATTCCGAATCCCTGGTCGGGGTCTCCAACGCCACCGCCCCCGGCGACGGCGACTTCACGCACGGGGTTGCCATCACATCGTCCTTCTTCCCCGACCCGAACACCCACATCGAGCCGGTCCGCTACGGCAAGGGCTCCAACGCGATGTACCTGCTGGCCACGGTCATGAGCGATGGTGCCGAGGGGGTCCCGCGTTACCGGCAGTGGGCCCGCGAGGCAGGGCGGAACCCGAAAGCCGTCCTGCAGGCCATGTGGGTCAAGGGTGCCTCGCGCAGGGTCATCATCGCGCTGGTCATGCAGAACGTGAACAACTCGATCGTGGTGTTCGGTGAGCGGACCAGGTCGGGGCGGTTCCGGCTGCGCAGCCAGCAGCACGAGGGCGAGCCGAACCCGACGTGGATCCCGGTGGCCAACGACGCAATGCGCCGGTTCGCCCGGCTGTTCGGGGGGCATGCCTTCGGCAACTGGGGCGAGGTCATCGACGCACCGATGACCGCGCACTTCATCGGCGGGGCTGTGATCGGCCTGACCCCCGACGACGGCGTCATCGACCCGTACCACCGCGTTCACGGTTACCCCGGCCTGCACATCGTCGACGGCTCGACCATCACGGCCAACGTCGGGGTCAACCCGTCGCTGACGATCACGGCGATGGCCGAGCGAGCCATGTCGCTGTGGCCGAACGCCGGCGAGGAGGACCCGCGCCCGGAACAGGGTCGCGAGTACGTGCGGGTCGCCGCGGTGCAGCCCAAGAACCCGGTGGTGCCCGACCATGCCCCCGGCGCCCTGCGCCTGCCGGTCGACCTCGGCATCCCGGCGGTCCGTCCGGAGCAGTAACCCCGCCCCTCGCGCCCGGCCGTCGATCCCTTCGATCGGTCCGCGCTCGTTGCGCTGCCCTCAGCATGGGCGAGCAGGTGCGACGGCGGCGCCCGCCGCACCCCCCGGTGCGCGCCGGGGGTCCGAGGTGCACCCGCGGGACCCCGGACCCTCGGATGCACCGGGAGTCGCCGCACACGAGACCGCCCGTTACGGGGCCGTGGTGGCGGGCGAGCGCGGTGGCGCACCTCAAACCGCCCGTCTGGTCCTGCGGGGGGCGGCCTTACGGGCGGTTCTGTGTGCCTGGGAGGCCGGACGTCGCGCAGCCCCGCCTGAGACGGGCGGTTCCGTGTGCCCTCGTCCCCGGACGGGCCAGGCCGGGTGGCCCGCATCACCCGGCGGGATGCCCCGATGGCCAGGTGGCGAAGGACCTCCGGGTTGACCGTGGCTGCGAGCCCTGATGCCCGCAGCCACGTCGGTCGGGGCCGCGTACGCTTCCCCCGTGAGCAACCCCAGGCCTGTCCTCGTCGTCGACTTCGGTGCCCAGTACGCCCAGCTGATCGCGCGGCGCGTGCGTGAGGCCCGCGTGTACTCCGAGATCGTCCCCTCGACGATGCCGGTCGCCGAGATGCTGGCCAAGGACCCGGTGGCGGTCGTCCTGTCCGGTGGGCCGAGCAGCGTGTACGCGCCGGGCGCCCCGTCGATCGACCCGGCCCTCTTCGACGCCGGGGTCCCGGTGTTCGGGATCTGCTACGGCTTCCAGGCGATGGCCCGGGCACTGGGCGGCGAGGTCGCGCAGACGGGCCTGAGCGAGTTCGGCCGGACGCCGCTGGAGGTCACGGAGCCCGGCGCCCTGTTCGCGGGGCTGCCCGCCGAGCTGTCGGTCTGGATGTCGCACGGCGACTCGGTGTCCGCGGCGCCGGAGGGGTACACGGTCACCGCGTCCAGCGCGGGCGCCCCCATCGCCGCCTTCGAGAACCCGGCGACGCGGTGCGCCGGCGTCCAGTTCCACCCCGAGGTCCTGCACACCGAGCACGGCCAGGCGATCCTCGAGCACTTCCTGCACGACCTGGCCGGGCTCGCCCCGGACTGGACCACCGCCTCCATCGTCGACGAGCAGGTGGCCGCGATCCGCGCCCAGGTCGGCGACCACCAGGTGATCTGCGGGCTCTCCGGCGGCGTGGACTCGGCCGTCGCGGCGGCCCTGGTGCACGAGGCAGTCGGGGACCAGCTGACCTGCGTGTTCGTCGACCACGGCCTGCTGCGCAAGGGTGAGCGCGAGCAGGTCGAGCGTGACTACGTGGCCGCCACGGGGATCCGGCTGGTGGTCGTGGACGCCGCCGACCGGTTCCTCTCCGAGCTCGACGGGGTGACCGACCCCGAGGAGAAGCGCAAGACGATCGGCCGGCTGTTCATCCGCGTCTTCGAGGACGCCGCGGCGCAGGTCGTGGCCGAGCGCGGCGAGCAGGGCGGGACAGTGGACTTCCTCGTCCAGGGCACGCTGTACCCGGACGTCGTGGAGTCCGGCGGCGGGACCGGCACGGCCAACATCAAGAGCCACCACAACGTCGGCGGCCTGCCCGACGACCTGCAGTTCCAGCTCGTCGAGCCACTGCGCACGCTGTTCAAGGACGAGGTGCGCCACGTCGGCGAGCAGCTCGGCCTGCCGGCCGCGATGGTCTGGCGGCACCCGTTCCCCGGCCCGGGGCTGGCGATCCGGATCATCGGCGCGGTCAACCGCAAGCGGCTGGACATCCTGCGCGAGGCCGACGCCATCGCCCGCGAGGAGCTCACCGCCGCCGGGCTGGACCGCGATGTCTGGCAGTTCCCCGTCGTCCTGCTCGCGGACGTGCGCTCGGTGGGGGTCCAGGGAGACGGGCGCACCTACGGCCACCCCGTGGTCCTGCGGCCGGTGTCCAGCGAGGACGCGATGACCGCGGACTGGTCGCGGCTGCCCTACGACGTCATCGCCCGGATCTCCACCCGGATCACCAACGAGGTGCGCGACATCAACCGCGTCGTCCTCGACGTCACGAGCAAGCCGCCGGGCACCATCGAGTGGGAGTAGTGGCGAGCCGGGACCTCTCCCGGCTCCGGCCCACGCCCGTCCGAGGGGCGACCTGAGGGGGACGTGGGCGGGCCGGGCCGGGGACGTGGCAGGACCCCCTCGGGGGGTCCGAGGGGGTCCTGCGGGGGAGCCGTCCCGGGGGTCCGGGGGCGGCGGGTTCAGGCGAAGGGGTCCGTGGGCCAGGAGTCCGTGGACCCGCTGGGCAGGGCCTCGGCCTCGCGCTGCTGGCGCTTGGAGGCGGCCAGCGAGGCGGCCACGCCACCTGCGCCGAGGGCGATCAGGACCGTGGGGGCGATCCAGCGCCCGTCGATCTGCCAGCCGGTCGCCGCGCTCACGGCGAACAGCACGCCCAGGACGGTGAACAGAAGGCCAGCGGCCAGGGACAAGTAGTCGGTCTCATGCTGCCTCACGGCGCACCTCCAGGTTCCCGGCGCCGATCGCGGCGTCGAGGGTGACGATGTAGGCCGGCGTGCCGTCGGCCAGGGGCGGGATGGTGGTGTCGACGTCGAGGTCGTCACCTTCGGTGGGATTGCTTCCGGGGAGGTCGATCTGGCCGATGTCCACGGATCCGGTCAGGTCCAGCTGCATGTCGCTCGGGACCAGGACGATCAGCTCGCCCACCCCGACGCCGGCGTCGATCTCGACGCGCTGCCTGGGGTCTGCGGGCTCCGAGTCGCCGAGCGCGGTGAGCTCGGTGAGGTCGAGCACCGCCGCGCCGGCGGAGAGCTGGAAGTCCAGCGGTGACTCGGCGGCGTCGTCGGGCGTCACCTGCCAGGTGCGGTCACCGATGGTCAGCCCGCCCCACTGCCCGTTGCCGTCCGTGGTCGCGGTCCACCGGTCCCAGTTGGGGTTCGACGCCACGAAGTTGCCCGCCGTGACGGTGACGAAGGTGATGAACGTCAGCGGGATCGCCAGCCAGAGCAGCCAGCGGGCGCGGCCGTACCGGGTCCCGACCAGCATGCCCACGCCCAGGATCGCCAGGGTGACACCGAGGATCACGCCCCAGATGCCCACGCTCGCGGGGACGAGGAACCCGATCAGGGCCAGGACCCCGGCCGCGAGGATCGCGGCGGACAGGACCAGCCATCCGAGGTAGGAGCGCTCGCGGGGAGCCGGGGGGATGTACTCGGCGCGTGGCGTAGCCGGGGTTGCCGCCCGCGGCGTAGCCCATCTGGTCGGCGGCCTGCCCGTACGGGCCGGCGGGGCCGATGGGCTCGTCGGGGATCGCGATCCAGGCGATCAGGTAGCCGACGAGGAACGCGCCGCCGGTGGCCAGGGTCAGGACGACGGTCAGGATGCGCAGCAGCGTGGGGTCGGTGTTCCAGTACCGGGCCAGGCCACCGCAGACACCACCGATGACGCGGCTGCTGCGGCTGCGGGTCAGGCGAGGGGCAGGGCCGGGGGGCGGGTAGGCCGCGGGCGGCGGGTAGCCGGCGGGTGCCTGGTAGGCCCCGGGCGGCGGGTACGCGCCGGCAGGCGGGTAGGCGCTGGGCTGCGGGTACCCGGGCGGCGGCGGGTACGCCCCGGGGGGCGGGTAGGCGCCCTGAGGGTAGCTGCCGGCCGACGGGCCCGAGGCAGTGGCGCCGGCGAACACCGGGCCTGCGTAGGGGTCGGAGGGCGCGGCGGTGGGTCCGGTGCCGAGCACCTGGGTCGGCTGGTCCGGTGCGGCCGGTCCAGCCGGGCTCGCAACCGGCTGCTCGCCGAGCACCGTGGTGGGCTGGGCGTCAGGGGTGTCGTCGGGGACGGGGGGCGGGGTTGTGCTTGTTTCGTTCATGGCTCCAGCATCTGCCCGCGCAACCCCTGCCGGCACCCGGTTTCCCCCTGATCGGACCCTGATCCGACCCTGAGCCGGTCTCAGGGTGAGTCCCTGAGGACACCCCCGCAGCGCGCGGGTGATCATGGGGGCATGAGCCAGGCCGTGGGGACCCGCCGCGTCGTCCGCAGCGTGTCCGACCGCTGGGTCGGGGGCGTGGCGGGGGGGCTCGCCGAGCACTTCTCGGCCCCGGTGTGGGTCGTGCGCACGGCCTTCGTCCTGGCGGCGCTGATCGGCGGCGCGGGCGTCGTGGCCTACGCCCTGATGTGGGTGTTCCTCCCCCTGGACCCCGACCGGTCCCCGCGCCGGAGGCAGCCGGGAGGCCGATCCGGGGATGGGACCTCAGCGGGGTGCTGGGGATCCTGGCCCTCGGGCTGGGCGTCCTGCTGGGGCTGGCGGCCCTCGGCCTGCCGATCCGGGTGACCCTGTGGGGCCCGGTCCTGATCCTGGGTGCCGGGGTGATCCTGCTGTGGCGCCAGAGTGACGACCTCCAGCGCGCGACCATCCGCGCCCGCGCCGGACAGGGCGTCCAGGCCACGGCCGCCCTGTCGGACCGCCAGGGCTGGATCCGCGTCCTGGTGGGGATCGGGCTGGCCCTGCTGGGGCTCGTGGCCGTGATCGGGCCGCAGCTGGACCTGGCGACGACCGGGCGCTCCATGGCAGCAGCGGGGGCGGTGGTGGCCGGCGTGGTGCTCATCGCCCTGCCGTGGATCTCGACCTGGATCAAGGGGCTGGAGGCCGAGCGCTACGCGGCGGTCCGCGCCGAGGAGCGGGCGGAGATGGCCGCGCGCGTCCACGACTCGGTGCTCCAGACGCTCACCCTGATCCAGCGCCGCGCGGACGACCCGGCGGAGGTGGCCCGCCTGGCTCGCGCCGAGGAGCGCGCCCTGCGCTCGTGGCTGTACGCCCCGGTCGGCGCGTCCGGCTCGCTGGGGGCTGCCCTGGCCGGGGTCGTGGCCACCGCCGAGGCCGACTACGACGCGCGCATCGACCTGGTGACGGTCGGGGATGCCGTGGTGGATGATCGGCTGGCGGCCCTGGTGGCGGCCACCCGGGAGGCCGTGCTGAACGCCGCCAAGCACGCCGGTGCCCCGGCGAGCGTGTACGCCGAGGTGGATGCCGACCAGGTGGAGGTCAACGTGCGTGATCGTGGGCGGGGCTTCGATCCCGCGGCCGTGGATCCCGACCGCCACGGCGTGCGCCAGTCGATCGTGGCCCGCATGGCCGCGGTCGGCGGCACGGCGAGTGTGCGCAGCGCCCCCGGGGAGGGGACCGAGGTCCGCCTCGTGCTCCCGAACAGGGGCTCGGTCGGTGCCTGACAGCCCGGGCGGCGCGCCCGTCACCCCCCTGCCGCGTGTGGTCCTCGTCGACGACCACGGCCTGTTCCGGGCCGGCGTCGCGCACGAGCTGGCGGGGTCCGTGGACCTGGTCGGTGAGGCCGGGGACGTGGAGAAGGCGATCATCGTCATCCGGGCCACCCGCCCCGACGTGGTGCTGCTCGACGTGCACCTGCCCGGCGGCGGCGGGCGGGCGATCCTGGACGCCTGCGTTCCGGAGCTGCCCGGGACCCGCTTCCTCGCCCTGAGCGTCAGCGATGCGGCCGACGATGTGATCGGCGTGGTCCGCGGTGGCGCACGGGGCTACGTCACCAAGGGCGTGACCGCCGCCGAGCTGCTCGACGCGATCCACCGGGTCGCAGCCGGCGAGGCGGTCTTCTCCCCGAGGCTCGCGGGGTTCGTCCTCGATGCGTTCTCCGGGACCGCCGCCCCGGCCACCGACGAGCTCGACCAGCTCTCCCCCCGCGAGCGCGAGGTCATGCGGTACATCGCCCGGGGGTACACCTACCGGGAGGTCGCCAAGGAGCTGGTGCTGTCGGTCAAGACCGTCGAGACGCACGTGTCGGCGGTCCTGCGCAAGCTCCAGCTGTCCAACCGCCACGAGTTGGCCCGCTGGGCCCAGGCCCGCGGCGTGGTCTGACCGACCCTGTGCGCCGGTCGGCTCAGACGAAGACGGCGATGATGATGTTGACGATCGTCAGGCCGCCGATCGCGCCCCACACCCCGACGGGCACGGACTCCTTCTTGCGGTTGACCCACGCCAGGACCGTGATCACGAGCAGGATGGCCAGCTTGATGCCGACCTTCATGTGGTTCACGTCCTCGTCGTCGGCCAGGACGGTCTCGGCCAGGCCGACCATCGCCAGGCCGGTGGCCAGCTGGGTGAACGCGCCGTCGAGCATGGCCCGGTTGACGACCTTGGTGGGCGCCGACATCTGGACCAGCCATCCGCCGAGGAGGGCGGCCAGGCCGATGAAGTGCAGGACGACGAGGGACTCGAAGACGAAGTGCATGCCCCAAGGGTAGGCCAGGGGCGGCGAATCGGGCGAAACGCCCGGGGCCGGGCTCAGCCGAGGGTGACGGCGTGGAACATCTCCGCCAGGCGACCCTCCGGCAGGCCTCCCCGCCTGGCCGTGTCGGTCATCCAGCCACGGATCATCCCCTCGAGGTCCTCCATGTGCTCGGTCTGGCTCACGTGCGCGCGGAGGGCGGCCAGCTTCAGCGCGAACTTGTCGGTGACGTCGACGTAGGTGTTGGGCGTCGGGGAGCCCGACATCCACAGCTCCCTGACATGCCACTCGTCGAGGCCCTCGTCGGTCATGAGCGTCGGATGGGCGAACTGGTTGCGTGCATCCGGGTAGATGGCCTGGACGGTGGCCTCGCCGGCGGCCATGTGGTCGGGATGGGAGGCGGCGATCCGCTCCCAGTTGCGCACCGGGGACATCGTCATCACCCGCTGGGGCCGCACCTGGCGGATCACCCGCGAGATGTCGCGACGCAGGTCGTGGCTGACGGTCAGCTCGCCATCGCGGTAGCCCAGGAACCGCACGTCGCTGACCCCGACGACCGCAGCGGCGGCGACCTGCTCGGCCCGGCGGATGCGGGGGATCTCCGAGCGCGGGACGGTGGGGTCGAAGCCGCCGGCGTCGCCATCGGTCACGATGCAGTAGGTGACCGAGACCCCCGCCGCCACGAGGGTCGCGACGGTGCCTGCGGAGCCGAAGTCGACGTCGTCGGGGTGCGCGGTCACGACCAGGACGCGGGTGAGCTCAGGGGGGATCTCCACGCCGGACATGGTAGGCGGATCCGCACCGGACGGCTGAATCGTCGCGGATGCCCCGATCATGGGCTGCCCTTAGGGGTGCCAAATCACGGGTTTTCACCCATGGGCGTCCTAGGTTGGGTCAAGCGCGGGGGCGCAGGTGTCGAGGGGAGGGGTATGGCCGGGATCCGTGCGCTCGTCGCCGCGACCTCTGCTGCCCTGGTCGTGGCGCTCGTCGGGGCCCCTGCAGAGGCGGTCGCACCGACCCCGACCACCGGGGTTCCGCTGCCCGCCGAGCTCGACAACGCGGCCTTCTACGAGGCCCAGGCGATCTGCGACCCGACCCCGCGCCCGGGTGCCGCGGCCCTCAGGGACCTGCTGCTGGCGACCTACGGCCCGGCGACCATCTACATCCCCCGCACCTGCACCTCGAGCACCAGCGAGCACTTCGACGGCCGGGCGGTCGACTGGATGCGCTCCGTGCGGGTCCCGGCGGAGAAGGAGATGGCCGACGCGTTCGTGGCCTGGCTGCTGGCCCCGGCCGCCGATGGGACGCCGCACGCCATGGCCCGGCGCCTGGGGATCATGTACATCATCTGGGACAGCCGGATGATCCGGATGTACGACCCCGGGCGCGGCTGGACCGAGTACAACGGATGCCTGGACCCGGCCCGGTCGGGCGAGGGCCTGGACAACACCTGCCACCGCAACCACGTGCACCTGTCGATGTCCTGGGATGGCGCGGCCGGGATCA
The DNA here is from genome assembly GCA_963729885.1 of uncultured Actinomycetes bacterium. GTDB lineage: Bacteria > Actinomycetota > Actinomycetes > S36-B12 > CAIYMF01 > Prado023. Next base: position 39,884 of record CAVSQK010000049.1, read on the forward strand.
CCAGCTGGTGGACCGGCGTGGCCCAGACCCAGCCCTACTGCCCGGCGATGTCGTCCAGGGCCGCGCCGGGGACCGGGACCGGTCTGGTCGTCCCCGACCTCAGCGCCGTCCCCGGAGCCGTCGCGGTCACCCCGACCCCGATCCTCGACACCCGGGCGGGCGTCGGAGCCGGGCTCACCGGGTCGTGCCGGGCCCTGGCCGGTCGCTCGCTGCACCCGGTGGCCGTCGTGCCCGGGGCTGTCCCTGCCGGGGCAGGTGCTGCGGTGCTGCAGGTCACCTCGTCGAGCAACGCCCCGGCCACGCTCGCCGCGTGGTCCTCGGGCTCGCCGCGGCCCCCCGGCCAGATCACCACCCCGATCGGGACGACGAGCGCCACGGTGGTCGTCCCGCTGGCCTCGGACGGATCGATCGCACTCGGCACGTCGCTGGGAGCCGCGAACCTGTCGGCCACGGTGATCGGGTACGCACCGGGGGCCAGCAGCTTCGCGGTGGCGGCCCCTGCACCGCCGCCCCAGGTCATCGACCGGCCGAGCAAGCCCCGCTCGGTCTCCGCCAGGTCCGCCCGCAGGGCCGTCACGACCCGGTGGAAGGCGCCCAAGAGCGTCGGAGGGGCTGCCCTGACCGGGTACCGGGTCGAGGCCCTGACCAGTTCCAGGCGCGGGGCGTCGGTGGCCGGCTCCTGCACGGCCGCGCCGACGGAGCGCTCCTGCAGGATCACGGGCCTGAAGAAGGGCCGCAAGTACTGGATGTCGGTCTCCGTGGCGAACCCCGGTGGGGCCACCTGGGCGCCGCGCAAGAAGGTCCGGGTCCGCTGAGGCGCCAGGGCGCCTGTCCCTGCGGTGTCGGCCGGGGCACCTAGAATCCACAGGTGCTCGCAGATGACCTGCTGCCCCGCCTCCCGCGGATGACCATGCCCGCCGACGCCGTCGACCGGGAGGCCGACCGCGAGGCGGACGAGGGTGTCCTGTTCGCTGCGCCGGCGGGGTCCCCAGCGGTCGGGGGGACGCCCCTCGTGCCGCCGAGGCAGGGCGGGCCGCCGACATGGTGCGCGCGGCCGTGGCCGCGGCCACGGGGGGCGCTGAAGCCCAGGCCGCCGAGCGCCGGGCGCAGAGGGAGGCCCAGCGGGCGGCGGAGGTGGTCGACCTGGTCGGCGACCTCAACCCGCCGCAGCGCCAGGCCGTCGAGCACCGAGGTGGGCCGTTGCTGATCGTCGCCGGCGCGGGCTCGGGCAAGACCCGCGTGCTCACCCGGCGGATCGCCCACCTGCTGGCCACCGGTGACGCCCGGCCGGGGGAGATCCTGGCCATCACCTTCACGAACAAGGCCGCCGCCGAGATGCGTGAGCGCGTCGAGGTCGCCGTGGGGCCCAGGGCCCGGGCGATGTGGGTCTCGACGTTCCACTCGGCCTGCGTGCGCATCCTGCGCCGGGAGGCCGACCGCCTGGGCATGAAGTCCAGCTTCTCGATCTACGACCAGGCCGACAGCCTGCGCCTGGTGACGCTCGTGTCGCGCGACCTCGACCTGGACCCCAAGCGGATGCCGCCCCGGGGCCTGCTGAACAGGATCTCCGGGCTGAAGAACGAGCTGGTCGACCCCGACACCTTCCGGTCCCAGGTCACCAACGACACCGAGGCCACGCTGGCCGACGTGTATGCGGCCTACCAGACCCGGTTGGCCCGGGCCCAGGCCGTGGACTTCGATGACCTGATCGGGCACACCGTCGCGCTGCTCGTCGGGTTCCCGGACGTGGCCGAGCACTACCGCCGCCGGTTCCGGCACATCCTGGTCGACGAGTACCAGGACACCAACCACGCCCAGTACCGGCTGGTCTCCGAGCTCGTCGGGCGTCCCGGCGGCGAGATCCCGCCCGGGGAGCTGGTCGTGGTCGGCGACTCCGACCAGTCGATCTACGCGTTCCGCGGGGCGACAGTGCGCAACATCGTGGAGTTCAGCACCGACTTCCCCAACGCCCGGCAGATCGTGCTGGACCAGAACTACCGCTCGACGCAGACGATCCTCTCGGCGGCCAACGCCGTGATCGCGCGCAACTCCGACCGGCAGGCCAAGAAGCTCTGGACCGACGCCGGCGCGGGGGAGCAGATCGTCGGCTACGTCGCCGACTCCGAGCACGATGAGGCCGCGTTCGTCGGCAACGAGATCGACCGGCTCGGCGACCGGGGCCTGGCCACGCCCGGTGACGTCGCGGTGTTCTACCGGACCAACGCCCAGTCCCGGGCGCTGGAGGAGGTGTTCATCCGCACCGGCCTGCCGTACAAGGTCGTCGGCGGCACCCGCTTCTACGAGCGCCGGGAGATCCGCGACGTCCTGGCCTACCTGCGCGTCGTGGCCAACCCGGCCGACGACGTGAGCCTGCGACGGATCCTCAACGTGCCCAAGCGGGGCATCGGCGACCGGGCCGAGGCCTACGTCTCGGGCTTCGCCGAGGCGGAGCGGATCACCTTCGGTGAGGCGCTGCGGCGGGCGTCGGAGATCCCGGGGATGGCCGGGCGCAGCGCCACCGTCGTGGCGGCGTTCGTGGCGATCCTCGACGACCTGGCCGCGGTCGTGGACTCCGGCGCGGGCCCGGCCGACATCATGCGTGCCGTGCTGGAGCGCTCCGGGTACCTCGCCGAGCTGCAGGCCTCCACCGACCCGCAGGACGAGGTCCGGGTGGAGAACGTCGCGGAGTTCGAGGCCGTGGCCGCGGAGTTCTCCCGGGAGGCCGAGCAGGCCGGCGACGGGCCGGGCACCCTGGCCGACTTCCTCGAGCGGGTGGCGCTCGTCGCCGACGCCGATGAGATCCCCGAGGGCGAGGACCACGAGGGCGTGGTCACCCTGATGACCCTGCACACCGCCAAGGGGCTGGAGTTCCCCGTCGTCTTCCTCAGCGGGATGGAGGACGGGGTGTTCCCGCACATGCGGGCGATGGCCGACGCCTTCGAGCTCTCCGAGGAGCGGCGCCTGGCCTACGTGGGCATCACCCGGGCCCGGGAGCGGCTCTACGTCACCCGGGCGATCAGCCGATCGGCCTGGGGCGCCCCGAGCTACAACCCCGAGTCCCGGTTCCTCGCGGACATCCCCGCCGAGCTGATCCGCTGGGAGCGGGAGGAGCCCGCGCGCTACACCGGCCCCTCGGCGGGCGGCTACGGATCGGCGCCGTCGCTGTCGGCGGCCGCCGACCGCTACGAGGCCCGGTCGCCCGTCGCGCGCGCGGTCATCTCGCTGTCGGCCGGCGACCGCGTGCTGCACCCGAAGTTCGGCATGGGCACCGTGGTCAGCACGCTGGGCAGCGGCGACAAGGCCGAGGCCTCGGTCGACTTCGGCTCCGAGGGCGTCAAGCGCCTCCTGCTGCGCTACGCCCCGGTCGAGAAGCTGTAGCACGCCGGCGGTCCCTTCGGCCCTGTCCTGGGCGGTACCCGGGTTCCTAGGCTTGAGGTGGGCGGGGATGCCCGTCCGTGGGACGGAAGGGGACCGTGATGGTCATGGCAGATCCCAGCTACCTCGATGTCCAGGCCGCCATCGGGATCACGAAGCACAACGGCGGGTACCCCGCCACTGAGCGGCTGCTTGAGATGTGCCACGCGCGCCGAGCGCGCGACGTGCTCTACGTGGGCTCGGGCATCGGGGTCGGACCGGTCCACCTGGCGCGGCACTACGCGCACCGGGTCACCGCGCTGGACATCGATCCCGGCCATGCTCGAGTGGACGCAGCGGCGGGCGCGACGCGACGGCGTCGACGCGATGATCACGACGGTCCAGGGGGACGTCCGGGACCTGGCACTGCCGGACGGCCGGTTCGACCTGGTGCTCGTCGAGTCCGTGCTGGCGTTCGTCGAGGACAAGGACCGGGCGATCGCCGAGTGCGTCCGGGTCACCCGGCCCGGCGGGCTGGGTGGGGATGAACGAGGCGGTCTGGAGCGGTGCGCGCCCGCCGCTGGAGGTGGCCGCACAGGGCGACGTGCTCGGCACGTGGCTGCCAACCGCGGGAGGAGTGGCAGGCCCAGTGGGACGGGTCCGGGCTGGCTGATCGATCGTTCGAGGTGCACCCCCTCGAGATCGGGGCCGAGACCCGCAGCCGGATCGAGTGGATCGGGTGGCGCTGGCTGCTGCCGGCGTGGGGCCGGGCCCTGCGCCTCGTGGTCCGTGATCCGGCGGTCGCGCCGGGCGATCCGCACGCAGCTGTCCTACCCGCCGCAGCTGGCGTCGCTGATGGGCTACGCCCTGTCCGCGGGCCGCCGCGAGTAGGGCTCGGCCAGAGCGAGCCTGCTCGCCGATCGCCGACCGGAGCACGTGTCCGGCGAGGTCGATGCGTGGCCGCCGACCGCGTCAGCGCCCGGGGGTGCGCGGGGCGCCCTGGCGGCTGGGGGCGCTGGCGATCGACGTGGCCCCCTCCGCGACCGTCGACCCGTCCTGGTCGACGTGGGCCAGCGTCGTGCAGATCTCGTGCACGACCCGACCGTCGACCGGCAGCGAGTTGTGGCCCACGCAGGCCACGAACACGTTGCGCGCGTTGAGGTCCGGCGTGCTCGATGCGGGCGTTGGACTTCGGGATGATCATCTGGTCCAGGTCCGACCAGATGGCCACGAACCGGGTCCGGCAGCCCGGCGAGGGAGCGGCCAGCTCGGTCATGATGTCCGACCCGGGGCGCATCTGGCGGGCGACCGGGTGCGGGACGAGCGTGGCCGGGGCGGTCCCCTGGTGCGGGGTCCCGAGCGTGACCAGGGTGTGGACGCGGGAGTCCCCGCCCATCCGCTGGACGAAGTAGCGCGCGACCAGCCCGCCCATCGAGTGGCCGATGACGTGCACCCGCTCGTACCCGGTCTCGATGCACACCGCCTCGACGAGGGCCTCCAGGCGCCCGGCGACCACGCGCACGTCGTCGGTCAGCGGGGAGTAGTTCAGCGTGATGATCCGGCCGAACCCACGTCGGCGCAGGCCGCGCTTGAGCATCGCGAACACCGAGCGGTTGTCCACGACACCGTGGATCAGGATGATCGGGGTGCCGGCGTTCTCCACGTCGCCGATGATCAGGCCGCGCTTGATCGGGTCCAGGCCGTCGAGGTTGAGCCGCTCCTCGGGGTGGCGCACCTGCTCCTCGAGCACCCCCAGCGGGTAGGTCACCACGTGGGTGGCCGTCCACGCGACCTCGATGGCGGTGCCGCGGATCACCGACGGGTTCGTCGCCCGCCGCAGGCCGCGGGCGGTGGCCCGGCGCGCCCGGCGGATCCGACCGGCCGGGTCCCCGGTGCCGCCCGGCTCGCCGGACTCGGGGGCCTGGGGGGCATGACTGCTCGGCACCCGGGCACGGTAGCGCATCCTCAGCCGACCAGCGCCCATCGGGCCGGGCTACGCTTCACCCATGAGCACACCGAACGCCGAGCACATCAGAGTCATCGTCGGCAAGCCGGGCCTGGATGGCCACGACCGGGGCGCGAAGGTGGTCGCCCGGGCGCTGCGGGACGCCGGCATCGAGGTCATCTACACCGGACTGCACCAGACCCCGGAGCAGATCGTGGCCACGGCCATCGCCGAGGACGCCGACGGGATCGGCCTGAGCATCCTGTCGGGCGCCCACATGACCCTGTTCAAGTCGGTCATCGAGATGCTGCACGAGCGCGGCGCGGACGACATCCGGGTCTTCGGCGGCGGCATCATCCCCGAGGGCGACATCCCGCTGCTCTACGAGATGGGCGTCGCCCACGTGTTCACCCCGGGGACCCGCACCGACGAGATCGTCGACTGGGTCAGGGAAAACGTCGCACACGCCGCCTGACGCAGCATCACCACCGCTCGTCGCCGAACAAGGGACCGGCCGTCGGACCGACGGGGGGACGTGACTAGTGTGGTCCGCGTCCCTTCGTCGGTGAGGAGTCCCGCGTGGATCTGTATGAGTACCAGGCCAAGCACCTGTTCGGGAAGCATGGCGTGCCTGTCGTCCCCGGCGCCGTCTGCGAGACGCCCGATGCGGCGCGCCTGGCCGCCCGCCGCATCGGCGGCACGGTGGTGGTCAAGGCCCAGGTGAAGGTGGGCGGCCGCGGCAAGGCAGGCGGCGTGAAGCTCGCCGACGGCGAGGATGAGGCCAGCGCCCGCGCTGCCGACATCCTCGGGATGGACATCAAGGGCCACACCGTGCACAAGGTCCTGGTCACCGAGGCCGCGGAGATCGCCGAGGAGTACTACGTCTCCTTCCTGCTCGATCGGGCGAACCGCACCTTCCTGGCGATGGCCTCGGTCGAGGGCGGGGTGGAGATCGAGCAGGTCGCCAAGGACAACCCCGAGGCCCTGGCCATGATCCGCGTGGACGCCCTCGAGGGCTGCCCCCCGGAGAAGGCGCGGGAGATCGTCGCCGCCGCGAACTTCCCCGCCGACGTCGCCGACGCCGTGGCCGACGTGCTCGTGAAGCTGTGGGACGTGCTGACCGAGGAGGACGCCACGCTGGTCGAGGTCAACCCGCTGGTGAGGACCACCGACGGCCGCGTGCTGGCCCTCGACGGCAAGGTCTCCCTGGACGAGAACGCGCACTTCCGGCACGCCTCGCACGCCGACCTGGTGGACACCGCGAACACGGACCCGATCGAGCTGCGGGCCAAGGCGTTCGACCTCAACTACGTCAAGCTCGACGGCGCAGGTCGGGATCATCGGCAACGGCGCCGGCCTGGTCATGTCGACCCTGGACGTCGTGGCCTACGCCGGCGAGGAGTTCGGCGGCGTGCGCCCGGCGAACTTCCTCGACATCGGGGGCGGCGCGAGCGCCGAGGTGATGAGCAACGGCCTGGACATCGTGCTGACCGACCCGTCGGTGAAGTCGGTGTTCGTCAACGTGTTCGGCGGCATCACCTCGTGCGTCGAGGTCGCCAACGGCGTCAAGCTGGCCCTGGCGATGCTGGCGGAGGCCGGCAAGCCGGTCGACAAGCCCCTGGTCTGCCGGATCGACGGCAACCGGGCTGACGAGGGCCGGGCGATCCTGCGGGACGCCGGGATCCCCGGTGTGGAACTGGTCGAGACGATGGACGAGGCCGCCCGCCGGGCGGCGCAGCTCGCGGCAGGGAAGTGAGGTAGGACCATGGCGATCTTCCTTGATGGCGACTCGCGCCTGATCGTGCAGGGGATGACCGGCTCGGAGGGCATGAAGCACACGACGCTCATGCTCGCCGCCGGGTCGAACATCGTCGGCGGGGTGAACCCGAAGAAGGCCGGCCAGACCGTGGCCTTCCCGGGCGCGGAGCTGCCGGTCTTCGGCACCGTCGCCGAGGCGATGGCCGCGACCGGGGCCAACGTCTCCGTGGTGTTCGTTCCCCCGGCCGGCACCAAGGGGGCGGTGACCGAGGCGATCGACGCCGGGATGCCGCTCGTCGTGGTCATCACCGAGGGGGTGCCGGTCCACGACACGGCGGCGTTCTTCCAGGACGCCGTCAACCGCGGCACCACCCGGATCATCGGCCCGAACTGCCCCGGGATCATCACCCCGGGCGTGAGCAACGCGGGGATCATCCCCGCCTCGATCTCGGGACGCGGGGCCGATCGGGCTGGTCAGCAAGTCCGGCACCCTGACCTACCAGATGATGTACGAGCTGCGGGACATCGGGTTCTCCACCGCGATCGGCATCGGCGGGGACCCGATCATCGGGACGACCCACATCGACGCCCTCGCCGCGTTCGAGGCCGACCCGCAGACCGAGGGCGATCGTGATGATCGGCGAGATCGGCGGCGACGCCGAGGAGCGTGCAGCGGCCTTCATCGCCGAGCACGTGACCAAGCCGGTGGTCGGGTACGTCGCCGGGTTCACAGCCCCCGAGGGCAAGACCATGGGTCACGCCGGCGCGATCGTCTCCGGCTCCTCGGGCACCGCCGCAGGCCAAGAAGGAGGCCCTCGAGGCCGTCGGCGTCCGGGTGGGCAAGACGCCCTCGGAGACCGCGCGCCTGATGCGTGAGGTGCTCGGTCGCTGACCCTGCGTGAGTGCCCCGGCCGAGGGTGGCCGGGGCACCGCCATGTTCACCCGGCCGGGGCCGCGACACGCCGGTGGTCGGTGCCGACCACGCCCGCCGGTGGGGGAGAATCCCGGGGTGAGCGTGCGCGATCCCGAGGTGCTCGACGTCGAGGCCGACGTCCCCTGAGCAGTCCCGGCGCCCCGTCGTCGCCGGCGCCGCCGCCGGGCTGTGGGCCCTGCTCGTGGGCGTCGCCCTGGTGACCTGCGTGGTGATGCTCGCCTGGGCGGTCTCGCCGAACTCCGCCGGGGACTCCGCTGCCGCGTGGCGCGCGGCCGGATCGGTGTGGCTGGGCGCCCACCAGGTGCCCCTGGAGATCGGTGGGCGCTAGCTGACGCTGCTGCCGCTGGGGGCGCTGCTCCTGGGGCTGCTGCTCACCCGGCGCGGGGGTCGCTGGGCGGGCCGTCTGCTGGCCGGGACCGCCCGCGGTGAGGCAGCGGGCATCGTGACCTCCTGCGCGCTGGTCTACGCCGCCGGCGGCGCGGGCGTCGCGTGGCTGTCTGCGGGCCCTGGGACGGGCGCCAGCCCGGTGGCGGCGTTCCTGTGGACCGGCGCGGTGGCGCTCGTGGGGGCCACCTGGGGCGTCGCCCGTGAGGCCGAGCTGGTGGCCTGGGCCAGGTCGCGTGTCTCGGACGCGGCGTGGCGCACGGCCATGGGCGGCCTTGCCGCGGTGGTCGGGCTGCTCGCCGTGGGCGCGCTGCTGGTCACCGTCAGCCTCGTGCGGCACGCCGGCCAGATCGCCGGCGACCCTGGCCGACCTCGAGGCGGGGCCCGTCGGCGAGCTGGCGCTGACCGTCCTGGGCGTGCTGTGCCTGCCGACCCTGGACATCTGGGCGATGGCCGTGGTCGTCGGGCCCGGCTTCGACCTGGGGTCCGCAGGGGCCCTGAACGCCTTCGGCGGGCAGGTCGAGACCCTTCCGGCCCTCCCCGTCCTGGCCGCGATCCCGACGACCGTGCCGGTCTGGGGGCCCGCCCTGATGCTGGTACCAGTCGTGCTGCGGCGTGCTCGCCGGCCGGATCCGGTGGGGGCAGGACCTGCCCACGCCGACGGGCACGGCGGCCTCGGGTGCGGGGCTGGCCGGCGTGGTCGCCGCCCTCGTGGGCGGGTTCGTCCTGCTGGCCTCCGGGTCGCTGGGAGGTGGCCGGCTGGATGCGGTGGGCCCGTTGCTCCTGCCGGTGGTTGCGGCGTCGGCCGGCCTGGTGCTGCTGGGCTTCCTCGCCGAGGCGGGGTTCCAGTCGGTGCGCCTGAGCTGGGAGCTGCACCAGGCCGAGCGCCGAGCCGAGGAGCGCCGGCTGCGCCGGGCGGCGCGGGGGCTGGCCGAGCCGGTCGAGGCAGATGCCCCGGCCGAGGACCCTCCGGTGGACGTCGACGTCGGGGCCGAGGCTGACGGCCGGGCCGGCGACGGCGAGCCGGCCGACGTCCCAGCCCCGCAGTCGGCCCCCCGACGTCAGCCCCGGCCGGTCCGGGAGTCGCTGGTGATCCCCATCGTGGTGGCCCCGGTGCGCAGGACCTTCCCGGCGGGGCCCCGCAGGAGGCGGCGGTGTCGCAGGTCGGCGCCGACGAGTCGGACGTGACGGTCGACCTGACGGTGGATCCCGGCTCCGACGACGACCCGGAGCCCGACCTCGGCGACCCGGAGCCCGACGCCGTCGGCGAGGCCCCGTTCGACCCGGAACCCCCGGCGATGGATGGGGACTCGACCGTCGACCTCACCGTGGACCCCGCCGACCTGGCCGAGATCCGCGCCGCGTGGCGGCAGGGATCGCCCGGCGAGGCGACACCGCCTGATGCAGCCGCCGTGAGGCGTCAGTCGTCAGACTCGGCCGGCGTCCTCGGCCTCCTTCGCGGCATCCTCGCTGCCGTCCTTGGCGGCATCCTCGGCCTCGTCCTCGGAGCGTTCCTCCGCCTCGTCGCTCTCGGCGGAGTCGTCCTCGTCCCGCTCAGTCGTCGCCCGGGGCTTGGGGCGGGGAGCCGAGGTCCTCGTGGGCGCCGGGTTGGCGGTCCGGGGCTGGTCGACCTGGACGACCTCCTCCTGGATCAGCGACCCGCTCCTCGACGGTCACGGTCGGGGTCGGCTCCACGACCGTGCGGACCTCAGTCCGGTACAGGGTCGGCTGTGGCCCCGGTTCCCGGGTGACGGTCTCGACGGTGGCGGTGGGGTCCAGCGGGCGCGGGCGCGCTCAGGACGGTCTGGTAGACCGCCGCACCCAGCAGGGCGCTGGCGAACAGGGCCGCCATCCATCCGAGCACGCGTGCGCATCCGAATCCCCCTCATGGGTCGTTGGCTGCGCCACATTGTGCCCGCAGGCCGGGGTCCGCGCGGGGGAATCCCCGTGTCAAGGCTGCGTCTCCCCGGTCCTTGACGCAGCCTTGACACGGCAGGCTCTCATGGCTTGCCGGACCGGAGCCGACCATGGAGTACATGAGGGCAAAGCAGTCAGTCCGGCGTGGTGTGGCCGCCGTCAGCAGTGGTGCGGTCGTGGTCGGCGCGGGCGTGACGGTGGGGCGGTGTCAGCGCACATGTCCGCGAGTGGTCGCAGGAGGCCGCGCTCGAGGCGGCCGCCCAGGTGGCCGCCGATCCGGTCAGCGACCTGACGGTCCCCCGGCCGGTGGTGGTCACGCGCATCGAGGAGCGCCACGTCACGCCCGAGCCGGTGGTGGTCCATCGCAAGGTCTACGTCCGGGTCCCGGCCGGGCAGAGCGCGCCCGCGTCCCAGGCGCCCGCGGGCCAAGGCGGCCCCGCAGGAGCCGGCCACATCCGCACCGAGGAAGCGGCCCTCGCGAACGAAGGTCGCGCCGGCGCCTGCCGCGCCCAAGGCCGTCGCCCAGCGCTCCCAAGGCGACGTCGAAGACCTCATGAGCACCGTCGAGATGCGCGCAGTGGAGGTCGCGGACCACCGCTGGCGCACGACCCTGTCCGGGGCTCCGGCGGCGGACGACGCCAGCATCCGGCGGGCTGGGCAGATCCTCACGACCGAGGTCGACCGCCTCGAGCGGGTGGCCAGCAGGTTCCGCGCGGACTCCGAGATCTCGGCGGTCAACCGGGCCGCGGGCCAGTGGGTCCGGTCCAGCGCGCTGCTCGTGGAGCTGGTCGAGGTGGCCCTGGCCGCCGCGGACGCGACCGGGCGGCCTGGTCGACCCGTGCCTCGGCCACCAGGTGGATGCCGCCGGGTACCGATCCTGGGCGGCGGGCGACGTCGCGGTGCTCACCCGGCGCCGCACGGCTCCCGTCGTCGACCGGCGCCTGGCGTCGAGGTCGAGGTGGGCAACGGGACGGGTGCGCATCCCCGCGGGCGTCGCCCTCGACCTGGGGGCGACGGCGAAGGCCTGGCTGGCCGACGAGGTCGCCGAGCGGATCGCCGACGAGCTCGGCCTGGACGTCATCGCGAACATGGGCGGCGACCTGCGGGTCATCGCCGCGGCCCCCGGGTGGGTCGTCGGCGCCGACCACGAGGTCCCCGGCCTGGGCGAGCGCACCATCGGGATCACCGACGGCGGGCTGGCGACCAGCGGCCAGGGTCGACGTCGATGGCTGACGACGTCCGGGCCGGCCCACCACCTCATCGACCCGCGGACAGGGCGCAGCGCCGACACCGGCTGGTGGGCGGTCTCGGCGCTGGCCGCCAGCGCGACGACGGCCAACGTCGCCGCCACCGCGGGGATGCTGCTGGACGAGCAGGCGCCGGACTGGTTCGCCGAGCGCGGGCTGCACGGGCTGTTCACACGATGGTCGGGGTCAGGCCGGGCCACTGCCCGCACCGTGGGCCCGTGGCCCGAGAAGGAGGCCGCCGCATGAACGAGGTGCCGTGGACGTGGTTCGTCATCCGCTCCAGCGGGCTGGTCGCGGTGGGGCTGCTGACGCGTGTCGGTCGTGCTCGGGCTGATCGGCCCGCGGCTGCGCCCCACCGCGCGGCTGACGAGCATCAGCGTGCACCGGGCCGCCTCCGTCGCCGGGACGCTGCTCATCGTGGCGCACATCCTGCTGGCGCTGCTGGACACGTGGATCGTCCTGGACTGGCCCGCTGCGCTGCTGCCCGGTGTCGCCGGGTGGGAGCGCTGGGGGGTCGCTCTGGGCGCGCTGGCCGTGGACCTGATGATCGTGGTCCTCGTGACGACCGCCACGCGGCTGCGCACCCCACGGCTGTGGCGCCGCGCCCACCTCCTGGCCTACCCCGTGTGGGCGCTGTCCGTCGGTCATGGCCTGCTCGTCGGCACCGACGGCGCGGTGATGCGGGTGCTCGCGATGGCCAGCGTCGCGGCCGTGCTGTTCGGGGTGGCGATCCGGGTCCTCGTGCGGCCCCGGGGCGCGGGCGCGTCGCGGCCGGACCTCGTCGGGGCGGGGGTCGGACGATGACCGGGCAGCTGATGGGCGCCCCCGTCGGATCCGGGTCCCGGTCGGCGCCCAGACGGGCCCGCGACCGGCTCCCGGGCCTGCCGGGACTGGCCCTCCCGGGCCGGCTCCCGGGCCGGCTGCCCCAGGGAGCTGCTCGCCCCGGGGACGCTGCTCCTGGCCGGGATCGAGCCCGGCCGGCCTGCCGGCATCGGCGAGCACCGGCGTGCCTGGGCGGTCGCCCCCGAGGCTGGCGATCGAGGACCTCATCGCCCGCGTGGCCGCCCACGAGGTGGTCGGTGCCGGCGGTGCGGGGTTCCCCACCGACCGCAAGCTGGCGTCCGCTGGCCGGCTCGCGCGTCTCGCACGTGATCGTGAACGGCGCCGAGGGGGAGACCGCCAGCGGGAAGGACGGGGTGCTGCTCGGCCACGTCCCGCACCTGGTCCTCGACGGTGCCGTCACGGCGGCCCGCGCCCTCGGGGCACCGCGGGTCATCGTCCGGATCAGCGTCGACCGTCCGGACCTCGCCAGCTCGCTGGCGATCGCCCTGGCCGAGCGTCGGGACGCCCTGCCGGTCGAGCTGTCCATCGGCCCGGCGTCGTTCGTCGCCGGCGAGGCGACGGCCGTGATCCGGGCGGTCACCGGTGGTCCTGCCCTTCCGGCGGACCTGGGCCGCCCGCCGTCGATCCGCAGTGGGCCGGCCCGTCGTCGCGCGCACGTCCTGCTCAGCAACGCCGAGACGTTCGCCCGGATGGCGCTCGCGGCGCGTGGCGTCGTCGGCGCCTCCGCGCTGGCCAGCGCCTCCGGTGCCGTGCGCGACCCGGGCGTCGTCGAGCTTCCCGTCTCCAGCACGCTGGCCGACCTCGCTGCGGCGGCCGGTGGGCTCGTCGGCGCCCCCGGGGTCCTGGTCACCGGAGGGTGGCACGGGCGCTGGGTCCCGTGGGACGGGCTCACCGCGGGGACCGAGCTCACGCGTGAGGCGCTCTCGGAGCTGGGGGGGCGCTGGGGAGCAGGTGCCTTCGTGTGGATCCCCGAGGACCTGCCGGCCTGGGACGCCCTGGCCGGCATCGCCGGGGAGCTCGCCGAGGGCACGGCCGGGCAGTGCGGCCCGTGCTGGCGGGGGCTGCCCGCGGTCGCCCGGGCCCTCGCAGCGGCCGCCGCCCAGGGCGGACCCCGGGCCGAGGTCGACGGCCTGATGGCCCAGGTGGACGGTCGGGGGATCTGCGCCCACCCCTCGGCCGCTGTGGCCGCCCTGCGCAGCGCCCTGGACCTGATCGGAGGGGACCGATGACCATGACCCGGCCGTCGCGCGGCGCGGTGGGCCGCGAGCACGTCCTGGCCGTCGACTGGGAGCGGTGCGCGGGCCATGGCGTGTGCGCGGCGGCGATCGGCGAGCGCATCGACCTCGACAGCTGGGGCTACCCGATCGGCGTGACCACGCGCGGGGAGGTCGTCCCGGACTCGCTCATGGGCGCCGCCAGGCTGGCGGTGGCCATGTGCCCGGCGGCGGCACTGCGCCTCGAGCGTCGGACAAGGCCCTAGGCTCGGATCGTGGCCCATGTCCTGCTGATCGAGGATGATGCCGGCATCCGCACCGCCGTCGTGCGCGCGCTGCACAGCCGCGGTCACGCCGTGGACTCCGCCGGCACCGGCCTCGACGGCCTGCAGTCGCATGCTCACCGGGTCCCCGGACGCCGTCGTCCTCGACCTCGGCCTGCCCGACGTGGACGGGGAGCGGCTGCTGGGGATGATCCGCTCGGTGAGCCAGGTCCCGGTGATCGTGGCCACGGCGCGCGACGACGAGGGCCTGATCGTGCGGCTGCTGGACGCCGGTGCCGACGACTACGTGGTCAAGCCCTACGACCCCGCGCACCTCGAGGCCCGCATCCGGGCGGTGCTGCGCCGGGTCTCCGCCGGCAGCGACCCGGTGATCGAGCCCCCCCTGCGGGTCGGCGGCCTGCGGGTGGACCGCTCCCGGCGCACCGCCGAGGTGGACGGCCGCCCCGTCGAGCTGACCAAGCTCGAGTTCGACCTGCTCGCCTACCTGGCTGAGCACCCGGGAAGGGTGGTCAGCCGCAGCGAGCTGCTGCGCGAGGTCTGGCAGCGCACGGACGCCGCGCGCACGGTCGACGTGCACCTGTGGCTGGCTGCGCCGCAAGCTCGGCGACACCCCGGCCGAGCCGCGGTTCATCCACGTCAACCGGGGGGTGGGCGTGATGCTCGAGGATCGGTCCGACGCCGCGCAGCCCGACACCTGATGTACCGGCGACTCGTCACGTTCGCGCTGCTGGTCGTCACCGTCGCGGTGACGGTGCTGGTGATCCCCCTGGCGCTGTCCGCCCGGGACCTCGTGCGCGTGAGCAACCTCTCCGCGCTGTCGGACCAGGCGCGCTCCCTGGCTGAGGCGTGGGAGTCCGCGGCACCCGCGGGCTCGGGCGATGACAGCGGCGTGGGGTCGGGGGACGACAACGGTGCGGCGCCGGTCATCAGGCTCCCCGGGGACCCCGGCGAGGTGGTCCTGGTCTACCCCGACGGGACCGTGGTGGGTGGTCCGGTCCCGGCGGGGGCCAGCGGGTGTGGTGGCCTCGGCCGCGGGCGGGAACGCGGCATCGGTCGACACCGGGAGCAGCGGGTACGCCGCCGCCCCGGCCGTGTTCGACGAGCGGACCGGTGTGGTGCTCGCCGTGGCCGGCCCCGAGCAGATGAGCGAGGGCCTGCGACCCCGCCTGCTCGCCCTGGCGGGGCTGTGCGCGCTGCTGCTGGTCGGCGCCGGACTGGCCGCGTGGCAGCTCGCCCGGCGCACGGCTGCGCCGATCAGGAGCCTCGCGGCCACGGCCGATGCGATGGCGGCCGGGGACCTCACGGCCCGGGTCGAGCCCTCCCGGATCGCGGAGGTCGACGACGTCGGGGTCGCCCTCAACCGGCTCGCCGGGCGGGTCCAGGAGCTGCTCGAGGAGGAGCGGGCGGCCGCCGCGGAGCTGGCCCACCAGCTGCGCACACCGCTGACGGTCCTGGCTGCGGACGTCGATGCGGTCGCCGACCCGGTCGTGCGCCAGCGGCTCAACGACGACGTGCTGACCCTGCAGCGCACCACGGACGAGATCATCACCAGCGCCCGCCGGACCAGTCGCGAGGGCCTGCACGCCTCCTGCGACGCGGCCGCCGTCGTCGCCGAGCGCGCAGCCTTCTGGGCGGTGCTCGCCGAGTACCAGGGCCGCAGCATGCAGGTCGAGGGCACCGCCGCAGGACCGCTGCCCGTGCGCCTGACCGAGTACGACCTCACCACTGCCGTGGACATCCTGCTGCAGAACGTGTTCGTGCACACCGACGAGGGGGTGGGCCTCCGGCTGGCGGTGCAGGCGGATCCAGCGGGCCTGGTCGAGGTCAGCGTTGAGGACGCCGGACCACGGACTGGACCCGCAGGTCGTGCCCGGGGAGCGCCCCGGGTCCACGAGCCTCGGCCTGGCGATCGCCGAGCGGCTCGCCGACGCCTCGGGGGGCAGGCTGGAGCGTGGGACCAGTCCGCTCGGGGGAGCGCGCGTGGCCCTCGTCCTGGGTCCGGGGTGACGGACCCGGCGCCGCGTGGCCCACGCTGGACGGGGGAGGCCGGGATGGGCAACCCCCGCCGGGCGGACCTAGGCTGTCGGGATGGCTGACCTCGTCTACCCGCCCGTCCTGCTCGTCGGCTACGGGGCGTTCGCCGCGCTGGGGCTCAAGGTGCGGGTCCACGGGGGTGAGAACATCCCGCGCACAGGTGGGGCGGTCCTGGCCAGCAACCACGTGAGCTACCTGGACTTCATCTTCGCCGGATACGCGGCCCGCCCCTCGAACCGGCTGGTCCGGTTCATGGCCAAGGACTCGGTGTTCCGCCACCGGGTGGCCGGTCCGATCATGCGCAGCATGAAGCACATCCCGGTCGACCGGGGCGCCGGTGCGGCCAGCTACTCGCACGCCGTGGAGTCCCTGCAGTCCGGGGAGGTCGTGGGCGTCTTCCCCGAGGCCACCATGAGCCGCTCGTTCGAGCCGAAGGCGTTCAAGACCGGGGCCGTGCGGATGGCCGACGAGGCCGGCGTCCCGCTGGTCCCGATGGCGCTCTGGGGCACGCAGCGGCTCTGGTGCTACGACCGCCGCTCCAGCATGAAGCAGTACGGCGTGCCGGTGGAGATCCACGTGGGCGAGCCAGTGGACCCCTCAGGTGACCCCGAGCAGGCCACCGCCCGCCTGCGGGCGTCGATCATCGACCTCGTCGCCCAGGCCCGGGAGGGCTACCCCCACGACGGCACCGACCAGTGGTGGCATCCGGCCCGCCTGGGTGGGACGGCTCCCGAGCCCGGCGACGACGACTGACCGCCCGGGGGGAGTCAGCGGGCGTAGAGGGCCTCGATGTCCTCGGCGTGGTCGGCGGCGACGACCGCGCGCTTGAGCTTCAGCGTGGGTGTCATGTGACCCGACTCCTCGGTGAACTGCGCGTCGATGAGCCGCCATGCCCGGATGGACTCCGCCCTGGACACCGCGGCGTTGGCGTCGTCCACGGCGGCCTGGATCTCGGCGTTCAGGTCGGGGTCGTCGTGGAGCTCGGCTGCGGTGCGGCCCGCCTTGTGGTGCGCGGTGGCCCAGGCCGCAACCGCGTCGGGGTCGAGGGTCACCAGGGCGCCGATGAACGGCTTGCCCTCCCCGACCACCATCGCCTGGCTGATCAGGTTGTGTGCCCCCATCCGGTCCTCGAGGACCGCCGGTGCCACGTTCTTGCCACCGGCAGTGACGATGATCTCCTTCTTCCGCCCGGTGATCTGCAGGTAGCCCTGCGCGTCCAGCGCGCCCAGGTCGCCGGTCTGGAACCAGCCGTCCGCGTCGATCACGAGGGCGGTCGCCTCGGGGTTGTTGTGGTATCCGGCCATCAGGTACGGCCCACGCAGCGAGATCTCGCCGTCGTCGGCGATCCGGACGCTCGTTCCCGGCATGGGCTGCCCGACGGAGCCGATCCGCGGGGCGTCAGCGCGGTTGAACGTGCCCGATGCGGTGGTCTCGGTCAGGCCGTAGCCCTCCATGACGGTCAGCCCGATGCCGGCATAGAAGCTGCCCAGCCGCTCTCCGAGGCTCGCACCCCCGGTGATCGCGTAGCGCAGCTCCCCGCCCATCGCGGCGCGCAGCTTCGCGTAGACCAGCCGGTCGAAGAGCGCGTGCTCGACCTTGAGCCGCAGCGACGGACCCCGGACGGCCCAGCGGGTCCGCCCGTAGTCGATGGCCACCTTGGTGGCCCGGTCGAAGATCCGGGCCTTGCCGCCCTCGTAGGCCTTCTGCTGTGAGCGGTTGAAGATCGTCTCGAAGATCCGCGGGACGCCCACCAGGTAGGTCGGGCGGAAGCTGAGCATGTCGCCGGGCAGGAGCTTGCTGTTCGGGCAGTGGGCGACCTGCATGCCGCCCACTGCGCTGTAGACCTGGGCGCCGCGGCCCAGGACGTGGGCCAGCGGCAGGAATAGCACCGTGCGGGCGCCGGGCTCGCTCGGGACCGGCTCGGTCGTCACGGCGAGGGTTCGGGTGACGAACATCAGGTTCTCGTGGGTGATGACGCAGCCCTTGGGCCGCCCGGTGGTCCCCGAGGTGTAGACGATGGTGGCGGGATCCTGGGGCGACACCGCCGCGCAGCGGGTGGTGAGGACCTCGTCGGCGACTGCGGCACCCTCAGCGGCAAGGGCGTCGACCAGCCCGTCGTCCATCACCCAGATCGGGGGCGGGTTGGACAGCGTCGCCCCGCGGACCCGGTCCGCCGAGCGGGTGGAGTCGGTGATGACGGCCACGGCCCCGCTGTCCTGCAGGATCCACTCGATCTGCTCGGCGGAGGACGAGTCGTAGATGGGCACGGCGAAGGCGCCGGCCGTCCACAGCGCGAAGTCCAGAACGGTCCACTCGTAGCGGGTGGGCGACAGGATCGCCACGGGCTGGCCCGCGTCGATGCCTCGTGCCACCAGGCCGCGGGCCACGGACCGGACGAGGTCGTTGAACTCCCGGGCGGTGACATCCGTCCAGGCATCGCCGGTGCGCACGGCGTACATCAGGCGCCCGGGCTCGGCCGCGGCCCAGTGCCCCGGGATGGAGTCAAGCGTGTCGGTGATCGGCAGGTCGATCGCCGACGGGAAGGTGAGCTCGTGCATGGTGACCGCCTTCTGCCACCTGATCGGTGGCTTCACCGGCCACGCTACCGCCGCAGCAACCTCCAGGCCGAACGGGTCAGCCGTCGGGCGGCCGACGCCCCCGTGGTGGTCCACATCAGGTCCAGCTGCAGGGCTCCCTCCGGCGAGAGCGCCGCAGCAGGGGCGTACGAGCTGCGCCAGGGCAGCTCCGGGACGGCGGCCTCGAGGGCCTCGATCGGGATGCGCCGGTCCAGGGGCAGCAGGGTGGTCCACTGGACCATGACGTGATGCATCACCTGCCCCGGGTGGGCGGGGTCGCCGGCCAGGAAGGGGGCCGAGCGCACGACCCCCCTGCCGATCAGCCCCCGCTCGTGGCCCTGGAGCATCAGGTGCACGTCAGCGCCGACCGGGGTCAGGTGCCAGTCGCCGACCGGCCACCGCTCGAGCAGGCCGTGGTCGTCGCGACAGCGGCGGACGCTGACGTCGTAGGAGGGGTTCCACCGGTTCCCCCGGTCGGGGTCCCACCCCAGAACCACGGTGCCCATGGCTCCATTGTCCCCCTGTGCGGGCGCCGGAAACGCCGATGGGGTGGGCAATCCCGCGTGGTATGGGTCACGTCGCCACCGGGGCCGGCCGAGCCCGTCGCCTCACAGGGGAGGGGCACCGAGCCACCCCCGTGGGTTCGGTGCCCATCCCGTCGCGCCCCCGGGGACCATGCGCGGGTGCCGGATCCCTGGGTGGCGAGCAGGCACAGGGTAACCGGGAAGCGAATCGAACTCCAAACGGCAACTCCAATGTGCAACTCGAGTTGCGGAATCTTCCTGTCCGTCGGTACGGTGTGCTCGTGGGGAGCTACCTGAAGCTGGCTGAGCGCCGGGCGCTCGTCCGGGCTGCCGCCCGCGAGATGCTGGCCTCGGGCACCACGTTCCAGGACCTCACCCTGCGTGATGTCGCGGCGCACCTGGGCTGGTCACTGGGAACCCTGCACCGGGCGTACTCGATCACCTCGACGCTGCTCAACGACCTGCTCCTGGAGTTCGAGGATGCCACCTACACCGCGGTGTTCCTCGTCGGTGACTGCAGGGCTGCGCCAGGAGCTGACCAACTCCACCACCCGCATGTACGACCACATGGGCGATCCCGCGAACGTGCAGCTGATGCGCTACCAGATGACCCTCGGCTGCCGCTCCGAGGATCCGCACGAACTGCGGCTGCGGCACACCCGCGACTCGTCCTGGGAGTTCACCCGCGACGGCCTGGTCCAGATCTCCGTGGCGGCCGGCGAGGAGTACAGCGACATCAACGCCCTGGCCACGATCCTGACCGCCTTCCGCGACGGCCTGGCCTACCAGTTCTTCTCCCACGGCCAGCGAGATCGCTGGCTGGCGGACTCGCTGCGGGCGATCGACATCGCCGTCGAGTTCGCCCAGCCGCGCAAGGTCAGCACCCGGGCGTCGCTGGGGGACCAGCGGTGGACTGCCGACCAGATGCCGGCCAAGCGCCGGGAGCTGCTCGAGCAGCACCGCGGGTAGGACGCCGCGCCAGCCCGGGGCGGGCACCAGCCCGTCCCCTCCGGGCGCGGGCGTCAGGCGGTGGGCGCCTGCTCAGCCCGGGCGTCGGCCAGGGGGGCGCGCATGGTGGACGAGCCCTCCTCGATCGTGCGTGGTCCAGGCCAGGCCGGTGCGCTCGAGCATCCGGGTCATGGCCCCGTTCTCGGTGAGGACGACCGCGACCACCTCGGAGAACCCCATCCGCTCGGCCATCCGGACCTGCCGGCGCAGCAGGGCCGTGCCGACGCCCTGGCCCTGGTGGGAGTCCTCGACGAGCACGGCGATCTCCGCGGTGACGTTGTCCCCGGGGCGCTCCGGGAACACGTTGCCCAGCCCGATGACGGTGCCGTCGTCGCCGATGGCGACGAGTGTGGCGCCGCTGTGGCCACCGGACAGGCGGCGCATCTGGATCTCGTGCCAGTCCCCGGAGGAGACGTAGCGCAGGTACAGCGTCCGGTCCGAGCAGCGCCGGTGCATCGCGCCCACCGCCTCGGCGTCCTCCGGGTGGGCCAGGCGGATCCACACAGTGCCGTCCTTGACCGGCTCCACCCAGCCCTGCGCGTCGGCGTCACCCTCCGCGACGGCGATCGCCGCGGACAGGCGCAGCAGGGCCGAGGCGCGCGCCTGCTCGACCCGGGTGAACGGCGCCCAGGTCCGGCGCAGCAGCACGTGGCGCTCCGGGGTCCACTGCAGGCGCAGGACGTCGGGCCCGTCGTCCTGGCCCTTCGTGGCTTGCACGACCTCGACGTGGTCGGCAGCCACCAGCTGCATGGCCACGTAGGGCGCCCACCCGGGGTTCGTGACCAGCTCGGCGCTGGCATCCAGCATCCGGGTCGGGAGGTCCAGGGCGTCGTCGGGCGAGCCTGGGGAGATGCGGGCGTTGCGGCCCGCGGAGGTGGCCGCGGACAGCAGGGTCTCCTCGGTGACCGAGCTCGGGGCGGTCAGGCGCATGTCCAGGGTCCTGGTCCCCTCGCCCGAGCCGACCACGTAGACCGCGACCGTGTAGCCGTACAGCGCGGCCATGGCGCGGATGAACATGTCCACGCCACCGGGGCGGTCGGGCACGTCGATGAGGATCCGCCAGTAGCTGCGCGGCTCGTCCTCGGCGCGCAGCAGCATCTGGGGGGGCGCCATGGCCGTGCCGATGCGCGCGATCATCGCGTCCCAGTTCAGCTGGGTGGGCTTGTGCCGGATGACGGGCTCGAGCATCGCCAGGCCCACCGACAGGGTCAGGGAGAAGTGCGCAAGGGCGTCGTCATCGACGTCGTCGTCGATCCCACCGGCCTCCCTGACGCGGCGGACGACGGCACGCATGTTGTCCCAGCGCCCCTGGATGCGCACGGACTCGATCTCGCGGAGCTCGGTGTCCCGATGGGACCGGGTGAGGGCCTCGAGCTCGAGGAGGTCCCAGCTGTCCTCCGGTGCGGCGAAGACCGCGGCCCCCGCCGCGACGATGGCGGCCAGGGGGGCAGCTCGTGGGGAGCCTCGACGGCGCGCGCGATCCGGTCCGCGGCGTCCGAGGTGACCTTCTCGGCCATCACCGCCGCGAACAGCTGGGCGCGCCCTCCGGTCAGCTTCCGGACGCGGTACTGCGAGACCCCGACCTCCTGGGCGACCTGTCGCACGCCGACGCCCTCGTAACCGTGCTCGGCGAAGAGCTCCGCGGCCACGTCGATGATCCGCCGGCGACTCTCCTCGTCGGTGCTCACCGTGATGACGCTAGCAGTGGGCAGGTCCCGATGTCCGTGCCGATCGGCTCCCCCGGTCGCCCCCGGCTGCTGGCCGCCGCGCTGGGTGCCCACCCCCGGATAGACCGCGGCGCGATCGCGTGAGGGCACCCCTTGTCGGCGGCCGCCGGGTGCGCGATGATTCTCGCGATGGCCACCCCCGAGCTGCGACCCGCTGCCGCCGACGCCGACGTGCCCACGCGCGCTGAGGCCGAGGCGATCGCGCGCGACCTGCTCGCCGACGAGGGCACGAGGCTGGCGCACGTGCACACCGCCGGGTCCATGGCCGTCCGGCTCGGCGTGCTGTTCGGCGCGGACGAGGCGGCGCTGCTCGTGGCGGCCGCGACCCTGCACGACATCGGCTACTCCCCGCGGATCGCGCAGACCGGCTTCCATCCCCTGGACGGCGCACTCCACCTGCGCTCCCTGGGGATGTCGCAGCGGTTGTGCAGCCTGGTCGCGCACCACTCCGAAGCCGACATGCTGGCCGTCGCGCAGGGTGTCCTGGACCTCGAGCACCAGTTCCCGCGCGAGCGGTCGTTGCTCAGCGATGCGCTGGTGTACGCCGACATGCACTCGGCCCCCGACGGCCGGATGATCCGGGCGGAGCATCGGCTGGCCGACATCGCCCGCAGGCGGCCGTCCCCGGTGGAGGCAGTCCGGGCTGCCCGACTCCGCGCGGCGATGGCCCGGGTCGGAGCAGCGCTGCACGCCCACGAGGAGCGGACCTCAGCCCCAGCCCAGCTGCTCGTCCCCGGCCCCCGTGCCGGCGACGTCGACGTGCGGCGCGTCGAGGACCGGTTCAGCCCCGCGCTCGACGGCTAGGCTCACTCCTCCGGCGAGGCCACCAGGGGTGGGCGGCTGCGCAGCGCCCAGGTGACCGATCCGATGACGACCATGGCCGCGGCGACCGTCCCCACGGTCACGACCTCCCCGAGCAGCAGCGCCGACCACACCAGGGTGAGCAGGGGCTGCAGCTGCTGGGTCTGGCTCGCGTGGGCGATCCCCGCCGTCGCCAGGCCCCGGTACCAGGCGAAGAACGCCAGGTACATCGACGACAGGCCGAGCATGACCAGGCTGGCCCACTCGGCGGTGGTGGTGTCGTAGTCGCCGCTGGTGGTCACCCACAGGACGATGCTGGCCGGCACGGTCACCGGCAGGGCCAGCACGACGACCCACGAGATGACCTGCCAGCCCGGGAAGACCCGGGTCACCACCGCGCCCTCCACGTAGCACCACGACGAGGCGAGGACGGCGCCCACGACGAGCAGGTCGGCGACCGGGTCGCCGCCGCTGGCCCCGCCGCGGGTCAGCGCGAACACGACCAGGGCGACCGTCCCGGTCAGGGCCGCGGCCCAGAACTGCCGGCTGACGTGCTCGTGCGCGCGCCGCACCGCGATGGCGGCGGTCGTCAGCGGCATGAACGCCGCGATCACGGCCGCGTGCGCCGACGTGGTGCGCTGCAGGGCCAGGGCGAGCAGGATCGCCCATCCGAAGACGGCGCCGAGCATGGTGAAGAAGAGGGGGCGCAGGTACTGCCGCGGGGGGAGCGGGACGCGACGCACCAGGAGCACCACGGTCGCGAGCGTCCCGGCGATCACCGCCCTGCCCATTGCCGTGAAGAACGGGTTGAAGCCACCCACGGCCACCTTGGTCAGGGGCAGGGAGAACGAGAACAGCACCACGCCGAGCATCGCCCACATGAGCCCGCCGCGGATCCGGCGGGCAGAGGCCACGCGGGCGTCGGCGGCGGTCATCTGCCGACCGTACCGGGATCCCGGGGACCCGGGCGCCTCCGATGGTCCCGCGGTCGCGGCGCATGCGCGAGAATCGTCCGACGGCCTGTGCCCGCACGATGCTGGGCCGATGCGTCATGGATCCCACCCACGGGAGGGACCGGATCGATGACGGATACGGGTCGGGTGGGTGTGCGCGCTGGTGAGGAGGTGGCAGATGGCGGGCGAGGGCAGGCGGCTGCTCGTCTTCGGGTCCTACGACGCCACGCTGCACCCGCGCGTCGCGGTCCTGCGCGACGGGCTGGCCGCCCGGGGGTGGGAGGTCGAGGAGCTCAACGAGCCCCTCGGAGCGGCGACCTCGGACAAGGTGGCCGCCGCCGGCTCCCCGGCCGCCGCACTCAGGCTGGTCGGGCGGCAGGCCCGGTCGTGGGCCGGGCTGGCCCGGCGCTCGCGGGGCACCCCCGACCCGGACGTGGTCCTCGTGGGCTACATGGGCCACATCGACGTCCACCTCGCCCGGCTGCGCTACCGGCACTCGGTGATCGCCCTGGACCACCTCGTCGGCCTCGCCGACACGGTCCGCGACCGGGAGCTCGGCGACGGGGCGACGCTGCGCATCCTGGACCTGGTCGATCGCAGCGCCCTGCGGGCCGCCGACGTCGTGGTCGTCGACACGGACCTCCAGGCCACGATGCTCCCCGCGGCCGACCGGGACCGGGCGGTGGTCGTCCCGGTCGGGGCGGGCCGGGAGTGGTTCGCCGCGGGGAGCCGGGTGGCCGCATCCCGTGACCGCGTGGTGCGGGGGGCCGACGCCGGCGCCGCACCCGGGCCGACCGCACCCGGGACGTCGACGGGACCCGGCGGGCGCCGGGGCCTGCCCTGAGCGTGGTCTTCGTCGGGCTGTTCACTCCGCTGCAGGGGGCGCCGACCATCGGTCGGGCGATCGACCTGCTGCGCGAGGAGCCCATCGAGTTCACGATGGTCGGCCACGGCCAGGACCTCGCCGAGGCCCGGGAACTGACCCGCGGGAGCCCTCGGGTGCGGTGGGTGGACTGGGTGGACAGCGTCGAGCTCCCGGACCTCGTCGCCGCCCATGACGTGAGCCTGGGCATCTTCGGCACCGGGCCCAAGGCGCAGCGCGTCGTGCCCACGAAGGTGTACCAGGGCCTGGCGGCCGGCTGCGCCGTCGTGACGGCGGCGACCCCGGCAGCAGGTACCCTCGGGGACGCAGTCGTGTCCGTGCCCCCGGGGGATCCCGGAGCCCTCGCCGACGCGCTGCGGCACCTCGCCCACGACAAGGAGTCGCTGACCGTGGCCCGTGACCGCGCCCGCGCCGCCTCCGAGCGGTTCTCGCCGGAGGCGTCCACCGCCGACCTGGACGCGCGCCTGGCGGCGGCCCCCGGTGGCCGTGCCGCGCTGCCGCCCCTGACCTTCAACGCGCACCTGCGCTGGGACGTGATCTCACGCGAGCTGGCCGGCCTCGACGTCACCGACGTGCTGGAGATCGGGCCCGGTGAGGGGGCAGTGGCCTGCCGGCTGGCCCCGGGACGGGCGTACACCGGCGTGGAGCTCTCCGACCGGACGCGGGCGATCACCGCGCAGCGCCTCGAGGCCCTGGGGGCGCCGGGTCGGCTGGTCGCCTCGCTGGACGACCTCGCCGCCGATGAGCGCTTCGACCTCGTGTGCGCCTTCGAGGTCATCGAGCACATCGACGCCGACCGGGAGGCGCTGGCCTCCTGGGCCGCGCGCCTGCGCCCGGGCGGCACCCTGCTGATCTCCACCCCCTCGGGACCCGACCGCATGGGTGCCGCGGATGAGATCGCCGGGCACTTCCGGCGCTACTCGGCCGAGGGCCTCGCGGCCATGGCCGCGGACTGCGGCCTGGTCGACGTGCGCGTCACCCACGTCGGCCACCCGATGGGCTACCTGCTCGAGAGGGTCCGCAACACCGTCGCCGCCCGGCGGCTGGCACGGGCCGACCGGGAGGCGGGCGACGAGGACGTTGTCGCGGCGGCCACCGAGCAGAGCAGCTCGTTCCTGCAGCCGCCGTCGTGGTCGGGCCGTGCCACCAGGGCCATCTCCGCGCCGGGGATCTGGATGCAGCGCCGCCGCCCCGACGCCGGGACGGGGCTGGTCCTGATCGCGCGCGCCCCGCAGTGACCGACCCCGACCCGCTCGCGGGCCCGGACCGGCCCCCCACCCCGGCTCCGGACGGGGACCTCATCCCGGACACCGCGCCCGCCCCGGCCCCACCTCGCGCGGGCATGGGCGCAGGCGGGTGGCGGGGGCGGACTGTGTCGCTCGTGCTCGTCGTGCTGGTGGCTGGTGTTCCTCGGGGTGGCGCTCGTGCGCAACTGGCAGGCCGTGCGCAGCGACCTGCAGGCGCTGTCCTGGGTCGACCTCCTGGCCTCCGGCGTCGCCGGGGCGCTGGCGGTGACCTGTTCGGGGATGGGATGGCGCGTGGTCCTGGGCGGGCTGGGCGAGCGCGTGCCCGTGCACCCCGCGCTCACGATCTTCTTCGCCGGCCAGCTGGGCAAGTACGTCCCCGGCTCGGTGTGGACCGCGGCCATCCAGGCCGACCTCGGCCGGCGCCGCGACATCGCGCGTTCGACCATGCTCGTCAGCTACGTGGTGGCGCTGATGATCGCCGTGGCCACCGGTGGCCTGGTCGGGCTGCTGGTCCTTCTCGGGTCCGGGGCCCCTCGCGCGACCGTCCTGTGGATGCTGCTGCTGGCCGGCGTCGTGGGGGTGGCGCTGGTCCGCCCGCGGTGGATGAACCGCGGCCTTGCGTGGGCGTTCGCCAGGGCCGGGCGGATCCCGCCCCCGGTCGAGCTCCCCGGTCGGGCCCTGGCCGCGTCGGTGGCCTGGCTGATCGCCTGCTGGGTCCTCTTCGGTGTGCACGCGTGGCTGCTCGCCCGGCCCCTGGGCGCAGGTGCCTCCGACCTCGTGCCGACCATCGGGGCCTTCGCCCTGGCCTTCGTCGCCGGGCTGCTCGTCGTGCCCCTGCCGGCCGGGGCCGGTGTGCGCGAGGGGGTCCTCGTGGCCACCCTCGCCGGGTCCATCGGGGCTCCCGCCGCGCTGACGGTCAGCCTCGTGTCACGGCTGGTCCTGCTGGGCGTGGACCTCGTGATGGCCGGGCTGTTCGGCGTCGGCCGCGCCGCCCGGGCGGTCCGGTCGCGCCGTGGGCGTCCCCCGACCGACTAGGGCCCAGCCGGTCGGGCAGTTATCCTCGATGCAGAGCCCCTGCCGCGGGGCCTGTCCGTCCCTGCGAGGTTGTCGTGAAGCTCATCATCCAGATCCCCTGCCTGAACGAGGCCGACCACCTTCCCGCGACCCTGAGCACCCTGCCCCGGGAGGTGCCGGGCTTCGACGTCGTCGAGTGGCTGGTCATCGACGACGGGTCGACGGATGACACCCGGCAGGTCGCCCTGGCGTGCGGCGTCGACCACGTGATCGGCTTCCCGCGCAACCGGGGCCTCGCGGCGGCCTTCTCCTACGGGATCGAGGAGTCGCTGCGCCGCGGCGCCGACGTGATCGTCAACACCGACGCCGACAACCAGTACGACTCGTCGTGCATCCCCGCGCTGGTCGCACCCGTCCTGGCCGGCGAGGCCGACATCGTCGTGGGGGACCGGCAGACCGGGAAGGTCGCCGAGTTCAGCGTGGTGAAGCGGGCGCTGCAGACGGCCGGGACGAGCGTGGTCCGGTCGCTGTCGGGGCTGTCGGTCGGCGACGCCACGAGCGGGTTCCGCGCCTACTCCCGCGCGGCCGCGCTCTCGCTGGTCATCACCACCCCCTACACGTACACCCTCGAGTCGCTGATCCAGGCGGGCAACAGCCGGCTGGCGCTGGCCAACGTCCCGGTGACCCGCAACGACTCGGTGCGGCCGAGCCGGCTGTTCGGGTCGATGTGGGGCTACGTGCGGCGCAACAGCCTGGCGCTGTTCCGCGTCCTGTCGTACTACACGCCGCTGAAGTTCTTCTGGACGATGGCGGCGGTGCTGGCGATCGGGGCGATCGTGGCCTGGATGCCGTGGACCCTGGACTGGCTGCAGGACGGCAACGCCAGCGGCCACATGCAGTCGATCATCCTGGGCGCGGTCCTGGCGATCTCCTGCGTGCAGATGTTCGCCCTCGGGGTCATCGCCGACCAGATCTCCAGCCTGCGCGCGATCGGGATCCGGACCCTGCGCGAGACCCGCGAGATGCACTACGGGACCCTCTACGCCGACGCCCGGGTCACCTCCTCCTCCGAGGCCGGTCAGGTGGCCCCCCGTCCCGACGCCCGTGTCGCTCCCGCCACCCTGGTCACGCACGTGGTGGCCGAGCCCTGCCGCCGGCGGGTGCCGCGGGCCCGCTGCCGGGTTCCGGGGATCCCGCAGGGCGGCGTGACGTGCAGCCCCAGGCGCGGTGAGCGTCCCCCCGGGCAGCGCGACGCAGGCCAACGCGCGGCCCCGGCCGTCGCAGGCGGCCGACCCCGGCGCGCAGGTCGCACCCCAGCCCGTGCCCGGGCGGCTCGGCCGCGTGGTCACGAACCTGCCCTCGCGGCTCCCGGTCGTCTTCTTCTGGTGCGCGCTGGTGGTGTGCCTTGCGGTGATGCTCGGGGAGTTCCGCCCGCTGGTGGTCCTGCCCTCGCTCGTGCTCGTCGTGGCCCTGACCTGGCGGATGCTCCCCGAACGGCTCCCGGCCACGGTCGAGTTCCGGCGCGGCGCCGCGTGGGCGCTCGGCCTGGCGGTGGTCTGGGTCCTGGTCAACCTCGCCTTCGCCGGCGAGGTCCTGCTCGTCCAGCGCGATCCCGGGTTCCTGGCCCTGGAGGGCGTGTGGCTGACGACGCACGCCGACCCCAGCATCCCGATCCGCTCGGCCGCCGAGCTGTCCGCCCAGATCCCGGACGCGCAGGTCTTCTCCGACGCGTTCTGGCAGTTCGGTGACGAGATCCACGCCCAGGGGGCCAAGACGTTCCCCGGGCTGCTGGCGATGCTCGGGTGGGTCCTCGGCCTGCGCGGGGTGCTCGTCGCGAACCTGCTGATCGGTGGCCTGGGCCTGCTCGCGGTGTACGACGTGGCGCGCCGGCTGATCGGTCCGAGGTGGGGGCTCGTCCCGGTCGCGACGTTGGCCCTGAGCACCCCGATGATCTACTTCAGCCGCGCCACGTTCACCGAGCCGACCAACATCGTGCTCACCTTCGGGGGCCTGGCCGTCCTCTGGAGCGCGTTCCGTGACCACCGGCTGTCGCGCTTCGCGCTCGGCGGGGCGATGGTCGGCGCCACCGCCCTGAGCCGCATCGACGGGGCGGCCGTCTCCGCAGGGCTGATCCTCGGCCTCGGGGTGGTCGCCGCCGTCAGCGGTCCGGCCGACCGGCGGCGCCGCATCGCCGGCCTGCTCGTGGCCACCGCGGCCTCCCTGGCCATGGTCGGGCTGGGGTACCTCGACCTCGCGCTGCACAGCGCCGGCTACCTGGCGGACCACCGCACCCTGTACGTGCAGCTCCTGGCGATGCTTGCGGCCTGCCTCGTCGCGGTCGGTGCGCTGGTCGTGGTGCTCCGGTGGGGGCGGCTGCGCTCCTGGTTGGCGGCCCGCAGGGGGGTCCTGGGCACGATCGCCGCAGGCCTGGTGGTGGTGGCGGCGGTCGTGCTGGCCAGCCGGCCGCTGTGGATGCAGCGGCACCTGATCGAGCCGGGCTCGGGGCAGGCGTGGTTCATCGCGGCAGCCCAGAAGGCAGCCGGTGATGCCGTCGACGGCACGCGCAGCTACGACGAGATGACCGTCACCTGGCTCGGCTGGTACCTCGGGCCGCTCACGCTGGTGCTCGCGGTGGCCGGCACGGCCCTGCTCGTGCGGCGCTCGATCGTCGGGTGGCGCCCGGAGGTCCTGGTGCTGCTGGCCACGCTCGGGGTCCCCGCCCTGCTCTACCTGGTCCGCCCGGCGATCACCCCGGACCACATCTGGGCGATGCGCCGGTTCCTGCCCGCCGTGATCCCGGCGGCACTGCTGATGGCCGGGTGGACGCTGCCCCGCATCCACCGGGCGGCCCGGTCGCGCTGGCAGCGCATCGCCGCCTGGGCACTGGTGGCCGGGGTCCTGCTCCCGCCGCTGGCGACCTGGGGGACGCTGGTCGTGACCACCGAGTACGGCGGGCGCGCCGACCAGGTCGCGCAGGTCTGCGGCGCGGTGGAGGGCACACGGGTCGTGGTCGTGCGCGAGGTCGGGCCGCCGTGGTTGCCCACCCTGCGGATCATGTGCGACGCCGACGTGGTGGAGGTGTCCCGGCGCCCCACCGCCGAGGAGCTCGCCGCGATCCGCGAGGCGTGGGGAGGCGAGGTGCTGGTGATGACCGACGCCCGGCAGCTGGTGCCGTGGTCCACCTCGTGGCCGGACCCCTGGCTGCGCACGAGCATGGCCCGGTGGCCGCACAGCCTGTACCCGTCCTACTCGCCGATCCGCTTCACGAGCGACGTGTGGCTCGGGACCGTCGAGGAGGACGGGTCGGTCACGCCCCTGCCCCCGCCCGGGTAGGCCGGAGATCAGCTAGCCGACGAGGTTCGCCGCCGCCTGGTCGATCAGGGCGTCGGTCCAGGCCGGGTCGAGCGCGGTGTCGGGGTTCCTCTCGGACTCCCCGGGCTCGGACTCCACGGCGTACAGCTCCCGGAAGCGCATGTAGTGGACGGTGTCACCTGAGCGCAGGACGGTGCTGACGGCGTCGTCCGAGGGTCGGAACACCGCGGTCACCCGGAATCCGTCCACCGTGCCGGGGACCTCGCCGATCGTCACCTCGGGGGGTTCGCCGGCGTACTCCGCATCGCCCGTGAACGCCTCATCGCAGGACTGCGCCTGGGTGCGCGCCCTCGCCACGGCGCGGTGGCGGCGGCCTCGTCGGCGTAGACGATGGCGTACTGGTCCACCTGGGCGGCGCCCGCCGTGCCGAAGGTCCACGCGGCGGCCACCGCTCCGGGCTCGACCACGCTCGGCGGGCCCTCATCGGCCTTCCCGACCGTGGAGCAGATCATGAACTGGGCCCACGGCGCGCTGATCTGCTCGGCCTCGGCCGTGTAGGCGGCCGTCGCCTCGCTCACCGTGCCGGGCTCCACGGGCGCGATCCCCTCGGCGGGGACGAGTGCGGCCTGGGCCCGCTCGACGGCCGTCCATGTCGATGTCGGCGCGGGTGAGGCGCCGGGATCAGACTCCCCCGACGCGCACCCGGTGACCACCACGATCGCTGCCACCAGCCATGCCAGTCGTGCACCACGCATCTCGCACACCCCCTTCGCGGAGCGGGTCCGCGCCCACCGGCCGCCCTCGCCACCTCCACGGTTCCACCGCGGTCGGACCTCCGGAAGGGACCGAGGTCCCGCGGACGTGATCCCGCGGAGGTGGTCCAGGCTGGTTGTTGTCGCTAGCGGCAGGAACCCGCCTGGATCATGCTCGGGGTCGGGGAGGCCCGCGCCGGGGCCAGGTCCGGGGGGCCGTGGCTCCCCGGACGGCGACGCCGCGGGGCAGGACCACCGGACCGGCAGGATGGGCATCCTGCCCGGAAGGAGGGACCCTGTGCGCCGTCGATTCGTCACCTGTGATGTGTTCACCGACACCCGGTTCGGAGGCAACCCGCTGGCCGTCGTCCTGGACGCCGAAGGGCTCGACGATGCCCAGATGCAGCAGGTCGCCCGCGAGTTCAACTACTCCGAGACGACCTTCGTGCTCCCCGCCGAGCACGGCCATGACCGACGGGTCCGGATCTTCACCCCGAGCCGGGAGGTCCCGTTCGCCGGGCATCCGAACGTGGGCACGGCCTTCGTGCTGGCCTCGTTGGGCGAGCTCGGTCCGGTCGACGCTCCCCTCGTCGTGACGTTCGAGGAGCGGGCCGGGCTGGTGCCCGTGACCGTGCAGCGACTCGACGGAGGTCGGATCTGGTGCGAGCTCAAGGCGCCCGAGGCCCTGTCCCTCGGCCCGGAGCTGCCGGTCGCGGCTGTCGCCGAGGCGGTGGGGCTGACCCCGCACGACATCGCCACGGACCGGCACGGCCCACGCGTGGCCTCGGTCGGACTCGAGTTCATCGTCGCTGAGCTGGCCGACCGGTCCGCGCTCGAGCGGGCCCGCCCCGACGAGGCCGCGCTCGAGCGACTCGTCGCCCTCGGCGCGTCCACCCCGGACATCCACCTGTACGTGGCCGACGGGACCCACGGCGTCGACCTGCGGGCGCGCATGTTCGCACCGTTCGACGGCGTGACCGAGGATCCGGCCACCGGCAGTGCGAACTGCGCCCTGGTCGGACTGCTCGCGAGCCTCGACGACACCGACGGCGAGCGGTCATGGCGGATCGTCCAGGGCGTGGAGATGGGGCGCCCGAGCGTCCTCGAGGCGCGGGTCCAGCGGGCCGGCGGCGAGGTGGCCGGCGTGTGGATCGGCGGCGGCTCGGTGCTCGTCAGCGAGGGCAGGATCGAGGTCTGAGTGCCCGCTCGGCCCCGCCCCCGGCTCATGATCCATGCAGGGTGATGTCCCTCGATCGCGACAACCTGCCTGGATCATGGGGACCGACCGTCGTGCGGACCGACGGTGCTGGGCACCGCGCTCTCAGAGCGCGGCGGCCACCCGGGTGCCCTGGTCGATGGCGCGCTTCGCGTCGAGCTCGGCGGCCTCGTCGGCCCCGCCGATCACGTGCACCGGGATCCCGGCGGCCACCAGCGCGGGCTCGAGCTCGCGCAGCGGCTCCTGCCCTGCGCACAGCACGATCGTGTCGGCCTCGACGAGGTGCTCGCGCTCGTGCTTCTCCCCGAAGGACACGACCAGTCCCTCTGGGGTGATCCGCTCGTAGTTGACCCCGGGCAGCATCGTCACGCCCTTGGCGACAAGCGCCGAGCGGTGGATCCAGCCGGTGGTCTTGCCCAGCCCGGCGCCGAGCTTGCCGCGCTTGCGCTGCAGCAGCGTGACCGTGCGGGTGGCCGGCACGGGGTGGGCAGCCACCAGTCCGCCCCGGGACTCGGCCGGGTCGCCGACCCCCCACTCCCGGCGCCACTCGGCGAGGTCCAGCGTGGGCGACTCGCCGGGCGCCACCACGAGGAACTCCGCGACGTCGAAGCCGATCCCACCGGCCCCGACGATCGCGACGCGCTGGCCCACGGGGGCGTCGTTGGCGAGCACGTCGATGTAGCTGACCACGTTGGGCCCGTCCTGGCCGGGGATGAGCGGGTCGCTCGGGGTCACCCCGGTGGCCAGCACCACCTCGTCCACGCCGAGGGCGGTCAGGTCCTCGGCGGACACCCGGGTCGACAGGTGCAGCCGGACGCCGGTGTCCTCGATCCGGTGGGCGAAGTAGCGCAGGGTCTCGTGGAACTCCTCCTTGCCGGGGATCCGCTTCGCGAGGTTGAACTGCCCGCCGATCTCGTCCGCGCCGTCGAAGAGATCCACCTCGTGGCCGCGCTCGGCCAGGGTGGTCGCCGCCGCCAGCCCGGCGGGTCCGGCGCCCACGACGGCGATCCGCTTGCGCGCCGTGGCCGGGGTGATGACGAGGTCGCGCTCGTGGCCCGCGCGGGGGTTGACCAGGCAGGAGACCGTCCTGCCCTTGAACGCGTGGTCCAGGCACGCCTGGTTGCACGCGATGCAGGTGTTGATCCGGTCTGCCCGGCCCGCAGCCGCCTTGGTCACGAAGAACGCGTCGGCGAGCAGCGGCCGGGCCATGCTCACCATGTCCGCCGCACCCTCGGCCAGGACCTGCTCGGCCACGTCCGGGGTGTTGATCCGGTTGGTCGTGACCAGCGGGATGTCGATCCCGTCGGCACGCAGCTCGGCGCGCATCCTCTGCGTGACCCAGGTGAAGGCCGCCCGCGGCACGCTCGTGGCGATCGTCGGCACGCGGGCCTCGTGCCAGCCGATCCCCGTGTTGATGATCGTCGCGCCGGCCGCCGTGATGGCCTTCGCCAGGGTGACGGCCTCCTCCCAGGTGCTGCCGTCCTGGACCAGGTCGAGCATCGACAGGCGGTAGATGATGATGAAGTCCGGCCCGACGGCCTCGCGCGTGCGGCGCACGATCTCGACCGGCAGGCGCATCCGGTTGGCGTACGAGCCGCCCCAGCCGTCCGTGCGCCTGTTGGTGTGGGTGACCAGGAACTGGTTGATGAAGTAGCCCTCGGAGCCCATGATCTCGACCCCGTCGTAGCCGGCCTCGCGCGCCAGGGAGGCGCAGGTCACGAACGCCTTGATCTGGCGCTCGATGCCGCGCTCGCTCAGGGCGCGAGGGGTGAACGGCGTGATCGGGCTCTTGATCCGCGACGGGGCCACGATCAGCGGGTGGTACCCGTAGCGGCCGGTGTGCAGGATCTGCAGCGCGATGTGGCCGCCCTCGGCGTGCACCGCCTGCGTGATCGGGACGTGCTTGCGGGCCGCACCCCTCGTGGACAGCGTGCCGGCCCGGGGCTTGGTCCAGCCCTCGATGTTCGGCGCGAATCCGCCGGTCACGATGAGGCCGACCCCTCCGCGGGCCCGCTCGGCGAAGTAGTCCGTGAGGTCGGCGAACCGCTTGGCGTCGTCCTCCAGCCCGGTGTGCATCGAGCCCATGAGCACCCGGTTGCGCAGGGTCGTGAACCCCAGGTCGAGCGGGGCCAGCAGGTTCGGGTAGGCCGTGGCATCCGAGGTCGTCACGGGTCCCAGTGTGGACCGCCCACCCCATGGGCGATCGCGCGGGGCCGGGGGGGTCGGCCGGTCGGCAGCCGCTGCTGCGCAGGACGGCGTCGGCCGAGCGTTGTCCGTAGGGTGGGCGACCATGATCGACTTCGCCGAGGTCCTCGCCGCCAACAGCACCCGGTTCCGCGAGGTGCTGGCGGGTCTGCCGGCCGCCACCCCGGTGCCCTCCTGCCCTGACTGGACCGCCGGCGACCTGCTCTGGCACCTGACGGAGGTGCAGAGCTTCTGGGGCACGATCGTCGACGCGCGACTGCAGGTCGACGAGCAGGTCGGGGCGGTGGCGGCACCCGATCGCCCGGTGGACCACGGGGCGGCACTGGCCCTGTTCGAGGAGGTGTCCGCCCACCTCGGGGCTCAGCTCGAGGCCGCCGGCGACGACACCCCGGTCTGGACCTGGACGCCGGACCACACCGTCGGGTGGGTCCGACGTCGCCAGGCGCAGGAGGCACTGATGCATCGCGTTGACGCCGAGCTCACCGCCGGGCAGGGCAGCCAGATCGACCCGGAGGTGGCCGAGGACGGGATCGACGAGCTGCTGCCAGTTCGGTGCCCAACCGCCGTCGTGGGGGGCGTTCGATCCCTCCGGGATGCTGGTCGAGGTCCGCTGTGAGTCCCCCCTCGACCTGGCCGAGGCCGGCGCGATCACCCGGCCCGCCCGGATGAGGGTCGCCTGGGTGGTCCGCCTCGGGCGCTTCCGCGGTGTGGACCCGTCCGGGCAGATGCACGACGAGCCCGACTACCAGCCCGTGACGCAACCGCACGGACCGGCGGATGCCGTGCTCGAGGGCTCGCCCGC
The DNA here is from genome assembly GCA_963729885.1 of uncultured Actinomycetes bacterium. Classification (GTDB taxonomy): domain Bacteria; phylum Actinomycetota; class Actinomycetes; order S36-B12; family CAIYMF01; genus Prado023. The sequence goes on from CAVSQK010000049.1 coordinate 74,818, forward strand.
TGAGCTGCTGCTCTGGCTGTGGGGCCGGTCCGAGGGCATGGGGGTCAGCGTGACCGGCGACCAGGCCGCGCGGGGGGCGCTGCGCGAGGCGATCGCCGCGAACACCCAGTGAGCCGGCCCACCCCGCGCGTCGCGACCCGGCCCACCCCGGGCATCCGCAGGAGGCCCGCGGGAGGATGTGCGCGTGAGTGACTCCGCCCTGACCCTGCTGACCCTGGCGGGCGTCGTCGTGCTGTTCGTCTCCAACCGGGTCCCGGTGGAGATCGTCGCGGTCGGCTCGGCCCTCGTGCTGTACGGGTTGGGCATCATCTCCCTGACCGAGGCGCTGGCAGGCTTCGCCGACCCCGCGGTGCTGCTGATCGGCGCGCTGTTCGTCGTCAGCGAGGGGCTGGACTCCACCGGGGTCACGACGTGGGTCGGGCAGGCCGTGGTCAGCCGTGCGGGGACCGGCGTGCGCAAGCTCCTGCTCCTCACGATGCTGCTGTCGGCGGGCCTCACTGCCCTGATCGGGCTCAACGGCGCGGTGGCGGCCCTGCTGCCGATGACCATCGTGATGGCCATGCGCCGATCCCTGCAGCCCTCGCGGCTGCTGATGCCCCTGGCGTTCGCCGGCAGCGCCGGGTCCCTGCTGCTGCTCACCGGCAGTCCCGTGAACGTGGTGATCTCGGATGCGGCGGACAACGCCGGCGTGGGTGCCTTCGGGTTCGCGGAGTTCGCCATCGTCGGCGTCCCCGTCGTGATCGGGACCCTCGTGATCGTCCTGCTGTTCGGCGACCGACTCGTCCCGCAACGCACCAGTGACGTCCTGCCACCGGACCTCAGCCAGCACGCCCGCACGCTGGTGGAGCACTACTCGATCGAGAACGTGGTGCACGAGAGCGTCGCCGACGGCTCCGACCTGATCGGCCAGCCCCGGATCGGCCTCGACCTGACGGGGTACCCGGGCGTCTCGGTGATCACCGTCGCGGACGGCTCGGGCCGGCCCACCTCCGCAGGCGCCCTCGAGCCGGGCGATCGGATCACCGTGCTCGGCGACGTGGACGTCGCCCTGCAGTTCGCCGTCGACCACGGGCTGGTCGTCGCGGAGGTGCGCTCCCAGGAGGACCTCGCCCAGGGCCTGATCTCGCCCGACGGCGGGGCAGCCGAGGTGGTGATCCCGCCCCGCTCCGGGCTGGCGGGGCGGACTGTCCAGCCCGGGCAGGTGGTCAACGGCGGGCTGGTCATCCTCGCGGTCTCCCGCAACGACCGGCCCCTGGGCCCCGAGCCCGTCGAGCTCCGGGGGGGTGACACGCTCCTGGTGGAGGGGCCCTGGAGCCTGCTCGACGAGGTCGAGGGCCACAAGGACGTCCTCGTCGTCGACTCCCCGGAGCTCGTGCGCCGTCAGGCCGTCCCCCTGGGCCCGCGCAGCGCCACCGCCCTGGGGATCCTCGGGGTGATGGTCCTGCTGCTGACGACCGGGGTCATCCCGGCCGTCGTGACCGCGATACTGGCCGCCGGGGCGATGATCCTGCTGCGGGTGCTGACCATGGAGAAGGCCTACCGCGGCATCTCCTGGACGACCCTGCTGCTTGTGGCCGGGATGATCCCGATGTCGACCGCCATCACCAACTCGGGAGCGGGTGACCTGATCGCCACCGCCGTGGTCGACTCGGTCGGCTCGTTCGGGCCGACTGCGCTGCTGGCCGGGCTGTTCGTGATCACGGTCGTCTTCAGCCAGCTGATCAGCAACACCGCGACGGCCCTGGTGATGATCCCGATCGCGGTCGCCGCCGCGGACCAGCTGGACATCTCCGCGAGGCCGGTCCTGATGAGCCTCTGCGTCGGGGCGGCCGTGGCGTTCCTGACCCCCGTCGCCACGCCGGTGAACATGATGATCATGCGCCCGGCCGGGTACCGGTTCGGCGACTACTGGAGGCTGGGCCTGCCCCTGGCCCTCCTCTTCGGGCTCGTGGCGGTCCTCTGGGTGCCGGTCGTGTGGTCGTTCTGATCGTCCCGGTCCCGCGGTGACGTCGGCGGCGACCGCGGCCGGTCCGCAGCGCCCCCGGTCGGCGGACCGACGGCGGCGCCCGCCCCTAGGATGATCGCCGTGCCCCGCACCCGCCTCGTCGTCCTGATCTCCGGTTCGGGGACGCTCCTGCAGGCCCTGCTCGACGCCAGCGCCGACCCGCACTACCCGGCCGAGGTCGTCGGCGTCCTGGCCGACTCGCCGGACGCTGCCGGGCTGCAGCGCGCCCGGTCCGCCGGGGTCCCGGCGATGCCCGTGGCGCTGGCCGGCTACCCGGACCGGGCAGCCTGGGACGATGCGCTGCGCGACGCCCTGGAGTCCTTCGAGCCCGACTGGGTCGTCTCCGCGGGCTTCATGCGCATCCTCGGCCCGGGCGTGCTCTCGGCGTTCCCGATGCGGGTGGTGAACACCCATCCCGCGCTGCTGCCCAGCTTCCCCGGCGCCCACGCGGTCCGCGACGCACTGGCCCACGGGGTGCGCGTCACGGGCTCCACGATCCACCTCGTCGACGAGGGCGTGGACACCGGACCGATCGTCGACCAGCGGCCGTCGAGGTCGACGACGACGATGACGAGGCCTCGCTGCACGAGCGGATCAAGGTCGTGGAGCGCGAGCTGCTCGTCGACGTCGTCCGCCGGCTGGCCACCCACAACGTGCACATCTCCGGCAGGAAGGTGACCCTGACATGAGCAACTCCGACGGGACCGTTCGGATCCGCCGCGCGCTGGTCAGCGTGTACGACAAGACCGGGCTCGACGAGCTGGCCGCCGCCCTGCACGCTGCCGGGGTGCAGATCGTCTCGACCGGGTCGACTGCGGCGCGGATCGCCGCAGCCGGGGTCCCGGTGGTCGAGGTCTCCGAGCTGACCGGGTTCCCCGAGTGCCTCGACGGCCGGGTCAAGACGCTGCACCCGAAGGTGCACGCCGGGATCCTGGCCGACCTGCGCCTCGACGACCACCACGCGCAGCTCGAAGCCCTGGGGATCGAGCCGTTCGGGCTGGTCGTGGTCAACCTCTACCCGTTCACCGCGACGGTGGCCTCCGGGGCCGGCCCCGACGAGTGCATCGAGCAGATCGACATCGGCGGTCCGTCGATGGTCCGCGGGGCGGCGAAGAACCACGCCAGCGTCGCGGTCGTGACCTCGCCGGCCGCCTACCCGGAGGTCATCGCGGCCGTGCAGGGTGAGGGATTCACGCTGGCCCAGCGGGCCCGGCTGGCCGCGGAGGCGTTCGTGCACACCGCGACGTACGACATCGCCGTGGCCTCGTGGATGGGCAACGTCGTGGCCCCGACCGACGAGGGCTCCGGGTTCCCCGCGTGGGTGGGTGCGGCCTGGGAGCGGGCCGCGGTGCTGCGCTACGGCGAGAACCCGCACCAGGGGGCCGCGCTGTACACCTCGGCGCACTTCCCCGGCGGGCTGGCCTCGGCCGAGCAGCTGCACGGCAAGGAGATGTCGTACAACAACTACGTCGACGCCGACGCCGCCCATCGCGCCGCCTACGACTTCGCGGAGCCGGCCGTGGCGATCATCAAGCACGCCAACCCGTGCGGGATCGCGATCGGAGCCGACATCGCCGAGGCGCACGCCCGGGCGCACGAGACCGACCCCGTGTCAGCCTTCGGTGGGGTGATCGCCGCGAACCGGCCGGTGACCGCGGCGATGGCCGCGCAGGTCGCCGACGTGTTCACCGAGGTGATCGTCGCCCCGGGCTACGACCCGGACGCCCTCGCGCTGCTCACGGCCAAGAAGAGCCTGCGGATCCTCGTGGCACCCCCCGTCCCTGCCGGGGCCGGCGCCGAGATCCGTCCCATCAGCGGGGGGCTGCTCATGCAGGCCCGCGACCGCATCGACGCCCCCGGGGACGACCCCACCGCGTGGACGTTGGCCTGCGGCGAGCCCGCGGACGCCGCCACCCTGGCCGACCTCGAGTTCGCCTGGCGGGCCTGCCGGTCGGCGAAGTCGAACGCGATCCTGCTGGCCAGCCAGGGGGCGGCGGTCGGCATCGGCATGGGCCAGGTCAACCGTGTGGACTCCGCGAGGCTGGCGGTGGCACGCGCGGGTGAGGAGCGGGCCCGGGGTGCAGTCGCCGCCTCGGACGCCTTCTTCCCGTTCCCCGACGGCCTCGAGGTGCTTCTCGCCGGCGGGGTGCGCGCCGTCGTGCAGCCCGGCGGTTCCGTGCGCGACGCCGAGGTGATCGCCGCCGCGCAGGCCGCCGGCATCACGATGTACTTCACGGGGACCCGGCACTTCTTCCACTGAGCTCAGGCGTCCCACGCCGGGTCGGTGTGCAGCTCGACGTTGATCCACAGCAGGCGCCCCGGCTCGGACAGCTCGGTGAGCAGCCGCCGGCGCACCTGGTCGGCGTGGTCCACGGTCCACCCCTCGGCCTCGGCCACGAGGAAGTCCAGCTCGAGGTAGACCTTGCGACCGATCTTGCCCACGCGAGCGGTGGGCTCGGGGAGCCCGAAGTCGGCACAGGCGCCGGCGATCGCGGCATCGATCGGACCGGTGATCTCCGGGCCCGGAGCCCCCTCGAGCAGCTCCCGGAACGACTGCCGGAGCATCCGGATCGGGGCGGGGAGGATCAGCGCAGCGGCCACGAGCACGAGGACCGGGTCGACGTAGGGCGCCGCGTCCGCCCACGCGGTCCTGGTCAACGCGATCGCGACCCCGAAACCGATCGTCATGGCCACACCGAGGACCACCGACGCGCGCCACTGGACCGCCTCGGCGGCGACGAGGTCGGACCCCTGCTGCATGCGCAGCAGCACGGCGTACGCAGCGATGCACGCCACGAGGGAGAGGACTGCGTACGCGAAGGCCGGGCCCACCTCGGTCTGCGACCCCCCCTGCAGGATGACGCCGACCGCGTCGATCGCTGCGTAGCCGAAGGTGCCCAGCAGCACCAGGGCCTGGACCGCCACCACCAACGGCGCCAGCGCCTCCCGGCCGAACGGGTAGTGAGGGGTGGGCCCCCGCTGCACCAGCGTCGCGGCGCGCAAGCCGAACCAGGCCAGGACGAACCCGATGACCGAGTAGAGCCCGTCGAACAGGATGACCTGCGAGGAGACCGCCAGGCCCCAGACGATGCCGACCACCGCGAGGACGAGTGCCCCGGCGGCCGAGAGCTTCAGCCCCAGGGCCTCGCGGCGAGCGGGAGCATCGGGCGGCGCCGGGGCGCCTGTGGTGTTCATGGGCAGATCCAACCACCCGGTGCCGCCGTCACGCGGCGGAGCGACGAGCGTGCCCCTGCGGGCGGTGCCTTCGCGTCCTCGGTCATCCGCCCGAGGAGTCCGCCAGGGGGTCCTGGGCGAACTCGTCGAGGTCGGCGTGCCCGTGCGGGGTCGCCGTTCCCGGCATGATCTCGAATCCCACGTCGAAGTGCACGAGCAGGCCGCCCAGCTCCATCAGGATCGCGGGGTCGCCCTCGACGGAGGCCCGACCCTCGGCGACGTGCCGGACCAGCGGGACCTGCCCGGTCATCGCGCTCTCGAGGTCCGAGCGGTTGATGGTCAGCGTGAGGTCCGCACCGTCGGCCAGGAATCCGGACAGGCTGGTCAGCGTGCCGTTGCTCAGCTCGACCACGAACGTCTCGCCGTTGTCCGGCGTCACCAGGTTGATCGTGAAGCTGCTGCCCTCGGCTCGATCGGGGTCCAGGCGGATGCCCAGGAAGTCCAGGAACTGGCTGGTGCTCAGGGCCCGGATGATGTCGGGCCCGGTGCTGGAGGGGGCCACCCCCTCGGGGATCCCGGAGCGCAGCTCGAGCGCGGCGGCCAGGTAGCTGTTGCGCACGCTCGGGCTCTCGTGCTGGTAGCCCAGCTGCTCGAAGGCATCGGCGAGCAGGAGGCGCCCGTCAGCGTTCGCGGGCTCGGCCTGGACCAGCAGGTCCAGCAGCGCGACGGCCAGCAGGTACTCGCCGGCCCCGATGAGTTCGCGACCACGCACCAGGATCGGCTCCGCGCCGCCCATCATCTCGACCTTCAGCGGCGCGGACTCCTGCGGTGACAGGGGGATCAGGGTCGCCGGGTTGGCGTCCCAGTACCCCAGGTACCGGTTGATCACGGCCCGTGCGTTGTGCTCCACCGACCCGTGGTAGCTGCGGGCGGCCCACGACTGCTGCAGGGCCTCGGGGACCCGGTAGACGTTGTGGATCTGGTTGATGGTCACGCCCTTGTTGGCCAGGTGGAGCACCCCGTTGTTCAGGTGGGCGTAGGTGTCGCGCTGGGCGCGCATGACCTCCTGGATCCGGTCGTTGCCCCACCGCGGCCAGGTGTGCGAGGCGAACATGACCTCGGCATCGCGGCCGAACAGGTACAGCGCACGGTTGATCTGGCGCGACCATTCGAGGGCGTCGCGGACCAGCGCCCCCCGGAGCGTGTAGATGTTGTGGATGGTGGCGACGATGTTCTCGGCCGCCCAGAAGGCCTTGAGGTCCGGGAACCACGTGTTCATCTCGGCGGGAGCCTCGGTGCCGGGGGTGTTCTGGAACACCATCCGGACCCCGTCGACGGTCAGCTCCTCGATGTCGTCGGAGATGACCACCGTGGGGGCGATCAGGCCCGAGGTCCCGGCCGCCACGGCCTTGCCGATGGCCTGGTCGACGTGGCCGAACGGGCTGCGGTCCAGCAGCGTGCCGTACTGGTAGAACATCCGCCGGTTCATCGCGGTGCCTGCGAACACGTTCTCGGCCACCGCGTGGTCCATGAACCCGACCGGGGCGATCACCGGGACCCGGCCGGCCCGCACGTCGTCCTCGTCGACGACGCCGCGCACGCCGCCGAAGTGGTCGCCGTGCGAGTGCGAGTAGACCACGGCCACGACGGGCCGGTGCCCCAGGTGCTCGTTGGCCAGCGCCAGGGCGGCTGCCGCGGTCTCCTTGCATGTCAGCGGGTCGAACACGATCCAGCCGGTCTCCGAGCGGATGAAGCTGATGTTCGCCAGGTCGAATCCGCGCACCTGGTAGATCTGGCCGGGCACCACCTCGTACAGGCCGAACTCCATGTTCAGCGTGGCCTGGCGCTGCAGGGATGGATGGATGCTGTCGAACTGCTCACCTGAGAGAAGGAAGTCGTAGGCGCCGATGTCCCAGGCGACCCTGCCCGAGTCGGTCAGGATCTGCCGGTAGTCCGGTGCGGCCAGGAAGCCGCGGCGCGCCTCGTCGAAGTCGCGCTCGTCGTCCAGGGGGAGCGACTCTCGCTGCGCCTGCTGCGCCGCCACGGTCGCTGCGGAGGGGGCCTTGCCGAGGGGGTGGAAGTGTCCGGTGACCATGGCTGAGGCTAGCCGACCTCACGGTCCGGATGCCCCTCCACGCCGTCGCCCCGAGACGCAGGGGATGCGGCGGGGCTACTGTCGGCCGATGGATCCCGCGGACGACCGGACGCCTGACCGGGCCCCAGGTGGGCACGGGGCCCTCCGCAGGTCCTGCTCCGGCCCGGCGCGGATTCCTGCCGCCCGAACCGCCCAGAGGCGGTGCCCGCTTCCTGCCGCTGCTGGAGCAGCTGCGCGGCTACCACTCCCTGCGCCCCGACCTCGTCGCGGGCGTCATGGTCGCCGCGCTGGCGCTGCCCCAGGCGATGGCCTACGCGCAGATCGCCGGGCTCCCGGTGGTCGCCGGGCTCTACGGCCTGCTCCTCCCGGTCATCGCCTATGCCTTCCTGGGCTCGTCCCGGGTCCTCATGACCGGACCGACGACCACGGCCGCCCTCATGGTCGGCCCCGCGCTCCTGGCAGTCAGCGACGACCCCGGGAGCTATCCCGTGCTGGCTGCCATGCTGGCCCTCCTCGTCGGGCTGGTGTTCCTCCTCGGGCGCCTGGCCCACCTGGGGTGGCTGGCCGACTACTTCTCCACGGCCGTCCTGCTCGGCTTCGTCACGGGCCTGGCCCTGACGATGATCGCCGGACAGGTGGGGGTGCTCCTGGGGGTCGGAGTGACCGGGGACACGCCCATGCAGCAGTACGTCTCCTTCCTCGGGGGTGTGGTGGGCGGTGCCCATGGTCCGACGGTCGCCATCGGGCTCATCAGCCTGGTGCTGCTGGTCGTAGCCGGGCGATGGGTCCCGGCCTTCCCGATGCTGCTGGTCCTCACGGTCGTCTCGATCGTCCTGTCCGGCAGCCTCGACCTGGCAGCCCGGGGCGTCGCAGTCGTCGGGGACATCCCTGCCGGGTTGCCCCGCCTGAGCTGGCCGGCCGTGGGGCTGGACGACGTGGTCGCCCTGGTGCCCGCCGCCGTGGGCATCGCGCTGGTCGGCTTCTCCGATGCGATCCTGCTGGCCCGCAGCCTCGCGCGCCGTGGCGAGGTCGTGGACGCCGACCAGGAGCTGCTGGCCCTGGCCGGGCTCAACGCCGCGCTGGGGTCACCGGGTCGTTCCCCGTGGGCGCCAGCGGCAGTCGCAGTGCCGTGAACGTGCGGCTGGGGGGGCGCACCCAGGTCGTGGGCCTCGGGCAGGCGGCCACCGTTGTGGTCGTGCTGCTGGTGCTGACCCCCGCCCTGGCGCTCATGCCCAAGGCCGTGCTCGCCGCGGTCATCATCTACGCCGCCCTGTCGCTGGTCGACGTGTCGGAGTGGGTTGCCCTGGCGCGGTGCTCGCGCGGTGAGCTGCTGATCGGCGGCGTGACCGTCCTGGGCATGCTGACGGTGGGGATGCTGCCCGCGCTGGGACTGGCTGTCCTGCTGTCGCTGCTGGACGTCGTGCGCCGCAGCGCCGAGCCGCGTGATGCTGTGCTCGGCTGGAGCGCACGCCATGATCGGTTCGTCGACGTGGAGCCGCGGCACGACGCGCCTCCTGGTTCCCGGCGTGGTCGTCTACCGGCTGGACGACAGGCTGTTCTTCGCCAATGCGCGCTACTTCGCCGCCCGGGTCGAGCAGGCCGTGAGCGGATCGCCGACGCCCGTGACCGTCTTCGTGTTCGACGCTGAGGCGGTCTCCCACCTCGATGCCACCTCGGCAGCCACGATCGAGTCGGTGGTCGACTCCCTCGAGGCGCAGGGCATCACCTTCGTGGTGGCCCGAGCCCGCGCCGTCGTGCGCGAGCAGCTCGACCGTTTCGGCCTCGGGAGTCGGATCCCACCTGAGCGCCGGTACCCCACCGTGCGCGCAGCGGTCCAGGCGACCACGGGACACGACGTGACCGGCTGGGGGCCGCAGTGAACCCGGTGTCCGGACAGGGCCGGGCTGCGGGGGCCCGGGACCTCGTCCTGACCGGGCGTGGCGCCCGCCAGGCGCGTAGATTCGCGCCGACCAACGCGTGGAGGGAACCCCGATGACGACCGTACCGATCCCCGCGT
>CAVSQK010000050.1:0-6632 GCA_963729885.1 uncultured Actinomycetes bacterium
GTGAGGTCATGCGCCATCGCCCGATCACGAGGATGGGGGATCCCCTCAGTCGGAGCCGGGCGTGACCACCAGCCAGTCGCGCAGGTTGCCGGTGTCGTCATTCCCCGCGTCGTCGAACAGCAGTGCGATGTCGGTCGTGCCGTTGTTCCAGCGCATGCCCGTGCCTGCGTAGAAGTAGCGGTCGTCCCGTGTTCCGTCGGGGGCGATGCCGCGCCTGCCCGAGCTCGAGTAGACGACCACGTAGTCGTCGGCCCGGACGACTGAGCCCGTGGGGAAGAAGTAGGCGTTGAGCGGCGAGGTGTCCTGGACCATCCAGCCGGTGAGGTCGATGTCGGCGTCCGAGCCGTTGAACACCATGACGAACTCGGAGGCGGAGGTGTCCCGCCCCGGGCCGTCGGCGACCACCGCGAGCTCCACCGGCTGCCCGGCGTTCGGGCTCGACCCGCAGAACGAGGGATCATGCAGGCCCAACCCCTGCTCATGGGCCGTGAGTCCCAGCGCCAGGTACCGATCGTTGTGGGCATCCTCGCCGATGAAGGGGAACGGGAAGACGAGCCCGCGGGTGAGCAGGCTCGGGGCGATGTCGACCCACTCGCCGTTGCGCTCGACGTGAACGGTCCGCTTGAGCCGCCAGACCCCCAGCGGCGCATTGCCCGAGCTCCGCTTGACGCTGGCCAGGCGCACCTGCCGACCCTTGGGCAGGAGCTCTTCGAGGGCCCTGCGCGCGTCCTCGCCTCCGCACCAGTCGGACTCCGGGGCCTGGATCCCGTTGATCCGGACGCGCACCCTGCCGTCCTCGGTGTCCATGTCGAAGGTGTCACCGTCGAGCACGCGCACGACCCGTCCCGACTCGCGCCAGTCCTCCTTCCCCGCCTTGGCCTGGGCCGCCGGCATCGTGGCCACCACGAGGAGGCAGACGAGCGCGACTGGCGCCAGGCGCCTCATGGCCGGCCCCGCTCAGCGGTGCCCGGGCCGGCCGGCAACTCGGGGGACGCGTCCGCGGGACGCGCGTTCAGCGTCGCTGGGGGATCGAGGGCGGCAAAGGTCTCTGCCTCCAGCTGGGTGACGCGGGCGGATGCCGACTCGGCCGCTCGCGCGGCCTTGAGGTTGGCTGACGTGGCCCTGCCCAGGGCGAGCTCGGCGTCCGTCAGCTCGGCCTCGGCGACCTGGAGCTGCTCGAAGCGCTCCGAGCCGACCCGTGCGGCGACGGTCCTGCGCAGGTGCGCAGCGCGCTCGGCGACGGCGGCCATCCGCCAGCGAGTGAATGCTGAGCGGTGGGCCTTCGACCCCTGGCGTTCGCCCTCGACTCGCCTGACGGCACCCCGCATGTCGGCGCTGGCGGCCTCCTCCGCAACGATCAGGTCGCCCAACCGGATCCGGGCTCGCATCAGCTCGTCCTGGGCCGCTTCGGCCCAGGACAGGGCCGTGTCCCGTGCGTCGCGCGCCTCGGCGAGCACCGTGCCCGCCTCCGCGAGGGCGGCGCGCGCGGCGCTCTCCTCCTCTCGCGCAACCTCCAGGTCGGCCCCGAGCGCGGCGGCACGGGCCATGGCCTGCCCATCGGACGAGTGCTCGGCCTCCGGCGACGCGTGATCCACGGCGCTGATGACCGGCTGGAACACGGCGATGGTGGTGGCCTGCCCGGTTCCGCCCTGCGGCTCGGCGCCTCCGGGGGACGTGGCAAGGACCAGGAGCCCGATCGCCAGGCTGCCGGCCAGTGCAGATCGCCGGAGTGGGCCCGCCGGCCGGCGGAGGGACACCACGGCAGCGTGAAGGGTGCATCGCGCAGACATCACGAATGGCCTCCCTTCCCGCACCGGGGGATTCGACCGTTCGGGTGGTCCGACTTGAGTGGGGTGAGGTCGTCGTCCTCGGGTCGTGCTCACGCCCGGGAGTGACCGGCAGCCCCGCTGCCGGGAGGCCCGCCGGGCCGGCTCGTACACGGTGCGCGGGTCCGTGGCCGCTGACGTGGGTCAGAGGTAGCGGCGCCCGCCCGCGAACTCGCGGGCCCAGAGCCCCTTCGTGATGGACGAGACCTGAACCGGCTGTCCGGTGCGCGGGGAGTGGATCATGCGGCCACGACCGGCGTAGATGCCGACGTGGTGGATCGCGCCGGCCCCGGTGCGGAAGAACACAAGGTCGCCCGCGCGCAGGTCACGGACGCGGGTCACGGGCCTACCCGCCGCGAACTGGGGCGTGGCGTCGCGGGGGATCGTGACGCCGAGCTGGGCGTACACGAGGTGGGTCAGGCCGGAGCAGTCGAACCCGAACCCCGAGGTGCCACCCCACAGGTAGGGCAGCCCCAGGAACTTGCGGGCCTCGGAGACGACGGCCGACCCGGTGGGCCTGCGCGTCGCCGTCCCCGTCGCCGTGAGCGCCACCTGCTTGCTGGACAGCCACAGTGGTCGGCCGTCGGGCGCCTGCACCTCGACGACCTCGTCCGTGGAGCTCACGACGGGCAGCCGGGTTCCGTAGGAGAGCCTGATGGTCCGGGCGGTGAGTGCGGCGTTGGCGTGGGCCCACGCTGAGCGCCGCGTGACGACCGCCTCCAGGTCCGGGTTGGTGGCCGTTCCCGCCTCGGCCGTGGTCGTTCCCGCCTGGGCGGCAGGGGCGGGGGCCGCCACCAGCTGGGCACTCGGGATCCAGCCCGGGTACCCGTCCGGCGACTTCGGGCTCGGCTGGCCTGTCAGGGCCACCCGCGACCAGGCTCCCCGCTCCTCCAGGACCGTGACGGGCTGCCCGAACAGGGCCTGGCTCTCGACCCTGCCGTTGAGCCCGCGGCGACCCGCCGTGGTCAGTCCGCTGAGCCAGCCAGCGGGGTCCGCTGGGGCCGAGGTGGCCAGGGCGTCGAGGGGGCGTGGCGAGTCGGGGGCGGCCCAGAGGGTGGCGACCGAGACCGCGATCCGCTGCTGGGTCGCCGGTGTTGCAGCGCTCCCCGAGCCGGCGGCGGGCGCTGCCACGGCGACCGCGGCCAGGGCGCTGGCCATCGACCCGATGATCAGTGCCCGCATCCCTGAGGTCATGGGGGAACTGTAGGGCGGTCACCACCGATTGCCGCGGAGGCGGGACGCGACGGCCCGCGGCCGGGGCACAGTGCCCGGATGTGCCCCGCCTCACACGAACCGGGCGTTTCGGGCACGACAGCACGGGCATGCAGGGGGAGTTCGGTACGCGCGCGCGAACCCCCTCCCAGCCTCGGAGTCGACCATGTCCACCCCCCACGCCAGCAGCCCCCAGACCGCCCTCGCAGACGTCGAGCAGCGCATTGTCGCCGCGGCCAGGGAGCGCGAGGAGTCGGCCACCGAGCCCGGGTCGCCGGCGGGCACGCGCACCCGATAGCGGCCTCAGCGCAGCGTGCGGATCTCAGGCGCCCGGCCGCCGGACCATGTGAGGCGGAACCGCCCACCGGGGCGGACGTTCGCCACGGCAGCCGGGCGGAAGCACGCGACGGCTTCGCGGCCCGGATCGCGTACCGCCGGGTAGACCATACCGACCGACCCGGCGGCCAGGAGCCCGGCGGCCACGGCCTGGCTGGCGGCGTAGGAGTCCGGCGCCAGGCACTCCCGGGCCCGTCGGTCCCGCGGGCGGCGCAGGTCGTGCATCGGGGCGTGGATGTCCGACAGGTAGTCCTGGTAGTCCGCGACGAGCTCCCAACGGTTGATCTCGGCGAGCTCGACGCCCCGGTGGTAGGCCACTTCCGCCAGCGAGGTCTCGACCTGCTGGCCGGCGTACCAGGCCCCGCGATCCGGCCCGTTGAACCGGGACCCGAGTGGGTGCGGGTGGCAGAAGGACGCGTTGATGATCCGCCAGTGCGGGACGGCGAAGACCAGCTCGTCCTGGTGGATCCCGCCGGGCAGGGCGTCGGCCTGGGCCTGGAGCCGGGCATTCGTGGCGGCCGTCAGGGCCACGAGGGCCGGGATGTCGGACTCCTCCCCGGCGACGTTCGCGAGGATCGGCTCGTCGGTGTCGGCGTAGGTCGCGGGGATGAGCCGGTGGGTGTCGTCCCAGCGCACCTCGCTGACCGGGGGCCAGGGTCGGGCTGTGGGGCTCACGCGCCGCCGCGCCGTGCGTCGAGCAGCGCGCGGACGCGCTCCATCGCGGGGATGCCACCGCGCAGCATCACGTCCAGCGGGGTCGTCCCGTTGAACAGGGCGTTCGTGTTGGGCAGGTGCACCCACTCGTCGGCCAGCTCATCGCCGTAGAGCACGTGCAGCGCCGTGTAGATCCCCAGCAGGTAGGAGGCCCGGGTCAGGCGATCGACGCCCAGGGTCTTCGGCGGGGTCCTGGCCCACGCGTGCCAGCTGCTGGGGGAGACGTCGCCGAGGAGGGCGCAGACCTGGGGCACGGTCAGGCCCCACGCGTCGGCCAGCCGGCGGATCCCGCGCACGGCTGCCGGGGTGAGCCGCGCCTGCTCGGCGGGATCGCGCAGGTCGACCCACGCCTGGGTCTCGAACCGGCTCGCCGGATACCGGACCGGTGCTGCCACTGCGGTCATGTCGATCCCTCCCTGAGAGGACTCCAGTTCTGTAGCTATTCTAGCGCAGAACCGGAGCGCTCCCTGACCTGTTCCGGCCGACAGTGCCCGAGCGCGGAGCCGGCGAAGGTGGAGTTCCCGATCAGCCGCGGATGGTGACGCAACTAGCGAACGGTCACGGTCACCTGGCTTGTCGATCCGTCGGCGGCCTCGATCGTGACGACGGCCACGCCGGGGGCGCGGGCGACGGCGGCCGGGTTGAAGACCGCGCTGCCGTCGTCAGTGCCCTGGATCAGCTCGAGGACATCGGGCTTGTCGGTGCTGATGGTCGTGTTCGCCGGGTCCGGCTGGGTGAAGACGATCGTCTCGCCGACGGCCGCCTCGGCCGTCGTCTGATCGGGTGTGACGAAGATCGGTGCCGGGAGCTGATTCGAGCCGGACGCCGAGGCGCTCGGCGTCGGGGACTCCGGTTCAGCGTCCGAGCCGCACCCGCCGGCTGCCGACACGGCGAGGGCCACTACGAGGGCGACCCGCGCCGCCCGTGAGCCTGTGGACGTCCATCGCTGCATGGTCTGACCTCCTCATGTCGCCGGCCGTGTCGGCCATGGCGGCCGTGGCCGCTACGAGCGCTCTCGGCGCCGGGTGTGGCCCATGCGATGCTTCACGACCCGACCTGGCTTGCGCACATGTCGTCGCGCATGGACACCGCGCCCCTCATCGAACGAGTGCACCACCAACCGCCCCCGGGACCGCACCCTGCTCATTGTCGGCACCTCCTCTGTCTCCACCTCCAGCAGAGCGCAGATCGCAGCTCGGCGCCAGAGTCGACCGACCCTGTCCCGGCCGGCGGAGCAGGGTCACCCGGCTGTGTATCCCGCCTGCAGCGCGCCGTCCGCGTCGCGCAGCTCGAGCTGGTCGCCGCGGATCATGTAGGTGCTGACCCGGCCGAGCGCTGCCAGGTAGTTGGCCTCCTGCGTGCTGACGTCCGGCTCGCATGCCTTCTGGGTGGTGGCCAGCGGCCCGATCGTCATGTCGTTGCCGGACACCTCGTAGGTCCCGGTGTAGGTGTTGCAGCCGGCATTGCCCGAGACGGTCCCGTCGTCGCCGAAGACCGCGGTCACCGACGTCCCGGCGACCAGTGAGGACACCGCGCCCGTGCCGGTGTTGACCCCCGTCGCCGACCATTCCGTCCCGGTCAGCGTGGTTGGGACGGACTCGGTGTAGGACAGCACCACCTCGCCGGAGCCGTTGCTCATCGTCATGGTTCCCTCGCCGATCGAGAACGTGGTCGCCTCGTCGAGACGGGCCAGGTAGTCGGCCTCCAC
Source organism: uncultured Actinomycetes bacterium (assembly GCA_963729885.1). Taxonomy (GTDB): domain Bacteria; phylum Actinomycetota; class Actinomycetes; order S36-B12; family CAIYMF01; genus Prado023. Next base: position 5,797 of record CAVSQK010000050.1, read on the forward strand.
GGCCATGGCCTCCCCGACGCACGCCATGGCGGTGGACGCCAGGGGTCCGATCGAGGGTGTTCCCGTCGGTCGTGTAGCCGCCCGTGAAGCGGTTGCAGCCGCTGGATCCGGCGATCTTGTCGGCGGTGAACTCGGCCGTCGCCTGCACCCCGTCGGGCACCGGGGTCAGGGCAGTTGCGCCGGCGGGGGCGTACTGCGCGAGGTCCCACGCCGTCCCTGTGAGCGACTGGGCGGGGGCCGACGACTGGCCTCCTGCCCCCGCGTCGTCCGACGAGGCGCACGCTGCCAGCGGCAGGGCGAGCATCAGGATCGTGGCGACGAGACGAGCGCGCATGCGGACTCCTTCGAACAGCGGACCATCTGCGCCGGGCCACTCGAGCCGGCGGGCGCGACGCTAGCACCCGGTGGGTGGTCCGCTCGGGCAGTGGTGAGCCGGGTCAGCTCACATGTCGGCGAGTGCCTCGTCGAGCTCCGCCAGTGCCGGGATGGGCGTGAGCATGGCGCCGGGACGCCATCCGCGTTCCAGCTTCTGCTCCGCGACCCCGCCCACGGCCCAGACGTGGCAGGTGTCGGCGATCAGGGGCAGCATGGCGCGCGCCTCGCGGTACTCCGGGGCATCGCGGCCGCCCTGCCGCAGCCGGGCGGAGAACGCCGCCTGGAGCAACGTCGGGGCCATGGACCTGGCCAGCTCGCGCAGGTGGGTGCAGCCGGCCGGTCCGCCCAGGCGCTCGCGGACGGCGGCGTTCCACCCCCGGCCGAGGGTCACCCCGACGAGGGCCTGATGGGCCTCGACGATGTCGATGCACTCGGCGTGCGGGTAGGTCCGGAAGTCGACG
>CAVSQK010000051.1:0-94137 GCA_963729885.1 uncultured Actinomycetes bacterium
ACGAACCTCTGCCTGGCGCCGACCACCTCGAACTCCGGACGCATCGCCACCAGCCGCTCGCACGCGTCGAGCACCTGCCGACAGTGCGCCAGGTCGGGACTGACCACGGCGACCCCCACAAGTGTGCGCCTGTGGAGGTCCAGATGGCCAGCCTCCGCGGCCGCCACATCGAACCGGCGGCGCAACTCGGCCACCAGCCCACGGACGTGGCTGCGCTTGTCCTTCAACGACCGGACGTCGTTGGGGAGCAGCAGGTCAACATCGAGGATCCCGACGAACACCGCTGCTCCCCCACGCCTAGGCGCGGGACTTCTCCCGCATCTCGAACGTCTCGATCACGTCGTCGACCTTGATGTCGTTGAACGACCCCAGGCCGATGCCGCACTCGTAGCCCTCGCGGACCTCGGTGACGTCGTCCTTGAACCGGCGCAGCGAGCCGACGGTCAGGTTGTCCGCCACCACGACACCGTCGCGGACCAGGCGCGCCTTGCTGTTGCGCTTGATCTCCCCGGAGCGCACGAGCGTTCCGGCGATGGTGCCGAACTTGGAGCTCTTGAAGACCTCGCGCACCTCGGCGGTGCCCAGCTGGGCCTCCTCGAACTCCGGCTTGAGCATGCCCTTGAGGGCGGCCTCGATGTCATCGATCGCCGAGTAGATGACGTTGTAGTAGCGGATGTCCACGCCCTCGCGGTCGGCGAGCTCGGTGGCCTTTCCCTGCGGCCGGACGTTGAAGCCGATGATGACGGCCTTCGACGCCGCAGCCAGCATGACGTTGGTCTCGGTGATCGCACCGACGCCGCGGTCGATGATCCGCAGGTTGACCTCGTCGCCGACGTCGATCTGCATCAGCGAGTCCTCGAGGGCCTCGACCGAGCCGGACACGTCGCCCTTGAGGATCAGGTTCAGCTCCTGGACCTCGCCGGTCTCCAGCTGCTTGAGGAAGTCCTCGAGCGTCCGGCGGCCGCGACGCTTGGCCAGCTGCGCGTTGCGCTCCCGGGCCTGGCGCGTCTGGGCGATCTGGCGCGCCACCCGATCCTCGCCGACGACGAGGAACGAGTCGCCGGCACCGGGCACGGAGGTCAGTCCGAGGACCTGCACCGGACGTGCCGGGGTCGCCTCCTCCACCGGGTTTCCGTGCTCGTCGAGCATGGCCCGCACGCGACCGAACGCGTCGCCGGCCACGATCGAGTCGCCGGGGCGCAGCGTGCCGCGCTGGACCAGGACCGTGGCCACCGGGCCGCGACCGCGGTCCAGGTGCGCCTCGATCGCGACACCCTGGGCATCCTGCTTGGGGTTGGCCCGCAGGTCGAGGGTGGCATCAGCCGTCAGCACGAGCGCCTCGAGCAGCGCGTCGATGTTGAGCCGGCCCTTGGCCGAGACGTCGACGAACATGGTGTCGCCGCCGAACTCCTCGGCCACCAGCCCGTACTCGGTGAGCTGTCCGCGCACCTTGACGGGGTCAGCCCCCTCCTTGTCGATCTTGTTGACCGCGACCACGATCGGCACGCCGGCGGCCTGCGCATGGTTCAGCGCCTCCACCGTCTGCGGCTTCACGCCGTCGTCGGCGGCCACCACCAGCACGGCGATGTCCGTGACCTGGGCACCACGGGCACGCATGGCGGTGAACGCCTCGTGGCCGGGGGTGTCGATGAAGGTCAGGGTCCGCGGCTCGCCGCCGACGGGGACGGTCACCTGGTAGGCGCCGATGTGCTGGGTGATGCCGCCGGCCTCGCCCTCGACCACCTTCGTGGAGCGGATGGCGTCCAGGAGCTTGGTCTTGCCGTGGTCGACGTGGCCCATGACCGTGACGACCGGGGGCCGCACGACCAGGTCGGACTCGTCGCCCTCGTCCTCACCGAACTCCAGGTCGAAGGTGCCGAGCAGCTCGCGGTCCTCGTCCTCCGGGGACACGACCTGGACGTCGAAGTCCAGCTCCTGGCCCAGCAGGCGCAGGGTGTCGTCATCCACCGACTGGGTGGCGGTGAGCATCTCGCCGAGCTTGAACATCACGGTGACCAGGTCCGCCGCCGAGCAGTTGATCCGCTCGGCGAAGTCGGTCAGCGAGGCGCCACGGGGCAGCCGGACGACCGCACCGTTCCCGCGGGGCAGCCGGACGCCACCGATCGCGGGGGCCTGCATGTTCTCGTACTCCTGGCGCTTGGCGCGCTTGGACTTGCGGCCCTTCGTCGGGCGGCCGCCGGGGCGACCGAAGGCGCCCGCCGTCCCGCCACGACCCGGGCCACCGGGACGGCCCCACCGGGACGACCCGGGGCGCCGGCGCCGGCACCGGGAGCACCCGGACCAGCCGGGCGGTACCCGCCGGGACCACCGGTGCCACCACCGGGGCCACCGGGACGGAAGCCGCCCGCGCCACCGGGACCGCCCGGGCGTGAGCCCCCGGCACCGGGACCACCGGGACGTGCGCCGGGAGCGCCGGGACGTGCGCCGGGTCCGCCCGGACGTGCGCCGGGGGCACCGGGGCGCCCCGTGAATCCGGGACGGGCAGCGGGCCGCGGAGGCATCGATCCGGGATTGGGACGGGGGCCGCCGGGACCTGCTGGGGCCGGGGGCCGGGCTGTGGCCGCACCGCCGGCCGCGGGGGTCGGACGCCCCATGCCCGAGCCGGAGAACGGGTTGTTCCCCGGGCGCGGGCCTGGCGTCGGCCTGCCCATGCCGGGGCTGCTGTACGGGTTGTTCCCCGGGCGCGGGCCGGGTGCCGGGCGGGCCGCGGTGCCGCCCTCGGCGGGCACCTCGGTGCTCGCAGCGGCGGCAGGGGCCGGGGCTGGGGCCGCCGGTGCCTCCGGAGCTGCGGCTGCCGGTGCCTCGGGGGCTGCGGCGGCGGGCCGGCTCGGGGTGGGTGCCGGGGCCTGGGTGTCCGCCGGGGCGGGCTGCGCGCTCGCCTCAGGGGCCGACGGCCTGGCGGCGGGCTTGCCGGGGGTCGCCCCGCCCGGGGCCTTGGGGGCGGCGGCGGGCTTGGCCGGGAAGGCCTCCCGCAGCTTGCGCTCGACCGGGGCCTCGATCGTGGAGGCTGCGGACTTCACGTACTCACCGTTCGCGTTGAGCCACGCGACGGCGTCCTTGCTGGGAATCCCCAACTCCTTGGCCAGTGTGCTGACCCGGACCTTCGACACTTCTCTCCTCGTCTTGGTCCGAGCCCCTGGTGTCTGTCAGGGCATGGACCGCTGGTTGCTGGTGGGCACGCTCATAGCAGCGAGCTCATTGAGTGCTCATTTCCGTTCGCTCCTCAACCGTTGAAGTGCGGTCATCTCGCTTGTCCCGACCCTGCCTCGATCCACGCGCGCACGGCCGCGGTGTCCAGCGCTCCCTGGACCCGCAGGGCCCGTGGTAGCGCTCGGCGCCGCTCCGCCAGATCCAGGCAGCCGATGGTCGGGTGCAGGTACGCACCACGACCGGGTTGCCGGAATCGGGGATCCGGAAGGCACAGGCCGTCCCGGGCGGTGACCCGAAGCAGGTCGGTCTTGTCCGCCCGTGCCCGGCAGCCGACGCACGTTCGAGTCGGCCTGCCTTGCTGGGTGGACGGTTCAGAGTCTAGCGCGGAACTCACCGCAGGCCCGAATCCGCGCTCCCGGCGTCCACCGGCGCCGTGTCGGACCGGATGTCGATCCGCCAGCCCGTCAGACGAGCGGCCAGGCGGGCGTTCTGGCCCTCCTTGCCGATGGCCAGCGACAGCTGGTAGTCGGGCACGATCACCCGGGCCGAGCGGGTCTCGAGGTCGACGACCTCCACCGAGCTCACCCGAGCGGGCGACAGGGCGTTGCCGACCATCGTCGCCGGATCGTCGGACCAGTCGACGATGTCGATCTTCTCGCCGTCGAGCTCGGCCATCACGTTGCGGACCCGGGACCCCATCGGGCCGATGCACGCGCCCTTGGGGTTGAGCCCGGGTCGATGCGAGCGCACGGCCATCTTCGTGCGATGTCCCGCCTCACGGGCCAGCGCCACGATCTCCACCGAGCCCTCCGCGATCTCGGGGACCTCGAGGGCGAACAGCGCCTTCACCAGCCCGGGGTGCGTGCGGGAGAGCACGACCTGCGTCCCCTTGGCGCTGCGGCGCGTGCCCACCACGAGGGCCTTCATCCGCGAGCCGTGCGGGTGCTGCTCGGTGGCGATGGCCTCCTGCGGGGGCAGGACACCCTCGACCTTGCCCAGGTCGACGAAGACCAACCGGGGGTCCTGGCCCTGCTGGACGACCCCGGAGACGAGGTCCCCGATCTTGCCCTCGAAGTGCCCATGGGTGACGTCGTCCTCGGCCTCGCGCAGGCGCTGGACGAGCACCTGGCGCGCGGTCGTCGAGGCGACGCGGCCGAACCCCTCGGGCGTGTCGTCGAACTCCCGGGGGATGAACCCCTCCTCCGCGCCCTCGGGAACGTCCTCCACCGCCCACACGGTGACGTGCCCCGTGGCCCGGTCGAGCTCCACGCGCGCCCGCGTGCTCGCCCCCGGGGTGTGGTGGTAGGCCACGAGGAGGGCCTGCTCGATGGAGTCGACCAGCAGGTCGACGGAGATCTCCTTGTCCACTGCGACAGCACGCAGCGCGGACATGTCGATGTCCATGTCAGCCCTCCTCGGGATCGGTGGTGGCGCCGGGGGCGGGGATGGTGCCGTCGGGGAGGTCCTCGGTGTCGTCGTCGGGGTGTCGTCGGCGTCGCTGAGGTCCCCGTCCTCGAGCTCGACCTCCTCGATCCGGGGGAACTCGACCTGCACGACGGCGCGGGCGACGTCGGCGTAGGCGACGGTGGTCTCGGTCCCGTCCACGTCGAGGACCGCCTGCGACTCATCGGCGCTCAGGACCCTGCCCACGATCGCCTCCCCGGTCCTGGGAGTCACCTGGACCAGTCGCCCGACCGCGCGGACCCAGTGCCGAGGGAGCGTGAGCGGGCGGTCGACGCCCGGTGAGGTCACCTCGAGCACGTAGGCCGAGCTGCCCAGGACTGTGGAGTCGTCCAGCACCCGGGAGATGTCGCGGCTGATGCTCGCGACGAGGTCGAGGGTCAGCCCACCCGTGCGGTGGTCCACCACGATGCGCACGAGGCGGCGCTTGCCGGCCTGGCGGATGACGACGTCCTCGAGGTCGCAGTCCAGCCCCGCGACGATGGGCTCGGCCAGCGACCGCAATGCCTTGGCCTGGGATGCCGACATCGCGCGCTCCTCATGCTGTTGTGGGGGTCCTGTTGTGGGACGGGCAGTTGTGGTGTGCACCGGGATTCTACCGGTGGGCGTGCGCGGCGCGGGCCTCCCGGGATGCGAGGATTCCGCGGGTGGAGAGGCGGACGTTCCTGGTGCTCGGCGCCGCAGCCCTCGGCCTGGCCGGGTGCACCTCCGACTCGACGGATCCGGGTCCGCCCAGCGCGCCGGCGGTGTCGTCCGCACCGAGGGATCCCGACGCCCGGCTGCGCGACGAGGTGGCCGCGTCTGAGGTGGCGCTGATCGCCGCCTACCGGGCGGCGCTCCGGAGCCGACTCCGGAGCTCGCTGCGGACCTCGCACCGTTCCTCGCCCAGCACGAGGCGCATCTGGCCGGGTCGCCCCGGGGTACCCGGGGAGCGGGGACGTTCGCGTCGGCGTCGCGTTCCGGCCCTCCGTCGGGCCCTCGGCCGCCGGGGTCCGGATGCCGCGGCTTCGCGCCCTCCGACGCGGGCGCCTCGCGTCCGGGCCTCCGAGGCGAGCGCCTCCTCAGTCGCTCGCCGCGCTGGCCGATGCCGAGTCCGCGGCGCAGGCCCAGCGCGCAGCAGCCTGCGACGGCGCCCAGGATCCGGGCGTTGGCGCGCGACCTGTGCCTGATCGCGGCCAGCGAGGCCCAGCACGCGACGCGCCCTCGACGGCCTCGCCGCGACGGGGGAACGCGCCATGACGGCGACTCCCCCTACCTCGACGCGCTCCAGGCAGCGGTGGCCGGCGAGCACGCGGCCGTCTGGGCCAGCGGACGGGCGGCGGGGGAGCTGGGCGGCCGTCGACGGGATGCTGCCCGGCGCGAGCTGGATGCCCACCGTCGGGCCCGCGACGAGCTGCGGCGCCAGGTGCGGGCCCTCGGGGCGACACCCGTCGAGGCTGCCGTCGCCTACGTGGAGCCGTTCCCGGTCCAGGGGGCCTCCGGCGGGCGGCGGCTGATGGCGCACGTCAACACCGCCCTGGCCGCCACCTACGCCGACGTCGCCGCCGCCAGCGAGCCGGCCGCCCGCCGCGAGGCTGTCGAGCGGTCCACGGCGGCCGCGGTGCGCGCGGTCGAGTGGGGCGCCGAGCCCGAGGCCTTCCCCGGCCAGTGACGCGGGCCGGGTTGCGCTGCGTCTCGGACGTTTCGGCGTCCGAACTGCAGCGCAGGCGGCTGGTGCGTGACGCAGCGCAGCGCGCCCAACGCGGGACGGCGCGCTACTCCGACAGGCCGGCGCCCTCGCGGGCGAGGGCGACCAGGCGGGAGATCGCGCGGAAGTACTTCTTGCGGTACCCGCCGCGCAGCATGTCCTCGCCGAACACCCGGTCGAGCGGGACGCCAGAGGCGACGACCGGGATGTCGCGGTCGTAGAGCCGGTCGGCGAGGACGACCAGGCGCAGGGCGGCGGCCTGATCGGTCAGCTGGTCCACACCGGTGAGGTGGACCCGGTCGACGCCGTCGAGGAGCGCCCCGTAGCGCGAGGGGTGGACGCGGGCCAGGTGCGCCATCAGGTCGGGGAACGTGTCCAGCCAGCCATCGCCGGCAGCGGCGACCACGTCAGCCTCCGACAGCGGCGGTGGCGCCTGCGGCAGGCCGCGGTGCCGGTAGTCCTCCCCGTCGATCCGGTAGACGTCGAAGTGCGCGGACAGGCCCTGGATCTCGCGGAGGAAGTCGTCGGCGGCGAACCGGCCCTCCCCGAGGCGGTCGGGCAGGGTGTTGGAGGTGGCCGCCAGCCTGACTCCGGAATCGACGAGGCGGTTGAGCAGGGTGGACATCAGGACGGTGTCCCCCGGGTCGTCGAGCTCGAACTCGTCGATGCAGACCAGGCGGTGCCCGGACAGGGCCTCGACGGTGTTCGCGAAGCCCAGCGCACCGACGAGGTGGGTGTACCCGACGAAGGTGCCGAAGGCCTTCGGCCCGGGCGCCTCGTGCCACAGGGACGCCAGCAGGTGGGTCTTGCCCACCCCGAACCCGCCGTCGAGGTAGATGCCCGCCCTGCCCTCCGGGGGTGCCGGACGGCGGAACCACGAGCGGCTCGTCGGTGCTGGGGCGTTCATCTGGGCGGCGAATGCGTGCAGCCCGGCGACGGCCGCGGCCTGGGTCGGCTGGGCGGGATCCGGCAGGTAGGTCGCGAACGACTCGGCCGCGAACCGGGGCGGCGGCACGAGCTCGGAGATCAGGCGATCGGCCGCCACGTGCGGGACGCGGTCGACCAGTCGGGGCATGGTGGAAGCCTGCCAGACCCCATGATGGTCCGGTGACCCCAGATGCCCCCCGAAGCTACCGACGCCCGTGGCGACGCTCGCAGCCGGCGGCGGCCTTCGCCGTCGACCCGCCCATCGAGCCGATGCTGGCCAAGCCGATCGCCGGGCTTCCGGACTCGGCCGAGGGTCTGGCGTTCCAGCCGAAGTGGGACGGCTTCCGGGTGATCATCTACCGCCGCGGCGACGACGTGGTGATCCAGGGCCGGATGCGGGCCGCGGACGCTGCCGCCACCGGGTCGTGGGACCTCTCCTACGCGTTCCCCGAGATGGTCGAGCGGATCCGCGGCATGCGCGCCGACGACGTGGTGCTCGACGGTGAGCTGGTGGTCATCCGCGACGGCCGGCTCGCGTTCGACGCACTCCAGGGGCGGTTGCGCCCGCGCAAGGAGGAGGGCGGCTGGAAGATCGCGCAGCTCGCCGGCGGACTTCCCGACGTCGTTCGTGGCGTTCGACATCCTCGCCCTCGACGGCCGGGACCTGCGCGAGGCCCCCTTCGGCGACCGGCGCGCTGCCCTCGAGTCGGTGATGGCCGGTGAGGCGGCCCCGCTTCACCTGACTCCCCAGACCGGGGACCTCGAGGTCGCCGACCGATGGTTCGCCGAGCTGCCCGGCGCCGGGCTGGACGGCCTGATCGCCCGCCCGCTCGACGGCGTCTACGCGCCGGGCAAGCGGACGCTGTTCAAGATCAAGCCCGCCCACACCGTGGATGTCGTCTGCGCGGGGTGGCGGCCGTACAAGCAGCCCGGGCCGGACGGCCAGGAGGTCGTCGGCTCGGTGCTCATCGGGCTCTACGACGATGCCGGCGTCCTGCAGATGATCGGGGCGATGTCCGCGTTCCCGATGGCCCAGCGGGTGGAGCTTGCCAGCTCGCTTCGCCGACCTGGCCGCCGGCCCGGACCACCCGTGGTTCGAGCCCGAGGGAAGGGCGCCGGGGATGCCCAGCCGCTGGTCCTCGGGCCGCAGCAGCGCGTGGAACCCGCTGCGCCCGGAGCTGGTCGCCGAGGTGTCCTACAACCAGGTGGAGTCCGGGCGGCTGCGCCATCTCGCGTCACTCGTGCGCTGGCGCCCGGACAAGGCCGCCGAGGAGTGCACGATGGACGGGCTCGTCGCGCCCGAGCCGCTGGACATCAGGCGGGTGCTGGCCACCGGACTGACACCAGAGGAGCTCACGGAGTGAGGTTCGCTGTTCTGTCCGACGAGCACATCATGCCCGATCTGTCCGATTATTCGGTTAGACTTGTCGTCTGCTCTCCCCTCCCCGGCGTGCCTCTCGCTCCCGGCGCGCACCCCGGGTGACCATGGTGGGGACGGCCACAACGAGGGGAATCATGCGCATCCCATTCATCCACGGACCCGGGACGATCGGTCGAGAGGATCGGCTCGTCCGCGGCTGCATCGCCCTGAGCTTCCTGCTGCTCGCCGGGTTCGCAGTCGTGATGTCCGGCCAGTCCAGCGTCATCACCATCGTGTTCGTGGTGCTGGGCCTGTACTTCACCCTCACGTCAGCCCTGGGCCGTGACCCGTTCTATGCGCACTTCGCCATCGACACCCGCCGCGACGCACCCCGCGAGGCAGCGCCCCAGGAGTACGAGCCCTGGCCGCCGCTGCAGCACCGCTGGGTGGACCTCCGGGACTCGGACTCCGACACCCACGCAGGGCCGGCGGACAACTCCCTGCTCGGCAGCTGACCACACCCCGGGACTGACCCGCGCGCCGATCCCCGGGGTCACGGGGCCGGCGAACTGCCGGGGGCAGAGCCCTGCAGCCCACCTCGTGGTTGCCTCAGGGCTGGTCCGTCCCCGGCGCCCTGGCGCGGCTCGGCTGCACGCGCTTGGGCTCGCCGGGCATCTTCGGGTAGTCCGGCGGGTAGGGCATGTCCTCGAGGCCCTCGTCACGCACGTCGCGCTCGTACCACTCGAGCACCGGGGTGAGGTCGTGGGCGACCGCGTCGATCGCGGCGTGCGGGTCGCCCTGGGCGGCCAGCCGGGGCGGCACGGTGCGCAGCGTGAAGTCCAGGGGCGTCACCTCGGGCAGCTCGGCCCACGTGACCGGTGCGGACACCGTCGCCTGCGCGACAGCCCGCAGCGACCACGCCGATCGGATGGTGCGGTCCCGGGCGTTCTGGTTGTAGTCGACGAACACCGTCCGGCCCCGCTCCTCCTTCCACCAGCGCGTGGTGACCCGACCCGGCATCCGCCGCTCGAGCTCGCGGCCGATGGCGATCGCCGCGTGCCGGACGTCGGTGAAGGTCCACCGTGGCTGGAGGCGCACGTACACGTGGACCCCACGACCGCCGGAGGTCTTCGGGAACCCGACCCAGCCGAGCTCGTCGAGCAGCCCGCGCAGCTCCAGGGCGACGGCCACCGCGTCGTCGAAGTCCGTCCCTGGCTGCGGGTCGAGGTCGATGCGCAGCTCATCGGGATGCTCGACATCGGACGACCGGACCGGCCAGGGGTGGAACGTGATCGTGCCGAGCTGGGCCGCCCAGACGATCGTCGCCGGCGTGTGCGGGCAGACCTCGTCGGCGGTCCGGCCCGACGGGAAGGCGATGCGCGCCGTCCGGACCCACTCGGGTGCCCCGGTGGGAACCCGCTTCTGGTAGAACGCCTCCCCCTTGAACCCCTCACGGGTGCTCAGCCGCGCCCCCGGGACGACTCCCCCGGGCCATCGCTCCAGGGTGGTCGGCCGGTCGCGCAGGGCGCGCAGCATCACCTCGCCGACGGCCGAGTAGTAGTCGATGACCTCGAGCTTGGTGATGGGTCCACCTGAGGCATCGGGGAAGTACGGCTTGGCCGGATTGCTGACCCGGATCTCATGCCCGTCGACCTCACGGATCACCGGCTGCCCCGAACGCGTCCTTCGCCATCCCGCGAACGCTAGCGCCACAGCGGCGCCACCGTCCCGCCGGTCGTCCCGCCGACGTCCCGCACGGGACGCCTCCCCACCGCAAACCCTCCGGCAAGGGTCAGACCCTCCACGTCGGCCGGGAGGGTCTGACCCTTGCGGGAGGGTTTGCGGAGAAGCTGGCGCGAAGGCGGGCGCGGGCGACGGCGGGCGGGGCGGGCGCGGCGGGCGGCGGGCGGCGGGTTCCGGTTTCGCGTCGGGGCTGGGGCGCTTACCGTGGGGGCATGGGCCACCACGTCTCCGCCACCCGTCCCGACGGCACCCCCTACCAGGTCGCGCTGACCGAGGAGGAGTGGGCCGCACGGCTGTCGCCCGAGGAGCGCACGGTGCTGCGGGAGGGTGGCACGGAGCGGCCCTTCACCGGGGAGTACACCGACACCAAGGAGGTCGGCGTCTACTCGTGCCGGGCCTGCAACGCCGAGCTGTTCCGCAGCGAGACGAAGTTCGACTCGCACTGCGGCTGGCCGTCGTTCTTCTCGCCGCTGGCCGGGGACTCGATCATCGAGATCGAGGACCGCTCCCTGGGCATGAAGCGCACCGAGGTCCGCTGCGCCGCCTGCGGCTCGCACCTGGGCCACGTGTTCGCCGGCGAGGGCTACGGCACCCCGACCGACCTGCGCTACTGCATCAACTCGATCAGCCTGCGGCTCACGACCGAGGGCTGACCCGCCGATCAGCCGCGCAGCAGGGCGTCGGCTGCACCGACCTCGATCCGGTGGCCGGTGTAGAACGGCACCTCCTCGCGGACGTGCCGGCGTGCGCTCGAGCCGCGCAGGTGCCGCATGAGGTCCACGATCCGGTGCAGCTCGTCGGCCTCGAACGCCAGCAGCCACTCGTAGTCGCCGAGGGCGAACGCCGCGACGGTGTTGGCCCGGACGTCCGGGTAGTCGCGGCCCATCTGGCCGTGCTCGACGAGCATCGCCCGGCGCTCGGACTCCTCGAGCAGGTACCACTCGTAGGAGCGGACGAACGGGTAGACGCAGACCCAGTCACGCGCCCGCTCGTCGGCGAGGAACGCCGGGACGTGCGACCGGTTGAACTCCGCGGGACGGTGCAGGGCCATCTGGGACCAGACCGGCTCCAGCCGCCCTCCGACCGCGTCCGCGACCGCCGCGGTAGGCGGCCTGCAGCGACTCAGCGGTCGGCCCGTGCCACCACAGCATCAGGTCGGCGTCCCCGCGCAGCCCGCCCACGTCGTACGCGCCCCGCAGGACCACGTCGTCGGCGGCCGCACCCGCGACCACCGCGGCGAGGTCACCCGACGGGCTCGGTGCTCCGGGGACGAGCCGGTACACCGACCACATGGTGTAGCGGATCTGGTCGTTGAGGTCCCGTGCCGCCTTGCCCTGGCCCGGGCGCTTGCCGGACTCCCCCGGATCAGCCACGACGACCTCCTTGTGCCTCCACGAGCGCGTGGGCGACCCGTCCGGCAGCCTCGTAGGCCGAGCCGACGCAGGCCGCGACCCCCACGCCGTCGTAGGACGCCGCCGCACAGGGCCAGGCTCGGCTGGTCGCGCATGCCCTGGCTGATCCGCTCGAGGCGTGCGCGATGGCCGACCGCGTACTGCGGCAGCGACCCGCCCCAGCGGGTCACGCGGGTGTCGATGGGCTGCGCGTCGATGCCCAGGACGATGGGCCAGGTCGATCCGGGCCAGCTCGACGAGCTCCTCGTCGGTGCGCTGCAGGACCTCGGCGTCGCCGTGCCGGCCGATCGAGATCCGCAGCAGTCGCAGGCCCTCGCGCTCCGCGGCCTCGTCCAGCCAGCCCCACTTCTGGTCCAGGAAGGTCACGGCCTTGACCATCCGGCCCTCGACGGGCGGGATCAGCAGGCCCGATCCGGAGGTGTGCAGCGCGCACGTCCCCTGCCCGGTAGGCCAGGGCGATGACAGCCACGCTGGCCGCCTCGATCCCGGAGAGCTCCAGCGCGACGGCGGGCACGACGTCGGCCAGCAGGCGGGCTGCCGGTGCCGCAGGCGTGGCCACGATCACGCCGTCGGCGTGGATCAGCTCGGGCGAGGACGCCGGTCCCACCTCGATGTCCCAGCCGGACTCGGTGGCCGTCAGGCCGCGGACCGTCGTGCGGGTGCGGATCTGCACGCCGCTGCCCACAAGGGCCGCGGCCATGGCACCCGGGACGCGTCCGACGCCGCCGACGACCCCCCGGAACGGCAGCCCGCGCCGGGCTCCCGCAGCCTCCATGCCGCCGCCGGCGACCCGCCGGGTCGCGCTGAGCAGCGACCGGTCGTGGCGCAGCTCGCGGAAGAGCGCGGGCATCGTGGCCTGCATCGACAGCGCGTCGGCGCGTCCGGCGTAGACCCCGCCGAGCAGCGGCTCGACGAGGCGGTCCACGACCTCGCGGCCCACTCGCGCGGTGATGAACTCGCCCACCGAGACGTCCTGCCCCAGCGGCGTCGGGGCGATGACCCGGTCCAGGGGGACGCGCAGCAGCCCGGCCGGCGACAGGACCTCACTGGCCGCCAGCGACCTGCAGGTCCGTGGGGATCCCCATGAACTGGCCGCGGGGCATCTCGCGGATGCGACCACGGCTGAACAGCGGAGGCCTGGAAGACGCTCGGCGAGACCAGGTCGGTCTCGAGCCCGACCTCACGCGCCAGGCGCAGCGCCTCGGGGCGGCTGGCCACGAAGGACTCCGCGCCCTCGTCCACGGCGATCCCGGCCACGTCGCTGACGGAGAGCTTCCCGCCGACGTGGGGGGCGGCCTCGAGCAGCGTCACCTCGATGTCGGTGTGCGTGCGCACCAGGTACCAGGCCGCAGCGAGGCCGGAGATGCCGCCCCCGACGACGACGACGTGCTTCGGGGGTGCCGGTTCCGGCGATGGTGCGGGCGAACCGGCCGATGCTCCCGTCCGACGGGTGGTTCTCTTCGCGCTCACAGGACCACTGTGCCATCCCTCGGTCTCAGGCGTGCGACCCGACCCGCTCGTTGGCTGCGACCGCGGGCACCGGACCGCCGGCATGCACCCGCTCGACGATGCGGGTCAGCACATCCGGGTCCGTGTCCGGGAGCACCCCGTGCCCGAGGTTGAAGATGTGCCCCCGACCGCTGCGGCGGGCGGCGGCCAGGACGGCGTCGACCCGCTGCTCCACCGCCGCAGCGCTCGCCCGCACGACGGCCGGGTCCAGGTTGCCCTGCAGGGCCGCCCCCGGGCGCACGCGCCCGGCCGCCTGGTCCAGGGGCACGCGGAAGTCCACGCCCATGACCTCGGAGCCCGCCTGAGACATCGTGGCGAGCAGCTCGCCGGTCCCGACGCCGAAGACGATCCTCGGGATGCCGTGGGCCGCCGACAGGTCATCGACCGCCGACAGGGCCGTGCGCACGTGCGGAAGCACCAGGGCCTCGTAGTCGGCTGCCGGCAGCGCCCCTGCCCAGGAGTCGAACAGCTGCAGCGCGCTGGCGCCCGCGAGGACCTGCATCCGCAGGAAGGCACCCGCGATGCGGGCCAGCCGGTCGGCCAGGTCGTTCCAGAGCCCGGGGTCGGAGTACATCAGGGCCTTGGTGCGGGCGTGGTCGCGGCTGGGACCGCCCTCGATGAGGTAGCTGGCCAACGTGAAGGGGGCACCGGCGAAGCCGATCAGGGGCGTGGCGCCCAGCGGACCCGTCGCGCCGGTGAGGATCCGGACCGCCTCGAGGACGGGGGCGACGTCCTCCTCGACCAGGTCGCGCAGCCTGGCCACCCCGGCGGCATCCCGGATCGGGTCGGCCACGACCGGCCCCACGCCGGGCACGATGTCCAGGTCCACGCCGATCGCCTTGAGCGGCACGACGATGTCGGAGAAGAAGATCGCGGCGTCGACGCCGTGGCGGCGCACGGGCTGGTCGGTGATCTCGACGACGAGGTCGGGGGTGAAGCACGACTCGAGCATCGCGGTGCCCTCGCGGACCCTGCGGTACTCCGGCAGGGAGCGTCCGGCCTGGCGCATGAACCACACCGGGGTGCGCTCGACCGCATCCCCCCGGGCGGCCCTCAGCAGGACGGCAGTCGGCGGTGCGGCCGGCCACCAGGGGGTGGTCCGCGCCGAGCAGCGCAGGGCCGGGAGCAGCAGGCGTCGACGCGCCTGGCCAGGGGTGAGGTCACGGACGGAATCGTCCCATGGGCAGGACCGTCCCGCGGACCTCGCTCGCCGCGCAGGGACCGTCGGCCTGACCCGGGCCCTCCGGTCCGTGGTCCGGGACCTTTGGACCGGGCAACGCAAGTTACCGGTCAGTAGGCTGTGAGGACGCGCCGGGACGATCGCGCCCGGTGGACGCACATGGCTGGAGGCGGTTGGCGTGGGTTCGCTGTTGATGACGGGTTTCCCCGGGTTCCTGGGGTCGGCGCTGCTGCCGAGGATCCTCGCCCGACGGGAGGGCGTGAACGCGGTGTGCCTCGTCCAGCCGCACTACGTGCCGATGGCCACCGAGCGCATCGCGGAGATCGAGGCCGCGCACCCGCACACCAAGGATCGGATCACCCTCGTCGAGGGCGACATCACCGCTCCCGGGCTGGGCATCGACTACGTCGACCGGGCCCGGCTCGAGTCCGTGACCGAGGTCTGGCACCTGGCCGCCGTGTACGACCTGGCCGTGCCCGAGGAGGTCGCCCGCCGGGTCAACGTCGAGGGCACGGCCCACGTCATCGAGTTCTGCCTGTCCCGCCCGGAGTTCACCCGCCTGCAGTACGTGAGCACCTGCTACGTCAGCGGGGACTACGACGGCGAGTTCCCCGAGGACGACCTCGACCTCGGCCAGGGATTCCTCAACCACTACGAGTCGACCAAGTTCGAGGCCGAGGTCCTGGTGCGCCGGGCCATGAAGGCCGGGCTGCCCGCCACCATCTACCGCCCGGTGATCGTCGTCGGGGACTCCCCCACCGGCGAGACCCAGAAGTACGACGGCCCGTACTTCTACGCCGACCTACATGCCAAGCGCCTGCCGGTGTCGCGTTGATCCCCGCGCGTCGGCGACGTCGACAAGGTGCGCGCGGGCTCGTCCCCCGCGACTACGTGATCGACGCGATGGACGTCCTGTCGGTCATGGACAAGTCCGTGGGCCGCACCTACGCCCTGACCGACCCCAACCCGCCCACCGACCGGGGAGGTCGTCGACATCTTCGCCGAGCACCTCGGGCAAGACGGTGGTCAGGGTGCCGCTGCCCCTGGGGCTGACCCGCGCCGTCGATCGGCCACGTGCCCGGGCATGGAGAGGCTCCTCGGCCTGCCCGCCGAGGGCCTGGACTACTTCGCCTCGCACACGACGTACTCCACGACCAACGCCGTGGCCGACCTCGAGGGGACCGGCGTCGCGTGCCCGCCGTTCGCCGAGCTACGCCGAGCGGCTGCTGGACTTCATGGGCGGCCCACCCGGAGTATCGACTCCTCGGCGATGACCTGAGCCGCCGCCCGGCCCACCCCACCACCCATCCCAGCGCACCCCACCCCCTGGAGCACACAGTGACCACCGACAAGCCCGCCGTCATCGTCAACGTCAGCCTGGCCGGATCCGACCGCGACTACGACAAGCACGTCACCTTCCTCGAGCAGGAGTTCCACCTGCGCCGGATCGGCACGAACGGTGACGTCGCCGCGGCCGAGGAGCTGGTCCGCAAGTGGGCCGACGACGCCGACGTGATCGCCGTCACCGGCATCCGCGAGGCCCGCGTGGCCGGCCTCTACGACGGGGACCTCGAGGCGGTCAACAAGGTCAAGCGGGCCACCCGCATGATCCCGGTCACCGACGGCCACGCCCTGCGCGCCGTGCTCCAGGAGTGGTCGATCCGGCACGTGCAGAACGAGATGCCCGGCTACTACACGAACGCCCGGGTGGTGGTCCTCGGCGGGATGAACCACGCCGGGACCATCCGGATCCTGCAGGAGTACACCCAGAACTTCGAGTTCGCCGACCCGCTGCTGCGCCTCGACGTGCTCAAGCGGATGGACTCCAACCCCGTGCTGGGCCTGGCCGCGAACGTCGGGATGTGGCCGGTGCGCCAGCTCCCCGGTGCCATCCGCTCCCAGGTGAAGGCCCCGGGGCACCGCCTGAGCAGCTCCCTGGCGCGCCGCGCGCTGGCGGACGCCCACGTCATCGTCGGGACCCCCGACGAGCTGTCCGCGTTCGGCGTCGGCAACCTGCGGGGCAAGTCCGTGGTGACCACCGCCCTGTCCGACGAGCGCCTGGCCGAGCTCGCGGCGCTCGACGTGGACATGGTCCTCGACTCCACCCCGCAGCCCTTCGACTTCACGATCACCACCGCCGTCCTCGAGGCGATGATGCTGGCGGCCTCGTCCAGCCCCCTGGGTCGGCTGACCAACGACGACCTGCTCGACATGATCGTCTCCTCGGGCCTGGAGCCCCGGGTGATCTACCCGAACGGCTTCCGCCGGCGCAGCCGCTTCGCGTTCGTGATCCACCCGCTCTCCCAGCGGTTCCTGACCAACGTGGAGCCCCTGCGCACCATCGAGCGGGTGTCGCCCCGCCTTCGTGATGGACGGCGTCGAGAAGGCCATGGCGTACGCACCGCCGATGAAGTACGGCCGGATCACCGGCGTCACCTCACCCACCGGCGACGAGGCCGAGGGCTGGCTGCTCACCGTGGGCGGCACGCCCAAGGAGCTGCTGTCGCACAGCCCGGAGTTCACCTACTCGCGCCTGCTCGCGGCCGCGGACAAGGCCAAGAAGCTGGGCGCCCAGATCATGGGCCTCGGCGCGTTCACGAAGGTCGTCGGCGACGCCGGCGTCACCGTGGCCAAGCAGGCGTCCCTGCCCATCACCACCGGCAACAGCTACAGCGCATCCGGCGCCCTCTGGGCCGCGCACGAGGCGCTCGAGCGCCTCGGCCTGTCCGAGGTCGACGAGCACGGCCGGATCAAGGGCAAGGCGATGGTCGTCGGGCGCCACCGGCGCGATCGGCTCCGTCTGCGCCCGCCTCCTGGCGCTGGCCAGCGACGACCTCTACCTGATCTCCCCGGAGACGGCGAAGCTGCTGGCCCTCAAGGCCGACATGGAGCGCGAGAACCCGCGCGCGACGATCCACATCGCGGCCACCCCGAACGAGGCGCTGCCGGAGATGGACATGATCGTCACGGCGACCTCCGGCGCGGGCAAGCGCGTCCTGGACATCATGGCCGTCAAGCCCGGATGCGTGATCACCGACGTCGCCCGGCCCCTGGACCTCTCGGCCGAGGACGTCGCCCGGCGTCCCGACGTGCTGGTGATCGAGTCCGGCGAGATCGAGCTGCCCGGCGACGTGCACATGCGCGACATCGGCCTGCCCCCCGGGGTTGCCTACGCCTGCCTCGCCGAGACCATCGCCCTGGCCCTCGAGGGTCGCTACGAGACGTACACGGTCGGGCGCAACATCGAGTGGGAGAAGGTCAAGGAGATCTACCAGATCGGCCTCAAGCACGGGATGAAGCTGGCGGCGATCTCCGGCGTCAACGGCATCTACTCCGACGAGGACCTGGCCCGGATCCGCGAGCTCGCCCTGGCGCGCCGCGCGGAGATGGCGGCAGCCTCCGGGGAGTGACCCCCGCCGACCGGGTTGCGCCGGTCATGCCACCCTCGGGACGATGACGGCATGACCGACCTGCTGAGCCTCGCCGCACGCCTGCCCCGCCCGACCGCCTTCGTCCTCGGGGGCGGCGGGTCGTGGGGCGCGCTCCAGCTCGGGATGCTCCAGGCGCTGGCCGGCACCGACCTCACCCCGGATCTCGTGGTCGGCACGAGCGTGGGCTCGTTGAACGGCGCGGTCCTGGCCGACGACCCGGGCTCGGCAGTCGAGCGGCTCGAGGAGCTGTGGCCGAGCGTCTCCAAGGCCGATGTGTTCCCCGGTGGGTGGGTCCGGGGCGTGCGCACCCTGACCGAGAGCCGTGCCTGGCTCTACGACAACCAGCCGCTGACCGACCTGCTGACCAGCCGGCTGCCGGCGAAGTCGTTCGAGGACATGGCCGTGCCGTTCGTGGCCGTGGCCACCGACTTCACCAACGGCGCGCTCGCCGAGCTCGACTCCGGTGAGCTGCGCTCGGCGCTGCTGGCATCCTCGGCCATCCCCGGGATCTTCCCCTGGGTGGAGCGCGACGGCCGGAGGCTGGTGGACGGCATGCTGGTCGCCAACGTGCCCATCACGGTGGCCCTCAAGCGCGGCGCCCGCTCGATGGTGGTCCTGGACTGCGGGCTCAGCGGGGTCAGGCCGCGCGCTGCGGGAACGCTGGTGGAGGTCCTCACGCAGTCCGCGGCGATCTACGCGCGGCGGCAGATGGCCAACGACCTGCTGGCCTGTGCGGGCGTCCCCGTCGTCTGGCTGACGCCGTCGACCCTGCACGAGACCACCCAGCTGGACTTCTCCTCGACGGCCACGCTGATCGAGGACGGTCGCCGTGATGCCGACAGCGACCCTGGCTGAGCTGAACGCCGTCACGGCCCTGCCCGCCGGGGTGTACGGGGCTCCCGCCGAGCTGCGCACCGACGAGAGGCTCGACTCGCTGATCCACTGAACTGGCCGCATCATGGGGGTCACCACCTCGCAGGGAGACCACCATGGAGCCGACCTCGGCGCTGACCGGCCTCGTCGGGGTGTACCACGCCGACGGTGGCCCGATCGGGGAGGCCAAGTACGTGATCGGCAAGCTCCTGGGCACCGCACACTGCGCCCTGTGCGACATCACGCACTCGCCCCTGCGACGCAAGCCGGAGTGGGACCGCATGGTCGCCACCCTGGGCGTTCCGTTCGAGCTGCTGCACCTCAACGAGATGCCCGCCGGACATCGCCGCCGCCACCGCGCGGCACGGGTCGCCCGTCGTGCTTGCCCGACTCCCCCGCGGCCGGGTCGAGCCGGTCCTGCTCCCGGCCGAGCTGGAGCTCCTGGGCGGTTCGGTGCAGTCCTTCTCGCGCGCCCTGCGCGGTGCCCTCGGCGCGGATGTCCGACGTCGAGGGCAGCGCCGTGCTGGTCGACGGGACTGGCCCCACCGCGGTCGGTGCCGACCATGCCTGAGCCCGTCACGATGTACACCACGACGTGGTGCGCCTACTGCATCCGGCTCAAGCACTCCATGCGGCGCGCGGGGATCCCCTTCACGGAGATCAACATCGAGAAGGATCCCGAGGCCGCCGCCCTCGTGGAGCGCATCAACGGCGGGAACCAGACCGTGCCCACGGTGGTCCTGCCTGACGGGACCGGGATGACCAACCCGTCAGTGCGCGACATCCTCGGTCGCCCTCGGCTCCTGACCCCGCAAGGACCACCACGGTGAACGGCTGCGCCGCGCCCCAGGGGGTGGTGTGCACCCGGACCTCGGAACGGACGATGTCCCGAGCCGTGAACCCGAGGGCGACGGCCAGCGCCCCGGGCTCGTAGCGCTGGACCGGCAGCCCGCTGCACGTCTGCGGCCCGTCGAGGGCGAACGTGGCGACGATCACATGCCCCCCGGGGGCCAGGGCCGCGCGCACCGACTCGGCGTAGGCACGCTGGTCGGCTGGATCGGTCAGGAAGTGGAAGACGGCGCGGTCGTGCCAGATCGCGACCGGCGCCTCGAGCCGCAGCGTGCGCACGTCCGCGGCGATGAGGTCGACTCCGGGCGCCGGGCCCACCCTCCCCCGGATGCGCTCGAGGGCAGACGGGGACACATCGACCGCCGCGAGCCTGCGATGGCCCCGAGCCAGCAGGGCGTCCACGAGCGGCGACGACCCCGAGCCCACGTCCAGGATCAGGTCGTCGGGCGCTGGTTCCAGGTCCTCGATGAGGTCCAGCCAGAGGTCCTCCTGCGGCTGCCACCAGCTGACACCATCCACGGGCTTGGTCGTGTGGACGGACTCCCAGTGCGCCTGCGGGTCGGGTTGCATGGCCCCATTGTCCATCCGGTCGGGCTCCCACGGCGCTGGGCCTCCCGGCGCTGCCCGGCTACCCCGCGGTGATGGCCGCCACGCCGCACAGGGCCAGGACGACCCCGGCCTGCTGGATCGGGCGCAGCCGCTCATGGTCGATGAAGCGCGCGAGCAGGATCGTGGCCACCGGGTACAGCGAGCCGAACACGCTGACCAGCGACAGCATCCCCAGCGTGCTGGCCCAGCCGAAGGCGAGGTTGGCCGCGACGTCCATGAGGCCCGACGGCCACGAAGCCCGGTGCCTCTGCCCGGGTGACCGCAACCCCCCGACGCAGCAGCAGCAGGGCCAGCGCCATGAGGCCCACCGTCGTGATCCGCATGACCGTCATCGTCATCACGACGCTGGTCTCACTGCCCCGGGCGATCGCCACGAGGGCTGTTCCCAGGAACACCGCTGACCCGCCAGCGAGCAGGACCGGGGCCCAGCCCGCGTCCCCGTGGACCTCGGGCCCGCTGGCCGCCACCACGCCGACGAGCGCCAGCACGATCCCGACCAGCTGCAGGGTCGTCGGCTGCTCGCCGCCGGCCAGGCCGACCGCCAGCGGCACGAGGACACCGAGGGCGGCGATCGGCGAGACCACGCCCATCGTGCCGATCGCCAGCGCGCGGTAGTACAGGGCCAGGCCCGGTGGCCCCCGACAGGCTTGCGAGCACCGCCCAGCCGACGTACTCCGGGGTGGCGCCCCAGGCACGCGTCAGGGCCGCGATCAGGAGCATGGCGACCAGGCCGACAGCCTGCGTGCCACCCAGGACCACCAGGACGTTCCGGCGCCGGGACAGCTTTCCCGCCATGTAGTCGGCACTTCCCCACATCACCGACGACAGCAGTGCGAGCAGGGCGGCCACGCAGCGCAGACGGTACACGTTGTGCGCCGGGGGCGGATCTCCCTCCGAAGCGGGCCTGCAGGGCGTAGCCTGCCGCTCATGAACGCGATCGTCGGCGATGAGGCTGCGGACTTCCGGACCGCGCTGACGTCATTGCGTGACGTCCGACTGCGCCCCGAGATCCTGCTCGAGGAGGCTCCGGCCCCCCAGCGCCTGGCCCCGTACGCGATCGCCCTGACCGCGGAGGTCGTGGTCGACGACGAGGACCTCGGCAACGGGCGCCTCGTGGTCCTGCACGACCCGGCCGGGCAGGAGTCCTGGGGCGGGACGTTCCGGGTCGTGGCCTTCATCAAGGCGACCCTCGAGCCGGAGATGGCCGCGGACCCCCTGCTGGCGGAGGTGGGCTGGTCCTGGCTCGTCGAGGCCCTGGACACCCAGGGTGCCGGGTGCTCCAACATCTCGGGGACGGTCACGCGCGTGACCTCGGAGTCGTTCGGCGGGCTCTCCGAGCGCCCGCTCGAGGGACAGATCGAGATCCGGGCCTCGTGGACCCCGGACGACGCGAACCTGGCCCCGCACGCCCACGCGTGGGCCGAGGTGCTCGGCCAGGCCGCGGGCCTCATGCCCCTTCCCCCGGGCGTGGCCCAGCTCCCCCGTCCTCGCGGCTGACCGTCGTGTCGCCGGCGTCGGTCCGGCGCCCTCACTCCTTCGGGTGACGCTGCTCAAGGTGCTCGACGGCTGCCTCCGATAGGTGTCCCAACTGGCCTTTGGCCCGGACGCGCCGTTGGAGGTGCCATGATCACTGTCGCCCAGAGCAACGCCGTGCCGATCATCCCGCTGCCCCGGGGTCGGTTCGCCGCCCTGACGGTCGGCGTCGACGCCGCGCACGTCGCCGGCCTCACCCCACGCCTGCGCTCCCTGGGGGCCTCGGTGGTCCAGCGCGCCACCACGGCCCGCGGTGGGCAGGTCCCCAGCCCCAACGGCCCCCACGACCTCTGCGTCGTCGAGGCTGCCGGACCCCAGATCCGCGAGGAGATGCGCGCCCTGCGGGCGATCGGATGGCGTCGGGTCGTGGTGGTCACGACCAGGCCCGAGCTCGTGCGGCACGCGATCGGCAGCGGGGCGCGCTCCGCCATCGTCCCGCCCACGGGACCTGCGGGCGCTGCGGGCCTCCCGCTGCCCCGCTCCCGCTCCGGCGACGAGGGCGTCGACGCCATGTCGGCGCGCGAGGTGCAGGTGCTGCAGCGGGTCGCCGAGGGGCACACCAACCGCCAGATCGGCGAGGACCTGTGCCTGTCGGCCCTGACGGTCAAGAGCCACCTGGCCCGCATCGGGCGCAAGCTCGGGACCGGCGACCGCGCCGAGATGGTGGCGATCGGGTTCCGTCACGGCGTCGTCGCCTGACAGCCGACCCCACACCCGCGGTCCGTCCGCAGGCCGGCCGGCCATCTGCTCCCGAACGGACGATCTGCTCCCCTGTGGATGGGAGCAGATCGTCGAACAGGGAGCGCCTCGGCGGTTCGGTGGGCCGAGCCGTGGTCGGGCGCAGGTACGGTGGCTCCGTGTCCGAGTCCCCCGCCCTGGTCGAGGGCGCGCCTGCCGGCGTTGAGCCCGGCGCAGAGCCCGGCGCCGCCGAGCCCGTTGAGGCCGAGCCTGTCGACTCCGCCGAGCCCACGCCCCTGCCTGCGCTCGAGCTGCGCGACGGGCTCCCGGGCGTCACCGAGAGCCCCGAGGACCTCGCCCGCGTCCTGCGCGACCTGGAGTCGGGCACAGGTCCGATCGCGGTGGACACCGAGCGCGCCTCCGGCTACCGCTACGGGCAGCGCGCCTACCTCATCCAGATCCGCCGTGAGGGCTCCGGGACCTCGCTTGATCGACCCGCATGCCCTCCCGGGCGTCCCGGGCCTTGCCGAGGCCCTCACGGGCCCGGAATGGATCCTGCACGCCGCCAGCCAGGACCTGCCGTGCCTGGCCGAGCTGGGGCTGGCCCCCACCACCCTGTTCGACACCGAGCTCGCCGGGCGGCTGCTGGGCATGCCCCGGGTCGGGCTCGGCCCGATGGTGGAGGACGTCCTGGGCCTGACCCTGGCCAAGGGCCACGGCGCGGCCGACTGGTCCCGCCGGCCGCTGCCGCAGGACTGGCTGGAGTACGCCGCCCTGGACGTCGAGGTGCTCATCGAGCTGCGCACCGAGCTGCGCGCACGCCTCGAGCAGGCGGGCAAGCTGGAGTGGGCCGAGCAGGAGTTCGCAGCCGTGCGCGACGCCCCGCCGCCGCCGCCACGGGTGGACCCGTGGCGGCGCACCTCGGGGATCCACAAGATCCGGTCGCGGCGCGCCCTGGCCATCGTGGAGCACCTGTGGGTGGCCCGCGACCGGATCGGCCAGGAGGTCGACACCGCACCGGGACGGCTCCTGCCGGACTCGTCGATCGTGGCCGCCGCCCAGGCCCTGCCCCGGGACCTCAGCGCCCTGCAGGCGACCAAGGCCTTCCACGGTCGGGGTGCGTCCCGCTACCAGCGGGCGTGGGGTGCCGCCCTGCGCGATGCCTGGGCCGTCCCGGAGAAGGACCTCCCCCTCGCGGTCCTCAAGAGCGACGGCCCGCCACCGCCGCGGGCGTGGGCCCAGCGCGACCCGGTCGCCGCAGCCCGGCTCGACCGTGCCCGTGCGGCCCTCAAGGACCTCTCCGAGCAGGTGGCCGTGCCCGTGGAGAACCTGCTGACCCCGGACCTCGTCCGACGGGTGATGTGGCAGCCCCCCGAGGGAGCCGGCGCCATGGCCGCAGCCCTCAGCGCCGCGGGTGCCCGTCCCTGGCAGGTCGAGCTCACAGCGGGGCTGCTCGAGGACGCGCTCACCTCGTCGCCGGCCTGAGTCAGCCGGCCGTCCCGGGGTCCGTGCGCTCCAGGGTGTCCGGCATCCACCTGGCCGCGGCCAGTCCCAGCTCCTCGGCGCGCAGCACCTGGGCCACCAGGTAGCCCTGCGCCTCGTCGCACCCCAGCTGCCGGAGCACGTCGAGCTGCTGGCGCGTCTCCACCCCCTCGGCCACCACCTTCTGGCCGAGGGCGTGGGCGGCGGAGATCGCGGCCGTCACGATCGCCCGGTCCGCGCTGCTCGCCGTGATGCTGGCGACGAAGGAGCGATCGATCTTCACCCGGTGCGGCCCGAGGAACCGCAGCGCCCCCAGGGACGAGTAGCCGGTGCCGAAGTGGTCGATGGCCAGGCCGATCCCGGAGGTTCGCAGCTTGCGCAGGGTCAGCTGCGCGGGGCCCGTGGGCTCCAGCAGCCCGAACTCCCCCATCTCGAAGACCACGGCACCCGGCACGTCACCCTGCTGCGGCGATGATCCGCAGCGCGTCCCCGGCGAAGGATGCCGAGTAGACCTGGCCGCGCGCCAGGTTGAGCCCGACGGGCACGTCGACCCCCTCGGCGCGCCAGATCGCCCGTTGGCCCAGGGCACGGCGCAGGACCTGCTCGCTGAGAGCGCCGTTGAGCCCGGCGCGCGCCGCGACCGGCAGGAACTGCGAGGGGTAGACCAGGCTCCCGTCGGCGAGCTGCAGCCGGGTCAGGGCCTCCACGTACGCCAGTCGGCCCGTGGCGATCTCCACGATCGGCTGGTAGTGCAGGAGGAGCCCCGCAGGCTGCCCGGCGCCGTCCTCGGGCTGCTCGACCTCCAGCGCCACCCCCAGGGCCTCGCGGATGCGCTCGGCGGTCCGCAGCTCCTCGTCCATCTCGACCGAGTGCAGCCGGACCGTGTTCCGGCCTGCGGCCTTGGCCCGGTACATCGCCATGTCGGCCTGGCGCAGCAGGTCCGCGGGATCGATCGACGTCCGCCCGCGCCAGGGAGATGCCGAGGCTCATGCTGATCCGGTGGGCGCGCCCCTCGATGCTCACGGGCTCGTCCAGGGTCGCCCGCACGCGCTCGGCGACGGCCCGCACGTCCTGGGGGTCGGCCAGCCTCGGGCACAGGACCACGAACTCGTCCCCGCCGATCCGCGCCAGCGAGTCCTCGGGGCGCACGGCTGCGCGGATGCGTCGCGCGACCGCCACCAGCAGCTCGTCGCCGACCTGATGGCCCCGGGTGTCGTTGACCAGCTTGAAGCCGTCGAGGTCCAGGAAGATCACGCCCACGTGCGGCCCCCCGGACTCCGTGTCGAGCGCGGCGAGCTGGCGAAGGAGCTCCCCGCGGTTGATCAGGCCGGTCAACGGGTCCTCGCGTGCCTCCCGATCGAGGCGGGCGCGTGTGGTCCACTGCTCGGTGACGTCGTGGAGGAGCACCAGGGCCAGCGGGTGGCCCGAGCGGTCCACCTCGGACACCGGCGAGAGCGTGACCGCCACCCACCGACCGCGTCGACCCGCCCGGGTCCTGCACCCGGATGGCCCGCGCCCGCCCGGACTCCCCCGGGTCGGCGAACGCCGCCGTCACGCCGGGGAGGAGCTCCTCGAGGCACGTGCCGACGACGTCCTGCGGTCGGCTGGCCAGGAAGGCGACGGCAGCGGGATTCGCGTCCACCACGATGCCCGGCGCACCCTCGGGTCGGGTGACCCGGAGGATCGCGATCGGCGACTCATCGAAGACCGACCGCAGCAGGCCACTGCGATCCACTGCCACCCCGCCCCCCGTCGGGAGCACGACCCGGTCCCCCTCCACGGCGATCAGTCCGGCGGATGGAGCACTCGTCGGGCGGCGTCGGCACACCCCTGGGCCGTGAGCCCCAGTCGCTCCAGGATGGCGGGGCGCCCGGCATGGTCGAGGAACTCCTGCGGGATCCCCAGCCTCTCCATCCGCACGGCCAGTCCGGCGTCAGCCAGGGCCGTCGCCAGGCTCGACCCGACACCGGCGACCAGCCCGTTGTCCTCGATGGTCACGACCCGCCCGATCTCCCCGGCCAGGTCCACCAGTGCCCCCGGCAGCGGCGTGATCCACAGCGGGGATGCGACGGCCACCGCCACACCCTCCGCGGACAGCTTGGCTGCGGCCTCCCGCGCCACGCCCGCCATGCTGCCCACCCCGACGATCAGGACCTGGGGCTCGGGGTCGGCGTGCAGCAGGTCGACCCCGTCGCTGTCACCGACGGCCGGCAGCGGCTCGGCGAGCCGGCCCTTGGGGAACCGCACGACCGTCGGTCCGTCGGAGACGGCGACAGCCTCGCGCAGGGCGCGCCGCAGGGTCTGCTCGTCGCGCGGGGCGGCCACCCGGATCCCCGGTACCAGGCCGAGCATGGACAGGTCCCACATGCCGTTGTGGGAGGCCCCGTCGTCGCCGGTGACGCCGGCCCGGTCGAGGATGATCGTCACCCCGGCGCGGTGCAGCGCGACGTCCATCAGGACCTGGTCGAACGCGCGGTTGAGGAACGTGGCGTAGACCGCGACCACGGGGTGCAGGCCCGCGAAGGCCATGCCCGCCGCCGAGGTGAGGGCGTGCTGCTCGGCGATGCCCACGTCGTAGGTGCGATCGGGGAACTGCTCGGCGAACCGGTCCAGGCCCGTGGGGCTCAGCATCGCAGCGGTGATGGCCACGACATCGGGGCGCTCCCGGCCGATCTCCACGAGCTCGTCGGCGAAGGCCGCCGTCCACGTCGGCCCGCCGTTGCTCACCGGGATCCCGGTCTCCGGGTCGATGATCCCGACGCCGTGGAACCGGTCGGCCTCGTCGTTCTCGGCAGGGGCGTACCCGCGCCCCTTCTGCGTGATGACGTGGACGATCACCGGACCGCCGTACCGGCGCGCCGCCCGCAGCACGGACTCCACGGAGGCCACGTCGTGCCCGTCGACCGGCCCGAGGTACTTCAGCCCCAGGTCCTCGAACATCCCCTGCGGGGCCACGACGTCCTTGACCCCCCGCTTGACGCCGTGCAGCGCCTCGAACAGCGGCGCACCCACCACCGGCGTGCGCCCCAGGACGTCCTTGCCCCAGTCGAGGAACCGCTCGTACCCACGGGTCGTGCGCAGGGTGTCCAGGTGCCGGGCGAGTCCCCCGATGGTCGGGGCGTAGGACCGCTCGTTGTCGTTGACCACGATGATCACGGGCCGGTGCGAGTCGGCGATGTTGTTCAGCGCCTCCCACGCCATCCCACCGGTCAGGGAGCCGTCCCCGACGACGGCCACGACGTGGCGCCGGCCGAGCGTGCCTGCCTGCTCGAAGGCCTTCGCGATGCCGTCGGCGTACGACAGTGCCGTGGACGCGTGCGAGTTCTCGATGACGTCGTGGGGGCTCTCCGCGCGCGAGGGGTAGCCCGAGATGCCGCCCTCCTGCCGGAGGTGGTCGAAGCCGTCGCGGCGGCCGGTGAGGATCTTGTGCACGTAGGACTGGTGACCGGTGTCCCAGAGCAGGACGTCGTCCGGGGAGTCGAAGACCCGGTGCAGCGCGAGGGTGAGCTCGACCACGCCGAGGTTGGGCCCGAGGTGGCCCCCGGTCCGGCTGACCTTCTCGACCAGGAACGCCCGAATCTCCTCGGCCAGCTCGTCGAGCTGCCCGGGAGCTCAGCGCGCGCAGGTCGGCGGGTGAGTCGATGCCGTCCAGCACGCCCACGTCATGTGCCTCCTCCTCGATCGGTCGTATGCCCAGTCTAGGAGCGAACAGCCGGCCCGCACGCGGGCGGCGCGACCCTAGTCTGGTGACATGACGACGCCCCCCGGATGGCCGCGCGCCGTGCCCGATCCGGAGTCGCCGGAGTTCCCCGACCGGGTGGTCGGCTGGCTGCTGGACCTCTGCCCCCCGGACTACCGCGGCCATGATGTGCTCCGGCGCTACCCGGTGGTCCTGGCCCGGTTCGCCGCCCTGCACGCGGACGCCTCGCTGCAGGCCGCCCGGACGCGCCTACGCGGGCGCCCGGCGGGACCTCGCGGGGAGCGTCCCACCCGAGGCCATCGAGGAGACGCTGGACGCGCTGAGCAAGGAGGGCGCCCAGCTGGCCGCCCAGGTGCGCGAGGTGGCGCTCGTGGAGGAGGCGCTGCAGGGCCGGCGGTGGCGCCCGAAGCTGTGACCGCCCCCTGCGCCGCGCCGCGATCCGGCGGGACACTGGGACCATGACGCAGCAGCAGCCCTTCGAGTCCATCGGACGCGTGGGGCCAGGCCGAGATCCGCCGGTACCCCGAGCACACGATCGCCGAGGTGGTCGTGGACGGGGACTTCGACGACGCGGGCAACCGGGGGTTCCGGCCGCTCTTCGGCTACATCCAGGGCCAGATCGCGATGACCGCGCCCGTCGTCCAGACCCCGGGCGCGGAGGGCCACACCGTGGCGTTCGTCATGCCCGAGGGACCGCGACCTCGACACCCTTCCGGCGCCGACCGACTCCCGGGTGCACCTGCGCACGGTCCCGCGAGCAGGTCGCCGCAGCCCTGAGGTTCTCGGGCTGGGGCAACGCCAGCGACCTCGACAGGCGGGGGCAGCAACTGCTGGCGGCGCTGGCCGGCTCGCCCTGGCAGCCCGGTGGGCGTCGTGCGCCTGGCGCGGTTCAACGCGCCGTTCATCCCGCCGTTCCTGCGCCACAACGAGGTCGTGGTCGACGTGGAGCCGCGCTCCGGCTGACCCAGGACGGGTGCGGTTCAGCTGCCCAGGGCCTGGAAGGCCTCGTAGACCATGAACGCGGGCCAGAAGATGCCCTGCAGGATGGCCAGCAGGTACTCCCAGAACCCGTCCGCCTGCTGCCAGAACCACGCCCACGCGCCGAACATCCCCAGCCCGTAGATCGCTCCCCCACCAGCCGCTGCCGCGCCCTTGCTCTCGCTCATGGCGATCCCCACCTCTCCGGAACCAGTGTGCTCCGCAGGGGTGGGGATGGTCGGCCGGGTGGCTAGACCAGGGAGCGCAGCACGTACTGCAGGATCCCGCCGTTGCGGTAGTAGTCGGCCTCGCCGGGGGTGTCGATGCGCAGGACGGCCTCGAACTCGACGGCCGAGCCGTCGGACTTCTCGGCGCGCACCGACACCGTCCTCGGGATGGTCCCCTCGTTCAGGGCGGTGACACCGCTGATCGAGAACACCTCCGTGCCCTCGAGGCCCAGCGAGGCGGCGTCCTGGCCCTGGCGGGTACTGCAGCGGCAGGACGCCCATGCCGATCAGGTTGGAGCGGTGGATGCGCTCGTAGGACTCGGCGATCACGGCACGCACGCCCAGCAGGGCCGTGCCCTTGGCCGCCCAGTCGCGCGACGAGCCGGAGCCGTACTCCGTGCCCGGACAGCACCACCAGCGGGATCCCCGCGGCTGCGTAGGACTGCGCCGCGTCGTAGATCGTGGACTGCGGGCGCGCCCTCGACGGTGAAGTCGCGGGTGAAGCCGCCCTCCACGCCGTCGAGGAGCTGGTTGCGCAGCCGGATGTTGGCGAAGGTGCCGCGGATCATCACCTCGTGGTTGCCCCGCCGGGAGCCGTAGGAGTTGAAGTCCTTGCGCGCGACGCCGTTCTCGGCCAGGTAGCACCCCGGCCGGGCTGTCCGGCTTGATCGAGCCCGCCGGGCTGATGTGGTCGGTCGTGACCGAGTCGCCGAGCTTGGCCAGGACCCTGGCCCCCACGACGTCGGTGACCGGGTCGGGCTGGGCGCCCATGCCGTCGAAGTACGGGGGCTTGCGCACGTAGGTGGAGTCCTGCGCCCAGGCGAACGTGTCACCCACAGGGGTCGGCAGCGACTGCCAGGCCTCGTCGCCGGCGAAGACGTCGGCGTAGCGCGAGGCGAACATCTCGGCGTCGATGGAGGCGTCCATGACCGACTGGACCTCGGCCGGCGAGGGCCAGAGGTCGCTGAGGAACACCGGCGTGCCCGAGGGGTCGGTGCCCAGGGGCTCGGTCGTCAGGTCGAGGTCCATCCGCCCGGCGATCGCGTAGGCCACGACCAGCGGCGGGGATGGCCAGGTAGTTCATCTTCACGTCCGGGTTGATCCGGCCCTCGAAGTTCCTGTTGCCCGACAGCACCGACACCACGGCGAGGTCGCGGGCGTTCACGGCCGCCGACACGGCCTCGGGCAGGGGGCCCGAGTTGCCGATGCACGTGGTGCAGCCGTAGCCGACGATGTCGAACCCCAGCTTGTCCAGGTACGGGGTCAGGCCGGCGCGGTCGTAGTAGTCCGAGACGACCTTCGAGCCCGGGGCGAGCGTGGTCTTGACCCACGGCTTGCGGGTCAGCCCGCGCTCGACGGCGTTGCGGGCCAGGAGGCCGGCGGCGACCATCACCGAGGGGTTGGAGGTGTTGGTGCACGAGGTGATCGCCGCGATCACCACCGCGCCGTGACCGATCGAGACCTCCTGCTCCTCGATGCTCAGGTCCGCCGTTGCGGCGGGATCATCGGTGTAGGAGCCCAGGGCGGTCAGGAAGCCGGCCTTCGCGTCCGTCAGGGCCACCCGGTCCTGCGGCCGCTTGGGCCCGGCCAGCGAGGGCACGATCGTGCCGAGGTCCAGCTCGATGACGCTGGTGTAGCGGGCCTCGACCGCACGGGTCGTGCCAGAGGCCCTGCTCCTTGCAGTAGGCCTCCACGAGCGCGACCTGCTCCTCGCGTGCGCCCGGTCAGGCGCAGGTAGCGCAGGGTCTCGTCGTCGATCGGGAAGATGGCGGCCGTCGAGCCGTACTCCGGGCTCATGTTGCCGATGGTGGCGCGGTTGGCCAGCGGGACCCCCGCGACGGCGTCCCCGAAGAACTCCACGAACTTGCCCACGACACCGTGCTTGCGCAGGATCTCGGTGATCGTCAGGACCATGTCGGTGGCGGTCGCACCCTGGGGCAGCTCCCCGGTCAGCTTGAACCCGACGACCTGCGGGATCAGCATGCTCACCGGCTGGCCGAGCATCGCGGCCTCGGCCTCGATCCCGCCGACGCCCCACCCGAGGACGCCCAGCCCGTTGACCATCGTGGTGTGCGAGTCCGTGCCGACGCACGTGTCCGGGTAGGCCTGCCCGTTGCGGACCATGACCACCCGGGCCAGCGACTCGATGTTCACCTGGTGCACGATGCCCGTGCCGGGCGGCACCACCTTGAACTCGTCGAACGCCGTCTGGCCCCAGCGCAGGAACTGGTAGCGCTCCCGGTTGCGCTCGTACTCGAGGGCCACGTTGCGGGTCGCGGAGTCCTGCGTGCCGAAGAAGTCAGCGATGACCGAGTGGTCGATCACCAGCTCGGCGGGGGCCAGTGGGTTGATCTTCGCGGGGTCTCCCCCGAGGTCCTTCATGGCCTCGCGCATCGTGGCCAGGTCGACCACGCACGGCACGCCGGTGAAGTCCTGCATGATCACCCGGGCGGGGGTGAACTGGATCTCGTCGGTCGGCTCCGCATCCGGGTCCCACGCGCCCAGGGCGCGGATCTGGTCGGCGGTGACGTTGGCGCCGTCCTCGGTCCGCAGCAGGTTCTCCAGGAGGACCTTGTGCGTGAAGGGAAGCCGGTCGGCACCCGGCACCGCCGAGATCCGGAAGATCTCGTGCTCCGTCCCGCCGACCTCGAACGTGCCCCGTGCCCCGAAACTGTCCTTGCTCGCCATGCAGACTCCTCCTCAGCAACCGCAGCGGAAGGCTATCGCGCCTCCCCGGCACCCGCGGTGTCCCGCCATCCGAAAGTATCTTGATATCAAGATATCACCGGGGGACAAGCTTCGCCACGCACTCGACGTGGTGGGTCGTGGGGAAGAGATCGAGGGCGACGAGCTCCTCGAGGACCAGCCCCCGGTCGCCGAAGGTGGCCAGGTCGCGGGCCAGGGCGACCGGGTCGCAGGCCACATAGGCCACAGCCCGGGGGCGCGCGGAGGCGATCGCCCCGACGACAGCCGCCCCGGCGCCGGTCCGCGGAGGGTCGAGCACCACCAGGTCGACGCCGGACAGCGCACCCGGCCGGGCCACCCAGCGGTCGACCCCGGACCGGACCACCGTTGCCGGCAGGTCCCCGGCGTTCCCGGCGGCCAGCTCGCAGGCCCGCCGGTCGCCCTCGACGAGCGTCACCTCCACCTCCCCGGTGGCCCCGCGCGCGAGGCTGAGCCCGAACAGCCCGACGCCCGCGTACAGGTCGACGAGCCGCTCCCCTGCCTGCGGGTCGAGCATGCGGCGCACATGCCCGACCAGGGCGTCCGGGGCACCGGGGTGCACCTGCCAGAAGCCGTCGGGCGCGACCGACCAGGTCACCCCGTCGGCGCGCTCGTGGATCACGCCTGCCGGTGGCGCGGACTCCGTGAACGCCAGGGGCTCGCCGAGCGACGGCGCCACGAACCCGACCCTGCCCGGCGGCCAGGACCGCTCGAAGAGGTGCAACGGATCCACCCGGGGGTGCAGCTGGGGGCACTGCCCCCCGACGACCACGCGATGCGAGCGGTGACCCAGGAACCCGGCGCGACCCGCGGCATCGACGGCCAGCGTTCCGCGGGTGCGCCAGCCGAGGCCCTCGACCACGGGCACGTCCCGAGCCGAGAGCGGATCGGTGACCTCATCGACCGAGAACGAGTCCGGCAGCGTGATCCCGGCGAACCGGGTCATCGCCTCCCGGACCACGTCCTGCTTCAGCCGCCGCTGGGCCTGGGGAGTTGCGTGCTGCCAGTCGCAGCCCCCGCACCCCGGCGCGACGGGGCACGGCGCCACCCGGCGGTCGGGGCTGGCAACGAGGACCTCGACCGCATCGGCCCGGACGAACCGGCCCTTGCGCCCGACGGACGTCACCAGCGCGACCACCGTCTCGCCGGGCAGCGCGTGACGGACGAAGAGCACCTGCCCCTCGTGCCGGGCCACGCAGTGCCCGCCGTGGGCGACCGCCCCGACCTCGACGACGACCCGGTCGCCGACCTCCACGCCACCGGTCAGCGCGGCGATGGCCCGGCACCCATCTCGCTGGCCACGAACGCCTCGGCCGTCTCGGAGTCCGGCTCGGCCCGGCGCAGGGCCCCCGGCGCCTGGGACTCGGGCTCGTCGGCGATCCGGTCGCTGGACAGCAGCTGCCACGGGACGCTGACGACCATCACGCCGGGCGAGAACAGCAGGCGGGTCTTGAGCCGCAGCGCGCTCTGGTTGTGCAGGAACTGCTCCCACCAGTGCCCCACCACGTACTCGGGCACGTACACGCACGACCAGGTCGCGCGGGGAGCTGCGGTTCAGCCCGCGGACGTACTCGACCACGGGTCGGGTGATCTCCCGGTACGGCGAGTCCAGGACCTTGAGGGCCACCGGGATCCGGCGCCGCTCCCAGTCGGCGATGAGCCGGGCGGTCGCGTCGTCGTCGACGTCGACGGTGACCGCCTCGAGCACCGTCGGTCGCGTCGCCCGCGCGTAGGCCAGCGCCCGGAGGGTGGGCTTGTGGATCTTGGAGACCAGCACGATGGCGTGGACGCGGCTGGGCAGCGTCACGCTCTCGTCGTCGCCGGCGACCAGCTCGACCGAGACCCGGTCGTAGTGCTTGCGGATCGACTCCATGATCAGGAAGAGGACCGGCATGGCGATGCAGACGATCCACGCTCCCTGCGTGAACTTCGTGGTGAGCACGATGACCAGCACCGTGCCGGTCATGCAGAAGCCGATGCTGTTCACCAGGCGCTTGCGCTTCATGCGCCCGCGCTCCGCCGGGTCGCGCTCAGTGGCCAGGTGCCGGTTCCAGTGCTTGATCATCCCGAGCTGGCTCAGGGTGAACGACACGAAGACGCCGATGATGTACAGCTGGATCAGGGCCGAGACGTTGGCCTTGTAGACGTAGATCAGGATGCCCGCCAGACCCGCCAGCGTGACGATGCCGTTGCTGAACGCCAGCCGGTCACCGCGGGTGTGCAGCTGGCGGGGAAGGTAGCCGTCGCGGGCGAGGATCGAGCCCAGGACGGGGAAGCCGTTGAAGGCGGTGTTGGCGGCCAGCACCAGGATCAGGGCCGTCACGACGGAGACGAAGACGAACATCGGGGTGAAGTTGGAGAACACCGCCTGGGCCACCTGGGCGATCACCGTCTTCTGCTCGGTGCCCGGGGGCATGCCGATCAGGTCCTCGGTCGACTCCGCCACCTTCACCTTGGTGGTGACGGCCAGCCAGGTGATGCCGCCGAACATCGTCATGGCGATCGCCCCGAGCATCGCCAGGGTGGTGGCCGCGTTGCTGCTCTTCGGCTTGCGGAACGCCGGCACCCCGTTGCTGATGGCCTCGATGCCGGTCAGGGCGGTCGTGCCCGAGGAGAAGGCGCGCGCGATCAGGAACACCAGGGCGGCCCCGGCGAAGTGGCCTCGGGCTTGATCACCCAGTCGGCCGACTCGGCGAGCAGGACATCGCCGCGCGCACATCCGCACCACGGCCCAGATCAGCATCGAGAAGATCGCGAAGATGAACGCGTACGTGGGCATGGCGAAGGCGGTTCCCGACTCGCGCACCCCGCGCAGGTTGATCAGGGCGAGCAGGACGGTCAGCCCGACGGCGATGGCGACAGCGTGCTGCCCCATCCAGGGGATCGCGGACGCGGCGTTGGCCACGGCCGAGGAGATCGACACGGCCACGGTGAGCACGTAGTCGACCATCAGGGCGCTGGCGACGAACGACCCCCGCGCGGGGACCCAGGTTCGTGGAGACCACCTCGTAGTCGCCACCCCCGGACGGGTAGGCATGCACGTTCTGCCGGTACGACAGGACCACCACCAGGAACACGACGATGACCGCTGCGGCGACCCAGGGCGCGTACTGGAACAGCGCGTACCCGCCGAGCGACAGCACGAGCAGGATCTCCTGCGTCGCGTACCCGTTGGAGGACAGGGCATCGGAGGCGAAGACGGGCAGGGCGATGCGTTTGGGCAGCAGGGTCTCGCCCAGCTGGTTGGTGTGCAGGGCGCGCCCGAACAGCACCCGCTTGGTGGCGTCGGAGAAGGTTCCCACGTGGGTGAATGCTACGCACAGTGCGAGGTCCCATGGGCCGCGTGTAGCGTTCCTGCCGTGCACATCGTGATCCTCGGCTGCGGCCGAGTCGGTTCGGCGCTCGCGCAGACCATGGACAAGCAGGGCCATTCCGTGGCGATCATCGACCAGGACCCGGAGGCCTTCCGCAAGCTGCTCCCCCGACTTCGGCGGCAACACCGTGGTGGGGATCGGCTTCGATCGCGACACCCTCATCGAGGCCGGGATCGCCCACGCCCAGGCCTTCGCGGCCTGCAGCAGCGGCGACAACACGAACATCATCTCCGCCCGGGTGGCCCGCGAGACGTTCGGCGTGGAGAACGTCGTGGCCCGCATCTACGACCCCCGGCGCGCGGAGGTCTACCAGCGACTGGGCATCCCCACCGTCGCCAGCGTGGCCTGGTCCACCGACCAGATGCTGCGCCGCCTGCTCCCCCGCGGCGCCCAGGAGGAGTGGACCGACGCCGAGCGGCACCATCGCCCTGGCCGAGATGAAGGTGCACCCGGACTGGGTGGGTCGGCTCGTGCACGACCTGCAGGACGCCACCGGGGCGCGCATCGCGTTCCTCACCCGGTTCGGCGTCGGCCGTGCTGCCCAGCCGCGAGACCGTGCTCCAGGACGGCGACATCGTGCACGTGCTGCTCATGCGCGAGGACGAGGACCACATCCAGGAGGTGTTCCAGCGCCGCACCGGAGGGACATCGATGAGGGTCTGCATCGCAGGGGCCGGCAAGGTCGGGCGGGCCATCGCCCGCGAGCTGATCAGCAACGGCCACGAGGTCCTGCTGATCGACAAGGAGGCCGACATCGCCCGGGTCGGCGTCGTCGACGGGCGCGCACGTGCTGTGCGCCGACGCCTGCGAGGTCTCGGCCCTGGAGGAGGCCCAGCTGCAGACCTGCCAGGTGGTCGTCGCCGCCACCGGTGACGACAAGGTGAACCTGGTCGTGTCGCTGCTGGCCAAGACCGAGTACGGCGTGCCCCGCGTGGTCGCCCGCGTGAACCACCCGAAGAACGAGTGGCTGTTCAACGAGGCCTGGGGCGTGGACGTGGCCGTCTCGACCCCGCAGATGCTCTCGGCCCTCGTCGAGGAGGCCGTGACCGTCGGGGACCTGGTGCGGCTGTTCACCTTCCGCCAGAGCAACGCCAACCTGGTCGAGCTCACCCTCGGCGCGGACTCGCCCGTGGTCGGCATCGCGTGGGCGACGTCGCCTGGCCCCCGGACACCTCGCTGGTGGCCATCCTGCGCAGCGGCCAGGTGATCGCCCCGAGCCCGGACGATCCCCTCGAGGCCGGCGACGAGCTGCTGTTCGTGTCACGCCGACCAGGAGAGGCCACCAGGAGCTGCTGCATCCAGTCAGCCCGCTGCTCCGTCGCCGCTGAGCGTCCTGCGGCGGCCCGATCGGGCTCCAGGCGGAGCCCTCGGGCTCGCAGGCTCGGTCCCAGCGAGGTCTCCAGCGAGCGCCGCCTCGGCGGCTCGCCCTGCTCTGGCAGCACGGGATGGATGATCCGGTAGCTCAGGTAGGCCGCGAGCAGGAACAGCGGCCAGCCCAGGGCGAGCTTGGCCGACTCCGAGCAGCCCGACCGCACCGGCGAAGTACATGCGGCAGCTGGATGACCAGGCGCAGGCCGAACATCGCCACCCAGATCCACGACGCCGTGGCGTACGCGCGGTACTGCCGGGGGTCGTCGCGCCAGCCGGTGGCATCGCCGCGCACGTAGCCGACGATGAGCCCCAGCAGCGGCCACCGGACGAGGCACGAGACCGCGTAGACCAGCATGTAGCCCACGTTGATCAGGATGCCGATGAGGAAGTAGTTCTCCGCCCGCCCGGTCCGGGTGGCGACGAACGCCGAGATCGCCACGCCGAAGAACCCGGCGACCACCTGCTGCAGGGACTCGCGGCGCACCAGGCGCCGACCACAGCGATGAGCAGGCCCGGTGACCAGGGCGGCGATCACCGAGGGCCGCAGCTGCTGGGACGTGACCAGGTAGACGATGACGAACACCGCCGCCGGGAGCCCCGAGTCGATCATGCCCGCGCCAGCCGCCGATCGCCTGGTCGAGCATCGCGCCGGTCGACGCCCGAGGTCGTCCGCGCTCAGGGCGGTCGGGGACGGCACGCGGCCCTCGGCGGCTCCGGGTTCACGATGCCGCCCGTGGCGGCCCGCAGCTCGTAGCGCGGGTTGAAGATCGTCGGGTTGGTCTCGTTGCAGGTGATCCTGCCGGTGGCGACCAGGGCCCGTCCCGGGGTGATGCCCAGGATCTGCCGCCGGCCCAGCCACACGAGGCGGACCTGCCCGGAGCCGTCGTACAGCTCGGCCTCGACCGCCGGCACGGTGTCCCGCGGGCCGCAGGGTCACCGAGCGCAGGACGCCGGACACGGTCGACTCCTGGCCGGGGATGCACTCGGCTGATCGGGGTCGCGCCCGCGGCCGTGACCGAGCCCTGCAGGGCCTCGGCGTGCTGCTCGGACTTGCTCTTGGCCAGGCTCGCGCCGATCCGCTGGATCACGTTGGGCTTGGTCGTCGACACACCACAAGGGTAGCGGCGTCCGCCGCCACCGGCCGACCAGTCGGCCGACACCCTCGCGGCGCCGACGACGGCGACTGGCTCAGCGGACCTCGGTGATCTCCGGACCCCGCTCGAAGGGATCGAGGTCGGCGAACCTCCCGTCGGCCCCGTCCCCCTGGTCCTCGGCCGGGTCCGCCTCAGCCGCGTCGTCCTCGGCGGTCACGGGCTGCGCCGGCAGGGTCAGCGGGAGGGGGTCCCGCGGGGCCATCGCCGAGGCGCCCCGCACGACGATCGTCTGCCGCACGAGCTGGTGCAGCGCGTCGTCCGGGTCGGGCTCGACCGCCGCCCGCCCGAGGAAGACGGCGCGCAGGAACCACCGCGGCCCGTCGATGCCCACGAAGCGCACCGGCTGGGTCACCTGCTCGCCCTCGGGGGTGCGTGCCGGGAGCATCCCGCGGACCTCGGGGCCGAAGGCGCCCTGCCCCTCGGAGACCTTCGCGCCCGCGGTCTCGGCGAGCTCGGCGAGCATCTCGGCCCGGATCTCGTCCCACAGGCCCTCGGAGCGCGGCGCGGCGAACGCCTGCAGCTGGACGGCTGCCTGGTCGCCCACGCCCGTGACGGCCCGGACCTCCTGGGTGTTCGGGTCGGCCTCGACCTGCACGCCGATGCCGGGCAGGCCGGGGATGCGCAGCGACCCCAGGTCCAGCCGGGGGACGTCCTGGTCGGCGAGGTCGGACTCGGACTCGTCGAAGGGCCCGTTCGCGCGGTCGAAGCCGCCACGGCCGCCGTCGGTGGCACCCTCCTCGGGCTCGGCACCCTCGGGCGCGTCGAGGTCCTCGACGTCGGGGACCTCCACGCCGTCGTCAGGGATGTCGGCGTCCTCGGGCCGTCGAGCGTCGTTTGAACAGGGCCATGGAAGCCTCCAGTCGGGTGGTGCGCAGCCATCACAGGCTACCCCGCGGCGTGGCCGCCCGTGGAACCGAAGCCGCCCTCGCCCCGGGCCGAGCCGGGCAGCGGTCGCCACCTCGTGGAACCGCGCCCGGACCACCGGCTGGATCACCAGCTGGGCGATCCGGTCCCCACGGTGGAACACCACCGGCGTGCTCGGGTCCAGGTTGATCACGCTGACCTTGATCTCGCCGCGGTAGCCGGCGTCCACGGTCCCGGGGGCGTTGACCAGCGACACGCCGTACCGGACGGCCAGGCCGCTGCGGGGGTGCACGAAGGCCGCGTACCCGTCGGGCAGGGCGATGGCGATCCCGGTGGGCAGCAGCGCCCGCTCCCCGGGCGCGAGGGTGGCGTCCACGGTGGTCACCAGGTCCGCCCCCGCGTCGCCGGGATGCTCGTAGGAGGGCAGTGGGCACCCCCGGATCGAGGCGGGTGATCAGCACGTCGGTCACGGGTTCATCTCCGCGGGGGGGCCGGCGTCGCCGTCGGCGATGGCCATCGCGACCTCGGCGGGCCGCCCGTGGGAGCGGAAGTGCCCGATCTCCACCTGGATGAACAGCGCCGAGGCGGTCACCGCGATCGGACCGTCAGGGCCCAGGCGCCCGATGGCCGCCGTGTACACCTTGCGGCCCGACACCCCGGTGATCCGCGCCTGGAACTCCAGGACGGACCCGACCGGGACCGGGCGGACGAAGTTCGTCTCGAGCCGAGCGGTGACGGCCGGGCGCATCAGCAGCCAGTTCACCGCACCGAGGACCTCGTCCACCGCTGCGGTCAGCAGTCCCCCGTGGGCCAGTCCCGGGGCGCCCTGATGGGCCGGCCCGACCTCGAACGACGCCGTGAGGGTCAGGCCCTCGCCGGCCTGCACCTGCATGTGCAGCCCGGTCGGGTGCTCCGCACCGCAGCCGAAGCAGTGCCGGTAGTGGGAGGCGATCACGGCGCCGGGCGGGGCCGCGTCGGGGCTGCGCGGCGGGAGCACGGCCTCGGGCCCCGGGGTCGTCGCGGGCCCGATCGGTTCGGGTTCCATCACGCCCTGACCCTACTGAGGCGCCGGTCGGCACCCTGCCGGGGGGTTCGCGCGGACCCTGCCGTCGGCCCCCGGCGGGGTGGGATGCCAGAGTTGGGCGCGTGCCTGCCCCCGATGACCCCGCTGCCGCCCGGTACCGGGAGCGCCTCTGGCCCGGTCCGGTCGTCTGGATCGTGGCGCTGGGCAGCATCGGCGCCCTGGCCATCGCCTACGGCAACTCCCTGGGCGCCAGGTACGGGTGGCTCGTGGCGATCGGTGGCGCCGTGGTCGCCGCCCTCCTGATCGCCCGCAGCGCGGTCTCCCTCGACCGTCACCGACAGGTCCCTGCGCGCCGGGCGCGCCGTGATCGAGTGGGAGGCCACCGGACGCGTCCTGGCACTGGACGCCGACCAGGCCCGGACCGCACGCGGTCCCGAGGGGGACCCCACGGCCTTCATGCTGCTCCGCCCCGGGGTCGGGCCGGGTGCCGTGGTGGTCGAGGTGACGGACCCGCAGGACCCTCACCGGACCTGGCTGCTGGCCTCGTCGACACCCGCAGCGACTGGCGCGCGCGATCGAGACGGCCCGTGGCAGGCTGTCGCCATGACCACCGCCACCGCACCCGCCACCAGCTCCGCCCG
This sequence comes from uncultured Actinomycetes bacterium, assembly GCA_963729885.1. Taxonomy (GTDB): domain Bacteria; phylum Actinomycetota; class Actinomycetes; order S36-B12; family CAIYMF01; genus Prado023. Next base: position 39,963 of record CAVSQK010000051.1, read on the forward strand.
CACCGCCCTGCAGACCGCCCGCCCCCTGATCACCATCGGGGCGACGTGGGTGGTCCGCAAGGGCGCGATGCGTGGCTACGAGGCCCGGACCGGCAAGCCCGCGCCCGTGATCTACAACCGCGAGGCCTCGATGCTCTCCAAGGTGCTCTGGGCAGCGGCGATGGCCGGGACGATCGCCCTCATCGAGGTCATCCTCTGGCAGGTCTTCGACTCCGAGGACGACTGACCTGGACCAGCATCGCCTGAACGCGACCCTCACCGGGCACCAGCGTGTCAGGCGGCGCACTCCTTGCAGATCGGCATGCCGTCCTTCTCCCCGGCCAGCTGGCTGCGGTGATGGACCAGGAAGCAGCGACCGCACGTGAACTCGTCGGCCTGCCGCGGCAGGACCCGCACGCTCAGGCTCTCGTCGGAGAGGTCGGCGCCGGGCAGCTCGAGGTTCTCCGCGAGCTCCGTCTCGTCGACGTCGACCGTCGAGGCCGCCTTGTCGATCCGGCGGGCCTTCAGCTCCTCGATGCTGTCCTCGGCAAGAGCGTCGTCCTCGGTCTTGCGCGGCGCGTCGTAGTCGGTGGCCATGCTCGTGCTCCCCCCATGATGGGATCGGTGTTGGATGGGTACAACGTCACGTCGCCGGGAGTTTATGCCCGAGCCGCGGAGCGCATTGTGCCGCATCATGATCCCAGGAGCAGCACGACACGGCCCACGGGCCCGACAGGAGGAACTCGGATGGCCCTGTACGCCATCGGGGAGCGCACCCCGACGATCCATCCCACGGCATTCGTGCATCCCGAGGCAGTGATCATCGGGGACGTCACCGTGGGCGCCGAGGCCTCCGATCTGGCCCACCGCGGTGCTGCGTGGGGACACGGGCCGGGTGGTGATCGGCGACCAGACGTCGATCCAGGACGGCAGCGTCCTGCACTGCACCGAGGAGCAGGACACGATCATCGGCGCCCGGTGTGTGATTGGTCACAGGGCGCACCTCGAGGGCTGCACGATCGAGGACGACAGCCTCGTGGGGTCGGGCTCGGTCGTGCTGCACCGGGCCGTGGTCCGCTCCGGGGGCATGGTGGCAGCCCAGGCCCTGGTGCCCCCGGGGACCGAGGTGCCCTCCGGCGCCGTGGCCATGGGCGTTCCGGCGCGGATCCGCCCTGATGCCGTCCCCGAGGGCATGATCGCGTCGTCGGTCGAGACCTACGTGCGCAACGCCCACTGGTACAACGCGCACCTGCGCCGCATCGGCTGACAGCCCCACCGCGACCGCGGCGCGCGCGGGCCGCTCAGTCGCGGTCGGCGCCGGCCTCGGCCAGCAGGGCCCGGAACTCCGGGGCCAGGTGTGCCGGGGCCAGCCACGTGAGCTCGCTGGACGGCGGCCCGGCGCCAGGACCCCCGGCGACGAGGCCCGCCTCTGTGGCGACGAGCACCCCGGCCGCGAAGTCCCACGGGTTCAGGCCCCGCTCGTAGTAGCAGTCGACGCGTCCGGCGGCCGCCCAGCACAGGTCCACCGCCGCCGCCCCCGCCCGGCGGATGTCGCGCACAGCCGGCAGGACGACGGCCAGCGCCCGCGCCTGCCCTGCCCTGCGCGCCTCGGCATAGCCGAAGCCCGTGGCGACCAGCGCCTGGCTGAGGGTCTCGGGCGCTCCCGGGACGATCCGCTCGACCCGCGTGCCCGCGACCCGGACCGCCCCCTGCCCGCGGACGGCGACGAACGTCTCGCCGAAGCGCGGGACATCGACGACCCCCACCTCGACCACCCCGTCGACCTCTGCGGCGATGCTCACCGCCCAGCTGGGCAGGGCGTAGAGGTAGTTCACCGTCCCGTCCAGCGGGTCCACGATCCACCGCACGCCGGTGCTGCCCTGCCGGTCGGCGCCCTCCTCGCCGAGCAGGCCATCCTCGGGACGGACCGCCAGGATCGTGCCCACCACGAGGGCCTCGGCCTCGGTGTCCATCTGCGTGACGACGTCCGTGAGCGTCGACTTGGTGGTGACCGTCAGCGCCTGCTCGCGCCCGGCCATCAGCAGGTCCCCGGCGGCGCGGGCCGCCCGCCAGGCCACGTCGAGCAGGTCGTGGTCGAGGCCGAGGTCCGGGACCGCTGGCCCGTGTCCGCGGCCATCATGCGTCCGACCCGCACAGCGCCGGACGTGGCCCCCGGGGGTTCGGGCAGCACCCCGCGGCGCAGGGCACCACCCGGGGACCCAGCCGGCCGGTCGTGGGGCTCGGCACGCGCGGCAGGCCGTCTGCCTGGGCCCGGGACTCCTCGAGGAGGTCGGCGACCATCGCGACGAAGCGCGGATCCGTCCCGGCCGTGGCGGCCCGGGCGACCGGGATGCCTGCCTCCTGGGCCTGCTCGGCGGCGACGGTGTCGAGGTCCCAGATGACCTCCATGTGGTCGCTGACGAAGCCGATCGGCACCATGACGGCCCCGGGGACCCCGGCCCCGGCCAGCGCACGGAGGTGCTCACCGACGTCAGGCTCCAGCCACGGGATGTGCGGGGCACCCGAGCGCGACTGGTACACGAGGTCCCAGTCGTCGCACGGCCCAGCGCCCGGGCGATCGTGTCCGCGACATCACGGTGCTGGGCGACGTAGTCGCACCGGTCGGCATCGGCGGTGGGGATGGAGTGCGTGGTGAACACCAGTCGGCTGCCCTCGGGCAGGTCCGCGAGGCAGGCCCTGGTCGCATCCACCATCGACTCGACGAAGCCTGCGTGGTTGAAGTAGGTGCGCAGCTTCAGGACCTCGGGGGACCAACCCGGATCCTCGGACTGCACCTGCCCGAGGGCGTCGAACAGGTTCTCGCGGTACTGCCGGCACCCGGAGTACGACGAGTACGCCGAGGTGAGCAGGGCGAAGATCCGGGTCGCCCCGAGGTCCCGGGCCTCGCGCAGGGCGTCGGCGAGGTAGGGCTCCCAGTTGCGGTTGCCCCACAGGACCGGCATGGCCTCGCCGCGGGACGCCAGCTCGCTGCGGATCCGGGTCACCAGCGCCCGGTTGAGCCCGTTGATCGGCGAGACCCCGCCGAAGTGGGCGTAGTGGGCACCCACCTCGACCAGCCGCTCCCGGGGAATCCCGCGGCCCCGGGTGACGTTCTCGAGGAAGGGAACGACGTCATCGGGGCCCTCGGGGCCGCCGAACGACACGACGAGCAGGACATCCACGTCACCGATCCTCCCCGACATGGGCCGTACCAGCCACCCCGGGTGCCGCAGTGGGGCACAATGTGCCCGATTGCCACGAGGCAGCTGGAGGAGTGCGATGCGCGAGTTGAGGTTCGATGGGCTGTCCCCGGACGGCACCCGCCTGATCCTGGCGGGCAAGGACGGCCAGAAGTACTCCGTCGTCATCGACGAGCGCATCGAGGCCGCCGTGCGCCGCGACCGTGCCCGCATCGGGCAGGTGGAGATCGAGCAGGCCGGGATGCTGCGCCCCCGGGAGATCCAGGCGCGCATCCGCTCCGGGCAGACCGCCGAGGACGTGGCCGCGGCCAGCGGCCTGCCGATCGAGCACATCCGGCGCTTCGAGGGCCCGGTCCTCACCGAGCGCGCGTGGGTGGCCCAGCAGGCCCAGGCGACCGAGGTGCGCCGGCCCGGTGGCGACATCGAGCTCGGCGACCTCGTCGCCGAGCGGCTGCACGCCGAGGGCGTGGACGCCGCCGACATCTCCTGGGACGCGTGGCGCCGCGACGACGGGACGTGGGTCGTCATCGCCACCTTCCCCCTGCCCCCGAACACGCACGTGGCGACCTGGACCTACGACAGCGTCAGCCGGACCATGACCGTCGTCGACGACAACGCCGGCGCCCTGTCCGCGATCGATCCGCAGGCACCCCTGCACCTGGCGGCCTCGCGCCCGATGCTGGCCACCGTCGCACCGCTCGAGGACGAGGACGACGACGCCGACCACGAGCCCGCCGTCGTGACGTCCCTGCCCGCCTGGGAGCACACCCGAACCGGTGACGAGCCCGTCGACGACGGGGAGGACGACCTGGCCGACGAGGAGCCGACGATCGCGGCCGTCGGGCCGTGGGACGACTCGGACCTGGCCGCGACGGACCTCGAGGACGACGCCGACGAGGCCGAGTTCGAGGAGCCCTCGGCCGAGGAGGTCGAGGAGGCCCTGCGCGAGGCTGCCGAGGGCGAGCAGCCCGAGGTCGAGGCCGAGGTCGAGGCGAGGCGGCTCGACGGCGACGCCGAGGTCGAGGACGGCCAGGACGGCGCCGAGCAGGGCGAGGCCAGGCCCACCTCGGATGCCGAGGACGTCCCGCTGTTCGAGGCCCCGGCACCCCCGGCCCATCGGCCGACGGGCAAGCCCAGCGTGCCCAGCTTCGACGACATCCTGTTCGGCCCCGGCCCCGGCAAGTAGCCCGCGGCGCCGCCCGTCACCCGGCGGCGGCTCCCGCGACGCGCAGCGGGATCAGCACCTCGGCGTCGGTGAGGCCGCCGTGCTGGCCGCGCAGCGCGGACACGATCCGGTCGATCCGGTCGGAGGTCAGCGCCCAGTCCGCGTTCGCGATGGCGACCACGTCGCCGATCCGGTCGGCGTACCAGTCGTCCACCGGGCCCAGCAGCTCGACCACCTCGGCGCGCGTGCGGACATCCGCCCGCTCCCCCAGCTCGCCGGCCCAGGTGCCGCGGACCTCCGCGGCGCGCCCGGCCACCGTGTAGACGTGGCGCACCCGCGGCTCACCGAGGATCGTGACGACGTCCCGGCGCAGCGCCGGACGGGCCTCCAGGTCGATGCGCCGGTCGTCGGGGACGTCGATGACCCCGTGGTCGGCGGTCACCAGCAGGGCCACGTCGTCGGCCACGAGCTCGACCAGTCCGGCCACCAGCGAGTCCACGCGCCAGGGCTCGCGCGGTAGGCCGCGGAGCCCACGCCGTGGACGTGCCCGGCCTTGTCCAGGTCCGGCCAGTAGACGTACGTGAGGCTCGGCGCGGTGCTCCGGCGCGCGCGCGGCTGATCGCCGCGGCGGCCACCGCCAGGCGGGCCGGCAGGGTGTCCGCCCCGGGGTACTCGCCCCCGCGCAGGGCCGCGCGGGTCAGCCCGCTGGTGCGGTGGGCCGCAGGTGCGGCACTGGTCACCAGGACCCCGGCACTGGCCGCCCGCTCGAGGACGGTCGGCTCGGGCTGGGTGGCGATCGGGTTGGGGTCCGCACCCCAGGACAGCGGCGCCAGGACGCTGCCGTCATCGAGGCGGAACGACGTGCCGACGATCCCGTGCATGCCCGGCGGGAGGCCCGTGCCCAGGCTGGTCAGGGAGACGCAGGTGGTCGAGGGGAACGGCGCCACGAGCGGGCCGAGCTCCGCGCATGGCGCAGAGCCGGGGCGCCTCGGACGCGTGCGCAGCGAGCTGCAGCGCTCCGAGCCCGTCGACCAGGAGCACGATGACGTGCTGCGGGCCACCGAGGGCGTCGCGCAGCGGGCCCACGAGCCCGGTTGCCCCTGGCCGGGAACCCGGGCACGCCGAGCAGGTGGGCGGCGGCGGGCAGGAGCTCGGCCAGCGGCCGCGGGGTCACTGCGCGCGCTGGCTGATCGCCGCCGACAGCGCGGCCGCGAACTCCAGGGTCCGGACCACCGCCTCGGCGCCGTCGCCGGCCTCGGAGACGCGGACCGAGAAGTCGTCGTTGGAGGCGGCCCCGGTGAAGCCGTGGTCGGCGGTGCAGTCCGGGTCGCCGCAGCCCGCGGGCTCGAGGTCGAGCCGCGACACCGCACCCCACCCGATGGTCAGCATGACCTCGCGCACCGGACCACCGGGCTTGTGCAGCGCCGGGTTGCCCACGATCCGGTTCACGACCACCGACTTCACGTCGGCCAGGCGCACGGCCTCGGAGTTCGCCGAGGCGTAGGGCACGGGGCAGGTCTCGTCGGGCGGGAAGTCGTCGATGTGCAGCACGAGCAGGCGGGTCGTGGTGAGCAGGAGCAGCGAGATGTGCCGGCGCAGCTCCTCGCGGTCGAAGGTGGCCTCGTGCTGGATGACGTAGCTGAGCGGCTCCTCGTCGGCCAGCGCGGTGGCCATCGTGTCGGCGACCAGCTCCGGGTAGTAGCCGGACGCGGCGATCTCGGAGCGCAACTGGGACTTGGGGTTCACCGGGGAATCCTCCCACGTTCCTCAGGCGTCGAGCAGCCGGCGGACCCCGACGTCCAGCCGCTGCCACTGCATCCGGATCCGTCCCGCTGGCCCCGAGGACCGCCGCCCCGGAGCCCGGACACGATGATCGGGTTGAGGTCCAGGGAGGCCAGGGCGGGCACCTCGTCGAGCAGGAGCCCGAGCCGCGCGATGATCTGGCACAGCGCCTCGACGTCCACCGGGTCGGCCCCCCGGTAGCCGCGCAGCAGGGGGGCGGCCTTCGGGGCGGCCACGAGCCGCCTGGCCTCGGCCATGCTCAGCGGCGGGATGCGGTACGCGTGGTCGCCGAGGAGCTCGGAGGCCACTCCCCCGACACCGAACCGCACGACCGGGCCGAACAGGGGGTCGTCGACCGCGCCTGCCAGCGTGGCCACCCCCGGCGGGGCCATCGACTGCACGACCAGCCGGTGGCCGGCCATCTCATCGAGCTGGGCGACCATCGACAGGTAGGCCCCGCGCACCGCGCGCTCGGACTCCAGGTTGAGCCGGACGCTGCCGAGGTCGACCCGGTGGGCCAGCCAGGGGGCCGTCGTCTTGAGCACCACCGGGTACCCGAGCTCCTCGGCGGCGGCCACGGCCTGGTCCTCGGAGCGCACCGGGCGCGAGGGCCACACCCGGATCCCGTAGCAGGCCAGCAGCTCGGCGACCTGGTCGGCCGTCAGGTCCACGCCCGGTGCGGTGGGATCCATCGCGTCGGGGTCCTCGGCGTCCTCGAGCAGGACTGCGGTGGAGTCCTTGCGCGCCTCGGCCAGCCACCCGGCCACCAGGACTCGCCGGCGCGCTCCGGATCCGCGTCCGGGAAGACCGGCACATCGACCTGTTCGGCGTCGCGCCAGCGGGCATACCCGCGCACCAGCGCCAGGGCGTGGATGGCGTCCTCGACGTTGGAGAAGGTGGGCACCGACCCGTGCTCCGGGCGCCCGTCCGGCCCGTTGAGCGGGAGCAGGCCCATCCCCGCCGGGATCAGCCCGGTGCCGTCGGCCGCGGGCATGATCGCGACGATCGGCTTGTTCGAGTCGATGCTGACGTCGGTGATCGCGGCGTGGACGTCGGCCTGGTCGGCCCCCACGCTGGGGATGTGGACGAAGACCACGGCGTCGCAGGCGGTGTGCTCGACGGCTCCGCGCAGCGCCTCGGCGATCTCCGCGGCCGGCGCGGACTGCGGCAGGCTGGGGTGCCCGTAGGCCACGGTCATGCGCACCGACTCGATCGCGTCGGCCGCCAGGATCTCCAGGGCCGCCGACGTGCCGACGACGGCGACCCGGTCCCCGCGCGGCAGCGGCTGGTAGGCCAGGATCGCGGCGACGTCGAACAGCTCGCCCAGCGACGAGGTCTGGATCACCCCGCTCTGCTCGAACACGGCGTCCACGGCACCCGGGGGCAGCGTGGTGCGGCGCACGTGGTGGCCCAGGGGCAGCGTCTGCGTGTACCGGCCGCTGCGCACGGCCACCACCGGCTTCGTGCGGCTCAGCCGCCGGGTGATCCGCGTGAACTTGCGGGGGTTGCCGATGCTCTCCAGGTACAGCAGGATCAGGCTGGTCGCGGCGTCGGACTCCCAGTACTGCAGCAGGTCGTTGGCCGACACGTCGGCACGGTTGCCGGCCGACACGAAGCTGCTCAGGCCCAGGCCCCGTCTGGCCACGGTCTCCAGGACGGTCACCCCCAGGGCGCCGGACTGGCAGAACAGGCCCACCCGGCCCCGGCCCGGCACCAGCGGTGACAGGCTCGCGTTGAGGCTCACCCGTGGATCGGTGTTGATGATCCCCAGGCAGTTGGGCCCCACCACCCGCATCCCGGACTCACGCGCGGTGCGCACCAGCTGGCGCTGGCGGGCGCGACCCTCGTCGGTGGCGGTGTCGGCGAACCCGGAGGAGACCACCACGAGCCCGCTGACCCCGGCTGCGGCGCACTCGGCGACGACGGGCAGGACCGAGTCGGCGGGGACGGCGACCGCTGCGAGGTCCACCGGCTGCGGGATGTCGGTGATGTGCGGGTAGGCGGGCACCCCGAGGATCGAGTCCGCCTCCGGGTGGATCGCGTACAGCGGCCCCTGCGAGCCGTAGTCACGCAGGTGGCGCAGGAGCTCGTGCCCGATGCGCCCCGGGGTCCGCGAGGCGCCGATGACCGCCACGCCGACCGGGTTGAGCAGCCGCTCCACGGAGCGCGCCTCGGTGCGGTGCTCGCGGGCGGCGCGGACGTCCAGGACCTTGTCCGTGGGCTCCAGGTCGAAGGTGAGGTGGAAGACCCCGTCCTCCATCCGCTGGCTGACCACGTAGCCCGCCTCGCGGAACGTCGCGAGCATCTTGCGGTTGTTGGGCAGCACCTCGGCCACGAACCGGCGCAGCCCGACCTCCCACGCGGCGGCGGCCAGGTGCTCGAGCAGCACCGCACCCAGGCCCCGGCTCTGGTGGTCGTCGCGCACGACGAACGCCACCTCGGCGTCGCGCGGGTTCAGCCGGTCGAAGCGCGCCACCGCGATGAGCTCCCCGGCCTCGGTGGCCACCAGGGCGACCCGGTCGGTGTAGTCGACGTTCACGAACCGCGCGACGTCCCGATCGGAGAGCTCCGGGTAGGGGGCGAAGAAGCGGAAGTAGATCGTCTCGGCCGACAGCCTGGAGTGGAACTCGACAAGCCGCTGGGCGTCGTCGGGGCGGATCGGGCGCACGTGGCACGGGCGACCGTCCCGGAGCACCACGTCGGCCTCCCAGTGGGCCGGGTACTCAGATGCCACGGCACCACCCTAGGCGGCACCGGCACGTCGGTCGACCCGGTCGGGCCCCGCGTCGGCGACAATGTGGGCCTGCCGCGCACAAGGAGCACCATGGCCCGTCGCACACCACCGCCCAGCGAGCCCGTCGCCGACCAGATCGTCGACATCGACATCACCAGCGAGATGCAGGGCTCGTTCCTGGAGTACGCCTACTCGGTCATCTACTCCCGGGCCCTGCCCGACGCCCGCGACGGGCTCAAGCCGGTGCAGCGGCGGATCCTCTACACGATGAACGAGATGGGCCTGCGCCCCGACCGCGGGCACGTCAAGAGCGCCCGCGTCGTCGGCGAGGTCATGGGCAAGCTGCACCCGCACGGCGACGCGGCGATCTACGACGCCCTGGTGCGCATGGCGCAGTCGTTCTCGCTGCGCATGCCGCTGGTCGACGGCCACGGCAACTTCGGGTCCCTCGACGACGGCCCCGCCGCCTACCGGTACACCGAGTGCCGGATGGACCCCGCGGCGATCCCCATGGTCGCCGGCCTCGACGAGGAGGTCGTCGACTTCGCGCCCAACTACGACGGCCGCGAGCTCGAGCCCGTCGTCCTGCCGGCGGCCTACCCGAACCTGCTGGTCAACGGCGCCTCGGGCATCGCCGTGGGCATGGCCACCAACATGGCCCCGCACAACCTCGGCGAGGTGATCGCCGCCGCACGGCACCTGCTGGCGCACCCCGAGGCCACCACCGACGACCTCATGCGCTTCGTGCCGGGCCCGGACCTGCCCACCGGGGGCCGGATCGTGGGCCTCGACGGCGTGCGCGACGCCTACCACACCGGCCGCGGCAGCTTCCGGATGCGCGCCACGGCCAGGGTGGAGCAGATCACCGCCCGCAGGTCCGGCCTGGTGATCACCGAGCTGCCCTGGAACGTGGGCCCGGAGAAGGTGATCGAGAAGATCCGCGAGCTCTACAACGCGAAGAAGATCACCGGCATCGCCGACGTGACCGACCTCACCGACGGCGAGAAGGGCCTGCACCTGGTCATCGAGCTCAAGAGCGGGTTCGTGCCCGAGGCGGTCCTCGAGCAGCTGTACCGGCTCACCCCGCTGGAGGAGTCCTTCGGGATCAACAACGTGACGCTCGTCGACGGCCAGCCGCAGACCCTCGGGCTCAAGGCGCTGCTCGAGGTCTACCTCGCCCACCGGCTGGAGGTCGTGCGCCGGCGCAGCCAGTTCCGCCGGACCAGGGCCGCGGACCGGCTGCACCTGGTCGACGGCCTGCTCATCGCGATCCTGGACATCGACGAGGTCATCGCGGTCATCCGCTCCAGTGACGACACCGCGGCTGCCCGCGCACGCCTGATGAGCGTCTTCGACCTGTCCGAGGTGCAGGCCAACTACATCCTCGAGATGCCGCTGCGCCGGCTGACGAAGTTCAGCCGGATCGAGCTGGAGTCCGAGCGCGACGACCTCGCCCGCACGATCGCCGAGCTCGACCGGCTGCTCACCGATCCCCAGGCCCTCAAGGACCTCGTCTCCACGGAGCTGGCCGAGGTCGCCGCGGCCCACGCCACCCCGCGCCGCACGGTCCTGCTCGAGGGGCCGGTGCCCGTGCGCGGTGCCGCCGCGTCGGCCGCACCGCTGGAGCTGGCCGACGACCCGTGCGAGGTGCTGCTGTCCAGCACCGGGCTCATCGCCCGTCGGGCCCTCCCGGAGCCCGACGGCCGCGGGCGGCACCCCCAGCGGCCCACGAGGGACCCACGACGTCGTCGTGGCCCGCGCGAACGCCACCGTCCGCGGCCACGTCGGCGTGGTCACCTCGGCCGGGCGGATCGTGCGCGCACACGTCCTGGAGCTCCCCAGCCTGCCCGGGACGGCCGGTGCGGTGAGCCTGGCCGGTGGGGCGCCGCTCGGGGCCTTCCTGACCCTGGAGCGCGGCGAGTCCGTCGTCGGCCTGGCCAGCCTGCTGCCCGGGGCCCCCACCCTGGCCCTGGCCACGGCCTCCGGGGTCATCAAGCGGGTGGCCGACGAGCCCGCGCCCAACCGGGACGCCTGGGAGGTCATCCGGCTGGCGGATCGCGACGTCGTCGTCGGCGCGCTGCCGGTCGCCGACGACGACGAGCTCGTGCTGCTGGCCGACGACGCCCAGCTGCTGCGGTTCCCCGCCTCCTCTGTGCGCCCACAGGGGCGCGCCGCCGGCGGCATGGCCGGGATCAAGCTCGCCGGGGGCGCGCGGGTCATCGCCCTCGGCGTCTGGGGGCCGCGGAGTCCCGGCGTGGTGGTGACCCTCGCCTCCGACTCCGCCGCCCTGCTGGACGCCGGAGGCTCGCTGAAGGTGACCCACGGCGAGGTGTTCCCGGGCAAGGGTCGGGCGACGGGCGGCGTGCGCGCCCACCGCTTCCTCAAGGGTGAGGACGTGCTCACGCGGGGCTGGATCACCACGTGGCCCGCGGCGGCGGCCACCAGCAGCGGCGAGCCGATCGACCTGCCCGAGCCGGACAACCGCCGGGATGGCTCCGGCGCACCCTGCGCCTCGGCCCCCGCTGCGGTGTCGGCCCGGGTATGACCGGTCCGACCGGACCCTCCGGCGGCGGGCCCGGTCCGGAGGGCATCCGGTGCAGTGACGCGTCCCGGCGAGGCGCAGGAACCCCTGGCGGGGACCGCGCCCCGGGCCGACGTCTGGGTGGCCGTGGAGCACGTCCCCGGCTGGGGTGACGCCGCGCTGACCCGAAGCGGTCACGGGGTCCGCGTGCTGATGGCACGTGGCCCCAGGACGACGCCCCAACCCGGGTCGGCGTCCGAGGCTGTTCCCGTGGGGCCATCGGCCTGCGTCGACCACCGCCCGGGGCGGTGCGTCCGACCACCGGTGTCCGGGTGTGGGTCGGGTACTGCACACCCACCCCCACGCTGCGGGTCGGGCGGGTCGAGTCCGCCCGAGGTCGTCGCCGGCTGGGACCTGGCCGACATCGCCGCAGGGTCCCTGCGCGACTGGGGGCGCGCTGATCCCGACCCCCTGCTGCTCGTGTGCGCCAACGGTCGACGCGACCGCTGCTGCGGGCACTCCGGGGGTCGGCTGGCCGACGCGCTGTGGCGGGGTCCGCATGCCGACAGGGTGCTGACCTGCACGCACCTCGGGGGCCACCGGTTCGCCCCCACAGCGCTGCTCCTGCCCGTCGGGGCACTGCACGGACGCCTGGACGCGACGTGGGCCACGGCCCTGCTCGGGGATGCGGGCGCACGGTGAGATGGTCGCCGGGACCCTGCGGGGCCTCAGCACCCTCGACGAGCCGGCCCAGGTGGCTGAGGCCCACGCGCGCGCCGTCACCGGGTACGCGGGCTCGCGCCGCTGCCGGTCGGCCTGGCTCCGTCGGACGATCCCGACCGGATGCACGCCCACGTCCGCGGCTGGGATCCCCGCGACGCGCAGCGGCCGCTGGAGGTCGAGCTGCGTCCGCTCCCGCAGCACGGCCCTGCTGTCCTGCGGCCGGGACCCCGAGCCGACGACCCGCTGGACCATCTCCCCCTGACCCCCACAGCCCCGGGTCACTTCCGGCGGGGCCTGCGGAGCGGCTCCCCCATCACGGTCGGGATCGGGAGCACAATGCCGACCATGGATCTTGGACTCGCTGGGCGCACGTACCTGCTGACCGGGGCCTCCCGGGGACTCGGACTGGCCACCGCCCAGGTGCTCGTGGCCGAGGGAGCCACCGTGGTGCTGTCGGCGCGCGAGGGCAAGGACCTCGCCGACGCCGTGGAGCTGCTCGGGCGAGCCAACGCGGTGGCGATCTCCGCCGACCTCGCCGACCCCGACTCCGCAGAACGGCTCGTGGCCGGGACCGTGGGCCGCTTCGGGCGACTCGACGGCGCCCTGATCAGCGTCGGCGGACCGGCGCCCGGGACCCCCATGACCGTCACCGACGAGCAGTGGCGCGCCTCCTTCGAGTCGGTCCACCTCGGCGCGGTCCGGATGATGCGCGCGGTGGCCTCGGCCGCCACCGTCGACCCCGATGCACCCATCGGCACGGGCGCGTCGCTCCTGGCCGTCCTGTCCACGTCCGCCAAGTCCCCCATCCCCGGGCTCACGGCCAGCAACGGGCTGCGGCCGGGCCTGGCCATGCTCGTGAAGGACTTCGCCGACGAGCTCGGGCCCCGCGGGATCCGGGTCAACGGGGTGATGCCCGGCCGGATCGCCACAGATCGCACGATCGCCCTGGACGCCGCGCAGGGCAATGCCCAATCCGCCCGCCGCCGCAACGAGGCTGCCATCCCCCTGGGCCGCTACGGCGACCCCGCGGAGTTCGGCCGGGTGGCCGCCTTCCTGCTCAGCCCTGCGGCGTCCTACATCTCCGGCAGCCTCATCCCGGTCGACGGTGGGTCCCTGCGCGCCCTGTGACCGTCACCGCCGTCAGATCCCGGGGATCCACCACATCAGGAACCCGGCAACCGTCGCCAGCGCGATCAGCACCAGGCCACCGACCATCAGGCCCCGCCCGCCATGCACACCCCTCGCTGCGAGCCGTTGACCCCTGCGCGCGGCGATGATCGCCGGCGTGATCCAGATGAGGTACGTCGGGACGGTCACGGCCACTTCCTGCCACGCGGTGTACTCAGAACCCTGGGGGCAAGGTCCCATCGACTGCACGCAGGCCCCGTAGAGGTTGTCCATCAGCATCATGAGCCCGATCTGAACCCCTGCCCCGACAAGGAACGCAAGGAACGAGAAGCCGATCAACGCCACCCATCCGTTGGCGACGGCCTTGGTCTCAGGAGTGGGGATCGTGGCCATGGTCGACATCGCCATCACCTCCTCACGCCATGGTCCCGCTGCACCCGTCACGCCGACGAGTGCTGAAGGTCCCCATGTCGGCTCACTCCCGGACGTCGGGGCGGCGCAGCCGCTTGACCTCGGACCGGCGCTTCTTGACCGCGATGCGCCGGTTGACCGAGCCCCTCGTCGGCTTCGTCGGCCGCCGCGGCCGCGGGGGCGGGGCGATCGCCTCGGAGAGGATCGCCGCCAGCCGGCGCTCGGCCTCCTCCCGGTTGCGCAGCTGGGACCGGTGCTCGGACGACGTGACCGACAGGACGCCCCCGGACAGCCGCGGCCCCAGGCGGGCGAGCGCCCGGGCCCGCAGGGCGGGACCCAGCGACGGGGACGCGGCCACGTCGAAGAGCAGCTCGACGCGGGAGTCGGTCGTGTTCACGCCCTGGCCACCGGGACCCGACGACCGGGAGAAGCGCCACGCGAGCTCGGCCTCGGGGATCACCACCGACCCCCGCAGCCTCAGCGGGCCGGGCACGGATCCCCCGCAGCGAGCACGCCCATCCCACGCACCCCGCGCTCAGGAGTAGGCCAGGTCGGTCGCGTCGACCGGGACGTCGTCGGCCTCGGAGTCGGCGCCGAACTGCGTGCGGGACAGGTCGGCGTAGAGTCCGCCGGCGGCCAGCAGCTCGTCGTGCGTGCCCCGCTGGACCACCCGGCCGCCGTCGATCACGAGGATCTGGTCGGCGGCTCGGATCGTCGACAGGCGGTGCGCCACGACCAAGGAGGTGCGACCGGCCAGGGCGGTGGCCAGCGCGCGCTGGACCGCCGCCTCACTCTCGGAGTCCAGGTGCGCGGTGGCCTCATCGAGCACGACCACGTTCGGCGCCTTGAGCAGCAGGCGGGCGATCGCCAGGCGCTGCTTCTCGCCGCCCGACAGCCGGTAGCCGCGCTCCCCCACGACCGTGTCCAGCCCGTCGGGCAGGGACGCGAGCAGGTCCCCGATCTGGGCGTCCGCGCAGGCGGCCACCAGCTCCTCGTCGGTCGCACCGGGGCGGGCGTAGGTGAGGTTGCCCCGGATCGAGTCATGGAACATGTGCGAGTCCTGCGTCACCACTCCGATCGCGTCCGACAGGCTCGACAGCGTGGCATCGCGCACGTCCACGCCACCGACGAGGACCTCACCGGACGTCGTGTCGTACAGCCGGGTCACCAGGCTGGTGATCGTCGACTTGCCCGCCCCGGATGGTCCGACGAGGGCGAACATCTGCCCCGGCTCGATCCGGAAGTCGACGCCCGTCAGGACCGGCTCACCACGCCCGCGGGAGTCCGGGCGGGCCACGGACTCCAGGGATGCCAGCGAGACCTCGTCCGCTCCCGGGTAGGTGAAGTGCACGTCGCGGAACTCCACGGCCGTCGGGCCGGTGGGGATCGCCACAGCGTCCGGCGCCTCGGAGACCAGCGGCTCGAGGTCCAGGACCTCGAAGACCCGCTCGAAGGACACCAGGGCGGTCATGACGTCCACCCGGACGTTGCTCAGCGCGGTCAGGGGCCCGTAGAGCCGGGCCAGGAGAGCCGTGATCGCCAGGAGGGTCCCGATCGTCAGGGTCCCGTCGATGACGAGGTTGCCGCCCACGCCGTAGGCGATGGCCGTCGCCACGGACGCCACCAACGTCAGGGCGGTGAAGAAGTAGCGGTTCGACATCGCGATCTCCACGCCGATGTCCCGGACCCGGCTTGCCTTGCCCGCGAAGCTCGTCGCCTCCTCCTCCGGGCGGCCGAACAGCTTGACGAGCAGCGCACCGGACACGTTGAAGCGCTCGGTCATCATCGAGCTCATGTCCGCGTTGAGCTGCATCTGCTCGCGGGTCTGGGCCTGCAGGCGGCGCCCCATGTACCGCGCCGGGATCAGGAACAGCGGCAGCAGGATCAGGCTGATCACCGTGATCGGCCACGACAGCGCGAACATCGCGATGAGGATGACGGTGAGGGTGATCACGTTGCCCACGACCCCGCCCAGGGTCGAGGTGAACGCCTGCTGCGCGCCGATGACGTCGGAGTTCAACCGCGAGATCAGGGCCCCGGTCTGGGTGCGGGTGAAGAACGCCAGCGGTTGGGCCTCGACATGGCGGAACACCCGCGTGCGCAGGTCGAAGATGAGGCCCTCGCCGATCCGCGCGGAGTACCAGCGCCCGATGAGGCCCACTCCCGCCTCCACGAGGGCCAGGACCAGGACCAGGACGGCGCACACGGTGACGACGGTCGAGTTCCCGGCGGTGATGCCCTGGTCGATGAGGCGCCGGAACAGCAGCGGCTGGGCCACCACCAGCAGCGACGAGAACACCAGGGTCACCAGGAACCAGGAGATCTCCCGCCGGTACGGCCGGGCGAACCCCATGATCCGCCGGACTGTGCCCCGGGTGATCGACTGGTCGGCGACGGACCGGTCACGCGTGAATGACCGGTAGGTCTGCCAGGGACCGCCGCCCCCCATCGACATCGACATCTCTCAAGCCTCCGAGTGCCCAACACCGGTCCCGGGCTGGTTGTTCCCCAGCCCCCGGCTGGGCCCTGGGTCCGGTCGGGTGCGGGGTGTGCCCGAGCGCCGTGCGACCAGCAGCGTCAGCGACCCGCAGCGCGTCAGCGACCGGCGAACATCGCTGCCAGCTCGCGGATGCGGACGCCCTGTGCGGCGCGCTCCGCCGCCATCTGGGCATCGTGAGCGGCGGCGAAGCCCTGCGGGTACACGGCGTCACCCAACAGCGCCTTGGTGCCGGCGACCGCTCCGGGCATGGCCGTGGCGCAGCTCACCGCGACCTCCCGCGCCGCGGCGTCGAGGTCGACCCGCGGGACGGACTTCAGGGCCAGTCCGATCCGCACGGCCTCCTCGGCGTGGACCCACCGGCCGCTGACGACCAGCTCCAGCGCCCGCGAGTAGCCGACGGCCTCGACCAGCGGCAGCGTGCCTCCGAGGTCCGGCACGAGCCCGAGGCTCGGCTCCTTCATGGAGAACTGGACGTCGTCGGCCACGACGATGACGTCGCAGCCCAGGGCCAGCTGGAACCCGGCGCCCACCGCGTGGCCGCCCACGGCGGCGACGGTCACGACCGGGCTGCGCCGCCACCAGGAGAACGCCTGCTGGTACACCGCGATCCGGGCATCGAGCTCGGCGGGCGTCATCGTCGCGAACTGCAGCAGGGATCCCTCCCCGGGGATGCCCTCGGGACTGAGCATGCGCCGGTCCAGGCCGGCGGAGAACGACGGGCCCTCGGCGCAGAGCACGACGGCACGGACGGCCGGGTCCAGCGTCTCGCCGATGGCCGCCAGCTCGCGCCACAGGGCGGGCCCCTGCGCGTTGCGGCTCTCCGGACGGTTCAGCCGCACAGTGAGGATGCCGTCGGTCAGGTCCAGGGTCAGGGCGCTCGTGTCGGTCATACGAGCAGTCAACCAGCAGCCAACCTCGAGGCCCGCGCCCGGGTGGCTCCCCCGCGTCCGCGCAACGCGACGCCGGCGTCGGTCAGCATGCGATGGATGAACCCGTACGAGCGCCCGGTGCTCGCCGACAGCTCGCGGATGCTGGCACCGGCCCGGTACTGGGCCTCCAGGGAGCGGGCCAGGTCGGCACGCTCCTGCCCCGTCACCCGCGCAGGACGCGCCTTGCCCATGGTTGCTCCCCCTCCGTAGTGCCCTCATCACCGTTCGTGGGCCAACTATGGCCGCATGGTGTCAAGATCGCATCCTGAGGGCGAACGATTCGTAGACCGACAGTATCCGTCGACCTGCGGTCCCAGTCGACGGCGACGAGGTCCCGGTGGTCCTCCGCAGGCGGGGTGCCTCACGCCAGGGCGACCAGGTCCAGGTAGTCCTCACGCCAGAGGTCCTCCACCGCATCAGGCAGGAGCAGGACCTTCTCCGGGGCCAGCGCCTGCACGGCGCCCTCGTCATGGGTGACCAGGATGACCGCGCCCTTGTAGGTGCCCAGGGCGCCGAGGACCTCCTCCCGGCTGGCCGGGTCCAGGTTGTTGGTGGGCTCGTCGAGGAGCAGGACGTTGGCGCCCGACACCACGAGCGTGGCCAGTGCCAGGCGGGTCTTCTCGCCCCCGGAGAGCACATGTGCCGGCTTGTCGACGTCGTCACCGGTGAACAGGAACTGGCCGAGGACGCTGCGGCACTCGGTGGCGCTCATGTCCCCGGCGGCATGCAGCATGTTCTCCAGCACGCTCGCCTGCGGGTCGAGGGTGTCGTGCTCCTGGGCGTAGTAGCCCAGGCGAAGCCCGTGGCCGGGCATGACCTCACCCGTGTCCGGGGCCTCCACCCCGGCCAGGATGCGCAGCAGGGTGGTCTTGCCCGCGCCGTTGAGGCCGAGGATGACCACCCGCGCACCCCGGTCGATGGCCAGCTCGACGTCGACGAAGACCTCGAGCGAGCCGTAGGACTTGCTCAGCTCCATCGCGCGCAGGGGGGTGCGACCGCACGCCACCGGCTCGGGGAACCGCAGCTTCGCCACGCGCTCATGGGCCCGCTGGTCCTCGAGCCCGGACAGCAGGCGCTCGGCACGCTTCTCCATCGAGTGCGCCGCCCTGGCCTTGGTGGCCTTGGCGCGCATCTTGTCGGCCTGGGTCTGCAGGACCGCTGCCTGCTTCTCGGCGTTGGCCCGCTCCCGGTGCCGGCGCTTCTCGTCGGTCTCACGCTGCTTGAGGTAGGTGCTCCAGCCGACGTTGTACACGTCGATGACGCACCGGTTGGCATCCAGGTGGAAGACCTTGTTCACCACCGAGTCGAGCAGCCCCACGTCGTGGCTGATGACCACCAGCCCGCCCTTGTGCGTGGCGAGGTACCCGCGCAGCCAGACGATCGAGTCCGCGTCGAGGTGGTTGGTGGGCTCGTCGAGGAGCAGGGTGTTCGCCTCGCTGAACAGGATCCGCGCCAGCTCGACGCGCCGGCGCTGACCCCCGGACAGCGTGCGCAGCGCCTGGCCCAGGTTGCGCTCGGTGATCCCCAGACCGGCGGCCACCGACGCCGCCTGGGCCTCGGCCGCGTACCCGTCCAGGGCGAGGAACTCCGCCTGGGCCCGGTCGTAGCGCCGCATCGCGTCGTCGCGCACGTCGGGGTCGGTGTCGCCCATCGCCGCCTCGGCGCGCCGCACCCGTCGGATGACGTCGCGCAGCCCGCGCGCGTCCAGGATCCGCTCGCGGGCGCTCTGGTCCATGTTCCCGGTCCGGGGATCCTGGGGCAGGTAGCCGACGCTGCCGCTGCGCGTCACCGCCCCGGCCTCGGGCGCGGTCTCACCGGCGAGGATCCGCATGAGCGTGGTCTTGCCGGCCCCGTTGCGACCCACGAGGCCGACGCGATCCCCGTCACCGATCCGGATCGAGACGCCCGACATGAGCAGGCGGGCGCCGGCCCGCACCTCCAGCTCGGACGTTGCGATCACTGCCCGAGTTTACCCGCCGCACGACATCGCCCTACCCGTCCGCGGTGGGCGACGACCGGGCCCTCCAGTGGCGGCGGCTATGGTCACGACGTGCGCGTCCTGATCTGGCATGGCTACCTGCTCAGCGGGACGGGCTCGAACGAGTACACCCGGGCGCTGGCCAGGACCCTGTCCCGCCAGGGGCACGACGTCGTGGTCCTCAGCCAGGAGCCGCGGCCGCAGGACCACGACCTGGGCGGTGCCACGGTCCTGCGCCCGGCGCTGCCCGGGCGCCTGCCGGTGTTCGTCCTGGACAGCTACGCCCAGGCGACGCCCGCTCTCCTGCCGACGATGGAGCGCGCCGAGGTGGACCGGTTCGTCGACGCGCAGGTGGCGGCGATCCGCGCCGCCGCACCCGCCGACCTGCTGATCGTCAACCACGTCCTGCTCGGCGGTCCGGTGGGCGCAGCCAGCGGGCTCCCGTACGTGGTGAAGGCCCACGGCTCGGAGCTCGAGTACGCGATGCGCGGGCACCCCGACCTGTGCATCTGGGCCCGCCAGACCCTGGAGCCCGCACGCGACGTGGTGGTCGGCTCCGAGCACGTCGGGCGCGTGCTGGCCGACCTGGTGGGTCCCATCCCCACCCGGGTCGTGACCCCGGGTGTGGACATCGACCAGATGTGCCCGGATGATCGCGCATCGGCCAGGACCCTGCTGACCGAGCAGGCACGCCTCGACCCGGTGAACCCCGGCGACGAGCGCCTGCCCGATGCCCACAACGCTGAGCGCATCGAGGCGTTCCTCGCAGGTCCCGACCGTCCCACCGTCGTGTACGTCGGCAAGCTCAGCCAGCGAGAAGGGCGTCCACCTCCTGCTCGATGCCCTTGAGGGCCTGGATGCCAGGGCCTTCATCGTCGGCTTCGGCCCGGCTCGGGCCGACCTCGAGCGTTCCGCCGCCCAGAAGGGCCTCGACGTGCTGTTCACCGGGCCGCTGCAGCACCGGCACCTCGCGCACCTGTGGGCGGCGGCTGACGTCAGCGTGGTGCCCTCGGTGTTCCCTGAGGCGTTCGGCATGGTGGCTGCTGAAGCCGCTGCCACAGGATGTCCTCCCATGGTCGCGCGGCACAGCGGGCTGGCCGAGGTGGCCGATGGGATCGCAGGGTTCCTCCCCGAGCATCTGCGCACGGCGATCACGTTCCAGCGGGGTGACGCCGGGGACCTCCGGCGCGCGCTCGAGGAGGTCCTCAGCCTGTCAGCCGAGGACAGGCAGGAGCTGTCGCGGGGCTGCCGGGCGGCAGTGGTGGCCCTGTGGAGCTGGGACAGCGTCGCCCGCCGGATGATCGACACCGCCGTGCACCCGCCGGCCCACCGCTGAGCGCATAGGGTGGCCCCACAGATCCCGAGGAGTGACATGACGATGGTCCAGGAGGGCGGCTCGCCCCTCATCAGCACGATCTTCACCATGACCCAGGCCTCGCGCGCCAACGCCGACCTCCCCGAGCGTGAGGTGATGCTCATCCGGCTGGCGTGCCTGATCGCCTCCGACGCCTCGGAGTCGTCCTACCTGTACAACCTCGCGGGACCGGCTGGCCCGGCCCTGACCGTCGACGAGGTGGAGGCCGTCCTGGTGGCCGCGGCTCCCCTGACCGGCACGGCCCGCGTGGTGATGGCCGCCGAGCGCATCGCGTCGGCGATGGACTACCCGATCTCGGTCCACGACCTGTTCGCCGCAGGTCCCATCCCCGACTGACTCAGCCGACCGGGCGCAACCACCGGCCGGCTGGCTCGGACCGCGGCGCGTCGGGCTCGCCGGCGGCCTCGTCGGGCACGTCGGCGAGGAAGCCCTGCACGTCGGACCACACCGACCCGATGGCGATCCCGAACACCCCCTGCCCTCCGCGCACGAGGTCGACCACCTCGTCGTCGCTGGTGCACTCGTAGACGGTGGTGCCGTCGCTCATCAGGGTGATGGCCGCCAGGTCCGCGGTCCCGCGATCGCGCAGCGTGGCCACGGCGGCCCGGATGCTGGACAGCGAGACCCCGGTCTCCAGGAGGCGCTTGACCACCTGGAGGACGAGGATGTCGCGGAACGAGTACAGGCGGTTCGTCCCCGAGCCGTGCGCCGCCTGGACCGAGGGCACGACCAGGCCCGTGCGCGCCCAGTAGTCCAGCTGCCGGTAGGTGATGCGCGCGGCCCCGGCTGCCACCGGCCCGCGGTAGCCCCGCCCGCTGCGGGGATCGGGGTCAGGGATCGCGAACAGCGCCTGCTGGGCGGGGTCCACCACCACGGGAAGGAACGGATCATCCACGGTCGCACCTCCACTCGAGGGCTCGCGCGGGGAAGGTCGCGAACTGGGGAGGAACGACGATACGCCCGGGCCGCGCATCCCCGTCACCCCGACACGCAGGCGTGAGCGTTCCGCCCTCCGGCTCTCACCTCGCCCTCCGCGGATTCCGGGAGGCAGGGAGCAGTGCGGGAGGCCTTCGAGGTGGGTGCGTCAGACGTTGAAGCCCAGGGCGCGCAGCATCTCGCGGCCGTCGTCGGTGATCTTGTCCGGGCCCCACGGGGGCATCCACACCCAGTTCAGCCGGAAGTCGTCGACGATCCCGTCGAGGGCTGCACGGGTCTGGTCCTCGATGACGTCGGTCAGCGGGCACGCCGCGGACGTCAGGGTCATGTCGAGGGTGGCCACGTTGTTGTCATCCACGTGCACGCCGTAGATCAGGCCGAGGTCCACGACGTTGATGCCGAGCTCGGGGTCGACCACGTCGTGCAGGGCCTCCATGACGTCCTCGTCGGTCGCAGGGCTCATCGGGTACCTCCAGTGGTCAGGGCCTGGGTGACTGCGTCCTTCCAGGCCATCCAGGACAACAACGCGCACTTGACCCGTGCCGGGTACTTCGCCACACCGCTGAACGCGATCCCATCGCCCAGGACGTCCTCATCGGGCTCCGGGGCGCCGGCGTCCGTGGCCGACTGCATCAGCGCCGAGGAAGGCCTCCTGCGTGGCCATCGCCTCGGCCACGCTGTGCCCCAGCGAGGAGCTCGTACATCACGCTGGCGCTGGCCTGGGAGATCGAGCATCCCTGGTTGTCGTAGGAGATGTCGACGACGGTGGCCGAGTCCCCGGCGCCGTCCAGGTGCACCCGCAGGGTGATCTCATCGCCGCACGTGGGGTTGATGTGGTGCACCTGCGCCTCGAACGGCTCGCGCAGGCCGCGGCCGACCGGGTTGCGGTAGTGGTCGAGGATGATCTCCTGGTACAGCGAGTCCATCAGGCCACCCCGAAGAACTGCTGCGCCCGGCGGATCCCCACGACCAGCGCGTCGACCTCGAACGGCTGGTTGTAGAGCCCGAAGCTGGCCCGGGTCGTCGCCGGCACCCCGAAGCGCCGGCATGTGGGCCACGCGCAGTGGTGACCGACGCGCACGGCGATCCCCTCGTCGTCGAGCACCTGGCCGACGTCGTGGGGGTGCAGGCCCTCGACGGTGAACGACACCGCCCCCCCTCGACCCGATGCCGTGGCCGGGCCGATGATCCGCACCCCGGGGATCTCGGCGATCGCGCCCAGGGCGTACTCGGTCAGCACATGCTCGTGGCCGGCGACCGCCGGCATGCCGATCCGCTCCAGGTACTGCACCGCCGCCCCCAGCCCGACGGCCTGGGCCACGTTCGGCGAGCCGGCCTCGAAGCGCTGCGGCGGGTCGGCGAAGGTCGAGCGCTCCATCGTCACCATGGCGATCATGGATCCGCCGGCGTTGAACGGGGGCATCGCCTCGAGGACCTCGGTGCGCCCCCACAGGCACCCCACGCCGGTCGGTCCGAGCATCTTGTGCCCGGAGAAGGCCATGAGGTCGACGTCCAGGGCCGGACATCGACGGGCATGTGCGGCACCGACTGGCAGGCGTCGAGCACGACCAGCGCGCCCACCTCGCGGGCGCGGGCGACGATCGGGGCGACGTCGTTGATGGTGCCCAGGATGTTCGACTGGTGCACGAACGACACCACGCGGGTCCTCTCGGTGATCACCGAGTCCAGGTCCTCGAGGTCCAGGCGGCCCTCGTCGGTCAGCCCGATCCAGCGCAGGACGGCGCCGGTCTTGTCGCACAGCTCCTGCCAGGGGACCAGGTTGGCGTGGTGCTCCATCTCCGTGACGACGATCTCGTCGCCCGGGCGCGAGGACGAACCGCTCGCGCGCCGTCGGGCAGGGGCGCGCCGTGGCACTTCTTCGCGGTCGCGGAGCTGAACGCGTGGGTGACGAGGTTCAACGACTCGGTGGCGTTGCGGGTGAACACCAGCTCGTGGGCACGGCCGCCGACGAACCCGGCGATGATCGACCGGGCGGACTCGAACGCGTCCGTGGCCTGCTCGGCCAGGAAGTGCGCGCCCCGGTGGACGGCGGCGTTGTGCTGCTCGTAGAACTCCCGCTCGGCGTCCAGCACGGCGACCGGCTTCTGCGACGTGGCCGCGGTGTCCAGGTACACCAGCGGCCGCCCGCCGCGCACGGTGCGCGCCAGGATCGGGAAGTCGGCCCGCAGGGCGGGGTCGAGCAGGCTGCTCACGCCGAGGCCGCCGCCGCGGTGTAGCTCGCGTAGCCCTCGGCCTCGATCGCGTCGGCCAGCTCCGGGCCGCCCTCGGCGACGATCCGCCCGTCGACGAACACGTGCACGTGGTCGGGGCGGACGTAGCGCAGGATCCGGGTGAAGTGGGTGATCAGCAGCACCCCGGCGTCGCCGGACTCGCGCACCCGGTTGATCCCCTCGGAGACCACCCGCAGGGCGTCGACGTCCAGGCCGGAGTCGGTCTCGTCGAGGATCGCCATCTTCGGGGCGAGCAGCTCCAGCTGCAGGATCTCGGCGCGCTTGCGCTCGCCGCCGGAGAAGCCCTCGTTGACGTTGCGCTGGGCGAAGGTGGGGTCGATCTGCAGGCGCTCCATCGCGCCCTTCATCTCCTTGAGCCACAGGCGCAGCTTCGGCGCCTCGCCGCGGATGGCCGTGGCCGAGGTGCGCAGGAAGTTCGACACCGAGACCCCGGGCACCTCGACGGGGTGCTGCATCGCCAGGAAGAGCCCGGCGCGGGCCCGCTCGTCGACGCTCATCGCCAGGACGTCCTGCCCGTCGAGGGTGACGGTGCCCGAGGAGATCGTGTACTTGGGGTGGCCGGCGATGGCGTAGGCCAGCGTCGACTTGCCCGACCCGTTGGGGCCCATCAGGGCATGCGTCTCGCCGGAGTTCACCGTGAGGTTGACCCCCGTGAGGATCTCCTTCGTGCCGCCGTCGGCCTCGACGGTGACGTGCAGGTCGCGGATCTGCAGGGTGGACATGGCAGTTCTCCAGTTCTCGCCGGTCAGGCGACGGTCACGAAGACGGTGTCGCCTTCGACGGAAACGGGGTAGACGGGCACGGGGGTGGTCGCCGGCGGGCCGCTGGGCTGGCCGGTGCGCAGGTCGAAGCGGGAGCCGTGCAGCCAGCACTCGAGCGTGCAGCCGTCGACGTCACCCTCGGCCAGCGAGACGTCGGCGTGCGAGCAGACGTCGGAGACTGCGAACCACTGCCCCTCGGTGTGCACCACGGCGATCGGTCGACCGTCGAGCACGACGCGGTGCGCAGTGCCCTCGGGCACGTCCGCGACGGAACAGGCGGGATGGGCGCTCATGGGAGGTCGGCCTCGCTGTCGTCGAACTGGTACAGCGGGTCCACGGACCCCAGCTCGGCATCGACAGCCGCGAGCAGCCGCTCGACGACATCGGGGACGCCGATCCGGTTGATCGCCTCGGCGAAGAAGCCGCGGACCACGAGCCGCCGGGCGACCGACTCGGGGACGCCGCGGCTCATCAGGTAGAAGAGCTGCTCGTCGTCGAACCGGCCCGTGGCGCTGGCGTGCCCGGCGCCGGCGATCTCGCCGGTCTCGATCTCGAGGTTCGGCACGGAGTCCGCGCGGGCACCCTCGGTCAGGACCAGGTTCCGGTTGAGCTCGTAGGTCCGCGTCCCGGTCGCCGCCGCACGGATCAGGACATCACCGATCCAGACGGTGTGGGCCGACTCGCCCTGCAGCGCGCCCTTGTAGATCACGTCGCTGCGGCAGTCCGGCACCTCGTGGTCGACGAACAGCCGGTGCTCGAGGTGCTGGCCGGCATCGGCGAAGTAGACCCCGACGAGCTCGGCGTCGCCCCCGCGCCCGCGGTACTCCACCGAGGCGGTGTGCCGGACCAGCGAGCCGCCGAGGGTGACGACCACGCTGCGCAGCGTCGCATCGGCCTCCAGCACGGCGTGCTGGTGGGCGACATGGACCACCTCGTCGTTCCAGAGCTGGTTGCTCACCAGCGTCAGGGTCGCGCCCTGCCCGACGTGGACCTCGATGTTGCCGGCCACGGCACCGGGGGCGCTGACGTGGTCGAGGATGATCGTGGCATGGGCGTTCGCGCCCACCTCGATGACCACGTGCGCGAACAGCGCACGCGCCGTGCCCGCCTGGTCGGCGAACTCCACCCGGGCGCTGGCCTGCTCCGCCTCGGGTGCGACCGTGATCACGGCGGCACGGCTGGCTGAGGCGAACGCCTGGGCGGAGACCCGGTCGCTGGGCGTGTACCAGGCCCCGACCCGCGGGTCGTCGTGGCTGACGCCCTCGACGGTGACCGCGCCCATCGTCGACCAGGTCCAGTCGAGGTCACCGTGCGGACCGGCCGCGGCGGTCCCGTCGTGCAGGCCGCCGAGGCGCGCCAGCGGGGTGAACCGCCAGAGCTCCTCGCGGCCGCCGGGCACCTCGAACGCCTGCGGGTCCCGGGAGGTCACGCGCGGGGCGAGGTCGTGGGCAGGAGCGGCGAGGGTGACCTCGCGCTCCTCGATCGTGGACGTCATCAGCCGACGGCCCCTTCCATCTGCAGCTCGATCAGGCGGTTCAGCTCGAGGGCGTACTCCATGGGCAGCTCGCGCGCGATGGGCTCGATGAACCCGCGCACGATCATCGCCATGGCCTCCTCCTCGGTCATCCCGCGGCTCATCAGGTAGAACAGCTGGTCCTCGGACACCTTGCTGACGGTGGCCTCGTGGCCCATCGCGACGTCATCGACGCGCACATCGACGTACGGGTAGGTGTCGGAGCGCGAGATGTTGTCCACGAGCAGCGCGTCACAGCGCACCGTCGACTGGGAGTGGTGGGCCTGCTCCTGGACCTGGACCAGCCCGCGGTACGAGGTCCGCCCGCCGCCCCGGGCCACGGACTTGGACACGATCGCCGAGGACGTGTAGGGCGCGGCGTGCACCATCTTCGAGCCCGCGTCCTGGTGCTGGCCCTCGCCGGCGAAGGCGATCGACAGGGTCTCGCCCTTGGCATGCGGGCCCATCAGCCACACGGCCGGGTACTTCATCGTGACCTTGGAGCCGATGTTGCCGTCGATCCACTCCATCGTGGCGCCCTCCTGGGCCACGGCACGCTTGGTGACCAGGTTGTACACGTTGTTCGACCAGTTCTGGATCGTCGTGTACCGGCAGCGCGCGCCCTTCTTCACGATGATCTCCACGACCGCGGAGTGCAGCGAGTCGCTGGAGTAGATCGGGGCGGTGCAGCCCTCGACGTAGTGCACGTAGGCGCCCTCGTCGACGATGATCAGCGTCCGCTCGAACTGGCCCATGTTCTCGGTGTTGATCCGGAAGTAGGCCTGCAGCGGGATCTCGACCTTCACGCCCTGG
The DNA here is from genome assembly GCA_963729885.1 of uncultured Actinomycetes bacterium. Classification (GTDB taxonomy): domain Bacteria; phylum Actinomycetota; class Actinomycetes; order S36-B12; family CAIYMF01; genus Prado023. The sequence goes on from CAVSQK010000051.1 coordinate 66,663, forward strand.
GGCACGTAGATGAACGAGCCACCCGACCACACGGAGGTGTTCAGCGCCGAGAACTTGTTGTCCCCGACGGGGATGACCGTGCCGAAGTACTGCTTGAACAGCTCCTCGTGCTCGCGCAGGCCGGTGTCGGTGTCCAGGAAGATGACGCCCTGCTCCTCGAGGTCCTCGCGGATCTTGTGGTACACCACCTCGGACTCGTACTGCGCCGCCACCCCGGCCACCAGCCGCTGCTTCTCCGCCTCCGGGATGCCCAGGCGGTCATAGGTGTTCTTGATGTCGTCGGGCAGCTCCTCCCAGCTGGTGGCCTGCTTCTCGGTGGAGCGCACGAAGTACTTGATGTTGTCGAAGTCGATGCCCGACAGGTCGGCACCGAAGGTCGGCATCGGCTTGCGCTCGAAGAGCTTCAGGCCCTTGAGGCGCATGTCGAGCATCCACTGCGGCTCGGACTTCTTGGCCGAGATGTCGCGCACGACCTCCTCGGACAGGCCCCGGCGGGCCGTCGCGCCGGCGGCGTCGGAGTCCGACCAGCCGTACTCGTACGTGCCGATGCCCTCGAGCTGCTCGGTGTTGACCGTCATCGGGTCGTCCTTCCCTCGGAGTGCGGTGCAGGGTCCTCGGCCGGGCCCGGTGTGGGGGCGTGCGGGCCGAGGGCGGTGGGGATGTGGGTCGTGCAGACCCCGTCACCGTGGGACAGGGTCGCCAGCCGCATGACGTGGGTGCCCAGCAGGCGCCCGAAGGCCTCGGTCTCGGCCTCGCAGAACTGCGGGAACTCGGCGGCCACGTGGGCCACGGGGCAGTTGTGCTGGCAGAGCTGGATCCCGTTGGCGGTGGGGACGGCGACGGCCGCGTAGCCCTCGGCGGCCAGGGCGTCGGCCAGGACGTCGACGCGGACGTCCATCGGCTCCGTGAGGTCCAGCAGGTCGGCGTAGCGCCGCTCCAGCTCGGCCACGCGGCGCCGGGCGAACTCCATCACCGCGTCGTCACCACCGGTCTCGGCCACGAAGCGCAGGGCGCCCACGGCGACGTCGTCATAGGCGTTCCCGAAGCTGTCGCGACCGGTCTGGGTGAGGTGGTAGACGCGCGCCGGGCGTCCACGACCCCTGCGCCGGGTGTCCGGACCGTACGGCGGGCGGTCCGAGGCCTCGACGAAGCCGGCGTCGACGAGGTCGTCCATGTGCTTGCGCACGGCAGCGCCGCTGAGCTCGAGCCGTTCGGCGAGCTCCGCGACGGTGGCCTGCCCCATGTCGAGCAGGGCGCGGGCCACCCGCGCTGGCGCTCCTGGTCAGGATTTCCACAACGCCATTGTTGCGTATTTCCCGGGAAGTGCCAACACCGGGGTCCCCCCACCCCGCCCGGAGGGCGGCCTGCCCGCCCCCGACCTACACTTCGGTCGTGCCCGCCGCCGTCGAGATCACCGCGCTGACCATGCGCTACGCCGGTCGGACCGTGGTCGACGCCCTCAGCCTCACGGCGTCCACCGCCTCCATCACGGTCGTCCTCGGCCCCAACGGGGCGGGCAAGACGACCACGATCGAGACCGCCGAGGGCTTCCGCACCCCGCACGGCGGGTCGGTCCGCGTCCTGGGCCTCGATCCCCGCGCCGATCGGGCGAGCCTGTCCCCCCGGGTCGGCGTGATGCTGCAGTCCGGCGGGGTCTGGCCCGCCCTGCGGGCCGCCGACATGCTCACCCACGTGTCGCGGCTCTACGCCCACCCGCTGCCCACCCACGACCTGATGGAGCGCCTGGGCCTGACCCACGTGGCGCGCACGCCCTACCGCCGGCTGTCCGGCGGCGAGCAGCAGAAGCTCGCACTGGCCTGCGCGCTGGTCGGTCGCCCGGAGGTGGCCTTCCTCGACGAGCCGACGACGGGGCTGGACCCGGAGTCCCGGATGAGCGTCTGGCAGTTCCTCGCCGAGCTGCGCGACAGCGGGGTCGGCATCGTGATGAGCACGCACCTGCTCGACGAGGCCCAGACCCTGGCCGACCACGTCATCGTGATCGACCAGGGGCGGCTGGCTGCCGCCGGGAGCGTCGGCGAGCTCACCGGGACGGCGTCCGGGCTGCGGTTCCGCTCCCGCGCCGGGATGGACGTCGCGGACCTGCAGGGCCTCCTGCCCGAGGGGTTCACGGTGTCCGAGACCACCCCCGGCCAGTACCGGGCAGACGGCCCCCTGACGCCCCAGGTCGTGGCAACGATCACCTCCTGGTGCGCCGGCCAGGGGGCCATGCCCGAGGAGCTCAGCACCGGGGGCGGGTCCCTCTCCGAGGCCTACTTCGAGATCACCTCGAGGGCCGCCCCGCCGGGGTCGACGGCCGCCGGCGCGACGAACCCCGAGGGGCAGGCGAGCGCATGAGCCCACCGGACTCCGCAGTGCCCCTCGACCTCACGCCCGCCCCCGGGGCAGCGCCGGCGACGGCCCGCTGGTGGGCGCAGTCACGCCTGGAGTGGCGGCAGCTGATGACCAACGGGGAGCAGCTCCTGCTGACCCTGATCATCCCGATCGCCGTCCTGATCGGCGTCACCCGCCTCGGGCTCGCGGAGATCGACGAGGCGACCCCCGGTGTCATGGCGCTGGCGATCCTGTCCACGGCCTTCACGGCGACCGCGATCTCGACGGGCTTCGAGCGGCGCTCCGGGGTGCTGAAGTTCCTCGGAGCCACGCCGCTGGGCCGCTCCGGCCTGCTGGTCGGCAAGACCACGGCCACGTTCGCCGTGATCCTGCTGCAGCTCGTGCTGGTCGGCGTCGTGGCCCTCGCGCTGGGGTGGTCACCCCAGGTGGACCAGCCGGTCCTCGTGGTCGCCACCGTGGTCCTGGGCACGGTGGCCCTCGGGTCCTGGGGCTTCGCCCTCGCCGGGCTGCTGCGGGCCGAGGCGACGCTGGCGGTCGCCAACGCCATCTTCCTGCTGCTGCTCTTCGCCGGCGGCACCGTGCTGCCCACCGACCGCCTCCCCGACGCGATGGGCGGCGTGGTCCAGCTGCTGCCCAGCGCCGCCCTCGGGGATGCCCTGCGGGCCCTGCTGGGCGCGCCCAGTGCCGGCTCCGGGCTGCCGGTGGGGTCCGCTGCTCGTCCTGGGGGTGTGGGCCGTGGCCGGGATCGCCCTGTCGGTGCGGACCTTCCGCTGGGAGTAGCCCACGCCCCAGGGCCCGAGGTGAGCAGGGCCGCACGGCTGCGGCCCCCCGGACCCGTCGCGTGGGGTTGCGAGCTGCGAACTACGCTTGTCCCGTGCTCGCCTCCGACAGTCCCATCCGGACCAGTGCCCCCGTCCCTTCTCCCGTCTCGTCGGGGATCCGGGGCATCTTCATGGCCAACCTGGTCGCCCAGATCGCGATCGTCGTCACCGGCGGCCTGGTCCGGGTCACCGGATCCGGTCTGGGATGCCCCACCTGGCCGGAGTGCGTCGATGGGTCGCTCGTGCCCGTCGAGGGACAGGCCGAGGAGTTCCACAAGTACATCGAGTTCGGCAACCGGCTGCTGACGTTCGTCCTGGGCTTCCTGGCGATCGCAGCGATCGTCGGGGCCTTGCGGATGCGCTCGCGCTGGCGGGATGAGGGTTCCGTGCCCCGCCGCCCGATCCTGGTCCTCGCCACGATCCCGCTGCTGGGCACGCTGGCCCAGGCGGTGCTCGGAGGGGTCACGGTCCTCACGGGCCTGCACCCGTTGATCGTCGGGGCGCACCTCCTGCTGTCGATGGTGATCATCGCCGGGTGCGTGCTGCTGGTCCACCGCGCCGCCGAGCCCGGCGACGAGCCCCTGGTCCGGCTGGTCCGCCCCGAGATCCGCGCGCTGTCGCTCGTGCTGGTCACCACGTGCGCCGCCGTGGTGGTCCTGGGCACGCTCGTGACCGGGGCCGGGCCCCACTCGGGCGACACCGATGTCGACCACCGGCTGGACATCGACGTCCGCACGATCGCCTGGCTGCACGCCGACGTCGTGCTGCTGTTCGTCGGGCTGATCGTGGCCATGTGGCTCGCCCTGCGGCTCACGGACGGTCCGGCGAGGGCGCGCTGGTGGTCCCACGCCCTGATGGCTGTGGCGATCGTGCAGGGCATCGTGGGCTACGCCCAGTGGTTCGCCGGGGTTCCCTGGGTCCTGGTCTCGATCCACATGCTGCTGGCGTGCCTGGTCTGGGTGGCCACGCTCAAGACGCACCTGAGCCTGCGCACCCGCGGCTGAGGGCGCCAGACCCGGGTCCAGCGTCCTATGCAGGCGGGGAGCTGACCGGATCGCACGGTGGGCGGAGATGCTGGGTCCGCAAGGCATCCGGCGCGGGCGGCGCCGGGGGCTCGGGGCTCGCATCCGGTGTCGCGGTCGGGCTGGCGCTGTGGGACCTGCGGATCCTGACGGATCAGCGGTCGGGGCTCGCCCGTCGGCGACGGGGACGGGTCACTGGGCGACGGCGTCGGGATCCGTCGGCGACGGGGTCGGCGCGGGTCCGACGGCGTCGGGGTCGGATCCGTCGGCGATCGGTGACGGCGACGGGTCCGACGGCGTCGGGGTGGGACCCGTCGGCGACGGGGACGGCGATCGGGTCGGTCGGGGTCGGGCGGTCGGGCCGACGGGCGTCGGTGGTCGGCTCGCGGCGACGGCGACGGGCGTCGGATCGGACGGCGACCGGACGGGTCCGCGGGGACGCCGATGGCGTCGGATCGGTCGGGGTGGGACGGACGGCGTGGGCGTCGGCACGGACGCGTCGGTGAGGCCGAGCCGCCGATGCCGGCGCCGCTGACCGGGCCGGACGTGGAGCCGGTGCCGTGGCCCCCGCGACGCCACCGTCGCGGCTACGCCGGCGCCGGACGACCCCCGGAGGTCGTGCGACGCGTCGCGCCCTGGGCGGCGACGGTTGAGCTCGAGCCCGACGGGGCGTGAGCCCCCACCGCGGACCGAGGACTCGGTGCCGGCGGGCCGCAGGGCCAGGGACTCCGGGCGCTCGGGGTCCGACGTCGCGGCTGCCAGCGTGGCGATCGGGGCCAGCTGGGAGTCCGGGTCCTGCAGGAGGCGGTCCACGTCCGACGCAGTGAGCACCCGGACCGGGGCGTCGGCCACGACGTCGCGGACCGCAGACACGGCGGCCAGGCCCACGGCGGCCGCCCCTGCGGCCATGGCGGCCCACGCGGTGATCGACAGCCAGCGATACCTCATGTACCAGTGTGCCCCCTTGCTGCGGCTAATTCCCCACTAAGGGGCGCGCAAACCGACGGGGAGTCGTCGCCGCGCCGCGACGTCGCATCCCGCCACCTGCACTGCCGGCCGCGTGGCCGAGCGTCTACGGTGGGGCCATGTCACGAGTGCTGGTGGTGGAGGACGACCCGGGCATCCGCTCGGCGCTCATCCATGCCCTGACCGACCGCGGTCACGCCGTCGACTCGGCGCCGAACGCCATGACCGGGCTGCAGGCGGCGATCAGCGGCGAGCCGGACGTGGTGATCCTCGACCTGGGGCTGCCCGACCTCGACGGCGTCGAGCTGCTGCGCATGCTGCGCGCGGTCAGCGCCACGCCCGTCATCGTGGCCACCGCGCGCGACGACGACGAGCAGGTGGTCCGCGCCCTGGACTGCGGCGCCGACGACTACATGATCAAGCCGTTCTCCGCCGACACCCTGGACGCCCGGATCCGCGCGGTGCTGCGCCGCAGCCGCCGACGAACGCCCCGCAGCCCGAGCTGGCCGTCGGCGGCCTGCACCTCGACACCCGCGGCCGGACCGCCGAGCTGGACGGCCAGGCGCTCGAGCTCAGCCCGCGGGAGTTCGACCTGCTGGCCTACCTGATGGCCCGGCCCGGGGAGGTCGTCACCAAGCGCGAGCTGCTGGCCGAGGTCTGGCGCGTGTCCTACGGCGGCGGGGAGAAGACCGTCGACGTCCACCTGTCGTGGCTGCGCCGCAAGCTGGGCGAGACCGCTCAGGAGCCGCGCTACCTGCACACCGTGCGGGGCGTGGGCGTGAAGCTGGTGGAGCCGTGACGCGGTGCGCCGCCGCATCCTCCTGACCCTGCTGGCCTCGACCTCCATCGTCCTGGTGGCGTTCCTCGTCCCGCTGATGGTCATCATCGGGTCCTTCGCGGTCGACCGTGCCCAGCGCGAGGTGGTCCTGCAGATCCAGCCGCTGGTCTCCCGGATCCCCGTCGTCGCGCCCGAGTCGCTCGCCGAGCTGGTCGACGCGTTCGCCGCGGAGACCGGGCATCCGGCCACGGTCTACCTCGCGGACGACACCATCGTGGGGGCGCCGCGCCCCCTGGACCCCTCGGTGCAGCTGGCCCGGGACAAGGGCGCGTTCTTCGCCGAGGCCGACGGCGGACGGGACCTGCTGGTGCCGGTCTACACGGACACCGGCGAGGCCATCCTGCGGGTGTTCGTGACGCAGGAGGAGCTGACCGGTGCCGTCCGCGAGGCCCGCGCTGATCCTCCTCGCGCTCGGGCTGGCGCTGCTGGCCGTGTCGGTCGGCCTGGGGCTGCTGCTTGCCCGCACGTTCCTCCGCCCCATCAGCGAGCTGGGTGCGACCGCCGAGCAGCTGGCGGGCGGGGACCTGTCCGCACGCGTCCCGCCGAGCGACATCCGGGAGATCGACAACGCGGGCACCGCCCTGAACCGCCTGGCAGGCCGGGTCGTGGAACTGCTGGGCCTCGAGCGCGAGGAGGTGGCCGACCTCGCCCACCGGCTGCGCACGCCCGTGGCCGCCCTGCGCCTGGACGCCGACTCCCTGCCCGAGGCGGACTCGACCGATCGCCTGCGCGCCGACGTCGACCGGCTCGACCGGATGGTCGACGAGGTGATCCGTGAGGCACGTCGCCCGCTGCGGGAGGACATCCCCTCCAGCGCCGACGTCTGCGCGGTGGCACGGGAGCGGGCAGCGTTCTGGGCGGTCCTCGCCGAGGACCAGGACCGCGCGCTCGCGCTGGACATCCCTGCCGGGCCCGCTTCGGGTGGCCGCGGAGGCCCGGGACCTCGGCGACGCCCTCGACGCGCTGATCGGCAACGTGTTCTCGCACACCGACGAGGGGGTGGGGTTCCGGGTCGCGGTCGGCGGGGACGGCGGGCCCGGCGCATGGCTGGAGGTCAGCGACGAGGGCCCGGGTTCGCGTCCAGCGCGGTCCTCGAGCGCGGGCTGTCCGATCTCCGGTTCGACGGGGCTGGGCCTGGACATCGCCCGGCGGCTGGCCGAGCGCGCCGGCGGGTCCATCGAGGTCGGCTCCACCGCCTCGGGCGGGGCGCGGGTGCGGCTCAACCTCGCCCGGACCGGCTGAGGCGGGCCGCTCGGCCGCAGCGCGGTCCCCCGGCTCTCGCGGGAGGCAGCGGCTCAGGCCAGGAACGGGTCGATCGCGACGACCAGGAACAGCAGCGACAGGTACGAGATCGAGCCGTGGAACAGGCGCATGGCCCGCGAGTCGGCGCGCCTGCGCGCACGCGGCTGCGCAGCGCGTAGGCCTCGTACAGGAAGCGCCCCACCGAGCACGACGGCCGCGGCTGTGTACAGCCAGGTCATGCCCGGCCACCGGGGTCAGCAGCAGGGAGGTGGCGACCATCGCCCACGAGTAGCGCACGATGGCCGTGGCCACGGAGCCGCTGTCGGCGACCGCGGGCAGCATCGGGACCCGGGCCGCCTGGTAGTCGGCCTTGAAGCGCAGCGCCAGCGGCCAGTAGTGCGGCGGGGTCCAGAAGAAGACGATCCCGAAGAGGACGAAGGGCGTCCAGCGCCAGCGAGCCGGTGACCGCCGACCAGCCGATCAGCACGGGGAAGCAGCCTGCGGCACCGCCCCAGACGATGTTCTGGGCGGTGCGGCGCTTGAGCAGCATCGTGTAGATGAACACGTAGAAGCCGATGGCCGCCGCGGCCAGTGCCGCCGACAGCACGTTGACCGTCAGGGCCAGCAGCGCGACGGAGGCCACGCTGAGCAGGATCCCGAACCGCAGCGCGTGGGCTGCGCTGATGCTGCCCGTGACCAGCGGGCGCTGCTGGGTGCGCACCATCACCGCGTCGATGTCACGGTCGTAGACCTGGTTGATCACGTTCGCGCCCGCGGCCGCCAGTCGAGCCGCCCAGGAGGGTGAGGAGCGTCGTCGACAGGGGCGGGAACCCTCCGGCAGCCAGGAACATCACCGGCACCGTCGTGACCAGCAGGAGTTCGATGACACGGGGCTTCGTGAGGGCCAGGTAGGCGCGCCACCGCGGCGTCGGTCCCTCGGTCGAATCCGGATGGGCGCCGGCCGGCCGGACTCCACTGCAGTCACTCCCCCATGCTACCCGCGTCGCTGTGCGGCCCCGACCCGGCCGACAGATACCCTCTGCGGGGGCATCCGACGCAGGAGGACGAATGGGCATGGCTGGCTGGACCGAGCTCGACGACCGCGCGGTCGCGACGGCACGGGCGCTTGCCGCCGACGCGGTCCAGAAGGTGGGCAACGGCCATCCCGGCACGGCCATGGCACTGGCCCCGGCGGCGTACCTGCTGTTCCAGCGCTTCCTGCGCCACGACCCGGCAGACCCGACCTGGATCGGGCGCGACCGGTTCATCCTGTCCTGCGGGCACAGCAGCCTCACGCTCTACATCCAGCTGTACCTCTCCGGCTACGAGATCTCCCTCGAGGACCTCGAGTCGTTCCGGACGCTGGGCTCGCTGACCCCGGGGCACCCCGAGCACAACCCCGCCCGCGGGCATCGAGATGACCACCGGCCCCCTCGGGCAGGGCGTCTCCTCGGCGGTGGGTGTCGCGATGGCCGCCCGGTACTCCCGCGGGCTGCTCGACCCGGACGCACCGCAGGGCGCCAGCCCCTTCGACTTCACCACCTGGGTGATCGCGTCCGACGGCGACCTCGAGGAGGGCATCTCGGGCGAGGCCGCCAGCCTCGCCGGCACCCAGCGGCTCGGCGACCTCGTGGTGGTCTGGGACGACAACCGGATCTCCATCGAGGGTGACACCGCGGTGGCGTTCACCGAGGACGTCGCCGCCCGCTACCGGGCCTACGGCTGGCACGTCCAGACGGTCGAGCTCGGCGCCGATGGCAGCGTCGATGTCGCCGGCCCTGAGCGGCGCCCTGGCCGCGGCCCGCGACGAGCGGGACGCCCCCAGCCTGATCGCCCTGCGCACGGTCATCGCCTGGCCTGCACCCACCCTGCAGAACACCGGCAAGTCGCACGGGTCGGCGCTGGGCGCCGCCGAGGTGGCGGCCACGAAGCAGGCCCTGGGCATGGACCCCGAGGTCGCCTTCGCGGTCGACGACGACGTCCTGGCCCACGCCCGCGCAGGTCGGCGAGCCGGGGCGCTGCGCTCCGCGCCGAGTGGGAGGCGGGCTACCAGCGTGGCGCCGCGCCAACCCCGATGCCGCCGGCCTGCTGGACCGCCTCGTGGACCGTCGCCTGCCCGGATGGCTGGCGAGACGCGCTGCCGTCCTGGGAGCCGGGCACCTCGATCGCCACCCGGGTGGCCTCGGAGGCCGTGATCAACGCCCTGGCCGGGGTCATGCCCGAGCTGTGGGGCGGGTCGGCGGACCTCGGCGGGTCGAACGGCACCACGATCAAGGGCGGCGGGTCGTTCCTGCCCGCCGGCTCACCCGTGCCCGGGGCCGATCCCTACGGCCGCGTGATCCACTTCGGGGTCCGCGAGCACGCGATGGGCGCGGTCCTCAACGGGATCGCCCTGCACGGCCTGACCCGCGCCTTCGGCGGCACCTTCCTGGTGTTCAGCGACTACATGCGCGCCCCGGTGCGCCTCGCCGGCCTGATGGGCTGCCGTCGCTGTTCATCTGGACCCACGACTCCATCGGGGTCGGCGAGGACGGCCCCACCCACCAGCCGATCGAGCACCTGTGGGCGCTGCGGGCGATCCCCGAGCTCAGCGTGGTCCGCCCCGCCGATGCCAACGAGACCGCGCGAGGTCTGGGCGGCCGCCCTGGAGAACCCGGGTCCCGTCGGGACTGGTCCTGACCCGCCAGAACGTGCCCACCCTCGACCGCTCGGCCGGCGAGCCCGCCTGGCCGCCAGCCGCGGGGGCTACGTCATCGCCGAGGCCGACGGCGGTCAGCCGCAGCTGCTGCTCCTGGCCACGGGCTCGGAGGTGGCGGTGGCGATGGCGGCCCGCGAGATGCTGCAGGCCGACGGGGTCGCCGACGCGGGTCGTCTCGCTGCCGTGCCTGGAGTGGTTCGAGGCCCAGCCCGCGGAGTACCGGGAGCAGGTGCTGCCGGCCGGCGTGCGTGCCCGGGTCAGCGTCGAGGCGGGAAGCGACCAGGGCTGGTGGAAGTACGTCGGCACCGAGGGCGCCTGCGTGTCGCGTGGGTCACTTCGGTGCGTCGGCCGCCGCCGACGAGCTCTTCACCCAGCTGGGCTTCACGGCCGACAACGTGGCGTCGGTCGCCCGGACGGTGCTCGCCCGGCTGGCCTGAGCCTGGTCCGGACCGGGCCGGTCGGCAGTGGGTCCGGCTGCTGGGTCGCCGTCGCCGGTTGGCGGCCGGGCCGTGGCCGACAGGTGCCGCCGACGCCTGACCGCGCGAGTCGTCCCTACGCCTGCTCGCGCATCCGCTCCAGGGCCTCGGCCAGGATGGCGTCGCCATCGACGTCGGAGCGCCGCTCCTTGACGTAGGCCAGGTGGGTCTTGTACGGCTCGACCTTGGCCGGCGTCGGAGGGTTCTCCGGGTCCGGGCCAGCCGGGTAGCCGCACGTCGGGCAGTCCCAGATCTCCGGGATGGCCGCCTCGTCGGAGAAGCTCGGGGTGGTCTCATGGCCGCGGGCGCAGTAGAAGCTCACCCGGTGCCGGGGCGCGGCGTCGCCGCGCTCGGCCTCCCCCATCGGCCCCGATCCGACCCGGCTGCCCCGGATCGCGTTACCACCAGCCACAAGTGCCTCCGAAGGATCGAGCGGTTCAGGACGAGGGGGACGGCCGCGGCCTAGATGGCCAGGCCGAGGGCCACGATGGTGGCCGTCCAGATGATCAGCAGCGCATACGTGATGCGGTCGAGGTTCCGCTCGGCGACCGAGCTGCCACCCAACGAGGAGCTGACGCCACCGCCGAAGAGGTCCGACAGGCCGCCGCCCTTGCCCTTGTGCAGCAGCACGAGGACGATGACGAGCACGTTGAGCACCAGGAGCAGGATCTGCAGGGCGAGGATCACAGAGGGGTCCCTTCATTCGTTGGCGCAAGGATACGTCGTCCCGGCGACATGACGGGCCAAGCCCACACCAATGGACCAATTCGGGCGCCCGTACGCCCCGCCGCACGCCATGTGTCCTGGATCCGGTTCATCGAGTGAACCGGATCCAGGACGCAGGCGGGTGTGTGGCGGGACCACCAGCCTCAGGCCAGGCGGTACTTGCAGATCGCGACGAACTCGTCGGCGTCCAGCGAGGCCCCGCCGATCAGCGCCCCATCGACATCGGGGCCGGCCATGATCTCGGCCGCGTTGGATGCCTTCACCGAGCCGCCGTACTGGATCCGGATCGCGTCGGCGACCTCCTGGCTGTACAGCTCGGCCAGGCGGCGACGGATGGCCCCGCACATGTCCTGGGCGTCCTGCGGGGTGGCCGTCAGGCCGGTCCCGATCGCCCACACCGGCTCGTAGGCGATCACGATCGTCGCCGCCTGATCGGCCGGGATGTCGGCCAGGCCACCGTCGAGCTGGCCGAGCGTCACCTGCTCCTGGATCCCGGCCTCGCGCTCCTCCTTGACCTCGCCGATGCACATGATCGGGGTCAGGCCGTGCTTGTAGGCGGCCTTCACCTTGGCGTTGACCAGGGCGTCGTCCTCACCGTGGTACTGCCGGCGCTCGCTGTGCCCGATGACCGCGTAGGTGCAGCCGAGCTTGGCCAGCATCGAGCCGGAGATCTCGCCGGTGTAGGCGCCCTTGTCCTGTGCGGAGATGTCCTGGCTGCCGTAGACGACCTTGAGGTTGTCGGCATCGACCAGGGTCTGCACCGAGCGGATGTCGGTGAACGGCACCATCACGCCCGCCTCGACGGCCGCGAAGTCCTCGTCGTTGAGCGCGAAGGCGATCTTCTGGACGTGCGCGATGGCCTCGAGGTGGTCGAGGTTCATCTTCCAGTTCCCTGCCATGAACGGCTTGCGTGCCATGTGTCAGCCCTCCAGGACTGCGAGACCGGGGAGCGTCTTGCCCTCGAGCAGCTCGAGGGAGGCGCCACCGCCGGTGGAGATGTGGGAGAAGCCGTCCTCCAGGCCGAGCTGGCGGACAGCAGCGGCGGAGTCGCCGCCTCCGATCACTGAGAAGGCATCCGAGTCGGCGATCGCCTTCGCGACCTGGAGCGTGCCGTTCGCGAATGCCGGGAACTCGAACACGCCCATCGGCCCGTTCCAGACGACCGTGCGGGCGTCAGCGACCTTGCTGGAGAACAGGGCGACGGTCTCCGGGCCGATGTCCAGTCCCATCCACCCGTCCTCGATGCCCGAGCTGGGCACCACCTTGTTCTCCGGCTCGGGGACCTCCTTGCTCGGGAAGGCCACCGACACCCGGGTGTCGACCGGGATCAGCAGCTCGATGCCCTTCTCCTGCGCCTTGGCGATGTAGCCCTTGACCGCCTCGATCTGGTCGGCCTCGAGCAGCGAGTCGCCGACGGTGTGTCCCTGTGCGGCCAGGAACGTGTAGGCCATCCCCCCACCGATGAGCAGCCGGTCGACGCTGTCGATCAGGTTGTCGATGACGCCGAGCTTGTCCGAGACCTTGGACCCGCCGAGGATCACCACGTAGGGGCGGTCCGGGTCGGCCAGGACCTTGGAGAAGGACTTGACCTCCTTCTCGACCAGCAGGCCGGCGGCGTTCGGCAGCAGCTCGGCGACGTCGGTGACCGACGCCTGCTTGCGGTGCACGACGCCGAAGCCGTCGGAGACGTAGACGTCGGCCATGGCGGCCAGCTCGGCGGCCAGCTCCTTGCGCTGCGCCTCGTCCTTGCTGGTCTCGCGGGCGTCGAAGCGGATGTTCTCCAGCAGCGCCACCTGACCGGGCTGCAGCGCCGCGACGGTGGCCTTGGCGGACTCGCCGGTCACGTCGGAGGCCAGCGTGACCTCCTGGCCGAGCAGCTCGCTGAGGCGCTTGGCGACCGGCGCCAGCGAGCCGGACTCCTCGAAGCCCACACCCTTCGGCCGGCCGAGGTGGGCCACGATGACAACCTTCGCCCCCGCCTCGGTCAGTGCCTTGAGGGTGGGAAGGGCTGCCACGATACGGCCGTCGTCGGTGATGACACCCGAGCCGTCCTTGGCCAGCGGAACGTTGAAGTCCGACCTCAGCAGGACTGTCTTGCCAGCGATATCGAGATCACTGATGCTCTTCACTTCAGAAACTCCCTTTGTGGGTGAACGGCCACCTTGCAGGCATGAGCCTATTGACGCCGCGGCGCGGTCGCCCGTTGACGGCTGCCCGTCACTCCTGGGAGATGCCGTCCTCCGTGTTGGGGATCCCGAGCTCGGCGGCGCGCTTGTCCGCCAGGGCCAGGAGCCGGCGGATCCGGCCGGCGATCGCGTCCTTGGTCATGGGCGGGTCCGCCAGGGCCCCGAGCTCCTCGAGGCTGGCCTGCTTGTGCTCCAGGCGCAGCTTGCCCGCGACGGCCAGGTGGTCGGGCACGGAGTCACCGAGGATGAGCAGCGCCCGTTCGACCCGGGCGCCGGCGGCGACGGCTGCCCGTGCGGACCGGCGCAGGTTGGCGTCGTCGAAGTTGGCCAGGCGGTTCGCGGTCGCCCGGACCTCGCGGCGCATCCGCCGCTCCTCCCAGGCCATCACCGAGTCGTGGGCGCCCATCTTCGTGAGCATGGCGCTGATGGCGTCCCCGTCGCGGATGACGACCCGGTCGATGCCCCGGACCTCGCGGGCCTTGCTGGCGATCCCCAGCCGCCGGGCTGCGCCCACCAGCGCCAGTGCCGCCTCCGGGCCGGGGCACGACACCTCCAGCGACGAGGACCGGCCGGGCTCGGTGAGGGACCCGTGGGCAAGGAAGGCCCCGCGCCAGGCGGCCTCGGCGTCGCAGAGACCCCCGTTGACCACCACGGCCGGCAATCCCCGCACCGGGCGCCCCGAGGCGTCCAGGAGGCCCGCCTGCTTGGCCAGCCGCTGGCCGTCCTGCGCGACCGTGAGCACGTACCGGTTGCCGCGACGGATGCCGGAGGGGGCCACCACCGTGATGGTGGCCGAGTGGCCGAACATGTCCGCGATCGCGCTGCGGGCCCGGCGCGCAGCGGCACCCGTGTCGAGCTCGGCCTCGACCACGACCTTGCCCGCGACGAGGTGCAGTCCGCCGGAGAACCGCAACAGGGCCGAGACCTCCGCCTTCCGGCAGCACGTCTTCGTGATCGGCAACCGGCTCAGTTCATCCTTCACGCCTGCCGTCATCGCCATGCCGGAATACTGCCATGCCCGATGACCTCCGCGAACGCCCTCCCCAGCAGCAGCGGATCATGGTGACCGTGGCCGGCCCGCGGGTCGGCCACGGCGCGCAGCACCAGCTCGGCGCCGACGTCGCTGCAGGCCGTACGCAGCGCCTGCTCATCAGGCACGTGGGCCGGATCGGCCAGGACGACGTCGAAGGTCACCTCGGGGAACGCCTCGGCCAGGACGTGCAGGTGGCCCTGGGGGCTGAAGCCCGACGTCTCCCCCGGCTGGGCCACCAGGTTCAGCACCAGGATCCGCGTCGCGGTGGACGCGACGATCGCATCGTGGATCCCGGGGACCAGCAGGCCTGCCAGCACCGAGGTGTACCAGGAGCCCGGGCCCATGACGATCGCCTCGGCCTGGCCGATGGCCTCGATCGACTCCGGCCGGGCAGGAGGGTCAGGGGGCTCCAGGGAGATCGACAGCACGGTCCCCTCGGTCACGGCCACCTGCGACTGCCCGCGCACCCGGCTGATCCCGGGGTGCCCGGGTGCGTCGCGAACCTCGGCGACGATCTGCACGCCCTGGCTGCACACCGGCAGCACCCGGCCATGGGCGCCCAGCAGGGCGGCCACCCAGTCCAAGCCGGCCACGACGTCGCCGGTCTGCTCCCAGAGCGAGGTGATCAGCAGGTTGCCCATGGCGTGCCCGGCGAGCTCGCCGGCGGAGAAGCGGTGCTGGACCACGGAGCTCCAGGTGCGCCCCCACACGTCGTCACCGCAGAGGGCAGCCAGGGCCATCCGGAGGTCGCCGGGGGGCGGGGTGCCCATGTCGCGGCGCAGTCGGCCGCTGGACCCGCCGTCATCAGCCATGCCCACGATCGCGGTCAGCTGGTCGGTCACGCCACGCAGCGCCCGGAGGGTGACGGCCAGGCCATGCCCGCCGCCGAGGGCCACGACGGACGGACCTGCGGCCACCGGGCGGCGGCGTCGGGCGGCTCCCCCGGGCTCTGCGACGGCCGGGGGCATCACTCGCGCCCGAGGTCCCGGTGCACCACGGTGACCTCGAGGCCGACGTGGACCAACCGCGCGGCGAGGTTCTCGGCCATCGACACCGACCGGTGCTTGCCGCCCGTGCAGCCGATGGCCAACGTGGCGAACCGCTTGCCCTCGCGGAGGTACCCGTCGGTGGCCAGGTCGATCATGTGGGCGTAGGCGTCGAGGAACTCCGAGGCGCCCTCCTGGGCCACGACGTAGTCGTTGACCTGCGCGTCGAGCCCGCGCAGCTCGCGCAGCTCCGGGATCCAGAACGGGTTCGGCAGGAACCGCACGTCGGCGACGAAGTCGGCGTCCATCGGCACGCCGTACTTGAACCCGAAGGACATCACCGTCGCCCGCAGCCGCACCGGCTCGGCGGACTCGAAGGCCGCCGTGATGGCGCGGCGCAGCTCGTGGATCGTGCGGTGCGAGGTGTCGATCACCAGGTCGGCGTCGGCGCGGAGGTCGCCGAGCAGGGCGCGCTCGCGGTGGATCCCCTCCAGCAGCCCGCCCTGGCCCTGCAGGGGGTGCGGGCGACGGTTGGACTCGAACCGACGCACCAGCGCCTCGTCGCTGGACTCCAGGAACAGGATCTTCAGGTCCACGCCGCGGGCGATCACCTCGGCCACCGCGGCCTCGAGCTGGTCGAACAGCCGGCCGCCGCGCACGTCGACCACGACCGCGACACGGTCCAGGTCCGATCGGGCGGCCAGGAGGTCCAGGGTGGGGGCGAGCATCTTCGGTGGCAGGTTGTCGATCACGAACCAGCCGATGTCCTCCAGAGCCCGGGCCGCACTGGACCGGCCGGCCCCGGACATCCCGGAGACCAGCAGCACCTCGAAGTCGGCGATCCCGTCGCCGGGCGGGGTTGTCGTCATCGGGGCTCCTCGGTCACGGGCACATCGTCGCCCAGGATCTCCCCCGTGGTCAGGTTGACAGCGCTGATCGTCTCACCGGACAGCGCCTGCAGGATGCGCTCGGCCAGTGCGGGGCCGATCCCCGGCACCTCGGAGATCATCTCCGGGGTGGCTGCCCGCAGCTTGCGCACCGAGCCGAACCGGGACAGCAGGGCCTTGCGCCGCGCTGGTCCCAGGCCGGGGATGTCGTCCAGCACGCTCGTGGTCATGCGCGCGGAGCGCTTCTGTCGCTGGTAGCGGATGGCGGTGCGGTGGGCCTCGTCGCGCACCCGCTGCAGCAGGTAGAGCCCCTGGCTGGTGCGCGGCAGGATCACCGGATCCTCCTCGTCGGGCAGCCACACCTCCTCCAGCCGCTTGGCCAGGCCCACGACGGCGATGTCCGTGAGCCCGAGGTCGACGAGCACCTGGTAGGCCGCGTCGACCTGCGGCGCGCCACCGTCGATCACGACGAGGGACGGTGGGTAGGCGAACCGCGCGGGAGGAGCTGGCGGCTCTCCGACCGACCCGGCGACCGAGGCGCCACCCACGGCGCCGGGGGTGGCGGTGTCGCGCGCCTCCGGCCGGGCGACGGGCGTGGCGGTGTCGTCCGGTTGGGCACCGTCGGACGCCTCCGTCCGCGCGAGGCGGCGGAAGCGGCGACCGATGACCTCGGAGATGGCCGCGACGTCGTTCTGCCCCTCGAACCCCTTGATCGCGAACTTCCGGTACTCCGAGGGCCTGGGCAGGCCGTCCTCGAACACGACCATGGAGGCCACGACGTCGTCGGCCCCCAGGTTGGATACGTCGAAGCACTCGATCCGCAGGGGGGCGGTCGGCAGGTCCAGCGCATCGGCGAGCTCGGTGAGCGCCTGGCTGCGGGTGGTGAGGTCGCCGGATCGCCGCAGCTTGTGCGCGGCCAGCGACTGCGAGGCGTTGCGGGTGACGGTCTCCATCAGCGCGCGCTTGTCGCCCCGTCTCGGCACCGACACTCCGACCGGCCCCCCGCGCTGCTGGCCCAGCCAGTCGGTCAGGACGGCGGTCTCCCCCGGATCCGGCAGGGCGGGGACGAGGACACGACGCGGTACGTCCGCGTCCGGCTCGGCGTACATCTGGGCCAGCAGGGTGGCCACGAGCTGGGCCTCGTCTGCGTCGTCGACACGCTCGACGATGAAGCCGCGCTCGCCCCGGATCCGGCCGTCGCGCACGTGGAAGACCCGCACGCAGGCCTCGAGCTCATCGCTGGCGAGCCCCACGACGTCGGCGTCCGTGCCGTCGGGCAGGACCACGGCGTTGCGCTCCAGGACGCGCTGCAGGGCGTACAGGTCATCGCGCAGGCGTGCAGCACGTTCGTAGTCCAGCTCGGCCGCCGCGGCGTTCATCTGCTCGGTCCGGGAGCGGACGAAGGCCGCGGAGTCCCCGGCCATGAAGGAGCAGAAGTCCTCGACGATCGCCCGGTGCTCCTGCGCGGTGACCTCCCCCGTGCAGGGGGCGGCGCACTTGTCGATGTATCCCAGGAGGCAGGGCCGCCCGGAGGCCTGCGCCCGGCGGAACACACCCCGGGTGCACGTGCGCATCGGGAACACGCGCAGCAGCTGGTCGACGGTCTCGCGGATCGCCCACGCGTGGGCGAACGGGCCGAAGTAGCGCACGCCGGGTCGCTTCTCGCCGCGCATGACCATCGCGCGCGGGAACTCCTCGCCGATCGTCACCGCGAGGAACGGGTAGGACTTGTCGTCGCGGTAGCGCACGTTGAACCGCGGGTCGAACTCCTTGATCCACGCGTACTCCAGGGTGAGGGCCTCCACCTCGGTGGCGACCACGACCCAGTCCAGCGAGCGCGCCGTCGCGACCATGGTCTGGGTGCGCTGGTGCAGCGCCGCCGGGTCCTGGAAGTACGAGGTGAGCCGCGCGCGCAGGTTCTTGGCCTTGCCCACGTAGATGACCCGGCCGTCCCCGTCACGGAAGCGGTAGACCCCTGGCTCGGTCGGGATCTGCCCGGGCGCGGGGCGGAAGTTGGCGGTCACCTCAGGCCAGGTAGATCTCCCCACCCGCGACCTGGATCGCCACGGGCTCCAGTCCGGTGGGTGCCGGGACCCTCCAACCGGTCGCCGGTGCTGCCGTCGAAGGTGCTCCCGTGGCAGTTGCACAGGATCGTGTTCTCGAGCACCTCGGCCACCGGGCAGCCCGCGTGCGGGCAGCGGCCGTTGAAGGCGAGGAACTCGGTGTCGGTCGGATGGGTGATGACGACCGGACCGCTCGCGGTCTTCACGACCACCCCGCCGCCGACGGGGAAGTCGCCCGTGCCTGCCAGCGGCTCGCCGGCGGGGGACGCCTCCGTCGTGCGAGCCGCTCGCGGACGTCGCGGATCCGACTCCGGGGTCTGGGATCGCCGGCAGCGCTCGAGCGTCGCGGACCCCGGGCTGCTGGTCTCCTCGCGCGGACGCGCAGGCCCCGAGCGCCATGCACCGCCACGGCTGCGGCGGACCCGGCCAGGACCCCGCGCCGGCTGACCGACCCGCGCTCGTCTGCAGACCGTTGGCAGGCGCACCCACCCGTGCACGTCGTGTCGTCCATCCCTGAAGCCTCCTCGTCGGTTGTGTGCAGCCTATGCAGTGGCGCGAGTCCGGCCCAGCAGGTCGCCCAGGAAACGCCCGGTGTGGCTCTCCGGGTGGGCCGCGACCTGCTCGGGGGTGCCGGCCGCGACGATCGTGCCGCCGCCGGACCCACCCTCCGGGCCGAGGTCGACGATCCAGTCGGCGGTCTTGATGACATCGAGGTTGTGCTCGATGACCAGCACGGAGTTGCCCTTGTCGACCAGGGAGTGCAGGACGCCCAGGAGCTTGCGCACGTCCTCGAAGTGCAGGCCGGTCGTGGGCTCGTCGAGGACGTAGATGGTCCGGCCGGTGGAGCGCCGCTGCAGCTCGCTGGCGAGCTTGACCCGCTGGGCCTCACCGCCGGACAGGGTGGGCGCGGGCTGGCCCAGGCGCACGTACCCCAGCCCGACGTCGACCAGGGTCTGCATGTGCCGGGCGATCGGCGGGACCGCGGCGAAGAACTCCAGGGCCTCCTCGATCGGCATGTCCAGGACCTGGGCGATGGTGCGGCCCTTGTAGTGCACCTCGAGGGTCTCCCGGTTGTACCGGTCGCCGTGGCACACCTCGCAGGGCACGTACACGTCGGGCAGGAAGTTCATCTCGATCTTGATCGTGCCGTCGCCGGTGCACGCCTCGCAGCGCCCGCCCTTGACGTTGAACGAGAACCGGCCGGGCAGGTAGCCGCGGATCTTGGCCTCCTGGGTGGAGGCGAACAGCTTGCGGACGTGGTCGAAGACCCCGGTGTAGGTGGCCGGGTTGGACCGCGGGGTGCGCCCGATCGGGCTCTGGTCGACGTGCACGACCTTGTCCAGGTGCTCCAGGCCGGTGACCCGCCGGTGCCGGCCGGGGACGCTGCGGGCGCCGTTGAGGTCGCGGGCCAGGACGGTGTAGAGCACGTCGTTGACCAGCGTGGACTTGCCCGAGCCGCTGACCCCCGTGATGGCCACGAAGCAGCCCAGGGGGAACTCCGCGGTCACGTTCTGCAGGTTGTGCTCGCGCGCCCCCTCGACGACGATCGTCCGCGCCGGATCCACCGGGCGGCGCTGGGCGAGGGATCTCGATGCGCCGCACCCCCGACAGGTACTGGCCGGTCAGGGAGTCGGGGCTGGCCAGGAGCTCCTCGACCGTGCCCGAGACGACGATCTGGCCGCCGTGCTCGCCGGCGCCGGGGCCGATGTCGACGACCCAGTCGGCGGTGCGGATGGTGTCCTCGTCGTGCTCGACGACGATCAGGGTGTTGCCCAGGTCGCGCAGCCGCACGAGGGTGTCGATGAGCCGGTGGTTGTCGCGCTGGTGCAGGCCGATGCTCGGCTCGTCGAGGACGTAGAGCACGCCGACCAGCCCGGAGCCGATCTGGGTGGCCAGGCGGATCCGCTGGGCCTCCCCGCCGGCCAGCGTGCCCGCGGGCCGCGACAGGGAGAGGTAGTGCAGGCCGACGTCCATGAGGAAGGCCAGCCGCTCGTTGACCTCCTTGAGCACCCGGGTGGCGATCTGGGCGTCACGGTCGGAGACGTCGAGGTCGGCCAGGAACGCGGCGGCCTCGCCGATCGGCATCTGGGCGATCGTGGCGATGTTCACCCCGCCGACCGTGACCGCCAGCGAGACCGGCTTGAGCCGCGCGCCGTCGCACGCCGGGCACGGGACCTCGCGCATGAAGCCCTCGTAGCGCTCCCGTGCGGAGTCGCTCTCGGACTCGGCGTGCCGGCGCTGGACGAAGGGGATGGCCCCCTCGAACCCGGTGGAGTAGGAGCGCTCGCGGCCGTACCGGTTGCGGTAGCGCACGTGGACCTGGTGGTTGTAGCCGTGCAGGACGGCCTCGCGCATCGCGTCGGGCAGGTCCTTGAAGGGTGTGTTGACGTCGGCCCCGAGCTCGTCGGCCAGGGCGGTGACCAGCCGGGCGTAGTACTCCGAGATGTGCCCGCTGCCCCACGGCGAGACGGCGCCGTCGGCCAGCGAGAGGTCCGGGTCGGGCACGATGAGGTCCGGGTCGACCTCCATGCGGGTGCCCAGGCCGGTGCACTGGGGGCACGCCCCGAACGGGGAGTTGAAGGAGAACGACCGGGGCTCGAGGTCCTCGAAGGACTGGCCGTCGTTGAGGCAGACGAGGTGCTCGCTGAACAGCCGCTCCCGGTCGGGGTCGTCGGCGGGGGCATCGACGAACTCGAGGTTCACGATCCCCCCGGCCAGCCCCAGCGCGGTCTCCACCGAGTCGGTGAGGCGCCGGCGGGCCGAGGGCTTGACCGCGAGCCGGTCGACGACCACCTCGATGGTGTGCTTCTGCTGCTTCTTCAGCGTGGGCGGCTCGGTGAGCAGGTGCACCGTGCCATCGACCCGGGCCCGGCTGAAGCCCTGGCTCTGCAGCTGGCGGAACAGGTCGGAGTACTCGCCCTTGCGCTCGCGGACGACGGGGGCCAGGACCTGGAACCTCGTCCCCTCGGGCAGCTCGAGGACCCGGTCGACGATCTGCTGGGGGGTCTGGCGGCCCACGGGCTCCCCGCAGGACGGGCAGTGCGGCTTGCCGATCCGGGCGAACAGCAGGCGCAGGTAGTCATAGACCTCGGTGATGGTGCCGACGGTGGAGCGCGGGTTGCGCGAGGTGGACTTCTGGTCGATGGACACCGCCGGGGACAGCCCGTCGATGAAGTCCACGTCGGGCTTGTCCATCTGGCCGAGGAACTGCCGGGCGTAGGCGCTCAGCGACTCGACGTAGCGGCGCTGGCCCTCGGCGAAGATCGTGTCGAACGCCAGGCTCGACTTGCCCGACCCGGACAGGCCCGTGAACACGACCAGCGCATCGCGCGGGATGGCCAGGGAGACGTCCTTGAGGTTGTGCTCCCGGGCGCCCCGCACGGTGAGGCGGTCGTGATGGTGCTCGGCCAGATCCACGCGACGATCCTAGGACAGCCCTCCGACATCGGCTCCCGCCCGACCCAGCCGGCCCTCCGCCGCCCCGGCGCTCAGCGCTCGTGCTCCGGGGGCAGGTGCCGCAGGGCCTCGCCGGCGACCTCGTCGGCCTCGTGCTCCAGGCGCATCTCCGGGCTGCACTCCACCAGTGACGGGTCGCGACGGACCGCGACGACGCTGGCGATCGCGGTGACGACCAGCACCCCGATGATGACGGCCAGCGACAGGGCGGTGGAGATCTCCGGGACGTCGAGGTCGGTCGTCTCGTGCAGGGCGTGCAGGAGCAGCTTCACGGCGATGAAGCCCGAGGATGATGGCCAGGCCCTTGGACAGGTAGATCAGCCGGTCGAGCAGCCCGTGGAGCATGAAGTACAGCTGGCGCAGGCCCATCAGCGCGAAGGCGTTGGCGGTGAAGACCAGGTAGGCCTCCTCGGTGAGGCCGAACACCGCGGGGATCGAGTCCAGGGCGAACAGCAGGTCCGTGGTGCCGATGGCCAGCATCACCAGCAGCATCGGGGTGACGTGCCGCTGGCCGTCGATGCGGACCGTGAGCTTGGTCCCGTGGTACTCGCGGGTCGTGGGCACGTGCCGCTCGACGAACCGGATCAGCGCGTTGCCCTCGGGATCGGCCTCCTCCGCGCCGCTGCGCCAGACGGAGATCGCGGTCCACATCAGGAACGCCCCGAAGACGAAGAACGTCGCCGCGAACCGCTCGATCGCCGCGGCCCCGAGCACGATCAGGATGCCGCGCAGGATCAGGGCGATCACGATGCCGATCGACAGGACCCGGTGCCGGTGCTGCTCGGGGACGGCGAACGACGAGATGATGATCATGAAGACGAAGAGGTTGTCCACGCTCAGCGAGTACTCGGTGATGTACCCGGCGAGGAACTCCCCGCCGTACTGCCGGCCGAACGTGAGCGTGACGAAGGCCGCGAACAGCAGGGCCAGGACCACGTAGAAGATCACCCAGCGGGTGGCCTCCTTGGCCGTGAAGGGGTGCGGCCGTCGGTCGACGATGATCAGGTCGACGATGATGATCCCGAGCAGGCCCGAGGATCGTGGCTGCCCAGAGGCCCGCCGATACGTCCACCCACTGCCTCCCTGGCCTACGCCACCCCTGCGTCGCTGCGTCTGTGGCCGACGCGGCAGGTGACGTCCGCCATTCTGGCACGGCTGCGAGGACCCGGGGGTCGACGCGCATCGCAGCCGGGGCCGCGACCGCACCAACCAGCCGACGGTATCGTCGGCCTGGCCCGACGCACGACGCCTCCGGCCGCGCCGGCCGGCTCAGCCTGCGGCGACCATCCCCCGCAGCTCGCGCTTGAGCTCGGACACCTCGTCGCGGTACCGGGCCGCCACCTCGAACTGCAGGTTGGCGGCCGCGGCGTGCATCTGCTCGGTCAGCTCCTGGATGAGGTTGGCCAGCTCGGTGGCCGGCAGGTCCGCGCGGGCAGCCGTGCCGGTGGCCACCGACGCGTCGGCTGCGGCTGCCCCCGAGCCCTGGCGGCGGGCCCCGCCCCGACCCCGGGACTGGGACCGGCCCGATCCCATGGTGGTGGCCAGCACCTCCTCGGTGTCGGCGTCCTCGGCGGCCAGCAGGTCGGTGATGTCGGCGATCTTCTTGCGCAGCGGCTGGGGGTCGACGCCCCTCTCCAGGTTGTAGGCGATCTGCAGGGCACGGCGCCGGTTGGTCTCGTCGATGGCCGTCTGCATCTGGGAGGTGATCGTGTCGCCGTACATGTGCACCTGCCCGGAGACGTTGCGCGCCGCGCGGCCGATGGTCTGGATCAGGCTGCGCTCGGAGCGCAGGAACCCGGCCTTGTCGGCGTCCAGGATGCTGACCAGGGACACCTCGGGCAGGTCCAGGCCCTCGCGGAGCAGGTTGATCCCGACCAGGACGTCGAAGACGCCCATCCGCAGCTCGCGCAGCAGCTCGACCCGTCGCAGGGTGTCGACCTCGGAGTGCAGGTACCGGACCCGGATGCCCCGCTCGAGCAGGTAGTCGGTGAGGTCCTCGGACATCCGCTTGGTCAGCGTGGTGACCAGGACCCGCTCGCCGCGCTCGGTGCGCAGGCGGATCTCGTGCATCAGGTCGTCGATCTGGCCCTTGGTCGGCTTGAGGATGATCTCCGGGTCGATCAGGCCGGTCGGGCGGATGACCTGCTCCACGACGTCGCCGTCGACCTTGGCCAGCTCGTAGGGGCCCGGGGTCGCGGACAGGTAGACCGTCTGGCCGATGCGCTCGAGGAACTCCTCCCAGCGCAGCGGCCGGTTGTCGGCGGCGCTGGGCAGCCGGAAGCCGTGGTCGACCAGCGTGCGCTTGCGCGACATGTCGCCCTCGTACATGCCGCCGATCTGCGGGACGGTCACGTGGGACTCGTCGATGACCAGCAGGAAGTCGTCGGGGAAGTAGTCGATCAGGCAGTTGGGGGCCGAGCCGGGCTCACGGCCGTCGATGTGCCGGGAGTAGTTCTCGATCCCGGAGCAGAAGCCGACCTGGCGCATCATCTCGATGTCGTAGGACGTGCGCATCTGCAGCCGCTGGGCCTCGAGCAGCTTGCCCTGCTCGTTGAGCTCGGCGAGCCGCTCGGCGAGCTCGGCCTCGATCCCGCCGAGGGCGCGCTCCATCCGCTCGGGACCGGCGACGTAGTGCGTGGCCGGGAAGACGTAGACCTCCTGGTCCTCGGTGAGGATCTCCCCGGTGACCGGGTGCAGGGTCATCAGCCGTTCGATCTCGTCGCCGAACATGTCGATCCGCACCGGGTGCTGCTCGTAGACGGGGAACACCTCGATCGTGTCGCCGCGGACGCGGAACGTCCCCCGCTCGAAGGCCAGGTCGTTGCGGGCGTACTGGTTCTCGACGAACTGGCGCAGCAGCGAGTCGCGGTCGACCTCCTCGCCGACCCGCAGCCGGACCATCCGGTCGACGTACTCCTGCGGCGTGCCCAGGCCGTAGATCGCCGACACCGTGGCCACGACGATCACGTCCCGGCGGGTGAGCAGCGAGTTGGTGGCCGAGTGCCGCAGCCGCTCGACCTCCTCGTTGATCGATGAGTCCTTCTCGATGTAGGTGTCCGTCTGCGGGATGTAGGCCTCGGGCTGGTAGTAGTCGTAGTACGAGACGAAGTACTCCACCGCGTTGTCGGGCAGCAGCTCGCGGAACTCGTTGGCCAGCTGGGCGGCCAGGGTCTTGTTCGGAGCCATGACGAGCGTCGGGCGCTGGAGCTTCTCGACCAGCCACGCGGTGGTGGCGGACTTGCCGGTGCCGGTGGCGCCCATGAGCACGACGTCCTTGGCGCCGGCCTCGATCCGCCGGGCGATCTCCGCGATCGCGGCGGGCTGGTCGCCGGCGGGCTGGTACTCGCTGATGACGCGGAACGGCGCGACGCGTCGCTGCAGGTCGGTGACAGGTCTGGTCATGCAGGACACGGTATTGGGTCGGTCTGACATCGGCTCCCCGGTGCCTCCCGGCCGCAACCGGGTCGGACCCGCTCGGGAACCAGCGGGCGCCACGGATCCGAGGCGCTGCCCACGGCTGCTCGGATCCGACCTCGCCTGCCCCCGTGTCCGATAGCCTGCGGTGATGCCCGCCTCCACCCCCGGCCCGGAAACCGCGAGCCCCGAGACCCGGGCAGCCGGGGCACACCGCCGGGCCGTCGTGGGCCTCGTCACAGCCCTCGCCGTCGCCGCCCTCCTCACGATCGCCGTAGCGACCGGATCGGACATGCTCGACGGGTTCGACACCGCGCTGACGGACCTCACCCGCGGCTGGGCGGACCCAGCGGGCTGGCCGGTCGACGTCGCCCACGTCGTCGGCCTGGTGACGGCACCCTTCTGGTCCGCCCTCGCGGCCACGTCCTCGTGCTCATCCTCCTGCTCGGCCCACCACCGGGCCGCAGCCGGGCTGCTCGCGATGTCCGGGATCGCCGGGCGTGACCGTCAGCGAGACGGTCAAGATGTCGATGGGCCGCACCCGACCGCCCGGTGCCGAGGAGTTCGAGCAGGACCTCGACAAGTCCTTCCCCTCGGGGCACGCCATGGTGGGCATCTACCTCTACCTGGCCACCGGACTCGTCCTGATCCACCTCGGGCGATCGCTGGGCCTGCGCTGGATGGAGGTCGTCGGACGCGTCCTCGTGATCGTCGGTCCCCTGATCGGACTCAGCCGGCTGGTGCTGGGCGTCCACTGGCCCAGCGACATCATCGCCGGCTGGGCGTTCGGCTCCGCAGTCCTGCTGGCCAGCGCCCTCATCCTCTGGTGGCCCCTGGACCGCGGCTGGCCGACCCGGGCCGAGGCACCAGCCGCCGCCGCTACTCCCCCAGCGCTGCCTGGAGCAGGTACCACGCCCGCTCCACCTGCGCGATGAGCTGCTCCTCGTCGCCCCCGTTGTCGATCAGGATGCTCGCCACCTCGGCCCGCTCGGCGTCGCTGGCCTGACGGGACATGCGCTCGCGCGCGTCCGCGACGGGCACCCCCCGGACGGCCAGCCGCGCCAGCCGCACCTCGATCGGGGCGTGCACCACGACCACCAGGTCGAAGTCGTCGGCTGAGCCGTTCTCGACGAGCAGGGGCATGTCGTAGACCACGATCGACGTGCCCGCGCGCTCGGCGGCCTCGATCATGTCCGCCGCCCTCTGCGCGATCCGGGGGTGCATGATCGCGTCGAGGGCGGCCAGGGCCTGCGGGTCGGGGAAGACGATCGCGGCCAGTCCCGCCCTGTCCAGCTGCCCGTCGGGCAGGAGCACGTCGGGCCCGAACCGGTCCACGATCGCGGCGAGCGCCGGCTCCCCCGGGACCACCAGGTCCCGTGCGATCTGGTCGCCGTCGATGACGACCGCGCCCCTGTCGGCCAGCATGTGCGACACGGTCGACTTGCCCGCGCCGATGCCTCCGGTCAACCCCACCCTCATCATGGGGGAAGCATGCCAGCCCCGGTCCGGCGAGGGTGCCCGGCGCAACGAACAGGGCCGACCCGACGCGGCGCTCGTGCACGAACCCAGGATGCGGTTCGGGCATGCCCCGGGGTGGGCGATGATTGTGCGGTGAGCACCGATCCCGCCGGCGCAGGCACCTGCCGCCGCGACAGCGGGGACGCCTGCGGCCGGGATCTCGGTCCAGGGGACCGCCATCGTCGGCGCCGGGCTGGTCGTGTCGCAGGTCATCGCGATGCTCCAGATGCTCGTCGTGTCCCGCCTGCTCGGCCCCGAGCAGTTCGGTGCGTTCGGGGCGCTGGCCGTGATCCTGCTCCTGGGCAGCACGGCGATGGCCGCGACCCAGGTCGTGATCGCCCGGCACGTCGCCTCGGGGCGATCGTCGGAGCACATCGGCGCGGGATCCGTGCTGCTGGTCGGCGCCCTCACGTGCGCCCTCACGGTGGCGCTGTCACCGTTCGTCAGCAACGCCCTGAACCTCTCCGACGTGATGGCCGTGGTGGTCGTCGGGGCCACGTTCATCCCGTTCACCGTCACCGGGGCGCAGCTCGGCCTGCTCCAGGGTGCTGAGCGGCACAAGCGCCTCGGTGCGCTGTACGTCGTCGCGACGGGCGCCCGGGTTGCCGGTGCGATCGGCGGTGCCGCGATCGGGGGGACCGCCGACTCCACGCTCGTCGGCCTGGCCATCGGGGCCACCCTGGGGGCGGTTGTCGGGCAGTTCCTGCTCGTCGGCCAGCCCCCGTGGGGGTCGTCGGAGGAGGGCCCGCGGGAGTTCCTCGTCGAGGTGGGGCACGCCGCACACGCGCTCG
>CAVSQK010000052.1:0-7316 GCA_963729885.1 uncultured Actinomycetes bacterium
CCGGACTCCTCCTTGGCCATCCCGCGCTCGAGGGCGTCGATGACGTAGGGGCGCAGTTCCGCCGCGGAGATGATCCGGTCGACCGATCCCATCTCCAGGGCCCGATCGATGGTGTGCACCGCGTCGAACTCGCCGCCGCCTCACCGAGCTTCTCGGAGCGCACCTGCTCGGTGATCTCCGCCAGCCGTGCGCGCCGCTCGGTCGCCTCGGCCCCGGTGGTCCCGGCGAGCAGCTTCCTGGCCGCGATGACGCGGGGATCGGCGTCCACCCGGCCACGGACCTCGCGGGCGAACACCGTGGCCGCGGCGGGGGCCCGCCGATGACCGACGCGTAGGAGCCCTCCACCGCGACGACCTCCATCTGGGGGTTCAGCGCCTTGGAGAACACCACGAACGCACCACCGTGGTACCGCGAGATCACGACGAAGACGATGGGGCCCTTGAAGTTGGTGACCGCGCGCCCGATCTCGGCGCCGTACTCCAGCTGCCAGTGCCGCATGGACTCCGGTGACCCGTCGAACCCCGACAGGTTGGCCAGCACGACCAGGGGCCGGTTGCCGCTCGCGGAGGTCACCGCCCGGGCGGTCTTGCGGGAGGCCTGCGGGAACAGCGTGCCCGACGTCCAGGACGGGGGCCCGTCGGCGGGGACGAACCCGCGCCGCGGGATCGGCCGGGACTCCAGGCCCAGCATGCAGACGCTGACCCCGCCGACGCGCGCATCCCAGACCACGGAGTTCTCGCCCCCGCGCCAGCGCTCCCAGCGCTCCAGCGGCTCGCAGTCCTGGTCGGTGACCGACCGCATCACCGAGCGGACGTCGAAGGGCTTCTTGCGCTCCGGGTTCATCTCCGCGGAGAACACGTCACCCACGACGGTGAAGTCGCAGTCCGGGACCGCCGCGTGCGGGAAGGGGCGGACGTCGCGGTTGGACGGGTCGCTGGTCGCGATCCGCCGCGGGAACCGCTCGCCGGGCTTCACGTAGGTGTACTCGTAGTGGTGCAGCAGCAGCTCGCAGGCATCGGCCAGGGAGGGCGCCCAGTACTGCGCCTGCCCGTTGGGGCCCATGACCCGCTCGTAGCCGCCGATGCCGAAGTTGTCGTCCGCCGACACGCCGCCGGAGAAGTCCAGCGCCTGCTTGCCGGTGAGCACCATGGAGCTGCCCGGGGTCATGATCAGGATGCCTCGGGTGTGCATGAGCATCGTGGCCTCGGCGTTCCAGTACGGCTGGCCGCCGACGTTGATGCCGGTCACGACGATGTTGATCTCGCCGCCACCCTGCGTGAACTCGATGATCCTGCGCAATGTCAGGGCGATCCAGTCCATGTTCTCCGTGCCGGACTCCATCGAGATCAGCGCACCCGAGGAGACGGCGAACCACTCGACGGGCACACCCATGTCCGCGGCCAGAGCCAGCGCCGCGTTGACGATCCGGCACTCCGGCTCGGCGAGGTTGCCCAGGCCACGGGTCGGGTCCGACAGCATGATCACGCGGGTCATGCCCTCCGGGTAGGCCTCCGTGTAGGTGGTCAGCAGCCCGACGACGAGGTTCGAGCTGTTCAGGCCCGGCTCGCGCATGACCGGGACCAGGACCTCGCCGGACTCGTCGAGGTCGTGCTCGACGAAGTGCGCGGGCAGGAACTTGCCGACGGTCCCGGGCTGCGGGGCGAACATCCGCAGGATCTCGAACGGGTACGGCACGCCGAACCGCTGGGCGGTGAGCACCTTCTGCCGGTAGCGCGTGAGCGGGCGCACGATGTCGTCGCGGACGGGCTCCTCGGTCACGGTGATGGCCCGGGTGATGATCCCGTCGACGTTGAACACGGTGGGCTTCAGGGTCCCGTCGGGCTGCGGCAGCGAGGTGCGCAGCACGACCAGCTCGAGCCCGGCGCCGCCGGCGAGCGGGATCATCATCTCGGCGAGGTCGGGCCAGTGCTCCTGGGGCACGGTCCAGGGCGGGCGCACGAACAGGGTGATCCGGTTGGCCTGGGGTCGTTCCCGCTCGGGGAACATGGCCCGGGCCCGGCGCATCGCGATGATCGCCTGCAGGCCCATGCGCTCCAGGGTGGGGTAGCCGGGCGCGCCGCCCCGGGAGTCGGGGACGACGGTCATGTCCCGGACCTCGGCCAGGGCGAACAGCCGGTGGTCCTTGGGGTTGTCGCGGGCCACGCCGTGGAACAGGTAGACGTCCTCCATGGACGGCAGGCGGGTCAGGTCGAAGTTCTCCAGGCGCCAGAGCTCCAGGCGCTTGGCGAGCATGGGGTGCAGGTTGCGGTAGAAGCGGTCCTCCGCCAGGGCGCCGTCGGCGCCGGGGCGGAACGTGAAGTACTGCGTCTGGTTCTCCGGGTCGATGTCGGGGGCGATGCTGGACACCGTCACGTCGATGCGCCAGACCGGTCGGCCGAGGTCCCAGCCTGCGAGCTGCTCGGCGACAACCGCGGACAGGTCGTCGCCGCTCGGTTGGCTGTCAGGGCGCCACGTCATGACGTCGACGACGGGGTTGCGGCTCGGGTCCACGTCGGCCAGGTGTGCGGCGACGGCGGCCCCCACGGCACTGATGTCCGAGAACGGGGTGAACGCCAGGACGACGTGGATGGACCGTCCCTCGAAGTCGTAGTCGGCGTGGCAGAGCATGATCCCCTGGACCTCGACGACGTTCACGTCGCGGATCGGACGGGTGCGGTACCAGCGTCGGGCCCGGATCTCCAGCAGCGCCGCCTGGAGGTCCTTGTCGTTGCTGGCCAGGCGCCGGCGCAGGATCAGCTTGCGCATCGGTTGGGGGGCGTCGACCAGGGCCTGGATGCGCTCGGCGCGCTCCGGGCGGTTGGGGTCCTCGGCCAGGGCATCGAGGTGGGCCTCCATGCGGGCCTGGACCTGGGCCCGTCCGGCCTCGACGACGGGCTCGTCGATGAACCGGAACCGGGCGTCGCGGGACAGGTCGGCCACGGACTCCAGCTGCCCCTGCGTCGAGGCGGTCAGGCGGTCGTAGCGCATGCGCGCGGAGTCGTCGACGAACGGCAGGATCCGGTCCCGGTAGCGCAGGCGTCGCTCGAGGATGCTGGTCACCACGCGGGCCAGCTGCGGGCGGCGTGCCTGGGAGCCGAACAGCAGGACGACGGCCTCCTCCAGCTCCGGGCTGCGCTGCAGGTCGGTCACGCCGTACCGGGCCAGCACCCGCGACAGCCGCCGGCGCATCTGCGCGGGCAGGCCGACGCGGTCGGGGTCCAGCCACTGGATGTAGCCGAGCAGGTACTCGCGCGCGGTGGTGACCCTCAGGTCGGACTGGGCGCCGCCCTCGCGCTCGGACTGCCAGAGCAGGCCCAGGTCGGTGAACAGGTCGAGGAAGCCGTCCTCGGCGGCGAGCAGCTTGGTGTCCCCGGCGCTGGCGCGGTTGGAGAACGAGCGCTGCTCGGCGAGCAGGGCCGACAGGGCGGCGGGGTCCAGCTCATAGCCGAGCAGGTATCCCCGCAGGGCGGCGTAGACCCGCTCGAACGGGGGGCGGCCCGAGGTGTCGGCCAGGGCCATCCCGGCGAAGCTCACCCGTGAGCCGGTGGCCGGCGTGACGGTCGCCTCCACGTCCCCGAGCGTCGCCGGGCGGATCAGGACCAGCGGTGCGCCGGCGTCCACCTGCTCATTGGGCAGCACGGCCAGGGAGGTGATCGTCCCGGCGAACGGCGCCCTGAGGGTGGACTCCATCTTCATCGCCTCGACCACCACGATGGGGTCGCCCTCGGCCACCTCCTGGCCCGGGGCGACGGCGACGGACACGATCAGAGCCGGCCACTGCGCGCGCACGGCGATGCCCTCGTCCCGGTCGACCCGGTGGGCCAGGCCGTCGATCTCCAGCAGGCAGCCGGTGCCGTGCGAGGCGATGACGACGCGCCGGTCGCGACCGGCCGCCGTCACCGTCCACTCGTAGTCGTTGGCCCGGTCGATGGCCACCTCGGCCACGGAGTCGCCGGTGTCGATCCGGTAGGTGCGGGGGCCCGTCTGGAACACCGTCAGGGCGTACTGCTGCCCGTCGTAGTGCAGGCTCGTGGTGACGCCCGAGGCATCGACCGGCTCCGGCCGGCCCCGCTCCGCCCGCGCGTGGAAGGCGGCCCGCTGGGTCTCGCGCTGGGAGTCGCTGGCCCGGACCGCAGAGACCAGGACGGCCACGGGATCGGACTCGTGACGGGCGCGCGCCGGGCCGCCGGCCTCAGCGGTGACGGCCGCGAGCAGGGCACTGCGGTTCGTGGCCGCGTTGGCCACGACGACGGCGCAGTCGGACAGGGCGTGCTGCAGTCGGACCAGAGCGGTGGCCCGGTCATGGCCGTGGGCGACGATGCGCAGGACTGTGCCGGACCCGACGGCGGTGCCCGCCGCGGCGCTCTCGACCACCCTGATGCCGGGGCCGTGCGGCGGGCGCACGTGGAGCACGGCGGCTCCGTCAGTGGCGTCGGCGGCGAACAGGCGCGCCTCGATCGCGTGCCCGGAGGTGGCCGGTAGCTGGCCACCGCCCAGCCCGGCCAGGTCGACGCCCAGCAGCTCCTCGGCCAGCGCCCAGCCGCCCAGGGATCCGTCGCCTGGCTCGTCCTCCGGGGCGCGCTGGGCGCCGGGTCCAGAGTCATGGCCAGCGCGACGTCGTGGCGCCCGGGGCCCCGCTTCAGCGCGGCTTCGCGGGCCACCCCGGCAGCGACCTCGGCGGTCGCCGGTTCCAGGGCAGGTCCCTCGAGCAGTGATCCGGGGGCCACCCCGGCCCCGGTGAGGGCCCGGCAGGCCGGTAGGGCCCACGCCGTCCCCTTGGCGTCGACGAGCACGGGTACTTCGACCTTCACGACCGCCACCTCTGCTGCCTGCTGTTCCTGCTTGCCCCGACGTGCCGCGCCCATGGTTCAGTCCGCCATCACGCTGCGAATGGGTGCCTGCACATCATCGGCCAGGGGTTGGGGCAGTGTCACGGTGCGGTAGCCCTCGAGGCGGACCAATACCGCACCCGCCGCGTCGGTGACCACGGCGTCGAACCCGTCCGGTCCCTGATGCGCGGTGACGGTCAGCGGACCCGTGGCGGCCTCGCCCGCGGAGCCGAGCACGACCGCCCGGGTGACGTGCGTGGGCAGCGCCATGCGGCCCTCGCGGCCGACCTCCCAGAGCCCTGCGGCCTGGAAGCACAGCTCGATCAGGCGCGGTGCGGCCTGGGTCGGCTGGTCGCTCGGGGTGTGGTTCGCGGGGACGTCTGAGGCGAACTGCGCCGCTGCTCGGTCGCCATCCCGCCACGCCGCCTCGATCACCTGGTAGGCAGGGCCGTGGAAGTACATCGCGTAGATGTCGTCCGCCACGACCTCCGCACCCTCCCGGACGGGCGGGTCCTGGTGCTGGCCCTCGGGTGCCGAGCGCGTCAGCCTGACCAAGCCGGTGAAGTGCACCGTGCGGGTCGGGGAGTCCGAGCCGGGGAGCTGGCGCTCGGCCTCGATCCGGCACTCGGCCAGCAGGTCGTCGCCGTCGGGGCGCACCAGGGCGCTGATCTCGACGGTGCGCGGCTCGTCGCGGTAGAACTTCAGCGGCGCCTGGAAGTCGACGTCCTCCACCGCGGCCAGCGACCACTCCGGGGCCAGCAGCCGGGCCACCTCGACCATGCCCTCGATGCCCATGACACCGGGCAGCAGGGCGGTGACGCGGTCACCGCGGTGGTCGTCGAGGAACGGCTGCTCCTTCGGGTCCAGCGTCGTGTGCACGGTGATCCCGTAGTTGACGCTGTCGCGCACGACCTCGCCGACCATCGGCCCGGCCTGGGCGCACGCCTCGGCGAAGGCCTCTGGGTCCACGCCTCCGGCCGGGTCGAACTCGGCGGCCATCATGCCCAGGGTCCCGGCCACCACGACCTCGCCTGCGGGCACGCCGCTGGTGAGCTCACGGCGGATCCAGGCGATGCCGGCCTGCGGGGGCAGCATCTGGACGCCCGCGGCCTCCATGATCTTCGGGATCGAGCCGCGGGTGGCCATCCCGATGCCACCCCAGGCGGTCCAGTCCAGCGCGATCGCGTGGGTGTCCGGGCGGGTGCGGCGCATGCTGCTGGCGATCTTGCACAGCAGGTCGTTGGCGGCCGCGTAGTCGGTCTGCCCGGCGTTGCCGAACCGGCCGGCCACGGAGCTGAACGCGACGGTGGCGCCGATCGGCATGTCGCCGGCCGCGCTCATCAGGTTGAACCAGCCGTCGGCCTTGACGCCGAAGACCAGCTCGAACTCCGCGCGCTCCTTCTTCGCCAGGCCCTTGCTGATCTCCAGCCCGGCGGCGTGCAGCAGGACGTCGATGCGCCCGTGCGCCTCGCGGATCTGCTCGACGATCGCCGCGACGGCCTCGCCGTCGCGCAGGTCGACGCAGTGGTAGTGCGCCGTCCCGCCGGCAGCGGTGACCGCATCGATCGCCGACAGGGCCGAGGCCAGCCGCTCGAAGCGGGCAAGCTCCCTCTCGATGAGGACCGGGCGTGGCCTTGTCGCCGCGGGCGGTGATCTGCTCGGCCAGGTGCGGCTTCATGCTGTCCGGGTCGCTCAGGTAGCGCTGCAGCTCCGGGTCGTCGGTGTCCGGGGCGGCGGCGAGGTCCAGCAGGTGGAACGTGCCGCCCGAGGCCGTGGCGAGGTCGGCCGTGATCGCCGAGACGATGCTGCCGGCGGCGCCGGTGATCAGGAACACCGAGTCGCTGCCCAGCTCCATCGCGCCCGGAGGGGTGCGTCGACGGCCGGGAAGGGCTGGGTGCTCAGGCCGACACCCCAGCGGAGGTCGTCCAGGTGGCCGATCTCCACGCAGCCCGGATCGGCCAGGGCCTCAGCGATCAGCGTGTCGGCCAGGGCCGCGGTCTTGCGGCTGGCCGGGAAGTCGACGGCCTTGACCAGGACGTCGGCGCGCTCCCGCTTGTACGACTTGGCGAACCCGACCACCGTGCCGCCCAGCGGGGCGGTGGCGCCGGCCGCGCCGTAGCCGTGGTGCCCGCCCAGGCGGGAGCCGGTGACGAGGAACGGCTTGGCGTCGATGACCTCGTGGAACAGCGCGTGCAGGGCGACCACGCGGCGGCGCAGGGCCTCGCGCCATCCGGCCAGGTCCATGTCGCTGGTCGAGCCCTCGTCGTCGAGGGCCGGCAGCCAGAACACGCCGGTCAGCGGGGACTCGGTCGTCCAGCCCGCCACGGAGGCGAGCAGGTCGTCGGTCGGCGTGGCCGCCTCGACGGCCAGGATGTCCGCGCCCAGTCCGGTCAGCTTCTTGACCAGGGCCTTGCCGACGCCGCCCTCATCGAGGACGACGAGGATCCGAGCGCCTTCTCCGAGGTTCACCCCGGTGGGAATGCAGAC
>CAVSQK010000053.1:0-106068 GCA_963729885.1 uncultured Actinomycetes bacterium
AGTACGGGAAGGCGATCCGGTGGTACTCGCCGGGCATCTCGCGGTCCTCGAGCTCGGCCTGGGCCACGGCGGTGCGGAACGTGACGTCCCAGAGGGTGGGCGCCTCGGCCTGGTAGGCCTCCCCCCGGGCGAGGTTGCGCAGGAACGCCTTCTGGGAGGCGGACCGGGCGTTGGAGTCGATGGTCTGGTAGGTCTGCGTCCAGTCCACGGACAGGCCCAGCTGGCGGAAGAGCGCCTCGAACGCCTTCTCGTCCTCGAGGGTCAGCTGCTCGCAGAGCTCGATGAAGTTGCGCCGGCTGATCGGCACCTGCTTCTTCGGGTCCGGCTTCTCCGGCGGCGTGAAGTCCGGGTCGTGGTGCAGCGAGGGCTCGCAGCGCACCCCGTAGTAGTTCTGCACGCGACGCTCGGTGGGCAGGCCGTTGTCGTCCCAGCCCATCGGGTAGAAGACGTCGAAGCCCTGCATGCGCTTGTACCGGGCGAGCAGGTCGGTGTGCGTGTAGGAGAACACGTGCCCGACGTGCAGGGAGCCCGAGACGGTCGGCGGCGGGGTGTCGATCGAGTAGACCTCCGAGCGCGGCCGCGTGCGATCGAAGCGGTAGGTCGCGTCGGCCTCCCAGCGCGCGGACCACACCGACTCGATCCCGTCGATGGACGGCTTCTCGGGGATACGTGTGGTGGGGGCGTCCTGCGGCTGGCTCATGGGCCGCGATTCTACTGGGGCCGCGGCCGTCGGCCTCACGCGTCGAGTCCGGGGAGCGGCGGCCCTCCCGCGGTCGCGCGGGGTGCTGCTGCGGTGGTCGAGGCCCCGGGCCGGAGGTCCGCTCAGGCCAGGCGTCCGGCGTAGGTCAGGTCCAGCGCCATGAGGGCCAGCCCCTGACCGACGACCGCGAGCCCGTGGCCGCGGGCCGCGTCCGGGGCGACCCGGTCTCCGAAGGTCGTGCGGTGGTGGGCGACGTGCGCCCCTGCGGCGACGTAGACGACGTCGAGCCCGGCGTTCACCAGCAGCGTCCGGCGAAGGCCCGCCGCCTGGGCGGGATGGGCTCGGGAGCGCCACGCGCCGAAGCCCGCGATGGCCAGGTTGATCGCCCCCCAGGCGGCGGACTGCTGGCCGAACGCCCGCCGGCCGGGGTGCGACGACGCGACGGCGACCAGCCCCCCGATCACCACGCTCGAGGCGCCGAGGACCGCGAGCGTCCGCGTGAGCGACGCGGCCACCTCGGGTCCGGGGTCGCCGCGTTCCGGCCGCCTCCGCGGCCGTCGGCGGCTCGGGGTGCGTGGTGCTCATCGTGTCGTCCCTCCCGTCGGGGGGCCCCAATGTACGACCGCGGTGCCGGCATCGCTGATCGGCAGCGCCCATGCCGGGAT
The DNA here is from genome assembly GCA_963729885.1 of uncultured Actinomycetes bacterium. GTDB lineage: Bacteria > Actinomycetota > Actinomycetes > S36-B12 > CAIYMF01 > Prado023. Next base: position 1,366 of record CAVSQK010000053.1, read on the forward strand.
GCGACGATGGGGCCGTGACCACTGACCCCATGGACCGGCTGCACCGCTTCGGCGAGGTGCGCCGCGAGCTCGAGGCCCGGTGGCCCGAGTCGCAGATCTCCCCGACGCTGGACCGCATCCGGACCCTCACGCAGTTCCTCGGCGACCCCCAGCGGGCCTACCCGGTGATCCACGTGACCGGGACCAACGGCAAGACCTCGACGGCCCGCATGATCGAGTCGCTGCTGCGGGCGTTCGGGCTGCACACCGGGCTGATCACCTCCCCGCACCTGTCCGACCTGCGCGAGCGGATCCGCCTCGACGGTGAGCCGATCAGCATCGACGCGTTCCTCGACATCTACGACGAGGTCGCGCCCGTGCTGGCGATGGCCGACGAGGCCAGCGAGCTCGAGGGTGGCCCGCGGCTGAGCTTCTTCGAGGTGATGACCGGCCTGGCGTTCGCGGCGTTCGCCGATGCGCCGGTGGACGTGGCTGTGGTCGAGGTCGGCATGGGCGGCACCTGGGACGCCACGAACGTGGCCGACGGCCAGGTGGCGGTGATCATGCCGGTCGGCATGGACCACTCGGACTACCTGGGCGACACCCTGGCCGACATCGCCGGGGAGAAGGCCGGGATCATCAAGCCGACCTCGTCGGCGGTCCTGGCCGCGCAGGCCGGACGAGGCCATGGAGGTGCTGGCTGCTGCAGCGCTGCAGATGGAGGCGCCGACGGTCGTCGAGGGGATCCACTTCGGGGTGCTCGAGCGACTGGTCGCCGTGGGCGGGCAGCAGGTCACGCTGCGCGGGCTGGGTGCGGACTACGAGGAGCTCTTCCTGCCGCTGTTCGGTGCCCACCAGGCCCGCAACGCGGCCGCCGCACTCGCGGCCGTCGAGTCGTTCTTCGGGATCACCCCGGGGTCCCGGTGGGCGCTCGGGCGCCGGGGTCCGAGCCGGGCGCGGGCGGCGATCGACATCCGGGACCAGGGCGCCGCGGACGGCGCTGCCACCGACATCCCGCGTGCCCACCCCGGGCCGGCGCCTGGACCCCGCCGTGGTGCGCGAGGGTCTCGCGACGGTCACCTCACCCGGCCGGCTCGAGGTCGTGCGCCGGGCCCCGACGGTCGTCGTCGACGCCGCGCACAACGTGCCGGGGGCCCATGCCCTGGCCGCGGCCATCGCGGACTCGTTCGCGTTCACGGCGTCGGTCGGGGTGGTCGGGATCCTGGCGGACAAGGACGCCGCCGGGCATCCTCGCCGCCCTGGACCCGATCGTCGACCGGGTGGTGATCACGCGGTCGAGCTCACCCCGGGCGCTGCCCGTCGCTGAGCTGGCAGCGATCGCCGTCGACGTGCTGGGCGACGACCGCGTCGAGGCGGTCGAGCGCCTCGACGAGGCCCTCGATCGTGCGATCGAACTGGCCGAGCTGGGTTCCCCGGTCGGGGTCGGTGCCGGCGTGATCGTCACCGGGTCGGTGACCATGGCCGGGGAGGCCCGGCTGCTGCTCGGTGCCGAGTCCGGGCACGAGTCCGGCGCGACCCGCTCCGAGCACTCGGCCCCGCGGGGCCGCGCCCCGGAGGGCTGGGAATGAGGGTCCTGACCTCCAGCGTCCTGATCATGGAGGCGATCGTCCTGCTGCTGGCGATCCCGGTGGCGGTCGTGGCCGGCGGCCAGCCCGGGTGGGTCGGCTGGCTGTTCGCCGCCCTGGCGCTGGCGTGCGCCCTGCTGCCCGGGATGTTCCGCCGCCCCTTCTTCGTCCCCGCCGGGTGGGCCCTGCAGGGGCTGGTCCTGGCCAGCGGTGTGCTGATCGGCTGGATCATGGTCACGCTGGGGGTGGTGTTCACCGCCCTGTGGTGGACCGCGCTGCACCTGGGCCGCAAGGCGGAGGCGAACGAGGCAGCCGGGTAGCCCGCCCCGCTCCCGAGCCCGTACCCGCGCCGGCACCCGTCTGTCCCGTCCGCTCCCGCTCCCGTTCCCGTCCGCCCCACCCCCGGTCCATCCGGATCTGCGACGAGCGACGGTCCGAGATCCGGATGGACCCGGGATCGGTCCGCGCGAAAGCGGACCGATCGAGTGCGGCGGAGACGGGCACGGGATCGGCGGGACGACTCGGGAGGGGCGGCGGGGGTGGGTGCCGTCGCCCCGCACGGCCGTCCGGGGCACCGGTGCGCGGCAGGTAGGCTTGGCCGCCTTGAGGGCGGAGGCTCCGCCCGCCTGCGCAGGAGGCACCCATGACCGAGCGGACCCTGGTCCTGATCAAGCCCGACGGCGTCGCCCGCAACCTGATCGGCGAGGTGCTGGGACGCATCGAGCGCAAGGGCCTGCGCATCGTCGCCCTCGAGCTGCGGACCCTGGACCGGGCCACTGCCGAGGCGCACTACGCCGAGCACGCCGCCAAGCCGTTCTTCGCCGACCTCGTGGACTTCATCACCTCCGGACCGCTGGTCGCCGCCGTGGTCGAGGGCCCGGACGCGATCGTGCGTGGCGGGCGATGATGGGCGCGACCAACCCGGTGACCGCCGCCCCCGGCACGATCCGCGGGGACCTCGCCACGGTCATGCAGGAGAACGTCACGCACGGCTCGGACTCCCCGGAGTCGGCCGCCCGCGAGGTGGCGCTGTTCTTCCCCGGCCTCGCCTGATCGCAACCGTGTGAACGGGATCGACCATCCGATCGTCGGAACCGTTCACACCGATGACCCTGACCCACGCACCGACCGAACGATCCGAGGGGTGAGCGCGGTGGCAGACACCAACCGGCACCTCTTCGCCGGCCGCGACCTCGCAATCGACCTGGGCACGGCCACCACGCTGGTCTACGTCCGTGGTGCGGGGATCGCCCTGGCCGAGCCCTCGATCGTCGCGGTGTCGGCGGACTCGGGCGCGCTGGTCGGGGTCGGCAACGATGCCAAGGCCATGCTGGGCCGGACCCCGGAGCACATCGTCACCGTGCGGCCGCTGCGCGACGGCGTCATCGCCGACTTCGACAACGCCGAGCGGATGCTGCGCTACTTCGTCGGGCGCGTGCACAAGCGCAGCTTCTGGTCCCGGCCCCGGATCGTCGTGGCCGTCCCCAGCGGGATCACCGGCGTGGAGCGCCGGGCCGTGCGCGACGCCTGCTACGCGGCGGGCGCCCGCGAGGTGCACCTGATGGAGGAGCCGATGGCGGCCGCGATCGGCGCCGGCCTGCCCGTGCACGAGGCGACCGGGTCGATGGTCGTGGACATCGGGGGCGGCACGACGGAGGTCGCCGTCCTGGCCCTCGGCGGCATCGTGACCTCGATGTCGGTGCGCGTCGGCGGGGACCGCCTCGACGAGGCGATCATCAGCTACGCCAAGAAGGAGTACTCGCTGCTGATCGGGGAGCGCACCGCCGAGGATGTGAAGATCGCCGTCGGCTCGGCGTTCCCCGCTGCCGATGAGCCCGGCGCGGTGCTGCGCGGACGCGACCTCGTGACCGGCCTGCCGCGCACCGTCGAGGTGACCGCGGAGGAGATCCGCTGGGCCCTCGACGAGCCGGTGCAGGCGATCGTCGATGCCGTCGCCTCGACCCTGGACCGCACCCCGCCCGAGCTCTCCGGTGACGTCCTGGCCCGGGGGATCGTGCTGACCGGCGGGGGTGCCCTGCTCGCCGGGATGGACCGGCGCCTGGCCAGCGAGACGGGCATGCCGGTGGTGGTCGCCGAGAACCCCACGCACGCGGTGGTGCTCGGCGCGGGCCGCGCGGTGGAGTCCTTCGACGCGCTCTCGCGTGTCCTCATCGCGGAGCCGCGGCACTGATGGCCTGGCGCAGCACGCGGGTGCTCGTGGGGGCGGCGGTGGCCGTGGCCGTGCTGCTGATCCTGGTCGACGTGCGTGGCTCGGGACCCACGCAGGTGCTGCGGGGGATCGCCGGAGCGGTGGCGGGCCCGCCCGGAGCGCGCCCTGGCCTGGGTGCGCACCGAGGCCGGTCAGCGGCTGGGTGGATCCGCGGATGAGCAGGCCAGGATCGCCGAGCTCGAGCAGCAGCTGGCCCAGGCCCGGGCCGCTGCGGGGGCCGCGGCGGCGGGCACGCTCTCCGAGGCGCAGACCCGGGCGCTGGCCGCGCTGGCCCCGCCGCCGGGCTTCGCGCCGGTGCAGGGTCGCGTGGTCGCGGTGTCCGCAGCCCAGGACCCCACCCGTTCGGCGGCCATCTCGGTGGGGTCGGGCCGGGGCGTGCGCGTGGGACTGGCGGTGATCGCCGCCACCGGCCTGGCCGGCCTGGTCGACTCGGTCTCGCCCCAGGTGGCGACCGTGCGCCTCGTGGTCGACCCGGCCACGGAGATCGCCGCACGCGTGGCCTCGTCGGGCGAGGTGGGGGTGTTCCGCGGGACCGGCAGCGGGGGGCAGGTTCGAGCTGCTCGACCCGCTCGGGCGGATGGCACCGGGCGACCTCGTCGTCACGCTCGGGACGCCCGGCGGCGACCTCCCGGCGGACCTGCCCCTGGGCGCCATCGCGACGGTGTCCGGGTCCTCGGCCGCGCTGACGAGGGCGGCGGAGGTCACCCCGGCGGTCGACGACTCCACCCTGGACCGGGTCGCCGTGCTCGTCCCCGACACGGCGCCGGGTCATGACCGCCCCGGCGTGGTCGCGCGGCGCCCTGGTGCTGCTCGCCGTGGTCCTCGTGGCCCTCGTGCTCGTGCAGGTCAGCCTCGTGGGCTTCCTGCCCACCCCATGGGCGGTCCCCGACCTCGTCGTCGTCGCCGTGCTCGCCCTGGCCATCGCGCGCGGGCCGCTCACCGGCGGGCTGGCCGGCGCGGGGGCGGGGCTGGTCCTCGACCTGATCCCGCCTGCCTCCGGCCCGCTCGGCGGGTGGATGCTCGTCCTGGCCCTGGCCGGCGCCGCGCTGGGGCGGGTCGCCGAGACCTACCAGCCGGGGCCGTTCACGGCGATGCTCCTGCTCGCGATCGCCGCGGGCGCGGTCGTGCTGGCCCGGGCGGCGGTCCTGTGGTTCGCGGGGTCGTCGGTGGATCCCTGGGTCCTCGGCGCGGCCGTTGCGAGCGCGGCGTGGGCGCTGGTCCTGGCCCCGCTCGCGCTGCTGCTCGTGACCCGGTCGACCGGCCGGCACCACCGGCCCCGGTCCGGCTCGCATCGGCGGGGACTGCCGGCTCGGGTGGGGGAGCAGGGGCAGGATGACCGACCGCGTCCATGCCCGCCTGCTGATCCTGGCCGTCCTGGTGATGTCCCTGGTCGGCACGCTCGCAGCCCGTGCCTTCAGCCTGCAGGTCGTCGATGCGGAGCAGGCCCGCGCCGCCGCCGAGGACAACCGCGTCCGCGAGCTGGTGATCCCGGCCGCCCGGGGCATGGTCCTCGACCAGCAGGGCCGCGCCCTGGCTGCCAACCGGATCAGCCTCGATGTGTCCGTCGACCGCCGCGAGCTGCGCCGGCTCGATGACGACGGGGCTGCGGTGCTCGACCGCCTGGCCGCCCTGCTCGGCGTGGACGCCGAGCTCCTCGCGGCCCGCCTGCAGAACTGCGGCACCCCCGGCGCCCAGAGGCAGCCGAACTGCTGGAACGGTGCCCCCGGGGCCGATCCGGTGGTCGCCCGGGACGTCGGCATCGAGGCGGCCGGGCAGGTGATGGCCGACCCGGCGGGGTTCCCGGCCATCGCGATCGACCGGGTGCCGGTCCGGCAGTACCCGGGAGGGACGCTGGCCGCCCATGCGCTGGGCCACGTCGGCGTCGTGACCGCCGAGGACATCGCCGCCGACCCGCAGCTCGAGGGGGCGCCGGCGCGGGGGCAGGCGGGGCTCGAGCTCGTGCACGACGAGGCCCTGCGCGGCCAGCCGGGGCTGGAGCGCGTGACCGTCGACAGTGCTGGGCATCGGGCGTCCGGCGGCGTCGAGGTCCCCGCGGTGCCGGGCAGGACCCTGGTCACCACCATCGACGCCGAGCTGCAGGCCGTCGTCGAGGAGCAGCTGCGGGCCGCGATCACGCGCGCCCGGGGGCGCATCGAGCGGCTCACCGGCAGGCCCTACACCGCCGACGGGGGAGCCGCGGTCGTCCTCGACGTGCGCACCGGTGCGGTCCTCGCGCTGGCCTCGGCCCCGGACTTCGACGCCAACGTGTGGACCGGGGGGATCTCCGACGAGGACTACGCGGGCGCTGACCGATCCCGATGCGGGGCAGCCGCTGCTCAACCGCGCGGTGCAGACCGCGCTCGCCCCCGCCTCGACCTTCAAGGTCGTCAGCGCGGCTGCCGCGCTCGAGGCGGGCTACTCCACGACCGCTGCCTACGACTGCCCCAGCAGCTACTCGGTCGGGGGACGGGCGTTCCAGAACTACCGCTCGCGCGCCTACGGGCCGATCTCGCTGGGCCGCGCGCTGGAGGTCTCCTGCGACACCATCTTCTACCGCCTGGCCCACGAGCAGTGGCGGGCGGACGGCGGCTCGAAGCCCGTCGACGAGCCGGGCGACCTCATCGCCACGACCGCGGCCGGCTTCGGCTTCGGCCGGGCCACCGGGATCGACCTCCCGGGCGAGACCGCGGGCCGGGTCGCCTCCCGCCAGGCCAAGGCCGCCCAGTGGGAGCAGCGCCGCGACGAGTGGTGCGCGCGGGCCAAGGACGGCTACCCGGAGGTTCAGGACGCCGACCGTGCCCGCTACCTGACCCGCCTGGCGAAGGAGAACTGCACGGAGGGCATGCTCTGGCGCGTCGGTGATGCCCTCAACGCCTCGATCGGGCAGGGCGACACCGCGGCGACCGTCCTCCAGGTGGCCACCGCCTACGCGGCCATCGCCAACGGCGGCACGCTCTATCGGCCGCACGTGGCGCGTGCGCTGCTCGACGCCGACGGGTCGGTGGCCGAGGAGTTCGCCCCGGAGGTGGCCGGGCGCGTGCCGGTGCCTGCCGAGGACCTCGCCTTCCTGCGGCGGGCGCTGCGGGGGGTCATCGACAGCGGCACCGCCCGGCGCCCGTTCGAGGGCTTCCCGCTCGACGAGGTCCCGATCGCCGGCAAGACCGGGACCGGCGAGGTCTACGGCCAGCAGGCCACCTCGTGGTTCGCGTCCTTCGCGCCCGCGGACGACCCCCGGTACGCCGTGGTCATCATGGTGTCCCAGGGCGGCACGGGCGCAGGCACGTCGGGGGCCAGCGTGAAGGGGATCTACGAGGCGCTGTTCGGGGTGCGCGACGGGCAGGCCGATCCAGCCCGCAGCGTGCTCGTCGGTGGGGACGTGGCGCAGGGCCTGCCGACGATGGGTGCCGACGGGGTGCCGGTCCCGCCCGCCCAGGGATCCGGGTCGCCGTGACCCTGCTGCGCAGCCGCACCGCTGACAGGCGCCCGGACCAGCCCGCCCCGGCTGCGCCAGTGGGACTGGGTCCTCGTGCTCTCCGCGGTGTCGCTGTGCCTGCTCGGGGCCGCGCTGATCTGGTCGGCCACCTCCGCCCGGCTCGTCGCGGCCGGACAGTGGTCGGGGACGTCCGCCGTCCGCCAGGTGATGAACCTGCTGCTCGGACTGGGGCTGTGCTGGGTGGTGTCCCGGCTGGGCCATCGCGCGATCAGGCGCTACACGCCCATGCTGTACGCCGCCAGCCTCGCCGGGTTGGTGCTCGTCCTCTCGCCGCTGGGCAGCACCATCAACGGGGCCCAGGCGTGGATCCGGCTGCCGGCCGGCTTCACGATCCAGCCCTCGGAGTTCGCCAAGGTCGCGATCATCGTGGGTGTGGCCCTGGTGCTCGCCGACCGCAGCCCGTCGGACGCCCCGGACCTGCGCACGCTCGTGCGCGCCCTTGCCATCGCCGCGGTGCCCGTGGCCCTGATCATGCTGCAGCCCGACCTGGGCACGGTCCTGGTGATCCTGTCGATCGTCGGGGGCATGCTCGCCATCGCCGGCGTGCGCCTGGTGCACCTGCTGGTCCTGGCAGGCCTGGGCGCGGCGGCGGTCGTGGCGGCGTTCGTCCTGGGCCTCGTGGACGACTACCAGATCGACCGGCTCACGGCGTTCGCGCGGCCCGAGGAGGGATCGCGCACGTTCGGCTACAACACCCAGCAGGCACGGATCGCCATCGGGGCCGGCGGGCTGCTGGGCCGCGGGCTGGGCAACGGGTCCCAGACCCAGGGCGGGTTCGTCCCGTTCAACCACACCGACTTCGTGTTCTCCGTGGCCGGCGAGGAGCTCGGGTTCCTCGGCGTGAGCGTGCTGCTGGGCCTGCTGGCCGTGGTGCTCTGGCGGGGCCTGACCATCGCGCTGCGCGCCCGCGACCTGTTCGGCCGGCTCGTCGCGAGCGGGGTCGTGCTCTGGTTCGGGCTGCAGGCCTTCGAGAACATCGGCATGAACCTCGGGATCATGCCCGTCACCGGTGTGCCCCTGCCGTTCGTGTCCTACGGCGGGTCCTCGATGTTCGCCGCCTGGATCGGGATCGGACTGCTGCTCAACATCCACGCGGGCGCGACCGCGGACGACTGACGCGGGAGCGGCGCCTGCCTCAGAACGCCACCTGCGGGGGGGCCTGGTGGGTGTCGGGGGCCTCGTAGAAGTCCCGCGTGTGGACCGCGGCCATGGGGGCGAACAGCATCCACGGGAACGTCGCCACGGCGGTGTTCAGCGAGGCGGCCGCGTCGTTGTAGTACTGCCGGGCGAAGGCCAGCTGGTCCTCGGTCTCGCCGAGCTCCTGCTGCAGGGCGACGAAGTTCGCCGACGCCTTGAGGTCCGGGTAGGCCTCGGCGACCGCCAGGACGTTGACCAGCGACGTGTCGAGGGCTGCCTCCGCGGCGGCCCTGTCCGCGACGGAGCCGGACCTCGCCGCTGCGGTGACCGCGGCGCGGGCCGCCGTCACCTCCTCGAGGACGCCGCTCTCGTGCGCGGCGTAGCCCTTGACCGTCGCCACCAGGTTGGGGATCAGGTCGGCCCGTCGCGTCAGCTGCACGTCGATCCCGCCGAGCGCCTCCTGCGCGCGGATGTCCAGCCGCCGCAGCTTGTTGAAGCCCACGATCATGATCCCGGCCAACGCAAGCACCACGACCAGGCCGATCAGCCACCCACTCATCCGGACGTCCACCTCTCCTCGATCGTGATGCGCCTCACCACGAGCCCCCGCCACCCCCGCCGCCGCCGCCCCCGAACCCGCCGCCGCCCCCACCGCTGGAGGAGGACGACTGCGAGGCGGTGTAGGCCGAGATCGACTCGGACACGGCCGCGTCGAACGAGTCGAACTGGGAGCCAGAGTAGAAGGTCGAGGACTGGGAACCCAGGTAGTACGGGTACCACGCCGGGATCGGAGGCTCGGACTGGGTGCTCACCCGGTACTTCTCGGCCCACGTGTCAGCCACCCCGAAGGCCACCGCGTACGGAACGTAGGCGATGAACAGGTCCTGGCGGGCGGCGAAGTCGAAGCGGTCCTCCGCCGACGGCGTGGAGAGCAGCCGCTGGAAGCCGCCCGCCTGCGACCACACGATCCGACCGGCAGCGGTGCGCCGGTGGCCGACCCCGGTCGCCCAGAGCGTCACGCCACCGATCGCGAACGCGGCGAAGGGCAGCCCCCACATCGTGGGCCAGGCGAACCCGGCGAAGCCCAGCGCGGCCAGCAGGACCGCCAGCACCCAGACGACCCGCCCGAGGTACTCGTTGGGGGCCGTGCGCACCAGGCCGGCGCTGCTGGCCCACCCGTCCACCGCGGACGGCAGCGCCTTCCCGGCCTCCCCGAGGGTCTTGCCGGCCGAGACGGATCCGTCTGCGCTGAAGGTCGCCCCGGGCCAGCGGAGGCCCAGGGAGCGCCCGACGGCCTGCGCGCCCGGGTCCAGGACCCCCCACTGCACGTCCTCGGCCCGCCCCACGATGCGCCATGTGTCGGCGGCAGGGTTCTCCAGCGACACGAACCCGCGGTCGGCCAGGTACAGGATCGTGGCGATCAGCGGTGCCGGGCCGTGCGACTCGGTGGCCATGTAGACGGTCTGGACCGGCCCGAGCCCCTCCGGCGGCGCGTACAGGACGGGGAACCCGGGGGAGTCCTCCCGGCCGACCCGCCCCCACGCGACCCCGGCCACGAGCGCCAGGCCGGACATGAGGAGCACGGCGATGAGCGCAGGGACGGAGCGGCCAAGGACCGGGTCCCAGCGCACCGACCACGGCAGGGCCTCCCGGTCCGGCGCGGGCGTTGCCATGGAGGCGCGCACGGTCATGCCGGTCCGGGGCGGGATGTCCTCGGCGGTGAGGACCAGGTCCTCGGTGCCCGCGCCCGTGATCCCGCACGGTCCCGGCCCGCTGGCGGTCCCCGCGGAGCACTGCACCTGGCCGCTCGGGCTGGGCAGCGAGATCGCGATGCGGGCCTTGCTCGATGGTCATCTCCCAGCCCTGGGCGACGACGTTCCAGTAGAAGGTCGAGCCGGGATCCCCGGTGTTCTCCCCCTCGGATGACTCGAAGCTCCCGGCCGCCCCCGCGGCCGGCGCCGAGATCACCCCGTCGATGCCGTAGACGATCGTGTACGTGTGCTCGCCCGGGTCGAGGTACACGTCCGGGTCGCCGATCTTGGCCACGAAGATCCGGTTGCCGTCCTCCCAGGACGTCTCGTACCGAGCTGGTGCCCCGTCCACGGTGATCTCGCGGATCGTCGGTATGTGGCGCGCACTCGGATCGCTCGGGTCCCACACGTCCCAATAGCGGAAGATCCCGTGCCGGCCGCCGGGGAAGTCCGCGGTGATCCGCTCGTTGACCGCCATGTGCCCGTCGGCGGCGACCATGAAGGCCGAGCGCATGTCGGTGATGACCACCGGGTCGTCGGCGGGACCCGCCTCGCTGGAGAACAGGGAGCCCGCCAGGGGCCAGAGCAGCCCGATCGCGGCCAGCAGGACCAGAACGATCCTGCCCACGGTCGCCAGCGCCCGGCTGCTCACAGCCCCAACCTACTCGCGCCGGGACCCATGTCCCCGGTCCCGGGGAATGGGTGCCGCTGGGAGGTGGCCGGTCCGGGGACCCTCAGAGCATCGGGTAGACCCGACCTGTCTTCTCGCCCGTCTCGTAGATGTGGGCGGGCGGGCCGACGATCAGCGGGTCCGGGGTTCCCGACGAGGTCCGTGTCCTTGTCCGGGTAGTCCACCTCGGAGAGCACCCAGCGGATGGCCTCGAGGCGCCCGCGCTTCTTGTCGTTGGAGCGCACCACCGTCCACGGCGCCCACTCGCTGTCCGTGTAGAACAGCATGGCCTCCTTGGCGTCGGTGTAGTCCTGCCAGCGGTCCAGGCTGGCCAGGTCCATGTCCGAGAGCTTCCACTGCCGCACCGGGTCGATCCGGCGGATCGTGAACCGGGAGACCTGCTCCTTGCGGCTCACCGAGAACCAGAACTTGAACAGGATGACCCCGCTGCGCACGAGCATCCGCTCGAACTCCGGCGCCTGGCGCATGAACTCCTTGTACTCCTCGTCGGTGCAGAAGCCCATCACCCGCTCGACCCCGGCGCGGTTGTACCAGGACCGGTCGAACATCACGATCTCCCCGGCGCTGGGCAGGTGCTTGATGTAGCGCTGGAAGTACCACTGGGTCCGCTCCTCCTCGGAGGGCTTCTCCAGGGCGATGACGCGCGCCCCGCGGGGGTTCATGTGCTCCATGAAGCGCTTGATCGTGCCCCCCTTGCCCGCTGCGTCGCGACCCTCGAAGACCATCACGATGCGCGCGCCGGAGGTCTTCACCCAGGACTGCAGCTTCAGCAGCTCGATCTGCAGCAGTCGCTTGCTCCGCTCGTACTCGTGGCGGGTCATCCGCTCGTCGTAGGGGTAGCCCTCGCGCCAGGTGCCCACGGGGGTGCCGTCGGGCCCGAGCAGGACCGGGTCGTCGACCTCGTCCCAGGTCTCGGTGGCGGTCAGCCCGAAGTGCAGGAGCCGGTCGTCCTCGGTGTCCTGCAGGGCGTCGATGATGTCGGCCAGGTCCATGATCGACTCGAGGTCGAACTCACGCACGTCGCGCTCGCTGCTCATGGGACCTGATCATTGCCTGCCCGGGGAGGTCCCGGCGCGGTGGGGGAGCGGCACGCCGGTGAACGTCGGGCGATTCGACGGATCGCGCGCCGGACCGGACTGGCCGGCGGCGCCTCGATCGGGGCCGCCTCGGGATTATCCTTCACGGGTGGGGATCACGCTGGATCGTTATCTGAGGTTCCGCGACTACCTGAACCTGGACTTCCTGGGTGGGCCGCGGGTGCTGAAGTTCAACTGGGTCATCAACTTCCAGAAGGGCGGGACTCTGCCCTTCGTGCTCGGCCTCATGGTCTTGACCGACACCTGGACCGTCACCGCCTGGACCTACCTGGCCCTGCACGGCAGCTACGGCCTGATCTGGCTGCTCAAGGACGCCGTCATGCCCGACGCCCGGTGGCAGACGCGGATCACCTTCGGCGGCGCGTTCATGACCTTCGCGCTGGTCCTGGGTCCCTACTGGTTGGCGCCCATCCTCCTGGTCGCCGATGACACCCAGCAGCCGCCGTGGCTGTTGGCATGCGCCACGATCGCCTATGCCCTCGGCGTGGTGCTCACGATGGCCAGCGATGGGCAGAAGTACTTCACCCTGCAGCACCGTCGGGGATTGATCACCACGGGGTGGTTCGCCCGTGTTCGCCACCCCAACTACCTGGGCGAGATGGTGCTCTACGCCTCCTTCGCGCTGGTCGCCGGGCACTGGATCCCGTGGCTGGTCCTGGCGTTTGTCTGGCTGGCCGTCTTTGTGCCCAACATGCTGGGCAAGGAGGCAAGCATGAGCCGCTACCCGGAATGGGCGGCGTACAAGGCCCGCACGGGCATGCTGCTCCCGCGGCTTCGCCGGGCGCCGGCTGCGCCCACAGGGCCCGCGGCGCCGCCACGCCCGCAGCGCCCGCCACGCCCTCCACGGGAGAGGGGCGTGGGGCCAGGCAGCCCGCACCGGAGCATGGCTCCGCTGCCGTGGTTCCCGACTCGCGGCTTCCAGCCAGCACCGAGATCGGGTAGCAGCCGGCGCCGAGACCAGCCAGCGCCGAGGGGGGTCGCGCGGAGCGCACCTCGCACCAGTTCCGGTGCTATGGCGACTGAGCCTCATGCGCTCCGGACAACCTCGCACCAGAAGCGGTGGAACCGGGCCGCGCCCGACGGGGTCTTGCCACCGCTTCTGGTGCGAGGTGCGTGCCCGGCGGGCGCCGCCCGGCCCGTTGGCACCGGAAATGGTGCGAGGTTGAGCCCATCGGCTCTTCGGGCTCTCCTTCAGCGGATCGCGCGACCGGGACGCCGATCTGCGGATCCGGTCTACCCTTGTCGGATGCGTGAACCTTCAAGTCGCCGCAGCGCGCCCATCTTCGACCAGCTCGAGCTGGTGCTGCCCAAGGTGAGCAAGCCGGTGCAGTACATCGGCGGCGAGCTGAACGCGGCGGCCAAGGAGTGGGACGCAGCCAGGGTCCGCTGGGCGCTCATGTACCCGGATGCCTACGAGGTGGGCCTGCCCAACCAGGGCGTGCAGATCCTGTACGAGGTGCTCAACGAGGCCGACGGCGTGCTCGCGCAGCGCAGCTACTCGGTCTGGCCGGACCTCGAGAAGCTGATGCGCGAGCGGGGGATCCCGGCGTTCACCGTCGACGGCCACCGGCCCCTGGGTGCGTTCGACCTGATCGGGATCTCCTTCTCCACCGAGCTCGGCTACACCAACATGCTCACGAGCCTGGACCTCGCGGGGATCCCGCTGATGGCCCAGGAGCGCGGGGACCACCACCCGCTGGTCGTGATGGGCGGGCACGCGGCGTTCAACCCGGAGCCGGTGGCGGACTTCGTCGACGCCGTCGTCCTCGGTGACGGCGAGGAGGCGGTGCTGGCGATCAGTGAGGTCGTGAGCGCGTTCAAGGCCGAGCACCCGGGCTTCGGCGAGGTCGCCAACGGCACCTCGCTGCGCCAGGCGCTGCTCGAGCGACTGGCCGCCAGCGGGGTCGTCTACGTCCCGGCGTTCTACGACGTGGAGTACCTGGCAGACGGTCGCATCGGCCGGGTGGTGCCCACCAACTCCGCCGCGCCGTGGCGGGTGGCCAAGCACACCCTGATGGACCTCGACGAGTGGCCGTACCCGAAGAACCCCCTCGTGCCGCTGGCCGAGACGGTGCACGAGCGCCTGAGCGTGGAGATCTTCCGCGGCTGCACCCGCGGCTGCAGGTTCTGCCAGGCCGGGATGATCACCCGGCCCGTGCGCGAGCGCTCGACCGAGGTGCTCGGCGAGATGATCGAGAACGGCCTGCGCAGGACCGGCTTCGAGGAGGTCGGGATGCTCTCGCTGAGCAGCGCGGACCACTCGGAGATCGCCGAGCTCTCCAAGGGCCTGGCCGACCGCTACGAGTCCGAGCAGGTGGCGCTGTCCCTGCCCAGCACCCGGGTGGACGCCTTCAACATCGACCTGGCCAACGAGCTGTCGCGCAACGGCCGGCGCTCCGGGCTGACGTTCGCGCCGGAGGGGGGCAGCGAGCGGATGCGCCAGGTGATCAACAAGATGGTCACCGAGGAGGACCTCATCAACACGGTGACCGCCGCCTACTCCGCGGGCTGGCGCCAGGTGAAGCTGTACTTCATGTGCGGCCTGCCGACCGAGACGGACGAGGACGTCCTGCAGATCGCTGAGCTCGCGAAGAACGTCATCAAGGCCGGACGGGAGGCGGCCGGCACTCGCGACATCCGGTGCACGGTGTCCATCGGCGGGTTCGTGCCGAAGCCGCACACGCCCTTCCAGTGGGCTGCCCAGCTCGACCACGAGAGCACCGACCGCCGGCTGCACGCCCTGCGCGACGAGATCCGCAACGACCGCAACTACGGCAAAGCGATCGGGTTCCGGTACCACGACGGACGCCCGGGGATCGTCGAGGGGCTGCTCTCCCGGGGCGACCGGCGTGTTGGTCGGGTGATCCTCGAGGCCTGGCGCGACGGCGCCCGGTTCGACGGCTGGAGCGAGCACTTCTCCTTCGACCGGTGGATGTCGGCCGCCGAGCGTGCGCTGGCCGACTCGCCGGTGGACGTCGGCTGGTACACGACCCGCGAGCGGGAGCAGAACGAGGTCCTGCCCTGGGACCACCTCGACTCGGGCCTGGACCGCGACTGGCTCTGGCAGGACTGGGAGGACGCCCTGGCCGGGGGAGAGGTGGAGGACTGCCGCTGGACCCCGTGCTTCGACTGCGGGGTCTGCGACCACCTCGGCACCCAGATCCAGGTCGGTCCGGGGGAGGCCGTGCTGCTGCCGCTGCCGACGGTCCACTCGCGGGTGGAGGCCTGATGGCCGCCAAGCGCTCCCCCGACAGGGAGATCGTCCCCCCGGTCCAGAAGCTGCGGATCCGCTACGCCAAGCGCGGGCCGCTGCGCTTCTCGTCGCACCGTGACTTCCAGCGTGCCCTCGAGCGGGCGCTGCGCCGCGCCCGGGTCCCGATGGCCTACTCAGCGGGGTTCTCACCGCACCCGAAGGTCTCCTACGCCAACTCCGCTCCGACCGGCGCGGCCAGTGAGGCGGAGTACGTCGAGATCGGGGTCGTCCGGCGCTGCGACCCCGAGGCGCTGCGTGCTGAGCTCGACGGGGCGCTGCCCCCGGGCCTGGACGTCCTCGAGGTGGTGGAGGCCCGCACCCCGGATCTCGTCAACCGGCTCGAGGCCAGCCGCTGGCGGATCGAGGTCCCGGGCGTGGGGTCCGCGGAGCTGGGCGCCGCGTGGCACCGGCTCACCGACGCGCCGGCCGTGCCGGTCCAGCGGATGATGAAGCAGGGCCTGCGCACGCTGGACCTCCGGCCCGCACTTGTGGTCGGCGAGGTGATCGACGCAGGGGCGCTCGGTGCCGTGCTCGAGGTGACCGTGGCCAACGTGACCCCGACCGTCCGGCCGGAGGAGATCCTGGTCGCCCTGCGCGAGATCGGCGGGCTCACGATGACCGATCCGGCCCGCTCGACCCGTCTGGCGCAGGGACCGCTGACGGCTGACGGGCGGGTCGGCGACCCGCTCAGCGTCGATCGCGCCGCCGCGGAGCCCGCCCCGGCGTAGGGCCGCCCGGCGCGACGTTGCGCCGCGACGGACACCCCCTGTGGCATAATTCGGCCCAGTCACCCCGTCCGACGGGGTGACCCGCGTTCGATGCGTCGCACCGATCACCACCTACGTGCTGCCGAGAGCTGGCACAGGTAGTGATCAGGCTGCGACCGGCTGTGGGCGAGTTCCGCCACCAGTCGGGCCCGCTGACAGCGCGGAGCCTGAGGTCGACGCACGCACCACGTGCGCACCCCGGGCGGCACCAGAGGCTTCGCCGGTACGTGAGTGCACGTGACGGCCATACGTAGGGAACGGCGTGGCGGTTGATCGCTGCGTGGTACCCGTGAGGAGACCGCCATGGTCGACGACCAGGATCAGCAGCACACCGACGATGCGCAGGCAGGCACGGATGCGCCCGCCCAGACTGCGCCGCGGCGTCGCCGGCGCGCGGCCAGCCGGCCCGCGGGCCCGCCGGTCATCCCCGACAGCGACCAGGTCGAGCTGTTCTCCGCACCGGACCCGGGTGGTCAGTCGGCTGCCGCCGACGTCGCGCCCGCGCCGGACGTGACCCCGGAGGCCGAGGGCGAGCTGGCCGAGGCGGAGGCGCGACGAGGCGGAGGCCGCGTCCGACGCCGAGACGGGTGTCGACGCCGACCTGGCTGACGAGGCCGACGCTGAGGGCGATGGAGCTCCCGCTGAGCGGGCGGAGGACGCCGGCCAGTCCCCGCGGGACGGGGCGGAGTCGTCGTCGGTCGGGACTGGCACCGCACCCCGCCGCTCCCGTCGCGCGACCCGGGGCGTGATGACCGTCGCCTTCTCCGCGGAGCCGGAGCCCGAGGCCGCGGTGGTCGCGCCGGCCGAGGTCCCGGTCGTCGCCGTCTTCCAGCCGCCGGACGAGACCAGGGCCGTGCGTCGTCGCCGCCGCCCACCCGTGGCCGAGACCACCGTGTCCGAGGCCGCCGAGGAGGTGGGTGACTCCGCTGCTGGCACCTCCGAGCAGGGCGAGGCCGACCGGTCGCGCCCGCGCACCGACCGCGGCCAGGACCGGGACGACGACGGCGCCGAGGACCTTGGCGAGGCCGAGGACCGCGAGGATGCCGAGGACCGCGAGGACCAGGACGACGACGGCGCCCCGCGTCGTCGCCGGCGTCGCGGTGGACGTCGGCGTCGTCGCGGCGGATCCGGCACGGGTGAGGACAACGGCTCGTCCGACTCCGACGACCGGGCCGGAGCAGGGGACGATGACCGCCCTGCCGACCGGGGCGGCGACCAGTCCGCCGACGATTCCGGCGCGGACTCCGGGCGCGAGGACGCCGAGGGCGACGAGTCCGAGGGTGGCGAGTCGGAGTCCGGCGAGTCTGAGTCCTCGAGCGCCCGTCGGCGCCGCCGTCGCCGTCGCCGCGCTGGTGTCGCCGAGGAGATGGAGGACCTGTCCTCCGAGGACCCGCCGAACACCGTGGTCAAGGTCCGCGAGGCCCGGCGCCCCAAGGACGAGATCACGTCCGTGCGGGGCAGCACCCGCATCGAGGCCAAGAAGCAGCGCCGTCGCGACGGCCGTGAAGCAGGGCGCCGGCGTGCCCCGATCCTGACCGAGGCGGAGTTCCTCGCCCGGCGCGAGTCGGTCAACCGCGTCATGTGCGTCCGCGAGCACGGCGACCGGACGCAGATCGCGGTGCTCGAGGACGGCATCCTCGTCGAGCACTACGTCAACCGCGCCGAGTCCTCGTCCATGGTGGGCAACGTCTATCTCGGCAAGGTCCAGAACGTGCTCCCCTCGATGGAGGCCGCCTTCGTCGACGTCGGTCGGGGCCGCAACGCGGTGCTGTACGCCGGCGAGGTCAACTGGGAGGCCGCGGGCCTCGAGGGCCAGCCCAAGCGCATCGAGCTGGCGCTGAAGTCCGGGGACCCCGTCCTCGTGCAGGTCACCAAGGACCCGATCGGGCACAAGGGCGCCCGCCTGACCAGCCAGATCTCGCTGCCGGGGCGCTTCCTGGTCTACGTGCCCGAGGGCTCGATGACCGGGATCTCGCGCAAGCTGCCCGACACCGAGCGCTCGCGGCTCAAGGCCATCCTCAAGGACATCGTCCCGGACGGCGCCGGAGTGATCGTGCGCACGGCAGCCGAGGGCGCCACCGAGGAGCAGCTGACCGCCGACGTGACGCGCCTGGCCGCGCAGTGGGCCGACATCACCAAGAAGGCGAAGTCGGCGTCCCCGCCCTCGCTGCTCTACGGCGAGCCGGACCTGGCGATCAAGGTCGTCCGCGACATCTTCAACGAGGACTTCACCACGCTGCTGGTCCAGGGCGAGAGCACCTGGCAGACGCTCAGCGACTACATCGGCTGGGTCGCCCCCGACCTCCTGCCCAAGCTGGAGAAGTGGGTCGAGCCGACGGACCTGTACGCCGCGAACCGGATCGACGAGCAGCTGGCCAAGGCCCTGGACCGCAAGGTCTGGCTGCCCTCTGGCGGCTCGCTCGTGATCGACCGCACTGAGGCGATGACCGTCGTCGACGTCAACACCGGCAAGTTCACCGGCCAGGGGGGCAACCTCGAGGAGACCGTCACCAAGAACAACCTCGAGGCCGCCGAGGAGATCGTGCGCCAGCTGCGGCTGCGCGACATCGGCGGGATCATCGTCGTGGACTTCATCGACATGGTCCTCGAGAGCAACCGGGACCTCGTCCTGCGCCGCCTCGTCGAGTGCCTGGGCCGGGACCGCACCAAGCACCAGGTGGCTGAGGTCACCTCGCTCGGGCTGGTCCAGATGACCCGCAAGCGGATCGGCCAGGGCCTGCTGGAGGTCTTCTCGACGCAGTGCGAGCACTGCGGCGGCCGGGGCCACCTCGTGTCCTCGGAGCCGGTCGGGATCGACCACCAGCCCGCGGAGGAGTCCAACAACCGCCGCGAGCGGGGTGGGCGTCGCGCGGCCAAGCCGGTGCCCCCGGTGGCCCTGGGTGGCAAGCAGACGGGCAAGACCCCGCCGCCGCCGAAGTTCGACGAGCACGGCCACCTCGAGCACGACGAGCATGCCTCCCACGAGGACCACGAGCCGGCCGAGCCCGTTGCCGATGCCGAGGGGGGCGAGGTCGACGCGTCGGCCGCATCGGAGGTCGCCGAGGATCACGGGGCCGCGAGGGCCACGAGGGCGACCAGTCCCCGGAGACCCGCGAGACCCACGAGGCGAGGCCCACGAGGGTGACGGGTCCCACGAGGGCCACGAGGCGCACGGGGGCCACGGAGGATGCGGCGCCCTCGGGTGACGAGACTGCTGGGGCCGGTGGAGCCCCGGAGGATCACGAGCGGCTGCCGTCGCGGGCCGGGCGACGTCGTTGAGCTGACGACCACGCCGACCAGCACCGCGACCACGCCAGCCGACCAGACCAGCGACCAGCACGCCGACCAGCACCAGGACCACGCCGACCACGACCATCCGGAGGGGACCGGCTCGGACGAGCACGCCGGGCATCCCGACCGGGTGGACGCGGTTTGACCGTTTGCCCGTCGGATCCGTACCCTAGAACCCTGGCGCGCGAGCGCCGCAGCATGTGCGTGCCCGTTGTCCGGGTCCGCCAGCCCCGAAACCGATCTCAGGAGTGCCGCCCGTGTACGCCATTGTCCGCTCCGGCGGCCGTCAGGAGAAGGTCGCCGTCGGCGACGTCATCGAGACCAACCGCGTGTCCGCTGAGCCCGGCGACAGCATCGAGCTGCCGGCCCTGCTGCTGGTCGACGGCGCCACCGTCACCTCGGACTCCGAGGCGCTGGCCGGCGTGACCGTGTCCGCCGAGGTCCTGGCGCACACCAAGGGCCCGAAGATCGACATCCTCAAGTACAAGAACAAGACCGGCTACCGCAAGCGCCAGGGCCACCGTCAGGCCCTGACCCAGCTGCGCGTCACCGGCATCGAGAGCGGGAAGTGACCTCATGGCTCATAAGAAGGGTGCATCCAGCACGCGCAACGGCCGGGACTCGAACGCCCAGCGCCTGGGCGTGAAGCGCTTCGGCGGCCAGGTCGTCAAGGCCGGCGAGATCATCATCCGCCAGCGTGGCACGCACTTCCACCCCGGTGAGAACGTCGGCCGCGGCGGCGACGACACCCTGTTCGCCCTGGCCCCCGGTGCCGTCCAGTTCGGCACGGCACGCGGGCGTCGCGTCATCAACATCGTCGAGGTCCCGGCTGGCTGAGGCCGGACCACTTCAGCGGAGGCGGGCCCGGTTGGGCTCGCCTCCTGCCGTTTCCACCCCACCACCACCGGCAAACCCTCCGCGACGGGTCAGAATCTCCGCAATGACGCGGAGGGTCCTGCCCCTCGCGGAGGTTCTGCGAGAGGGGACCGGAGCAGCCGCAACCGCACGAGAGGAGACAGGCCCATGGCGACATTCGTCGACCAGGTGGTGATCCACGCCACTGCCGGAAACGGCGGGCATGGGTGCGCCTCCGTGCACTCGGAGAAGTTCAAGCCACTGGGAGGTCCCGACGGCGGCAACGGCGGTCGGGGTGGGGACGTGATCCTGGTGGCCGATCCCGGGACCCCGAGCCTGCTGGAGTACCACCACTCCCCGCACCGGCGCGCCACCAACGGCGTCCCCGGGCAGGGCGGCCACCGCAACGGCGCGAACGGCTCCGACGTGGTGCTGCCGGTCCCCATCGGCACCGTCGTGACCGTCGACGGCGAGGTCCTGGCCGACCTGCCCGTCGCGGGGGTCTCCGTCGTGATCGCGCGCGGGGGGCGAGGAGGGCTGGGCAACGCGGCCCTGGCCTCGGCGCGGCGCAAGGCCCCCGGGTTCGCGCTGCTCGGGGAGCCGGGCGAGGAGGTCACCGTCACCCTCGAGCTCAAGACCGTGGCCGACATCGGCCTGGTCGGGTTCCCGAGCGCGGGCAAGTCCTCGTTGATCGCCGCGATGTCCTCGGCGCGGCCGAAGATCGCCGACTACCCGTTCACCACCCTCGTGCCGAACCTGGGGGTCGTCACCGCCGGTTCCACCGTGTTCACCGTCGCCGACGTGCCCGGCCTGATCCCCGGCGCCTCCCAGGGCAGGGGGCTCGGCCTGGAGTTCCTGCGCCACGTGGAGCGCTGTGCGGCGCTGGTCCACGTGCTGGACTGCGCCACCCTCGAGCCAGACCGGGACCCGCTCAGCGACCTGGACATGATCGAGTCCGAGCTCGCCGAGTACGGCGGGCTGGCCGACCGTCCGCGGCTCGTGGTGCTCAACAAGATCGACGTCCCCGAGGCCCGCGAGCTGGCCGAGATGGTGCGCTCCGACCTCGAGGCCCGGGGACTGCCGGTGTTCCTGGTGTCCGCGGTCTCCCACGAGGGGCTCCGGGAGCTCTCCTTCGCGATGGGCCGGATCGTCGCCGAGCGGCGTGCGGCGACGGCCGCCCCCGTCGCGGAGCGCATCGTGATCCAGCCCCGGGCGGTCGACGACTCGGGCTACGAGGTGGTCCGTGAGGGTGAGGCGTTCCGGGTGCGTGGGGTGCGCCCCGAGCGGTGGATCCGCCAGACCGACTTCTCCAACGACGAGGCCGTGGGCTACCTGGCCGACCGCCTGGCGCGGCTGGGCGTCGAGGAGGACCTCGTCCGCCTCGGTGCCCGGCCGGGGGACGAGGTCCGGATCGGCCCCGAGGACAACGCGGTGGTGTTCGACTGGGAGCCCACGGTCCGGTCCGGTCCGGGTCCGCGGGGACAGGACCAGCGCATCCTGGCGCCCGTGGCGCGCAAGCACGGCCGGACCCGGGCCCAGCTCGAGGAGGGGGAGGACCCCGAGGCCGGATGGGCGCCCGACCCCGTGGACGAGAGCCCGGCCGTCCACCGCCGGCACGCGCCTGCCCCCGGCGACGGTGCCGAGGGGGCCACGACCGAGCCCTCGGGGGACGGGAGGCCCGCAGCGGCGCGGGGGAGGTCGGGTCCTGATGGGCACGACGCCGCCTCGAGCCTCCTCGCCGCGTGCGGCGATCAGCGCTGCGCGCCGCGTGGTGGTCAAGGTCGGGTCGTCGTCGTTGACCCTGCGCACCGGGCATCCCGGTTCCACCCCCCTCGAGGGGGCGCAGGCCGGCACGGGCTCGGCCCGGTCCCCCCGGGTGGGTCCCGACGTGGACTCGGGCGCGCGCGACGGCTCCTCGGTGCTGGCCGGGGTGTCGGCCGGGATCGACGTCGCCCGGGTCAACGAGCTCGTGGATGCCCTGGGTGACGCGGGCGGCAGGGGCGCCCAGCTGGTCCTGGTGTCCTCCGGCGCCATCGCCACCGGCATCGCCCCGCTGGGCCTGCGCCGGCGCCCGCGGGACCTGGCCTCCGCGCAGGCTGCGGCCTCGGTCGGCCAGGGGATCCTGATGGCCCACTACCACGAGGCCTTCGCGCGCCACGACCGCACCGTCGGCCAGGTGCTGCTCACCGCCGACGACCTGATCCGCCGCGCCCACTACCGCAACGCCCAGCGCACCCTCGAGCGACTCCTGGAGCTCGACGTCGTGCCCATCGTCAACGAGAACGACACGGTGGCCACCGCCGAGATCCGCTTCGGGGACAACGACCGCCTCGCAGCCCTGGTCGCCCACCTCGTGCGTGCCGACGCCCTGATCCTGCTCTCCGATGTCGACGGCCTCTACGACGGCCCGCCCGACAGGGGCGGCAGCCGGCTGATCCCGGAGGTGGCCTCAGCCGCCGACCTGGAGGAGGTGGTCGTCGGCGGGACCGGCGCGGCCGGGGTCGGCCTGGGCGGCATGGCGACCAAGATCGAGGCGGCGCGGATCGCCACCGAGGCCGGCATCCCGGTCGTCCTCACCTCGGCGGCGAACGCCGCACGGGCCCTGGCCGGGGAGCAGGTCGGCACGTTCTTCCACGCAACCGGGGACCGATCGGCCTCACGGATGCTGTGGCTGGCGCACGCGACCTCCAGCCTCGGCCAGATCCACGTGGACGCCGGGGCGGTCCGGGCGCTGCAGGATCGGGGCGCCTCCCTGCTCCCGGCGGGGATCACGCATGTGGTCGGCGGTTTCGTCGCCCGCGACCCCGTGGACCTCGTGGGGCCCGATGGGGAACTGGTCGCGCGTGGGCTGGTCGCCTACGACGCCACGGAGCTCCCCGCGCTCCTGGGCCGATCGACCAGGGAACTCGCGGCCGCGCTGGGTCCGGAGTACGAGCGCGAGGTCGTCCACCGCGACGACATGGTCCTGCTGCGCTGACCCTCACCCTCCGCCCCCCGGCCTCCACCCTCACCCGATTGATCCACTATCGCCCGGCTCACCTTCGGAACCATCCGGTTCTGCGACCGTCGCTGGTCGGGATTCCGGATCAATCGTTGAGGCTTCGCTGAGGGGGTGGGTCGCTTGCGGGGCGTCCGTTCGCCGGTGCTCGTCTACCCTTGGGCCATGCTCGACGCCCTCACCGACCCCACCGCCGACCGCGACCTGGCCATCGCCGCCGAACGGGAGCTCGTCCTCGAGACGGCCCGACGGGCCAAGGAGGCCGCGGTCGTGCTCCGGCAGCTGACCCGGGCCCAGAAGGATGCCGCCCTGCGCGCCATGGCCGAGGGGCTGCGCGCCTCGACCGACCTGATCCTGGCCGCCAACGCGGTGGACGTCGAGCGTGCCGTGGACGCGGGTACGGCTCCGGGGATCGTCGACCGGCTCACGCTCACCGAGGGGAGGCTGGACGACATCGCGGCGGCGCTGGAGCTCGTCGCCGACCTGCCCGACCCGGTCGGGGAGGTCGTGCGTGGCTGGACCCAGCCCAACGGGCTGGAGATCCGCCAGGTGCGCGTGCCCATGGGCGTCGTGGCGATGGTCTACGAGGCCCGCCCGAACGTCACCGTCGATGCCGCCGGCCTGAGCCTCAAGAGCGGCAACGCGGCGCTCCTGCGCGGGTCGTCCTCGGCCTACGACTCCAACTCCGCCCTGGTCGACGTCATGCGCGCGGCGCTTGCGGGCACCGACGTGCCCGTGGACGCCGTCCAGCTGGTGCCCGGACGCAGCCACGAGGCCGTCATGGCCCTGATGACCGCCCGCGGCCTGGTCGACCTGCTGATCCCGCGCGGCGGGGCCGGGTTGATCCGCAACGTCGTGGACAACTCGACGGTCCCGGTCATCGAGACAGGTGTGGGCAACTGCCACGTGTACGTCGACGCGGCCGCCGACATCGACAAGGCCGTGGCGATCCTGGTCAACGCCAAGACGCAGCGCACGAGCGTGTGCAACACCGCCGAGACCTTCCTCGTGCACAGCGCGGTCGCCGACGCCTTCCTCCCCGCGGCGCTGGCGGCCCTGGGGGAGAAGGGCGTGACGATCCACGGCGACCACAGGATGGCCCCGTACGCCGCCGACGCAGGCATCCCCTTCGTCCCCGTCACCGACGAGGACTGGGCGTGCGAGTACTACTCCCTGGACATCGCCGCGGGGATCGTGGACTCCCTCGACGAGGCCTGCGCGCACATCCGGCGCTGGTCGAGCGGGCACACCGAGGCGATCGTCACCGAGGACCTCGGGGCGTCGCGCCGGTTCATCGGTGGGGTCGACTCCGCGGCCGTGATGGTCAACGCCTCGACCCGGTTCACCGACGGTGGGGAGTTCGGGTTCGGGGCCGAGATCGGGATCTCCACCCAGAAGCTGCACGCCCGCGGGCCGATGGGCCTGACCGAGCTCACGTCCACGACGTACCTGGTCATGGGCGACGGGCACATCCGCACCTGAGGCAGGTGTGCCCCCGCACCGGCAGCCATGCACCACCGCGGGGCCCCGATCCGGTAGGCTCGCCGCGCTGACCACTGGGAAGGGGATGTTCGATGGTGAACGCACTGGTTCGGCTCTCCGAGGGGGCGGCTGTCGAGGACCACGGGGGCGTGCCCGCGTGGGTGTTCGGGGTGCTCGCCCTGGTCCTGCTGCTGGTCCTGCTCTTCCTCGTGACCCGGTTCAATCCCGACCGGTGAGCCGCGCGCACTGATGACCGTGCGCCTGGGAGTCATGGGGGGCACGTTCGACCCGATCCATCATGGCCACCTCGTGGCCGCCAGCGAGGTGGCCCACCTGTTCTCCCTGGACGAGGTCGTCTTCGTCCCCACCGGCCAGCCCTGGCAGAAGACCGACCGTGTTGTCACTGCCGCGGAGACCCGCTACCTGATGACCGTCATCGCGACCGCTGACGACCCACGGTTCACGGTCAGCCGTGTCGACATCGAGCGTGTGGGTCCGACGTACACCGTGGACACCCTGCGCGACCTGCACTCGCAGCGCCCGGACGCGGAGCTCTTCTTCATCACGGGCGCGGACGCGCTCGGCTCGATCCTGACGTGGCGGGATCCGCACGACGTGCTTGCCCTGGCCCATCTGGTGGCCGTCACGCGGCCCGGCCACGACATCGACGCGGCGCACCTGCCCGACGGCGCGGCCAGCATCGTGGAGATCCCGGCCCTGGCCATCTCCTCGAGCGACTGCCGCGACCGGGTCTCCCAGGGCGCCCCCATCAGCTACCTGGTGCCCGCCGGCGTGGATCGATTCATCGTGAAGATGGGCCTGTACCGCGGGAGTGCGCGGTGAGCCCGAAGCACGCCAGGCCGGAGCCACCGGAGGAGCAGGAGCCCGCAGGGTCGACCCCGGAGGCTCCCCAGGTGGAGGAGCCGACGCCGGCGACACCCGCCCGCCGGCCACCCCGCCGGGCGCTCCGGCGACACCCGCCCCACCGGGCACCCCGGCCGCCTCGCCGGCCACCGCCATGCCCCCCGGAGCCCCGCCCGCTGCGCACCCACCGTCGTCGGGTCCGCCCGCCAGCCCGCCCGCTGCCGAGCCGCCCGTTGCCGGGCCACCGCCCGCGACTGCGTCGACCGCCCCGCCTGCGGGACCGCCGAAGGCGGCCGACCCGCCGTCGGCGGCGCCCCCGGCCGTCACGCCACAAGGTGTGGGCCAGCCGGGTCCCCACCTGCCCGTGACCCCGCGCTCGCAGCTGCCCCACAGGCGGCGGCCACATCCCCTGGGACACCGGGTGCGCGCCAGCCCGTTGCCGCGCCGACCCCGCCGGAACCTGGCGTCGAGCCCCAACCCACGACCGCCGAGCCCCAGGGGAGCCCTGCCCCGCCCCCCGCCCCGAGCGCCACCCCGGCTGCCCGCCTCCTGCCGCGGCGGCGACCCCCGCGCCCAGCCCCGCCCGCCCCGCCGCCCTCGGCGCCGCCCACCGCGGCCGCGACGTCGCGGCCCCGCCGTCGACGCCGCCCGCCTGCGCCCCGCCTCGGCCGCCGCCGACCCCTGGCGCCGCCCGCCGCACCGACCCAGTCGCCCCGGCGTCCCCCACCCCGACGTCCGGGCGGGCGTCGCGTGCGCTCGCGCTGGATGTGGGCCCTCCTCGCGGTCGTCGGGATCGCACTCGTCGGATGGCTCATCGTGAGCATGCGGCCGGCGCAGACGCCCGGGACGCCGCAGCCCAGCCCCACCCCGACGGCCTTCGCCGAGCAGGGCACGTTGCTCATCCAGGTCCGCAACGACGCCGACCTCGGCGCGGACAACATGGTGGCCGGGGTCGGCGGCGGCCTGCCCGCGGCGCAGCTGCTCGTGCCGTCCCGGCTGATCGTCGACGTCCCCGGGGCGGGCCAGCAGACCCTGGGCCAGAGCGCCCGGCTGCTCGACCGATCGGCCTCGCAGGACGCGCTCTCGGACCTGCTCGCCCTGCGCATCGACGGGACCCTGAGCCTGGCCCGGCTGGCGCTGGCCGGGATGGTCGACTTCGTGGGCGGCATCACGATCGATGTCGACAAGCCCATCACGGTCACCGATGAGGCGACGCAGGTCGAGACCGTGGTCGTGCCGTCCGGCACCCAGACCCTCGACGGCAACCAGGCTGCCACCTACGCGCTGGCGTGGTTGCCCGATGAGCCCGAGGCTGCCCGCTTGGCGCGGTACTCCCAGGTGATGACGGCCACGATCTCCGGCCTGCCCGACGACGCCCTGCGCATCGAGCAGATGCTGACCTCGTTGGGGGCCTCGGCCCGGACCACGACCACCACCGGAGCCGTGGCGGAGTTCCTCCTGCAGATGCGTCGCAGCATCCTCGAGGGGGGTCAGCAGGTCCGCGTCCTGCCGACCACCGACATCGAGGCCGGCGAGACCCTCGCGGTGGTCCGGGTCGACCTGGCGGCGGCGGAGTCGGTCCTCAGCTCCCTGCTGCCGCAGGCGATGCTCAGCGGGGCGGAGTCCAACCCCCGGGTCCTGGTCCAGAACGGCGTGGGGACCCCAGGGCTCGGGGCCAGTGCCCGGGATCGCCTCGTGGGTGCCGGGATGGTCTACATCAACGGCGGGAACGCCGAGCAGTTCGACCAGCCAGCCACGCTCGTGATCGTCGAGGACGCCTCCACGGCGTCCGTGGCACTCGGTCAGCAGGTCGCCGAGGCCCTCGGGGTCCCTGCCACGGCCGTGCAGGTCGCCGAGGACGGGCAGAACGTGGCGGACGTCGTGGTGATCCTCGGAGCCGACTTCGAGCCGTGAGGCGACGACCCGCTGGGACCTCGCAGGGGAGGTAGGCTCGCCGACGTGACTGCTGACCCCCGCGCCGTGGCCCTCACGATCGCTGCTGCCCATGCCGCCGCCGACAAGCTGGCCGAGGACATCGTGGCCATCGACGTGAGCAACCACCTGGTCCTCACCGACGTGTTCCTGCTCTGCTCCGCGGCCAACGACCGTGCGGTCCGCGCCGTCGTGGACGGCATCGAGGAGGCGCTGCTGAAGCAGGGCGTCAAGCCGCTGCGTCGCGAGGGCGAGGCCGAGGGCCGCTGGGTCCTGCTGGACTACAACGACATCGTGGTCCACGTCCAGCAGTCCGAGGAGCGGTTCCACTACGCACTTGAGCGGCTCTGGCGGGACTGCCCGATCATCGAGCTGCCCGAGGAGGTCAACCGGCCCCGCTCGGCGACCTCGTGAGCGGCGGCTGGAACGCCGCACCCCGGCGGCGGGTCGTGTTCTGGCGCCATGGGCGCACGGCGTGGAACCTGGAGAACCGGTTCCAGGGGGCGACCGACGTTCCGCTCGACGAGGTCGGCCTCGCCCAGGCGGTGGCAGCAGCACCGGCGCTGGCCCGCATGAGTCCCACGGCCATCGTCTCCAGCGACCTCGACCGCGCCGTGACCACGGCGCGCGTCCTGGCCGACCTGACCGGCCTGGACGTCGTCGAGGATGCAGGCCTCCGGGAGACCGACGGCGGCCGGTGGCAGGGCCTGACCCGCGACGAGATCATCGAGCAGGACCGCGACCTGTTCCTGTCCTGGGTCGCCGGGCACGACGTCCGCCCCCCGGGCGGTGAGGTGCGCAGCGAGGTCGTCAGCCGCGTCGTGGGGGCCGTCGACCGGCAGGTCGCGGTGCTGCCCTCGGGCGGGACGCTCGTCGTGGTCAGCCACGGCGGCTCGATCCGCGGGGCGATCGGCGGGCTGCTGGGCCTGGCCCCGGAGCAGTGGACGGCCCTGGGCGTGATCAGCAACTGCGCCTGGAGCGTGCTGAGCCAGCTCACGCTCCCGGCCGAGCCCGGCGGCGAGCCCGTGACCCGGTGGCGCCTCGAGGAGTACAACGCGGCCGCGGCCCCGGAGCCCGCCCTGGGCGCCGACGACGCCTGAGGGCTGGACACGGTGAAGGGCCCGGGGACCTCCCCCTTCGCCTGTGTGGAGCTGAGGGTCCGTCGCAGCCCCGCCGGGGCTGCCTGCCCGAGTCCCCACCACGCGGAACCCACACAATGGGAGAAGCCCCCCGGAACCCCGGGAGGCTTCATCTCCTTGTGGAGCTGAGGGGACTCGAACCCCTGACCCCCTGCATGCCATGCAGGTGCGCTACCAGCTGCGCCACAGCCCCGAATTCCCTCAAGGTTACTGCACCCCGGACCCTTACGAGAAATCCGGCCCCGGCGTACCGTGGAACCACGTTCAGTAGCGTTCCGGGTGGTGGTGCCCATGCTTCAGGCAGTCCCGTTCCTCGTCTGGCTGGTGCTGCTCATCTTCTGCCTGATCGAGATCGACTCGACTCCAGATGCGCACATCCGGGGTCTGGCGGCACCGTGGTGGCTCCTCGTGGTGGTCCTCGTCCCGGTGCTCGGGAGCGTGGCCTGGATCGTCGCTGGCAGGCCCAGGCGGGTGGTGCTGCCCCGCGCCTTGGTGACCCTGCCGTCGGAGCCTGCCGCCGGGGCCACAGACGGGTCCGAAGCCATCCTCCCTGCCGCACCGGGCAGTCCGGGGCTGGCCGACCTCGACCGCGACCTTCGTGCCGAGCTGGAGCGGATCGATCGCGAGTTCGAGGAGGCCGTCCGGCGCCGCCTCGAGCGGATGCGCGGGGGACATGGTCAGCAGCGCGGCTGAACGGGCCGGCATGCGTGTCTGCCCCGAGGGCTGAGCGGCGCAGAGGGGCGCGACGCCGGGTGCGGGATGCTGGCCGGCCTCAGCGCCCGCGAGGGGTGCGCGCCGCAGCGACTACCCTTGTGCCCCATGAGCGCCAGCCCGTCGGAGACCGCCGAGACCCGCGAGGGGTACGACCCCACCGCCCTGCAGGACAAGTGGCTGGAGGTGTGGGACCGTCTCGCGCCGTTCCGCTCCGGCCGACCGGACGACGACCGGCCGCGCAAGTACGTGCTCGACATGTTCCCCTACCCGTCGGGCGACCTGCACATGGGTCACGCCGAGGCCTACGCCCTGGGTGACGTGCTGGCGCGCTACTGGGTGCAGCAGGGCTACAACGTGCTGCACCCGATCGGGTGGGACGCCTTCGGGCTGCCGGCGGAGAACGCCGCGATCAAGAACAACGCCGACCCGCGGGCCTGGACCTACGAGAACATCGCCACCCAGAAGGCGTCCATGCGCCGGTACGGCTGCTCCTTCGACTGGGACCGTGTGCTCAACACCTGCGACCCGGAGTTCTACCGGTGGAACCAGTGGTTCTTCCTGAAGATGTTCGAGCGCGGCCTGGCCTACCGCAAGGACAGCGCCGTCAACTGGTGCCCGTCCTGCCAGACGGTCCTGGCCAACGAGCAGGTCGTCGGCGGCCTGTGCGAGCGCTGCGACTCCGTGGTCACCAAGAAGAAGCTCACCCAGTGGTACCTGAAGATCACCGACTACGCCGACCGGCTGCTCGACGACATGAGCCTGCTGGAGGGGCAGTGGCCGGACAAGGTGCTGCACATGCAGCGCAACTGGATCGGGCGCTCCACGGGCGCTGAGGTCCAGTTCGCGATCGAGGGGCGCGACGAGCCGGTGACCGTCTACACGACCCGGCCCGACACCCTGTTCGGCGCGACCTTCTTCGTCGTCGCCGCGGACTCCGACCTCGCTGCCGAGCTGGCTGCGGGCACCGAGGCGGAGGCTGAGTTCGGCGAGTACCTGGTGCGGACCAAGCAGGAGACCGACATCGACCGCATGGCCAGCGACCGGCCGAAGACCGGGGTGTTCCTGAACCGGTATGCGATCAACCCGGTCAACGACGAGCGGCTGCCGATCTACGCCTCGGACTACGTGCTGTCCGACTACGGCACCGGGGCGATCATGGCCGTGCCCGCGCACGACCAGCGCGACCTGGACTTCGCCCGCACGTTCCACCTGCCGGTGCGGATCGTCGTCGAGTCCGACACGGATCCGCTGCAGACCGGCGTGGCCACCGCCGACGACGGTGCGCACGTCAACTCCGGCCCGCTGGACGGCTTGGACAAGGACGCCGCGATCGCCCGGATGATCCAGTGGCTCGAGGAGGAGGGCCGCGGGCGGGCCGCGGTCAACTACCGCCTGCGCGACTGGCTGATCAGCCGGCAGCGCTTCTGGGGGACGCCGATCCCGATCATCCACTGCCCGGCATGCGGTGAGGTCCCGGTCCCTGAGGACCAGCTGCCCGTCGAGCTGCCCGACGCCGAGGGCCTGGACCTGAAGCCCAAGGGCGCCTCGCCCCTGGGTGCCCTGGACGAGTGGTCGGTCGTGGACTGCCCGCGCTGTGGCGGCCCGGCGCGCCGCGACCCCGACACCATGGACACGTTCGTCGACTCCTCCTGGTACTTCCTGCGCTACCTGGACCCGGCGAAGTCCGACGGGCCGTTCGACCCGGCCCAGGCCAACGACTGGCTGCCGATCGACCAGTACGTCGGTGGCGTGACGCACGCGATCCTGCACCTGCTGTACGCGCGCTTCTTCACGAAGGTCATCCACGACATGGGGATGCTCGACGCGGTGGAGCCGTTCACCAGGCTGCTCAACCAGGGCATGGTCCAGATGGACGGCTCGGCGATGAGCAAGTCCCGGGGCAACCTGGTGCGCCTGTCCGACGAGCTGGCCGTCCATGGGGTGGACGCCGTGCGCCTGACGATGGTGTTCGCCGGCCCGCCCGAGGACGACATCGACTGGGCCGACGTCTCGCCCGGCGGGTCCAAGAAGTTCCTGGCCCGCGCCTGGCGCCTGGCCGGGGACGTCGCCAGCGCCCCGGGCACCGACCCGTCCGGGGGTGACCTCGCCCTGCGCCGGATCACCCACCGGTCCGTGCATGACGCCGCGCTGGCGGTGGAGACCTACCGCTTCAACGTGGCTGTCGCCAAGACGATGGAGCTGGTCAACGCCGCCCGCAAGGCCATCGACTCCGGCGTGGGCCCGGCGGACCCCGCGGTGCGTGAGGCGGCCGAGGCGGTCGCGATCATGCTCTCGCTGGTGGCGCCGTACACCGCCGAGGAGATGTGGGCGCGCCTGGGCCACGAGCCGTGCGTGGCGCTCGCGGGCTGGCCGACGGTCGACCCGGAGCTGCTCATCCAGGAGTCCGTGACCTGCGTGGTGCAGATCGCCGGCAAGGTGCGTGACCGGATCGAGGTCCCGCCCGACATCACGGAGGCCGACCTGCGCGCGCGGGCGCTGGCCACCCCCGCAGTGGTCGCGGCGGTCGGTGATCGCGAGCCGCGCGCGGTGATCGTGCGCGCCCCGAAGCTCGTCAACGTCGTTCCCGGCTGACCCCGGGGCCCTTCAGCGCGTAGCCTGATCGCCCATGAACGTGGCGATCGTTTCCGACTCGACCGGCTACCTCACCGAGGAGCTCACCCCGGCCGGGCTGACCATCGTGCCGGTGGCCGTCATCCTCGAGGGGAAGACCTATGACGAGGGCACCGAGATCAGCGTGGCCGAGGTCGCCGATGCCCTGCGCCGCAAGGCGGCTGTGTCCACCTCGCGGCCGGCCCCGGCCCGGTTCGCCGAGGAGTACGCCCGCCTGGCCGGCCAGGGCTACGACCACATCGTGAGCGTGCACCTGTCCGGGGACATGTCCGGTACGTACGACGCGGCGCGGATCGCGGCGCGGGAGGCCAGCGTCCCGTGATGGTCGTGGACTCGCGCACCGTCGGCACGGCCCTGGGCTTCGCCGCCCGCTCCGCCGCCCAGGTCGTCGCCGCCGGCGGCAACGCGGAGGAGGCGGCGGCCGCAGCGACGCGCAGGGCTGCGGCGTCCCGGACGTGGATCGTGGTCGACAGCCTCGACCAGCTGCGCCGAGGGGGGCGGATCGGGGCAGCCCAGGCCCTGCTCGGCAACGCGCTGATGGTCAAGCCGATCCTGCAGATCACCGACGGGACCATCGCCCCCCTGGAGAAGCAGCGCACCATGGGCCGGGCGATCGCCCGGATGGCGGAGATCGCCTGCGAGTTCGCGGGGTCGGCACCGGCGGATGTCGTGGTCCAGCACTGCGCCGCCCCCGAGCGTGCGGAGGACCTTGCCGGCGCCCTGCGCGATGCTCTGCCGGCCGCTGATGTCCACGTCGTGGAGGTCGGGGCCGTGATCAGCGCCCACGTCGGCCTGGGCACGATCTCGGTGGCGGTGTGCCCCCGATGACGGAGCTCAGCTGGCCCCAGATGGGTGACGTGGACTGGGGCGCGGTCGTGGTCGCGGGCGTCGCCAGCTATGCGCTGGGCTCGCTGAGCCCTGCGGCTGCGGCGGCGCGCCTGCGCGGGGTGGACCTGCGGGGCAGTGGCTCGGGGAACCCGGGTGCCACCAACGCCGCGCGGGCGATGGGCGTTCAGGTCGGGGTCGTCGTCGGAGCCCTGGATGTGGCCAAGGGGTTCGCTCCCGTGATGTTCTTCCGGCAGTACGGCGAGCCCTGCGGCGAGGTCGCCGGCATCGCCGCCGTGCTCGGGCACGTCACCTCGCCGCTGCTCAAGGGCAGGGGCGGCAAGGGGGTGGCCACCTCCCTGGGGGCGATCCTCGCGATCGAGCCGCTCTGGGCGGTTCCCGTCCTGGTCAGCTTCGGCGCCACCGTGGGCCTGACCCGCCAGGTGGGCATCGGCTCGGTCGTGGGGTCGCTGGCGCTGCTCCCGACGTCGTTGGTCATCCGGCGCGGCTGGGCCGGGGTCGGCTTCGCCGCCGGGATGTCGAGCCTGGTCGTGTACCGCCATCGCAGGAACATCAGGTCGTTCGTGGCGACGTTGCGCGACTCGGGCGCCGCGGCGCCGCAGGAGGAGCCGGCCCCGGCCTGACGGGGCGCCCCGGGCGCGACCCGGTCCACTCCCCCGGTGATCCATTCAGGTTGCAGAGCCTCTAGGGGCAACAACACGAATGGATCTTGGCGCTGGGTCTCGATCCGTTGGCTCGTCGCCGAGGGATGCGCCCCTCCGGCCATCCACAGATCCTGATCGGACGGGTTCCGGATCGGCCACCCGCGACCTAGCGTCGCGGGCATGAGCCGCACCCAGGACCTCGTCCTCGCCCGCCTGCGACTCATCGCCATGCGCTGGCAGGGCGGGCCGGTCGCCCCCGAGGGCCCCGCGCAGGTGATGGGAGCCGGCGGCGTGGCCGAACGAGGGGAACCTCCCGCCCTTGGGTGGGAGGTGGGCGGGGAGGCGGCCGGGCTTCCGGTGAGCGGCGAGGAGTCGGGATGGTCGGCGGCCGTCGGGCTGGACGGCCAGGGCTCAGAGTGGTCGGCCGGACTGCCACTCGATGGCGAGGAACCGGAACGGTCGGCGGACGGTGACCGGGGGCGCGCGTCGGAGGCTGACCGGCCCGGTGCCCCCGACGCCGATCCGACGGCGTGGCCGATGCCGGGCATGTGGGTCCGGCTCGTGGCGCTCCTCGTCGGGATCGTGGCGATCGGTGGGGCCGCGCTCCTCATCGCGTCCTGGCCGAGGGAGCAGCAGCCGGAGCAGGTCGCTGCGCCCCGGGTCACGGCATCGGGCGATCCCTTCGCAGACCCGTTCCCAGCAGCGTCGCCCGCGCCCTCGCCCCCCGTGCTGGTCCACGTCGCCGGGCAGGTCCGCAAGCCCGGTGTCGTCCGCCTGCCCGCCGGGTCGCGGGTGGTGGACGCGGTGCGGGCGGCCGGTGGGCTGCGTCGGGGCGGCCAGCTCGGTGGGACCAACCTCGCGCGCATCCTCACCGACGGGGAACGGATCGAGGTGGGCGGCCAGGAGGCTGCTGCCGCGGGCGGGGGTGCGGGGGGCGCCGGGGGCGCCGGTGGGACCGGTCGACCTCAACACCGCCACGGCCGAGCAGCTCGATGCCCTGCCCGGGCATCGGTCCGGTGACGGCGGCCAAGATCCTGGCCTGGCGATCGACGCATCGCAGGTTCAGCGTCGTCGACGAGCTGGCGGAGGTCCCGGGGATCGGCCCCAAGACCCTGGAGGACCTGCGCCCCCTGGTCCGTGTCTGACCCGCGCGGCCTGCGCGGGGGTGGCGCGGTGCCGGTCGGGGCCGGGGCCGCCCGCGCCTGCCTCGACAGGGGTGGCCCCGACCTGCGGCTGGCGCCCTTCGTCGGCGCCCTCTGGGTGGGGCAGGCCGGGGTCCTGCTGGCCCACCCGTCGAGGCCCGGACTGGGGGTCGCCGCTGGCGTCGTGGTGCTCGCCGCGGGCCTGATGGGCATGGTCCGGGCCCGCGTCGCGCCGCCGTCGCGCGGGATCGCCCTGCTGGTGGCCGTCTGCGGGCTGGGCGTGGGCGTCTCGGTGGGAGCCGGCCATCTCGCCCGGCTCCACCCCGATGTCCTGGAGCGGACCGCCCAGGAGGGGGCCGTGGTCCGCGTCGTGGCCACCATCACCGGCGACCCGAGGATGCACGTCCCCGCCGACGACGGCGGTCGTCCGATGGCGCCGAGCTGGTCGGTGCCCGCCCGGCTGGGCGGGGTCGTGGTGCGCGGTCGCACCTACTCCGTCCGAGTGCCGGTGCTCCTGCGGGGCGACGAGGTGCGCCACCTGCGCTACGGATCCGACGTCGCCCTGTCCGCGCGGGCCCAGCAGTCCTGGTCGCCGGAGGTCACGTCGCTGACCCTGCGGGTGCTGGGATCGGTGCAGGTCCGCTCGCCGCCAGGGCCGGTGGCTCGGGCCACGACCCGGGTCCGCGAGGCGTTCCGTGAGGCCTGTGCCGGCCTCCACCCCGATGCCGGGGCCCTCCTGCTCGGGCTGGCTGTCGGCGACGAGTCGACCCTGGCGCCGGACCTCGATGCCGCCATGGTGCGCGCGGGCCTGGCGCACCTGACCGCGGTGAGCGGGTCGAACACGTCGCTCGTCGTGGCGATCGCGATGGCGGCGGTGGCCGGCCTGGGCCTGGGCTGGCGCGCGAGGGTGCTGACGTGCGCGGCGGTGCTGTGGGCC
Source organism: uncultured Actinomycetes bacterium (assembly GCA_963729885.1). Taxonomy (GTDB): domain Bacteria; phylum Actinomycetota; class Actinomycetes; order S36-B12; family CAIYMF01; genus Prado023. The sequence goes on from CAVSQK010000053.1 coordinate 36,825, forward strand.
TACGTGATGCTGGTCCGGCCCCAGCCCAGCGTCCTGCGTGCTGCAGCGATGGGCGTCGTCGCCCTGGTCGCGCTGTCGACCGGCGGCCGCCGGCGTGGGCCGCCGGCCCTGCTGGCCTCGGCGCTCGTCCTGCTCCTGGCCCTGCCGCAGTTCGCGCTGTCGCTGGGGTTCGCCCTGTCCTTCGCGGCGACAGCGGGGCTGTTGGTGCTCGGGCCACCGATCGCCGATCGACTGGGGCGGTGGCGTGCCAGTCGTTGGGCGCCCGAACCGATCCGCGCGGCCCTGGCCGTCGCGGCCGCCGCACACCTGGCGACCCTGCCGCTGGCGGTCCTGATGGGCAACGGTGCGAGCCTCGTCGCCCTGCCGGCGAACGTGCTCGTGACGCCGCTCGTGCCGTTCGCCACCGTCCTCGGGCTGGCGGCCGCGCTGATCGCCCCGGCTGCGTCCGGGCCGGCGGCGCTGCTGGCGACGGTCGCCTCTCCGGCGACGGGAGCGATCGCCCGGGTCGCCCGGGTGTCCGCGGACCTGCCCTTCGGGGTGCTCGACGTGCCCGCCGGACCGGTCGGTGGGCTCGGCGCCGCGGCTGTCCTGGCGCTCCTCGTGGCTGCGGTGGCCCGCGGATGGCGTCCCTGGCGCGACCCGCGGATCATCCTCGGGGTCGCCCTGGGCGTCGCGGTCGTGCTGGTCGTCGGCCACGCCCGTGACGCGCGGTGGCCCCCGCCGGACTGGGTGGTGCTGGCATGCGACGTCGGCCAGGGTGACGGCCTGCTGATCCGCGCACCCGGGTCGGACGAGGCGCTCCTGGTGGACGCCGGTCCGGACGCGGGTCGGATCATCGACTGCCTCGACGATGCCGGCGTCGCGCGGCTGGCGGTGCTGATCACGCACTTCCACGCCGACCACATCGACGGGCTGGCGGCGGTCCTGGGTCGGTGGCCGGTGTCCGTCGTGCTGACCACCCCCGTTCCCGAGCCGGCGGACGGCGCCTCCCAGGTGGTGGACCAGGCCCGCGCGGCCGGTGCCCCGATCCGCCTCGTGCGGGCAGGGGACCGCCTCACGGTGATGGGCGTGGCCCTGGACGTCCTGTGGCCGGCGCGCCCGATGGACCAGTCGCCGGCCAACAACGCCAGCGTGGTGGCGGTCGCCGGTGTGCCCTCGGCCGCGGGGCCGATCCGCGTCCTGCTGACCGGGGACATCGAGCCCGAGGCCCAGTCCGTCCTGATGGCACGGCCCCCTCCCCGGGCACACGTCGTCAAGGTCCCCCACCACGGCTCGCGCTACCAGGTGCCCCAGTTCGCGATCTGGTCCGGAGCCCGGATCGCCCTGATCTCCGTGGGTCAGGACAACGACTACGGGCACCCCAGCGGGTCCACGATCGGGCAGTACCGCGCAGCGGGGGCGCGGATCGGTCGCACCGACGAGCAGGGGGACCTCGCGGTGCTCCCGGTCGCCGGCGGCCTGGCCCTGGTGGCGCGCCGGTGAGCAGCCCCGGCGCAGCGCGGCGTTGTCGCACCGGCATGGGATGCTGGCGCCGATGAACCCGCCGGCGAGGACCTCCCCGGTGCCGGCCCCGCCGGCACCCCTGACGCTGCTGACCGGCTCCGAGCCGTTCCTGCTCAGCCGTGCGGTGTCGCGCGTGGTCGTGGCCGCCCGTGCGATCGACCCGGAGGTCGAGCGCCGCGACGTCGACGCCCAGGCGCCGGGCGCGGAGGGCGACCTGCTCACCGCGCTGTCCCCCTCATTGTTCGGGGGCGCCGCGGTGGTGGTGGTCTCCGGCCTGGCGGACGCCTCGGAGCAGGTCCTCGGCGCGCTGAGGGCCGGCGTGCTCGACCTGCCCGCGGACACGTGGGTCGTGGCCCTGCACTCCGGCGAGCGGAACAAGAAGGCCCTGGAGGAGCTCAAGGGCCCTGCCGGTGCCCGGCGGCCTCGTCGAGATCCCCTGCGCGAAGGTCAAGGCCGGGCGCCCCACCCGCGAGCTCCTCGAGCAGGAGGCCCGACGGGCGGGGCGGCGGATCACCTCCGACGGGGTGGACGCGCTGGTCATGGCCCTCGGCGCGGACATCGCCCTGCTCGTCGGAGGGCTCGAGCAGCTCTTCGCGGACAGCGCCGAGGACCCGATCGACGCCGCCGAGGTGACCGCGACCTTCGCAGGTGTGGCCGAGGTCAGCGGGTTCCAGCTGGCCGACGCGGTGTGGGAGGGGCGGGCCCTGCTGGCGCTGCACCGGCTGCGGTGGGGCCTGCTCAGCCAGACGATCTCCGGCGCCGGGGCGGTGGGCTCCCTGGCCGCAGGGCTGAGGGCGATGGTGAAGGTCGCCGGCGCCCCGCGGGGGATGTCGGAGGCCGACGTCGCCCGCGTGGCCGGTGTCCCGCCGTTCAAGGTCCGGGTCCTGCGCAGCGCGGCCGCCAGCTGGGAGCCGGCCCAGCTCGCCGAGGCGGTGAAGCTGCTGGCCGAGGTCGACGCCCAGATGAAGGGCGGGCTGCGGCCGGGGGAGAGCCTGGAGCCGGCCCAGAAGGTGCGGGCCCTCGAGGCGTTCGTCATCGACACGGTGGGCCTGCGCGAGCGGCCCAGAGCCGCCCACCACCCGTGAGCGGGGTGGCCCCGCTGGCCGGAGGCGCCGCGGATTTGGCCAGCGGTGGGGGTCGTCCGGTATCCTGAGTGTCTGCCCGCCGGCTCACGGCGGCCACAGACCGTGCGAAGGGCCCCCGCCGGGGTCGATCGCGGCCCCGGACCAGGAAGACGAAGGCTCACCACGTGGCGAACATCAAGTCGCAGATGAAGCGGATCAAGACCAACGAGAAGGCGCGCCAGCGCAACAAGGCCGTGACCTCCAGCCTGAAGACCTCGGTCCGCCGGTTCCGTGAGGCTGCCCAGGCCGGCGATGTCGAGAAGGCCCAGGAGTACGCCCGCACCGCAGCCCGCCAGCTCGACAAGGCGGCCAGCAAGGGCGTCATCCACAAGAACCAGGCGGCCAACCGCAAGTCCGCGATCCAGAAGCAGGCTGCAAGCCTCTAGCCCGTAGGGGTCACCCCCGACCGGTCCGCCGAGCGCCATCCGCACCGCGGGTGGCGCTTCGCCATGTCCGGAGGTCGGAGCGGTCGTGAGCAGGAGGACACCCTGGCGCTGGCGCGGGCACCGTGGCCCAGCGTCACCAGCACCGCGGGCGCTACTGTGGACGGACTACCGCGCCGGGTCGCAGCGGCGCCCTCACGGAGGTGGGTCATGGATCTGAAGGCCGTCATCGAAGCTGGCAGCGAGAGCGCCACCTCGCTCATCGAGAAGGCTGCGCATGCTGCCGAGGACGCCAGCATCCGCGCCACGGAGGCGGTCGCCGTCGCCAGGGAGCAGTCCGAGCAGGCGGTGCTCTCCGCTGAGCAGGCGGCCGCCTCGCTGCGGAGGTCGTCGAAGAAGCCGCTGATCATCGGCGCGGCAGTCCTCGCGGCGGCGGGTGGCGCGTACTTCGTGTGGAAGCAGGCGCCAGGCTTCGGCCCAGTCCCACCTGACGGGAGAGGACGAGTGGGGTGCACCTCCCGCCGCCCCGGCCACCGTGTCGGAGTTCGTGCCCGGGATGGCCGACACGCAGAGCCCGGACGTCGTGGATGAGGTCTTCGCCCACGAGGTCGACGAGGCGGCCGACACGCTCGCCGCCGAGGTCGTGGACGGGATCGATGTCGCGGCTGACGCGGCCGACCTCGAGGACGCCCCCAAGCCGGCGGAGCCGTTCGTGCCCGGCGTGGCCGATGAGCAGAGCCCGGACGTCGTGGACGACGACTTCGCGGCCCAGGTCGACAGCGTCGCCGACGAGATCGCCGGCTCGGTCGTGGACGCCATCGAGACCCCGCAGGGCAAGCACACGTAGCCCGGGGCCCGGCGAACCTGTGGGACCATATCCCTCGTGCCGCCAGCCCCCGGATCCACGGATGAGTCCATCATCCGCAACTTCTGCATCATCGCCCACATCGACCACGGCAAGTCGACGCTGGCCGACAGGATGCTGCAGATCACGGGCGTGGTCGATGCGCGCGACATGCGCGCGCAGTACCTGGACCGGATGGACATCGAGCGTGAGCGTGGCATCACGATCAAGAGCCAGGCGGTGCGCCTGCCCTACGTCGCCTCCGACGGCATCGACTACGTGCTCAACCTGATCGACACCCCCGGGCACGTCGACTTCACGTACGAGGTCTCGCGCAGCCTCGCAGCCTGCGAGGGGGCGATCCTGCTGGTCGACGCCGCCCAGGGCATCGAGGCCCAGACCCTGGCCAACCTGTACCTGGCGCTGGAGAACGACCTGGCGATCATCCCGGTGCTCAACAAGATCGACCTGCCCGCGGCCCAGCCCGAGCGCTACGCCGCCGAGCTGGCCCACATCATCGGCTGCGACCCGGCCGACGTGCTGCAGGTCAGCGCCAAGACCGGCGCGGGCGTCCGCGAGCTCCTCGACGAGGTGGTGCGGCAGGTGCCGGCACCGGCTGGTGACCCGGATGCGCCGGCCCGGGCCCTGATCTTCGACTCGGTGTACGACTCCTACCGGGGCGTGATCACCTACGTGCGGGTGATCGACGGCAAGCTCTCCACCCGGGAGCGCATCGTGATGATGTCCACCGGCGCCCAGCACGAGATGCTCGAGGTGGGTGTCATCTCCCCGGATCCGGTGCCGTCCAGGGCCATCGCCGCCGGCGAGGTCGGCTACCTGATCACCGGGGTGAAGGACGTGCGCCAGAGCCGCGTCGGCGACACCGTCACCGCGGCCAGCAAGGCCGGGCGCGACCATCCCGCTGGGCGGCTACCGGGACCCGAAGCCGATGGTGTTCTCCGGCCTGTACCCGATCGACGGCTCGGACTACCCGGAGCTGCGCGACGCCCTGGACAAGCTCAAGCTCAACGATGCCGCCCTGGTGTACGAGCCCGAGACCTCCGGGGCCCTCGGGTTCGGCTTCCGCTGCGGCTTCCTCGGGCTGCTGCACCTGGAGATCGTGCGCGAGCGCCTCGAGCGCGAGTTCAACCTCGACCTGATCTCCACGGCCCCGAACGTCATCTACCAGGTGACCCTCGACGACGGGCGCAGCATCGAGGTCACCAACCCGTCGGAGTACCCCAACGGCAAGGTCGCCGAGGTCCGCGAGCCCGTCGTGCGCGCCACGATCCTGAGCCCCACGGAGTTCGTGGGCACCATCATGGAGCTCTGCCAGAACCGCCGCGGAAGCCTCCTGGGCATGGACTACCTGTCCGACACGCGGGTCGAGCTGCGCTACACGCTGCCCCTGGCCGAGATCGTCTTCGACTTCTTCGACGCGCTGAAGTCCCGCACCCGCGGATACGCGTCGCTGGACTACGAGACCACCGGCGAGCAGGCCGCCGACCTCGTCAAGGTCGACATCCTGCTCCACGGGGAGCCGGTCGATGCGTTCAGCGCGATCGTGCACCGGGACAAGTCCTACGCCTACGGCGTCGCGATGGCCGGCAAGCTCAAGGAGCTCATCCCCCGCCAGCAGTTCGAGGTCCCGATCCAGGCAGCGATCGGCTCGCGGATCATCGCCCGCGAGAGCGTGCGCGCCATGCGCAAGGACGTCCTGGCCAAGTGCTACGGCGGCGACATCACCCGCAAGCGCAAGCTGCTCGAGAAGCAGAAGGAGGGCAAGAAGCGGATGAAGATGGTCGGTCGGGTCGAGATCCCGCAGGAGGCCTTCATCGCTGCGCTCAACACCGAGGGCGAGCAGGGCGGCAAGAAGTAGGCCTCGCCGAGGGTGGGCACACGGGGGCCGCGTCCCGAGGGGTGGGGACGCAGCGACGGGCGTGGCCGGCGGATCAGCGGTGCTGTCGGGAATGTGGCGTTCCTCGGCTTGACCCGGGCCGCGTGGTGTCGGCAGAGTTACGTACGTCACACTTGCGTGTGAACCGACCCCCACGACGCCCTGGAGGCTCCTGAATGGCCACAACCGCTGGATCCCTGAGCACGCCCCTTCCCCCGCACGCCGACACGCTCGCGCGCAGCATCCTCGATCGGGTCGCAGCGACCCCGGACAAGCTGGCCTTCCTGTCCCCGGGCCCGAATGACGCCTGGGACGTCAAGTACACCTGGCGTGAGGCCGGCGACGAGATGATGAAGCTCGGCGCAGGGCTGCTTGCCCTTGGCCTCGAGCTGGAGGACCGGGTCGCCATCGCCAGCAACACCCGGACCGAGTGGATCTTCGCCGACGGCGCGGTGATGCTCGCCGGTGGTGCCAACACCACCATCTACCCGAGCACGGGGGACGACGACTTCGGGTACATCGTCAGCGACTCGGGGTCGCGGTTCCTGATCGCCGAGGACCAGAAGCAGGCTGACAAGGCGCTGCACCAGCGCGACCAGCTCCCCGAGCTGACCAAGATCATCCTCATCGACGGTGAGGGTGACGGCGACTTCGTCATCAGCTGGAGCCAGCTACGTGACTTGGGCGTCCAGAAGCTGACGGAGGATCCCAAGGCCATCGAGGACCGGGTCGCCCAACTGACGCCGGAGTCACTGGCCACGATGATCTACACCTCCGGGACCACGGGGCGCCCCAAGGGTGTCGAGCTGCCGCACCGCTGTTGGGCGTTCGAGGGGGCGAGCATCCAGGCGATGCACGTCTTCGAGGATGACGACATGCATTTCCTGTGGCTGCCGCTGGCGCACGTGTTCGGCAAGGTGCTGATCTCAGCGCAGTACCAGATCGGCTTCACGACCGCCACGGACGGTCGCGTGCCGAACATCGTCCCGAACCTGCCGAAGGTGCAGCCCCACGTCATGGCCGGCGTCCCGCGCATCTTCGAGAAGATCTACCAGGGCGCCAATGCCAAGGCGGAGGCCGGTGGCGGGGCCAAGGCGAAGATCTTCAAGTGGGCATTCAGCACGTCGGCGGATATCAAGGCCAAGCAGCGTGCTGGCCAGTCGGCGGGTCCCTTCGCGGGCATCCAGATGGCCATCGCCGACAAGCTGGTCTTCTCCAAGATCCGGGCGCTGACCGGTGGGCAAATCCGGCGTCTTCTGCTCCGGCTCCGCGGCCCTCAACGGCGACGTCGCGCGCTGGTTCGACGCGGCCGGCATGCCCATCTGCGAGGGCTACGGCCTGACCGAGAACACCGCTGCTGCGTGCCTCGTCCGCCCGGACGACATCGTGTTCGGCAAGGTCGGCTCGCCGCTGCCGGGCACGGAGGTGATGATCGCCGAGGACGGCGAGGTCCTGCTCCGCGGGCCACACATCATGCGCGGCTACCGCAACCTGCCCGAGGTCAACGCCGAGACGCTGCTGCCGGACGGGTGGCTGGCCACGGGTGACATCGGCGAGCTGGACGAGAAGGGGCACCTGAAGATCACCGACCGCAAGAAGGACCTGGTCAAGACCTCCGGCGGCAAGTACATCGCCCCCGGTCAGATCGCCGCGCAGTTCAAGGTGATCTCGCCCCTGGCCTCGAACCTCGTCGCGATCGCCAACAACCGCAACTTCGCGACGGCGCTGATCTCCCTCGACCCGGATGCCCTGCAGGCGTTCGCCGCATCCCACGGCCTGTCCGGGGATTTCGCGACGCTGTCCCAGTCACCGGAGGTGCGCGCAAGCCTCCAGGCCTCGGTGGACCAGCTGAACGCGGGCTCAACCGCTGGGAGACCATCAAGAAGTTCACGGTCCTCGATCGCGACCTCTCCGAGGAGGATGGCGAGCTGACGGCGAGCCTGAAGGTCAAGCGCAAGGTCGTCGAGGAGCACTTCGCCGACAAGATCGAGGCGATGTACGCCTCGTAGGCACCCACGTCGACGGCCCCCGCGGGAATCTCCGTGGGGGCCGTCGGCGTCCGGGTGCCTCTGGCGAGCGGTACCCGGCCCCTGGTCCTTGACGACGGGCCTCCCGCCCGGCACAGTGGCCCACCACTCCTCCGCCCAGCCCTCCCAGACCCCGAGGTGAACCATGCCCCAGATCGCCGGCTCCCTGGCCACGCCCCTGCCCCCCCACGCTCCCACCCTCGCGCACTCGATCCTCGATCGGGTCGCCGCTACCCCGGATCGGCTGGCCTATCGGTACCCCACGCCGGACGGCGACTGGGGTGCGATGACCTGGCGCGAGGCCGGCGACGAGATGAGGACGCTGGCCGCGGGGCTGGTCTCCCTGGGCCTGCAGCCCGAGGACCGGGTGGCGATCGCCAGCAACACGCGTCTGGACTGGATCCTGGCCGACGGCGCCGTGACGCTGGCCGGCGGAGCGAACACCACGCTCTATCCCAGCACCGGAGAGGATGACTTCGGCTACATCGTGGCCGACTCCGGGGCGCGGCTCCTCGTCGCCGAGGACCAGGTGCAGGCCGACAAGGCCCTGCACCAGCGTGACCGGCTGCCGGAGCTGACCAGGATCATCCTGATCGACGGCGAGGGTGATGGCGACTTCGTCATCAGCTGGGCCCAGTTGCGCGAGCGCGGCGTGGAGGCGCTCGCGAAGGATCCGGCCCTCATCGAGGGTCGTGTCGCGGGCATCACGCCGGAGTCCCTGTCCACGATCATCTACACCTCAGGGACCACGGGTCGGCCGAAGGGCGTCGAGCTGACGCACGGCAACTGGGTGTTCCAGGGCGCCAGCATCGAGGCCCTGGACATCATGCACATCGATGACATGCACTACTTGTGGCTGCCGCTGGCGCACTCGTTCGGGAAGCTGCTCATCGCAGCGCAGTACCAGATCGGGTTGGCGACGGCCGTCGATGGGCGGATCGACCAGATCATCGTCAACCTTCCGGTGGTCCAGCCGACGTTGATGTGCGGCGTGCCACGCATCTTCGAGAAGATCTACTCAGGAGCCAACGCCAAGGCGAAGGCGGGTGGGGGGGCCAAGGCGAAGATCTTCGACTGGGCGTTCACCACGTCGGCGGGCATCAAGGCCAAGCAGCGCGCCGGCACCTCAGCCGGTCCTCTCGCCGGGGTCCAGATGGCACTCGCTGACAAGCTGGTGTTCTCCAAGATCAGGCAGGCCACCGGCGGGCGCATGCGACTGATGGTGTCCGGCTCCGCCGCGCTCAACGGGGACGTGGCGCGCTGGTTCGACGCGGCCGGCATGCCGGTCATCGAGGGCTACGGGCTGACCGAGAACTCAGCCGCCGGGTGCATCGTGCGCCCGGACGACATGGTGTTCGGCGTGGTGGGCCAGCCCTTCCCCGGCACCGAGGCGATGGTTGCCGAGGATGGCGAGATCCTGCTGCGCGGTCCGCACATCATGCGTGGCTACCGGAACCTGCCGGAGGCCACGGCTGAGGCGCTGCTGCCCGACGGGTGGCTGGCCACCGGCGACATCGGCGTGATGGACGCCAACGGCTACATCAAGATCACCGACCGGAAGAAGGACCTGGTCAAGACCTCGGGCGGCAAGTACATCGCCCCAGGGCAGATCGCGGCGCAGTTCAAGGTGATCACGATGCTCGCCTCGAACCTCGTGGTGCACGCGAACAACCGCAACTACGCCACCGGCCTGGTGTCCCTCGACCCGGAGGCCCTGGAGAAGTTCGCCGCCGAGAACGGGCTCGCGGGTGACTTCGCGACCCTGTCGCAGTCGCCTGAGGTGCGGGCGGCGATCCAGGCGGACATCGACACGCTCAACGGCCAGCTCAACCGCTGGGAGACGATCAAGAAGTTCACCATCCTCGACCGCGACCTCAGCGAGGAGGGCGGCGAGCTGACGGCCAGCCTGAAGGTCAAGCGCAAGGTCGTGGAGGAGCACTTCGCCGACCAGATCGAGGCGATGTACGCCTGATCGCATCCCGGTCGGGGGCGGCGTGCCGGTCGAGGCGCTCGTGTGGGGCTACGGGGCGGGGCTGGCCGAGGGTGCGCCCGCGCCCTCGGGCCGGTGACGGGATCGCGCTGCGTCGCTGGCGGGACGGCGTCGCCGGGCGTGGGGAGGTCGGGGCTGCGGTGGGGTTCGGCGGCCGGAGCGCCTCGGTCCCGCCGGGCCCGGTGGATCCCCGGACCGTGATGACCAGGTTCGGCTGGCCGTCGTCCTCGCCGAGCACGACGTAGACGGCGAACGTGGGTGCCGCGAAGCTGTACAGCCCCGTGTTGGTCTCGGCGGCCCCGACGTACTCGGCGATCGGTACGTACTCGCGCGTGCGCAGGGCGGCCACGATGGGCTCGGCCATGTCCAGGGCCGTCCCGCTGTCGGTGGTGAAGGTGGCGGTCCAGGTGCGCCGGGGCAGGGCGCCGATGGCGTAGGCGGTGACCACCTCGGCGCCCTTGGGGAGCGGCACGTCCGGCCAGTCCTCCGGAAGCGGGGCGCCGGTGAGCTTCCACTTCTCAGCCAGTTCCGCGGCGCGATCGCGCCCGGACGTGGCGGGCGTCGGCGTGGGTGAGGGGGAGCCGATCGTGGGTCGCGCCTGCGGTTCGGCCGCGTCGCAGCCACCGAGCACCAGCAGGCCGGCGCACAGAGTGATCGCCGCCCGCGTGGTCCTCGGCCTGCCCATGGGGCAACGCTAACCCGCGCGGGCCGATGCCCCCGGCACATGCGGGACAATGGCCCATGCCCAGCCAGCCCACCGGGGAGGTCCCGCCCCTCGACGGCTCCCTTCCGGCGGCCGCGGCCCGGCAGTGGGGAGAGCGGGACTTCGGCGTCTACGTGCACGTGCCGTTCTGTGCCTCCCGGTGCGGGTACTGCGACTTCAACACCTACACGGCCCCCGAGCTGGCTGGGTCGACCGGTGTGGATCGAGCCACGTTCGCCGCGCACCTCGCCCGCGAGGTCGGGTTCGCGCGGGGGGTGCTGGGCGGTCGGGACGTGCCGGTGGGCACGGTGTTCGTCGGTGGGGGCACCCCGACGCTGCTGGCCCCGGACGCCCTCGGTGCGGTGCTCGCGCCGGATCGACGTGGAGTTCGGCCTCGCACCCGGTGCTGAGGTGACGCTCGAGGCGAACCCCGACTCGGTCGACCCCGCGGTCGTTGGCCCACCTGCGCGAGGTGGGCTTCACGAGGATCTCCTTCGGGATGCAGAGTGCGGTGCCGCACGTGCTCGCGGTGCTCGATCGCACGCACACCCCCGGTGGCGCCCTGCGCGCGGTCGCCGACGCCCGCGCCGCCGGGTTCGAGCAGATCAGCCTCGACCTCATCTACGGCACGCCGGGGGAGTCCCTGGCCGACTGGGAGTCGACGGTCGCTGCCGCGCTGTCCGCGCAGGTGGGGCACATCTCCGCCTACGCCCTGATCGTCGAGCCGGGGACCCGCCTGGCTGCGGCGGTCGGCCGGGGTGCCATCGAGGCTCCGGACGACGACCTGATGGCCGACATGTACGACCTGGCCGACGAGGCGTTCTCGGCAGCCGGGCTGCCCTGGTACGAGCTGTCGAACTGGGCGGTGCCCGGCCAGGAGTGCCGGCACAACGTCGCGTACTGGCGCGGTGACGACTGGTGGGGCGTGGGCCCCGGTGCGCACAGCCACGTGGCCGGCACCCGCTGGTGGAACGTGAAGCACCCGTCCGCGTACGTCGAGCGGCTGCGCCTGGGTCAGTCGCCGGCGGTCGGGCGCGAGGTGCTGGACGACGAGACGCGTGCCGTCGAGGGGGTCCTTCTCGGTGTGCGGATGGCCGACGGGCTCCGGGTGGACGAGCTCAGCGCCGCCCAGCGGGGCGAGGTGGACCTGCTCGTGGCCGACGGGCTGGGGTCAGTGGCCGGGGGGCGGTTCCGGCTCACCCGCCCGGGTCGACTGCTCGCCGATGCCGTCGTGCGGCGGCTGGTCCCCTGATCGACAGGGTGGCAGGCGCGGAACGGGAGCAGGTGCGTCCACCGGCACGACGAAGGGCCGGTGGCGGGGGACGCACTCGGCACCCCGGCTCCCGGCCCTTCGTCCTGGGTGGGTCTCAGCTGCTCGTGAGACCGCCTGTGGTCATCGCGAAGACGATGTAGAACACCTGGATGACCAGGAACACGATGGCGACGATCCCCAGGATCCGCCCGACGTTGGTCGTTCCACGCCCGGAGGGATCCATCACCCCGGCGTCCATCTCCGCGAGGTCGTTCTTCCCGAAGAAGTAGGCCACGATCCCCAGGGGCCCGCAGCACAGCAGGCCCACGATCCCCAGGCCCAGGACCAGCGTGGCCCGGTGGGGCTTCAGGCCCGCGAAGGCGCCGTACCCGGCTCCGGGCCCGGGTGGGAACGCCGGCGGGTAGGTGCCGGCGGGAGGTGCCATCGGGTAGCCGCCGGGAGCAGGCGGGGGGCGGCGGCGGGTAGGCGCCTGGCCCGGCCGCCGGTGGCGGCGGCGGTGGGTAACTGCCCGCTGGTGGCGGCGGGGGCTGGTACGCGGGGGGTGGCTCGGCGGCGGGCGGCGGGGGCTGGTAGGCGGGGGGTGGCTCGGCGGCGGGTGCCTCGAACGCCGGCGGCGGGGGCTCGGACGGCCGGGGGCGGCGGGGGTGCCGCTGCCGAGGGCGTGCTCAGCGCGGAGGGACGGCCGGTTCGGGCATCTCCTCCGGAGGTGGGGTCAGGGCGCCGCCGAGGGGCTCGTCCGGCGGGTCGACGGGGGGCTGGGTCATTGCTGGACGCTCCTTTGCAGACGGTGTTCCGCTTCGCAGGCTAGCCCTGTCGGGTGAGGTATGGCACGGAATGCGCCCTGCACTGGGCAGTGTCGGGCTCGGGCGGGTGGATCCGCTGGGCGTGCCGGCTCAGGCCAGCGGCTCGGTCACGAGATCGATGGCCTCCTCGACGCGGGCCAGCAGGGCCGGGTCGAGGTCGGCGTAGGAGCGCACTGCCCCCAGGATCCGACGCCACGCGGCCGGCTCGTCGTCGGGCCAACCCAGGGCGGCGCATACCCCGGACTTCCAGGGCGTGCCCCGCGGGATCGTCGGCCATGCGTCGATCCCCACCGCCGCGGGGCGCACCGCCTGCCAGACGTCGACGTACGGATGACCGAGCACGGCGACGTGCGGTGCCCACCGTCGGGTCACCTCGTCGGCGATGCGCGTCTCCTTCGTCCCGGGCACCAGGTGGTCGACCAGCACGACCAGCCGGCGCTGGGGTCCGGGCCGGAACTCCGGGACGAGTGCCACCAGGTCGTCGATCCCCCCGAGGGGCTCCACCACGACCCCGAGCTCACGCAGGTCCGAGCCCCACACCTTCTCGACCAGCTCGGCGTCATGCGTGCCCTCGACCCAGATGCGCGAGGCGCGCGCGACCTTCGCCGCGGTGCGGGGGGCCGCGATCGATCCCGAGGCGGTGCGGGTCGGGGCGCTGGGCGGCACGGGCGCTGCGCTCCGGGGCCGGGTGAGGGTCACGGGCTGGCCCTCGAGGAGGAAGGCGGCGGGCTCGGCGGGGAACAGCCGGCGCCGGCCGTGCCGGTCCTCGAGGGCCACGGACCATCCGACGGTCGTCTTCTCCCACCCGACGATCGCCCCGCACCAGCCGCTCGAGGCGCACTCCACGACGAGGTCGGGCTCGCCGGGGACCTCGGCCACTCGAGGCGCACGCGGGTGGCGCCCACCGGCGAGGACGTCGGAGCCATAGCGATCCAGCACGAACGTGACCCTACCCCGCGACGGCCGTGGCATCGGCGTTGCGTTCGCTCGCGCCCGACACGCGTTGGGTTGACATGCGGAGGGAATGAGTGAACAATGTTCGCAACGCAACCAACGTTCGCAAAGGAGCAGATCATGTCCAACGTCCGATCAACCGGGTTCTGGCTGGTGGTGGCTGGAGGGCTGGCCGGATTGGGGTACCTGGTGCTGGGGACCTCGTTCGGGTGGCCTGCCGTCCTGGACGAGCCGGGGACCGTCGCGCTGCCGCTGTTCGCGCAGGCCGAGACGGCGATCCGTCTGGGCTTCCTGGCCCAGATGGGCAGCTCGCTCGCGCTCATCGTCGCCGCCGTCAACGCGCAGGCTGCCTGGGGCAGGGCCACGCCGGGCGACCTCACGATCACCGTGTTCGGCGTGCTCGGGGCAACCATCCAGACCTTCGGATGGGCTCGGTGGCCGGTCGTCGTGCCGGGGCTGGCCGAGCTCCATGCGACGGCGACGACAGGGGTGGAGCGTGCCGTGGTCGCTGCCGACTACGACCTGCTCAACGCCTACTCGGGGGGAACGCTCGGCGAGTTCCTCGGGTGGGTGTTCCAGGCCGTGTGGGCCGTCGGGTTCGCGATCTGGCTGTGGAAGCGCTCAGCCCTTCCGCGCTGGTTCACCGGACTCGGCCTGGCCATCGCATGGGGTTGGGCCGTCACCCTCCCCACAGGGATCGCCCTCGGCCTGGGCGCCGTCGAGTTCGTGGGGGTCAACGTCTACACGGTGTGGTTCCTGTGGATCCTCGCCGTGGGCGTGACCCTCGCGGTGGGCCGGCACACTGCCTCGGCCGGGGATCCCGCGGCGGTGCCCGTTCCCGAGGCAGCGGCCCCCTGAGGCACGGGCGGAGCCAGCGGCCGGCTGAGGGCGACCGGCGGACCCAGCGGCCGGCTACAGGGCAGCTCGGAACACCTCGGCGAGCTCGTCGGCGCTGAGCGTGACCGGGTTGCCCTGCATGCTGCTGGCCCGGGCGGCCTTGGCCACGACCTCGTCGGTGTGCCCCTCGTCGAGCCCGTGGGCCGACAGGGTGGGGATCCCGAGCAGGGCGCACGTGTGCTCGATCCAGTGCAGGCCGTCGTCGGGGGTCGCGTCGGGCACCCCGGTCAGGCAGGCCGCGATCGTGGCGAAGCGCCCCAGGAGCCGGTCGTCGGCCCGGTCCAGGTTGGCCGCGCACACGGGCCCGAGAAGGGCCGCGCAGATCGCCCCATGCGGCGCGTCGGTCATCCCGCCGATCACGCCGGCGAACCCGTGCACGGCGCCGAGCTTGGCGTTGGCCAGGGAGAGACCGCCCATCAGGCTGCACAGCGACATGTCGGTGCGGGCAGCCAGGTCGGTGCCGTCGAGGTACGCACCGACCAGGCTGCGGCCGGCGGCCATCATCCCCATCCGGGCCCAGCTGTCGGTCATGGCGTTGGCGCGGTTCGAGACGTAGGGCTCCAGGCACTGGGTGAGGGCGTCCATCCCGGAGGCGGCCGTCACGGCCGGCGGGCAGTCGAGCGTGAGCCCCGGGTCGATGATCGCGTGCCGGGGAATCATCAGCGGATGGCGCAGGCTGGCCTTCACCGCGTGGTCGGGGACGGACAGCACCGCGTTCGCCGTGACCTCCGCGCCGGTCCCGGCGGTGGTCGGGACCGCGACGAGCGGCAGCGGCGACCGGGTGATCGGCTGGCCCCGGCCGACGACCTCGATGTAGTCCAGAGGGTCCCCGCCGTTGGCCAGGAGCATCGCGGCTGCCTTGGCCAGGTCGATCGGGCTGCCCCCGCCGACCGCCACCACGACGTCGGCATCCAGCGCCCGGCCGGCGGCCGTCGCAGCCCGTGCGTCGTCCACCGTCGGCTCGCCGGGGACGGTGACGACCGCCAGCGCGTCGGCGCCCGCGCGCAGGGGCGCGATCACGTGCTCGATCCGGCTCGGGGTCGCGCCGGTGATGACCAGCACCCGGGCGCCCAAGCCGGCGACGATGGCGGGCAGGGCGTCGACCCGGCCCGCGCCGAAGCTGATCCGCGGCGGCAAGCGAGAGGTCGAAGGAGGTGCTCACGGGCCCGGCGTGGCCCAGCGGCTGTCCTCGGTCGGGAACACCGCCGAGAACTTCGTCGACGTGCGCGGGACGGCCATCATCGGGGCCACGGTGTCGCGCCACGTCGCGTAGTGCGCGGTCTCCTTGTGCGCGGCGGCACCCGCCTCGTCGCGGTACACCTCGACGAGGACGACGTGCGCCGGGTCAGCCAGGTCCGCGACGACGTCGAACCGCAGGACGCCAGGCTCCTCGAGGGACGCGGTGGCGTTGGCCTCGGTGGCTGCCAGGAAGGCCGGGACCTGGTCGGGCACGACGTGGACGTGGACGTGGACGATGAGCATCCCCCGATTCTGTCGGCCCGCGGCCCCCCCACGCCTGCCGACGACCCCCCCCTCCCCGCAAACCCTCCGGGAGGGGCGAGACCCTCCGCGCCGACGCGGAGGGTCTGACCCGATGGGGAGGGTTTGCCGGGTGGGGGCGGGCGACGGCGGGGCGCGGCGGGTGCGGGTGGGGCGGGATCGCGGGCGGATGGGGCGGGGCGGCGTAGAATGGCACTCAAACCCTTCGAGTGCCAGTGCGACGCAGAGCGCGTGCGTCAGGCAGCCGCGCTCGCCCCCGGGAGGAGGTGCCCATGCTCGACGACCGCAAGCTCTCGGTCCTGCGCGCCATCGTGGAGGACTACGTGCGCACCCACGAGCCTGTCGGCTCCAAGGGCCTGGTCGATCGCCACGCCCTGGGCGTCTCCCCGGCGACGATCCGCAACGACATGGCCGTCCTGGAGGAGGAGGGCTTCATCGCCCAGCCGCACACCAGCGCCGGGCGGATCCCCACGGACAAGGGCTACCGGCTGTTCGTCGACAAGCTCTCGCAGGTCAAGCCGCTGAGCCCCGCCGAGCGCCGCGCCATCGAGAACTTCCTGGCCGGTGCGGTCGACCTCGACGACGTGATGGGTCGCTCGGTGCGCCTGCTGGCCCAGATCACCCGCCAGGTCGCCCTCGTCCAGTACCCCTCGCTGACCAGCTCCGCGGTCCGCCACGTCGAGCTGGTCGAGCTCAGCGAGCACCGCCTGCTGCTGGTCCTGATCGCCGACACAGGACGGATCGAGCAGCGCGTGGTCGAGGTCCCCGGCCCGCTGTCGGACGACGACCTCGCCCGGCTGCGCAGCCTGCTCAACGAGTCGGTGGGTGGGGGAGCGTTCACCTCCGTGGCCGACCGCGTGGCCGACCTCCCCGATCGCTTCGACGAGTCCACCCGGCCCACCGTGTCCGTCGTGCTCGCGACGCTGCTGGAGACGGTCGTGGAGCGCCACGAGGAGCGCATCGTGATGGGCGGCACCGCCAACCTCGCCCGCTACGTCGACGGCTTCGACAGCCTGCAGCCCGTCCTCGAGGCCCTCGAGGAGCAGATGGTGCTGCTGCGCCTGCTCGGCGAGACCCGGGCGGAGGCCGTGACCGTCACGATCGGGCACGAGAACCTGGTCGCCGGCATGAGCAGCACCTCGGTGGTCAGCGCCGGCTACGGCCCGAACCACGGGACGGTCGCACGACTTGGGGTCGTCGGCCCCACGCACATGGACTACCCCAGCACGATGGCCTCGGTCCGGGCGGTCGCCCGGTACCTCGGGCAGCTGCTGAGAAACGAATAGGACACCCGTGGCCAACGACTACTACGCCACCCTGGGCGTGGCCCGCGACGCGAACGCGGACGAGATCAGGCGCGCCTACCGCAAGCTCGCCCGTGAGCTGCACCCGGACGTGAACCCCGACCCGGTCACGCAGGAGCGGTTCAAGGAGGTCACCGCAGCCTACGAGGTGCTCTCCGACCCGGAGAAGCGCCAGATGTACGACCTCGGTGCCGACCCGCGCAGTCCGGCGGCGGCAGCCCGTTCGGCCCCGGCGCGGCCGGGTTCGGGTTCGGCGACATCATGGACGCCTTCTTCGGCGGCCAGCAGTCCCGCGGGCCCAAGCCCCGGGTCCGCCGCGGCCAGGACGCCCTGATCAAGGTCACGATCGACCTGCCCGAGGCGGCGTTCGGCGTGGTCAAGGAGATCCAGGTCGACACCGCGCTGGTCTGCCCGACCTGCACGGGCACCGGAGCGGCCGCCGGCCACCAGCCGACCGAGTGCTCGATGTGCCGCGGGCGCGGGGAGATCCAGTCGGTCCAGCGCTCGTTCCTGGGCCAGGTCATGACCTCACGGCCCTGCCCGCAGTGCCAGGGCTACGGCACGGTCATCACCCACCCGTGCCCGGAGTGCAACGCCGACGGCCGCGTGCGCACCCGGCGCACCCTGAAGGTCAAGATCCCGGCCGGCATCGACGACGGCACCCGCATCCAGCTGTCCGGCGAGGGCGAGGTCGGTCCCGGCGGCGGCCCTGCGGGCGACCTGTACGTCGAGGTCTCGACCCGGCCGCACGCGGTGTTCCAGCGCCAGGGCGACGACCTGCACTGCTCGATCGCCCTGCCGATGACCGTGGCCGCGCTCGGGACCGTCCTGAAGCTCGAGACCCTCGACGGCACCGAGGACGTCGAGATCCGCCCGGGAACCCAGCCCGGGCACGTCGTCACGCTCCGGGCGCGTGGCGTGCCGCACCTGCGCAGCTCCGGGCGCGGGGACCTGCTGGTCCACATCGACGTGCAGACCCCGACCAGGCTCGACCCGCGCCAGCAGGAGCTGCTGCGCGAGTTCGCCTCGATCCGCGGCGAGGAGACGGTGAGCACCACGTTCACCCGCCCGGAGAAGGAAGGGCTGTTCACCCGGCTCAAGGACGCGTTCTCCGCCAAATGACCGCGGCGCTGTTCCTCATCGAGCCCGGGGTGGCGGCCGGTGCCGGGGTCGGCGACCTCGTCGAGCTCTCGGGGTCGGAGGGCCGGCACGCCGTCGCGGTGCGGCGGCTCGAGGTCGGCGAGCGCCTCGACCTCGGCGACGGGGCG
Source organism: uncultured Actinomycetes bacterium (assembly GCA_963729885.1). Taxonomy (GTDB): domain Bacteria; phylum Actinomycetota; class Actinomycetes; order S36-B12; family CAIYMF01; genus Prado023. The sequence goes on from CAVSQK010000053.1 coordinate 55,295, forward strand.
GGGACGGTGCTGCACGCCGAGGTCGACGCCCTCAGCGGTCGCGATGTGCTCGTGGCCCGGGTGCTCGAGCGGGCCACCACCGCCGCGCCGCAGCCCAGGATCGTCGTCGTCCAGGCGCTGCCCAAGGGGGAGCGCGGCGAGACGGCGGTGGAGACCCTGACCGAGGTCGGCGTCGACGTGATCGTCCCCTGGCAGGCCGAGCGGTGCGTGGCGCGGTGGACCGGCGACAAGGTCGAGCGCGGGCGCGCCAAGTGGGTGACCGCTGCGCGCGCGGCCGGCAAGCAGGCCCGCCGCGCGTGGTTGCCCGAGGTCGCCCCCCTGGCCCGGACCGCTGATGTCGAGGCGCTCGTGGCCGGCGCGGCGTGCGCGATCGTCCTGCACGAGGAGGCCGCCGTTCCCCTGCACGGGATCGCGCTTCCGGCCGCCGGGGACGTCGTCCTCGTCGTCGGTCCCGAGGGCGGGGTGAGCCCCGACGAGCTCGACCGGCTCACCGCCGCGGGCGCCCACCTCGCCCGGCTCGGCCCCACGGTCATGCGCACCTCGACCGCCGGCACGGTCGCCGCCGCCGTGGTCCTGGCCGCCACCCCCCGCTGGTCCTGACCCCCCGCACACCGTTCGGCAGCCGGCACCCTGCCCTGCGGTGGCAGGATGGGCCCATGAGTGATGCGTGCCTGTTCTGCAGGATCGTCGCCCGCGAGATCCCGGCCACGATCGTCGACGAGACCGACACCACCCTGGCGTTCCGCGACATCGCGCCGGTGTCCCCGACGCACGTGCTGATCATCCCGAAGCAGCACGTCGCCACCCTCGACGAGGCGGTCGCGGTCGACCCGGCGATCGCCGGCGACGTGATCGCCCGCTGCGTCCACGTGGCGCAGCTCGAGGGCCTGACCGGCGGGTACCGGGTGGTCGTCAACAACGGCCGTCTCGGCGGCCAGGAGGTCGGCCACCTGCATGCGCACGTCCTCGGCGGCCGCGCGCACTCGTGGCCCCCGGGCTGAACGGGACTTACCCTTGAGGGGTCATGACTGAGACACCACTGCGCTCCGAGCGCATCCAGCACACCGTGATCGTCCCCGCGAGCCTCGACATGGTCGCCGTCGTGGGGGTCGGTGACGAGGTCCTGCGCGCCATCGAGGCCGAGTTCCCGACCATGGACATCCACGTCCGCGGCAACCAGATCAGCCTGACCGGCGGATCGGCGGAGCTGCACCTGGTCGAGCGGCTGTTCGACGAGATCGTCTCGATCGTGCGCACCGGCCAGGGCATGAGCCCCGATGCCGCGCGCCGGGCGCTGGCGATGCTGCGGGCCGAGCCCGAGAGCCGTCCGGTCGATGTCCTGACCGCCAACATCCTGTCCAACCGAGGGCGCACGATCCGGCCCAAGACGCTGAACCAGAAGCGCTACGTCGACGCGATCGACCAGCACACGATCGTGTTCGGCATCGGGCCGGCGGGCACCGGCAAGACGTACCTCGCCGTGGCCAAGGCGGTCCAGGCGCTGCAGGCCAAGAAGGTCAACCGGATCGTGCTGACCCGCCCGGCGGTCGAGGCCGGCGAGCGGCTGGGCTACCTGCCCGGCACCCTGTCGGAGAAGATCGACCCGTACCTGCGCCCGCTCTACGACGCCCTGCGCGACATGCTCGACCCGGACTCGATCCCGCGCCTGCTGACCTCCGGCGTGATCGAGGTGGCGCCGCTGGCCTACATGCGCGGGCGCACCCTCAACGACGCGTTCGTGATCCTCGACGAGGCGCAGAACACCTCGCCGGACCAGATGAAGATGTTCCTGACCCGCCTCGGGTTCGGCTCGACGATGGTGGTCACCGGCGACATCACCCAGGTGGACCTCCCCGGGGGCACCGACTCGGGGCTGAAGGTCGTCCAGGGGATCCTCGACGGTGTGCGCGACGTGTCGTTCTGCTACCTCAACGCCCACGACGTGGTCCGCCACAGCCTGGTGACCGACATCGTGCAGGCCTACGGCCGCTGGGACGAGGAGCAGGCGCGCAGCGATCGCACGGACCGGCCGGTCCGTCCGGCCAGGCGGCGCTGATGGCCGATGTCGAGGTCGACAACCGCAGCAGCGTCCCCGTCGACCCGGCGCCGCTGGTCGCCCAGGCGGGGTACATGCTCGAGCGCCTCGGCCTGCACCCCGACGTGGAGCTGGCGATCTCCCTGGTCGACCCCGAGGAGATCACCGAGCTGCACGTGCGCTGGATGGACCTGCCCGGCCCGACGGACGTCCTGAGCTTCCCGATGGACGAGCTGCGCGTGCCGGAGCCGGGGGAGGCCCCGGAGCCGGGCGTGCTCGGCGACATGGTGATCTGCCCGCAGGTGGCCGCCGAGCAGGGCGAGGCCGCCGGGCACGGGCTGCGCCGGCTGAGCTCGAGCTGCTGCTGACCCATGGGATCCTGCACCTGCTCGGCCACGACCATGCCGAGCCCGAGGAGCACGCGGTGATGTTCGGCCTCCAGGACGAGCTGCTGGCCGCATGGCGGGGACAGGGCTGAGCGATGGCGGAATCCGACTGGGTGATGCTGGTCCTGGCGATCCTGTTCGTCGTCACGGCTGCGTTCCTCGTGGCGGCCGAGACGGCGATCGGGCGGGTCTCGCGCTCGCGCGTCGAGGAGATGGCGCGGGACAAGCCCGGCAAGGCGACCGAACGACTGCGCGTGATCGTCGAGGACCGCGCGCGCTACGTGAACGTGATGCTGTTCCTGCACACGGCGTTCGCGGTGGCCGCCACGGCCCTGGTGACCTACCTCTGCGTCGAGGCAGGCCCCTGGGGCCCGCTGGTGGGCCTGTTCGTGGCGCTGCTGATCATGACCGGCGTGATGTTCATCGCGCTCGGCGTGGCCCCGCGGACGCTCGGCCGCCAGCACGCCGACCGGATCGCCCTGCGCTGGGGCAAGTTCGCACGCGGGGCGGCGGCGGTGCTGGGCCCGTTCGTCTCGCTGCTGATCCTCATCGGCAACGCCCTGACCCCGGGCAAGGGCTACCGGGAGGGGCCGTTCGCCAGCCAGGCCGAGCTCGCGCGAGCTGGTCGACCAGGCCGAGGCCGACCGGGTCATCGAGGACGACGAGGCCGCGATGCTGCACTCGGTGTTCGAGCTCGGCGACACGATCGTGCGCGAGGTCATGGTGCCGCGCACGGAGATGGTCTGGATCGAGCGGCACAAGACCCTGCGCCAGGCGATGTCCCTGGCGCTGCGATCGGGCTACTCCCGCATCCCGGTCATCGGCGAGAGCCCTGACGACGTGGTCGGCGTCTTCTACCTCAAGGACGTCGTCAACCGGGTCTTCGAGCACCGCGAGTCCGAGACCACGGAGCGGATCGACTCCCGGATGCGGGCGGCCACGTTCGTGCCGGACTCCAAGCTCGTCGACGACCTGCTGCGCGACCTGCAGTCCCAGCGGGTGCACATGGCGATCGCCGTCGACGAGTACGGCGGCACCGCCGGCCTGGTCACCATCGAGGACGTCCTCGAGGAGATCGTCGGCGAGATCACCGACGAGTACGACCAGGAGCCCCCGGAGGTCGAGAAGCTCCCCGGCGGCGGGTACCGCCTCAGTGCCCGGCTGCACGTCGAGGACGCCGGCGAGCTCCTGGGGTTCGACATCGACTCCGACTCCGAGGGCGTGGACACCGTCGCCGGGCTGATCGCCAAGCGCCTCGGGAAGGTGGCCCTTCCGGGCTCGTCGATCACGATCGAGGGCTGGGTGCTCACCGCCGAGCAGGCGGCGGGCCGGCGCAACCGGATCACCACGGTCCTGGCCGAGCCGCTGGGGCAGGCGCAGTCCGAGGGCGAGCAGGACAGGCCTCCGTCGAAGCCCGGCGGGCGCACCGGTGCGCCCGGGCCCCGAACGGCCGGGAGGACGCGGCGTCATGACCGAGCACCGCAGCGGCTTCGTCGCGATCGTCGGGCGGCCCAATGCCGGCAAGTCCACGCTCACCAACGCCCTGGTCGGCCAGAAGGTGGCGATCACCTCGAGCAAGCCGCAGACCACCCGACGCGTCATCCGCGGGGTGATCCACCGGCCCGAGGCGCAGGTCGTGCTGGTCGACACCCCGGGGATCCACCGGCCGCGCAACGCCCTCGGCGAGCGGCTCAACGCACTCGTCGAGCAGCAGTGGGCGGAGGTCGATGCCATCGCCCTGTGCCTGCCCGCCGACGAGGAGATCGGCCCGGGGGACCGCCGGATCGCCCACCGGCTGGCCGGGGCCACCCGGGGGGGCACGCGCACGCCGGTGATCGCGCTGGTCACCAAGACCGACCGGATCTCCAGGCCCGCCCTGGCGGGCAAGCTCACCTCGGTGATGGAGCTCGGCACGGCCGCGAGCCTCGAGTGGGCTGCCGTGGTGCCGGTCTCGGCGAAGGCCGGTGATCAGCTCGACGACGTGATCGCGGAGTTCGTCGCCGCCCTGCCGGTCGGCCCGGCGCTGTACCCCGACGGCGAGCTCACCGACGAGCCGGAGATCATCATGGTCGCCGAGCTCATCCGCGAGGCCGCCCTCGAGGGGGTCAGCGACGAGCTGCCGCACTCGATCGCCGTCGTGGTCGAGGAGATGGGGATGCGCGCGGACCGGCACCCGGATCGCCCGCTCATGGACATCCACGCCAACCTGTTCGTCGAGCGGCCGTCGCAGAAGGCGATCGTGATCGGGGCGAAGGGGGCGCGTCTGCGGGACGTGGGCACGCGGGCGCGGGCCGCGATCGAGGCCATGTTGGGCACCCCGGTCTACCTCGACCTGCACGTGAAGGTGGCCAAGGAGTGGCAGCGCGACCCCAAGCAGCTGCGCCGCCTCGGCTTCTGACCGAACCCCGCCGGCCCGAGGGTGTGGGTGCCGGCGGGTGGTCCCCGCGGGGCGCACAATGGGGCGGTGCCGACCTACCGCGACTCCGGGGTGGTCCTGCGCACGCACCCGCTCGGCGAGGCCGACCGGATCATCACGCTGCTCACGCGCAGCCACGGACGGGTGCGCGCCGTTGCCCGCGGGGTCCGTCGGACCAGCTCGAAGTTCGGGGCGCGGTTGGAGCCGATGGGCCTGGTCGACGCGCAGTTCCACATCGGCCGGTCGCTGGACTCGGTGACGCAGGTGGAGTCGCTGTTCTCCTTCGGCGCCGACCTGTCCTCGGACTACCCCCGGTGGACCGCGGCGCAGGCGATCTGCGAGACCGCCGAGCGGCTCACACCCGAGGAGCGCGAGCCCGCACCCGCGCAGTTCCAGCTGCTGGTCGGTGGGTTGCGTGCGCTCTCCGAGCGGGCGCACGACCCCGGGCTGGTCCTCGACGCCTACCTGGTGCGCTCGCTGGCGATCGCCGGCTGGGCGGCGTCCTTCGACGCCTGTGCGCGCTGCGGCGAGCCCGGGCCGCACCGGTCGTTCAGCCTGCCCGGCGGTGGCGCGCTGTGCGCCGACTGCCGGGTCCCGGGTTCGGCCACCCCGCGCCCGGGCACCATGCTGCTCCTGGGCGCGCTGCTCTCCGGTGACTGGGAGGTCGCCGACGCCTCGGACGAGCGCACCCGGCGGGAGGCCTCAGGGCTGATCGCGGCCTACCTGCAGTGGCACCTCGAGCGACAGCTGAAGTCCCTGCCGCTGGTCGAGCGCACCTGACTCGGTGGTCCGCACGGCGTCAGTGCCGGCGGTGCTGCCACCCGCCGACCTTGCCCCGGGCAGCCCGCAACGACTCGAAGGCGACCTTGCGCTCGGCCTCGGTGGCCCCCGTGCGGTTCAGGTGCCAGTCCAGGGCGTGCTCGGCGTAGGAGGCCTTGGCCTCCGGACGCGCCTGCGTGATCATCAGCAGCGCCTCGCCGGGCTCGTAGCCCTGGTCGAGCAGCACCGCGTAGGCCATCGACGGGCCGCGCGCCTGGCCCAGCGCGCAGTGCGTCAGCAGCACCGTGCCCGGGATCTTCAGGGCCTCCCGCGCGAAGCCCACCCCACTGTCGAACCAGCCCTCGGCGGTCCCGGCGGCCTCGTCCTCGGTGCCGGCCTGGTGGTACTCGATGTCGGGGGCCAGGTGCGCCACGAGCTTCTCGTCGGAGGTCTCCGTGCGGCAGTCCAGGATGTGGGTCAGCCCGTGGCCCTGCAGCTCGTTGAGCACGGTGCCGGGATCGGCGTCACCACTGCGCAGGGATCCGCCCACGTACAGGAAGGGCGTCACCCGGTGGGCGTTCGCCCAGACCGGATGGCCCATGTCGTCCCGGGGCGCGCCGTCCTCGGGTGGCAGATCCGCATGCCCGTCGTCCATGCCCCCAGCATCCCGCGCGTGCCGGCGACGCGCGCGCCGAGCCCCCCGTTCGGGCAGGGCAGGCATCACGCGCGTCGCAGGCGGCAACGAGACCCCCGTCCGCGGGAGGATTGCCCCATGGCGGACAACACCGGATCCTGGTGGCGGCGCGGGCGGCCGGACCCCGACCGGCCGGACCCCTCGGGGCGGGCGGTCCTGGCCCCCACCCCGCACGTCTCCGGCGCCCGCCCGCCGGACATCCCCGCCGACCTCGTGCCGAAGCATGTGGCGATCGTGATGGACGGCAACGGCCGGTGGGCCAAGGAGCGCGGACTGCCCCGCACGGCCGGTCACGAGGCGGGGGAGGGCTCGCTGCTGGACTGCGTGAACGGCGCCCTCGAGCTGGGCATCGAGTACCTGTCGGCCTACGCGTTCTCCACCGAGAACTGGAAGCGCTCGCCCGACGAGGTGCGCTTCCTGATGGGCTTCAACCGGGACGTGATCCGCCGGCGCCGCGACCAGCTCAACGAGATGGGCGTCCGGGTCCGCTGGGTCGGTCGCCGCCCGAAGCTGTGGGGCAGCGTGATCGCCGAGCTCGAGCGCGCCGAGGAGCTCACCGCCTCGAACTCCGTGATGACCCTGGCGATGTGCGTGAACTACGGCGGCCGGGCGGAGATCGCCGACGCCGCCGCCGCGCTGGCCGTCGACGTCCGCGCCGGGCTGGTGCGCCCCGAGGACGTGGACGAGCAGGTCCTGGCGCGCTACCTCGACGAGCCGGACATGCCTGACGTGGACCTGTTCGTGCGCTCGTCGGGCGAGCAGCGCACGTCGAACTTCCTGCTCTGGCAGTCGGCCTACGCCGAGATGGTCTTCCTCGACACGCTGTGGCCGGACTTCGACCGGCGTGACCTGTGGCGGGCGTGCGAGATCTACGCCGCGCGCGACCGTCGGTACGGCGGTGCCGTGCCCAACGAGCAGGCCCCGCCACCGCCCACCGACGAGTAGGCGCCGGCCCCCGCGGGCCGGCGCGCCGGCTCCACGCGCTGGCCGGTCGCCGGGTCAGAGGCGACCCATCAGCTTCAGCACGCCGAGGACGAGCACGGCCACGTCGACGACCACGCGCAGGATCCGGCTGCCCGTGGTGATCGCCGGCCAGGACACCGCCGTGAGCCAGAACAGGAACAGGGCGATCACGATCAGCAGGATGCCCGACCAGGTCGCGTTCAGCGTCAGGCCGAAGAACAGCAGGGTCCCCAGCGTGACAGGGATGAGGAATCCCGGGAGCGCCTGCATGCGCAGCAGCATGGGGCGGCTGGCATCCTCGAAGCGCTCGCGCAGGCTCGCCCCCGGAGGCGCGCCCGGATGCGGTGGGTCCGGGCTGCCGCGGGCTTCGCCTGCGGCGGCGGGACGGGACGGGAACCCTCAGGGCGATGAACACGCTTCTTGGCCATGGCACTGATTGTCGCCGATCGCCGGCCCCGGGTGCAGGTAGGGTTGGACGCCAGACTCACCGGCGCGCGCCCGTGGTGCGGCGCCGGCACCAGCCGAGAAGTTCGAGGACCCTGGAGATCCGATGGCCAAGCCGACCAAGCCCGACGCCCGCGTGGAATCCGTGGTGAACCTGAGCAAGCGCCGGGGCTTCGTCTACCCCTGCTCGGAGATCTACGGCGGGACCCGGTCCGCGTGGGACTACGGACCTCTGGGCGTGGAGCTCAAGGAGAACATCCGCCGGGCGTGGTGGCAGGCGGTCGTGCGCGGCCGCGACGACGTCGTCGGGCTGGACTCCTCGGTCATCCTCGCCCCCCAGGTCTGGGAGGCCTCCGGCCACGTCAGCGCGTTCGTCGACCCGCTCACCGAGTGCAAGCAGTGCCACAAGCGCTGGCGCGCGGACAACCTGCTCGAGGCGTTCGAGGAGCGGCACGGCCGCCCGGCGACCGGGCTCGAGGAGATCGTGTGCACGGCGTGCGGGACGCGCGGGCAGTTCACCGAGCCCCGGGACTTCAACGGGATGCTGCGCACCACGGTCGGACCTGTCGAGGACGCCGGCTCCCTGCACTACCTGCGTCCCGAGACTGCGCAGGGCATCTTCGTGAACTACCTCAACGTCGCCAACACCTCGCGCAAGAAGCCGCCCTTCGGCATCGGGCAGACCGGCAAGAGCTTCCGCAACGAGATCACCCCGGGCAACTTCATCTTCCGGACCCGGGAGTTCGAGCAGATGGAGATGGAGTTCTTCGTCAAGCCCGGAACCGACGAGGAGTGGCACGAGTACTGGCTGAAGGCGCGCTGGGACTGGTACATCGACCTGGGCCTGAAGCCTGCGAACCTGCGCTTCTTCGAGCACCCGAAGGAGAAGCTGTCGCACTACTCCAAGCGGACCGTCGACATCGAGTACCGGTTCACCTTCGCCGGCTCGGAGTTCGCCGAGCTCGAGGGCATCGCCAACCGGACCGACTTCGACCTGCGCACCCACTCGGAGAAGTCCGGCGTCGACCTCAGCTACTTCGACCAGGAGTCCGGCGAGCGCTGGGTGCCCTACGTCATCGAGCCCGCCGCCGGGCTCACGCGCTGCGTCCTGGCCTTCCTGCTCGACGCCTACGACGAGGACGAGGCCCCCAACGCCAAGGGCGGGGTCGACAAGCGCACGGTGCTGCGCCTGGACCCGCGCCTGGCGCCGGTCAAGGTCGCCGTGCTCCCGCTGTCGCGCAACGCCGACCTCTCGCCCGTCGCCCGGGACCTCGCTGCCGAGCTGCGCCGCACCTGGAACGTCGACTTCGACGACGCCGGCGCGATCGGCCGGCGCTACCGACGCCAGGACGAGATCGGCACGCCGTTCTGCGTCACGGTCGACTTCGACACGTTGGAGGACCAGGCCGTGACCGTGCGCGAGCGCGACTCGATGGCCCAGGAGCGCATCCCGTTGTCCGGGCTGCGCAGCTGGCTCAGCGAGCGGCTGCCGGCGTACTGACCTCCTGCGGGCGCCCACCACTGGCGGAACCGCGGCTGGAGCCGCTGCCCCGGCCTCGCGCCCACCTCGGCCCGGCGATCGATGCAGGTTCGCGCCCATAGAGGGTCCCCAACCCGAATGGATCACCGGCCGCGGGCGCCGGAACGCCCATGGGGTGGGCGGTTCTGCGAAATGTGACGCGCGTCTCGCTGAGGGTTACCGGAACATGGCCGCAGGGCGAACGTTGGGTGAACGACGAACGGCAGGGGTTCCGGGTCGGCTCCGCGCGGGAATACCGTGAATGACGTGGGCCCGTTGGGGACCCGCGCTTCACCCTAGGAACGTCCATGGCGATCCTCGAACGGCCCACAGAACTCTCGCCCGCCGCCACCGACGAGCTCGTGACCCGCAGGCTCGAGGAGCGGCTTCCCATCATCGGACTTGCGGTGCTGGGGTGCTTGTCCGTCGGTTTCGGGTTCGGGACGCTGGTGCAGTTCGATCACGACTGGCGCGATGCGCCCCCCGTCCTCATCACCAGCGTCGAAGGCTCAGCGGCCGAGGGCGCGGCGATCGACCAGGCGATCGAGGATCTCCTGGCTGGGACTGCCCGGCCGGTCCATGACGTTCAGTGCCAGGAGCGCCTGACCCCGGAGGTGCAGGGTCAGGACCAGTTGTGCCGGGCCAGCACGGCCAGCGGCATGGTCTCCATCCTCGCGTCCACGTCGCCCGGCCTGCTGCGCGTTCAGGTGTTCGCCTCGGACTGAGCCCATGGGCCCGGGCAGCTGAGGGGCCCGGGCGCTGGGACATCGGACCCGGCATGGCACGCACTGGGCGACAATTGCGGCATGACCCCTGCCCTCCCACCGATCGGTGGCCGACCGGTGGATCCCCCGGTCGTGCTCGCGCCGATGGCGGGGATCACCAACCGGGCGTTCCGGCGGCTGTGCCGCGAGTCGGGCGCGGGCATCTATGTCTCGGAGATGATCACCTCGCGCGCGCTCATCGAGCGCAACGACGAGACGATGGCGCTGATCCGCTTCGACCCCGATGAGGCGCCCCGGTCGCTGCAGCTCTACGGCGTCGATCCGGCGATCATCGCCGCGGCCGTGCGGATGGTGGTCACCGAGGACCTCGCCGACCACGTGGACCTCAACTTCGGGTGCCCGGTGCCCAAGGTCACGCGCAAGGGCGGCGGGTCTGCGCTGCCGTGGAAGCGCGACCTCTTCCGCGAGGTCGTGGCCGGTGCGGTCGCGGCGGCCGATGGTCGCGTGCCGGTCACGGTCAAGATGCGCAAGGGCATCGACGACGACCACCTGACCTACCTGGAGGCGGGGCGGGCGGCCGCGCAGGAGGGCGCGGCGTGGGTCGCGCTGCACGGGCGCACCGCCGAGCAGATGTACGGCGGCCAGGCGGACTGGTCGGCGATCGCCCGCCTGGTCGAGGAGCTGGAGCCGCTGGGCGTGCCGGTGCTGGGCAACGGCGACATCTGGGTCGCCGATGACGCCCTGCGCATGGTCGCGCAGACCGGGTGCGCGGGCGTGGTGGTCGGCCGCGGGTGCCTGGGACGCCCCTGGTTGTTCGGGCAGCTCGCGGCCGCGTTCGCCGGTGCGCCGCCGCCCCCGGAGCCGACCTCGGGGGAGGTTCTGGCCGTGCTGCGGCGGCATGCGGTGCTCCTCGGCGAGATGTACGACGACGAGCTCAAGGGCTGCCGCGACATCCGCAAGCACATGGCCTGGTACCTCAAGGGGTTCCGGGTCGCCCAGCCGATCCGGGCCGCCCTGGGCACGGTGGGTACCCTGGCGGAGCTCGACGAGCTGCTCGCAGGGATCGATCCCGGCCAGCACTACCCGAGCCTGGTCGCGGCCGGCCCACGCGGGCGCACCTCCGGGCAGCGGCGCGTGGCCCTGCCCGACGGGTGGCTCGACTCGTGCGAGCTGGCCCGCGGCGAGGACCTGTCGGCCGCCGAGATCGGCGTCAGCGGCGGGTAGCGGCCACAATCGGGGCGTGGCCCTCGACACCCCGCTGGACGTTCGCAGTCTGGTGATCTACCAGGTGTTCCCCCGCAACCACGGGCCGAGCGGGCGGCTCGCGGACGTCACCGCGGACATCCCCCGGATCGCCGCGCTCGGTGTCGACGTGCTGTACCTGATGCCGATCCATCCGATCGGCGAGGTCGGACGCAAGGGCACCCTCGGCAGCCCGTACGCGATCCGCGACCACCGGGCGATCAACCCGGAGCTCGGGACGGACGCGGACTTCGACGAGCTGGTGGCCGCAGCCCACGCCGCCGGCCTCCGGGTGATGATGGACGTGGTCTTCAACCACACCTCGCCCGACAGCGTGCTGGTCGCCCAGCATCCGGAGTTCTTCCACCAGGACGACGAGGGCCGCCCCATCACCACCGTCCCTGCCTGGACCGACATCATCGACCTCAAGCACCCGAACCTGGACCTGACCCGGTACCTGATCGACACGCTGGCGCTCTGGGCCGGTCGTGGTGTCGACGGCTTCCGCTGCGACGTCGCCTCCCTGGTCCCCGTCGACTTCTGGTCGCAGGCCCGGGCCGAGCTGGCCGGCGTCCGTCCCGGCCTGATCTGGCTCGCGGAGTCCCCGCACCCCACGTCGGTCGGCGCCCTGGGGCTCTACGGGGTGTTCAACGTCGGTGGGCACCGAGGGCGTGCCCACGTGCAGCTCCCCGACGGCCGATACGACGACCTGGTCTCGGGGGAGCGCCTCGAGGTCGCCGACGGGAGGCTGGCGATGCCCGGGCCCGCGGTGATCCTCGAGTTCGCCGAGCCCTTCACGGCCACGTTGTGGCGCAGCTCGCTGCTCGACGTGTTCCTCCAGGTGGAGGCCGAGGAGGGCTGAGCCGGGGATACGCTGGACGCAGGGCGGTCGACCGGACGAAGGGCGTGACGATGGGTGAGCCTGTCATCCAGACCACAGGCCTGGTGAAGAAGTACGGGAAGCTCACGGCCGTCGACCAGCTGGACCTGGCCGTGGCGCCCGGCGAGGTCTACGGGCTGCTCGGCCCGAACGGAGCCGGGAAGTCGACCACCCTCCGCACCATCCTCGGGTACCTGCACCCCACGGCCGGGACGGCCACCGTGCACGGGGGCAGCGCCCGGGACCCGCACATCCGGCGCCGCATCGGGTACCTGCCCGGTGACCTGCGTCTCGAGGGGCGCCTGAAGGTCCGCCAGATCCTGGACTTCTACGCCGACCTGCGCGGCGGTGTCCCGCAGGCGCGGATCGACTCCCTCTGCGAGCAGATGCAGCTCGATGTCAGCCGCCCCTTCGGCCAGCTGTCGAAGGGCAACCGGCAGAAGGTGGGTGTGGTGCAGGCGGTCATGCACGACCCCGACGTGCTCGTCCTCGACGAGCCGACGTCCGGACTGGACCCGCTGATGCAGCGCGAGGTGCTCAACCTCGTGCGGGAGCGCCGCGATGCCGGGGCAGCGGTGCTGTTCAGCTCCCACATCATCTTCGAGGTCGAGGAGGTGGCCGACCGCGTGGGCATCCTGCGCGAGGGGGTCAAGGTCGTCGAGGACAGCGTGGCCGGGCTCCAGTCGATCACCGCGCGCCAGTCCCTGCACCTGCGCTTCTCCGAGCCGGTGGCGGCCGAGGTCCTGGCCCAGGTGCCGGGGGTGGAGTCCGTCGAGGTGGAGCGGATGCGGGTGTCGATCATCGTCCAGGGCAGCATCGCCCCGCTCGTCCAGGCCCTCGCCGGGCTTCCCATCGAGCACATCGCGGCCGACCCGCTGCTGCTCGACGACATCTTCTACGGGGTCTACGACGCCACGCCGGGGGCCGGGACCCCTGGCGGCCGGGCGTCCCGGTCGGGGGAGGTGGCGTGATGTCCGCCCTGCGGATCGCCGGGCAGATGCTGCGCGAGCGCCGGCGCTCCCTGCTGTGGTGGAGCATCGGGGTCGGGATCCTGATGGTGCTGATGGGGGCGGTGTACCCGTCGGTTCGGGACTCGGGGGATGTGTTCGAGGAGTACATGGCGCAGCTGCCGGAGGCGTTCGCGGAGGCGTTCGGGCTGGCCGGTGCGAGCATCGCCTCGCCGGAGGGCTACCTGGTCAGCCAGCTGTACTCGAACATGTACGTGATCATCCTCCTCGTCCTTGGCCTCGGGTGGGCAGCGTGGGCGATCGCCGGCTCCGAGGCCGATGGAACCCTCGAGATGGTGCTGGCCAACCCCGTCCGACGGGTCGCCGTGGCGCTGGGCCGGGTGCTGGGGATCTCCGTCGCCCTGTTCGTCGTCAACGCCGTGGGGCACGTTGTCCTTGCGGCCTACGCACCGGTCGTCGGGCTCGACGAGGGCCTGCCGTGGTGGGCGTTCGGTGCTGCGGCCGCCGCCTCGTTCGCGTTCGTCGCGGTGCACGTGTCCCTGACCTTCGCCGCGGGTGCCGCAACCGGGAGCAAGGGCCTGGCGATCGGGCTGGGGGCCGGCCTTGCCCTCGTGGGGTTCCTGGTCAACGCCCTGGCGGGGGTGGCCGAGGCGTTCGAGACCGCCCGCGACTTCTCCCCCTGGTACTGGCTGCTGAAGGCCAACCCGCTGACCACCGCCCCCGGCGCCCTGAACTTCTGGCTGCCCATGGCGCTCAGCGTGCTGCTGGTCGCTGGGGGGACCTGGGTGTTCCACCGGCGGGATCTCGCCGGCTGAGGCGGACGCCCCCGGCGGGATCCCTCAGCTGCTCAGCGGCGCGGGTCGATCACGTCGGCGACGAGCTGGACCAGCGCCCCCAGCCTGGCGGTGATGCCCTCAGCAGCCGGCCGGGCCACCCACGCGGCGGAGATCGCCGGGAGCTGGCCGGAGACCACCGGCTCCGAGGCGAGCAGCAGTTCGCCGTCGGGCAGCTCGATCGCTGCCCCGGAGAGGTTGAGGACGACCCGGACCGTCGCCCCGTCGCCGACCATGTCGAAGCTGATCTCCTCGGTCGCGTCCTCGGCCGAGGACACCCAGCGCAGATCCCCGCGTCCCAGTGCGGGGCTCGTGCGCCGCAGCGCCAGCGCCGAGCGGTAGAGGCTGAGCATCGAGTCCCCGCTGGCCCGCTGCGACGCGACGGACAGCGCGGCCCACTCCTTGGGGATCGGCAGCCACGGCTTGGCGCGGGACCTCGTGAACCCGAGGTTCGCCCCGGTGGTCCACGGCATCGGCACCCGGCACCCGTCGCGGCCCCGGACGGTGCGGCCGCTGCGCTCCCAGATCGGGTCCTGCAGGACGTCGTCGGGCAGGTCGTCGACGTTGGGCAGGCCGAGCTCCTGGCCGTTGTAGATGTAGGCCGCACCCGGCAGGGCGAGCAGGACCAGCGCCAGGGCCCGCGCACGGCGGGTGCCCAGCTCGAGGTCGACCTCCTGGAAGATCCCCGAGGCCATGGTGCCGGGGACGTAGGCGCCCGTGAGCACCGCGTTCTGCCCCAGCCGGGACACCGAGCGCGGGGTGTCGTGGTTGTCGGTCACCCAGGTGGTCGGAGCCCCGACCCCGGCGTTCGCCGCCAGCGAGGAGTCGATCGCATCGCGCAGCCCCGGGCCGTCGAACCCCGCGTGGACGAAGCGGAAGTTGAATGCCAGGTGCATCTCGTCGGGTCGGATGAACAGGGCCACGATGTCGTCCTCGGCCCCGGTCTCGATGACGGCCATGCGGTCGCCGGGGTAGGCGTCCATGACGCGGCGGAACTCCCGGTAGACGTCGTGCACGGGGCTGTCGTCGCCCTTCGGGATGATGGGCTCCCCGGTGGCTGTGTCGGGGAACGTGTCGTCCTTGATCAGGGCGTCGGAGACGTCGATCCGGAACCCGTCGGCGCCCCGGTCCATCCAGAACCGCAGGATGCTGGCGAACTCCTCGACCACCTCCGGGTTGCGCCAGTTCAGGTCGGGCTGCTCGGAGGCGAACAGGTGGTAGTACCACTGCCCCGGGGACCCGTCGGGCTCCTCGACGCGGGTCCAGGACGGGCCGCCGAACACCGACTTCCAGTTGTTCGGCGGCTCGTCACCGCCGGGCCCACGGCCGTCACGGAACAGGTAGCGGTCGCGTTCCGGCGACCCGCGTCC
Source organism: uncultured Actinomycetes bacterium (assembly GCA_963729885.1). Lineage (GTDB taxonomy): Bacteria > Actinomycetota > Actinomycetes > S36-B12 > CAIYMF01 > Prado023. The sequence continues at coordinate 70,529 of CAVSQK010000053.1, forward strand.
GGCCGCCACCGCCGCCTGGAACCACACGTGCTGGTCGGAGGTGTGGTTGGGCACGAAGTCCAGCGTCACCTTGATCCCGTAGTCGTGCGCCGTGGCGATGAGCTCGTCCATGTCGGCCAGGGTGCCGAACAGCGGGTCGACGTCGCGGTAGTCGCTGATGTCGTAGCCGTGGTCGACCTGGGGGCTGGCGAAGCACGGGCTGAGCCAGAGGGCGTCGATGCCCAGCTCGGCGAGGTAGCCCATGCGTGCGGTGATGCCGGACGAGGTCGCCCATCCCGTCGCCGTCGCCGTCGGCGAACGAGCGGGGGTAGATCTGGTAGATCACGGCGTCACGCCACCACTGCGTCATGGCCCGAGGCTAGGGCAGGAGGGTCCGCGGTCTCGCGGCGTCGGCCCGCAGCGGCACCGTCGACCCCAGGAGGTGCCCACCGCCGTGCTCACCGGACGGTCGTGTCCTGACCGGGGGTAGGCTTGCGCGCGTTCTCACTCACGATCCCAGGAGGATCCACACACATGCGCTATGTCTACGACTTCGCCGAGGGCGACAAGGACAAGAAGGACCTGCTCGGCGGCAAGGGTGCCAACCTCTCCGAGATGATCAAGATCGGCCTCAACGTCCCCCCGGGCTTCACGGTGACCACCGACGCCTGCCGCGCCTACCTGCAGGGGGGTGCGGTTCCCCCGGAGATGGCCGAGCAGGTCACTGAGCAGCTGGCCAGCCTCGAGGCCAAGATCGGGCGCACGCTGGGTGACCCGGCGAACCCGCTGCTGGTCTCGGTGCGCTCCGGTGCGAAGTTCTCGATGCCGGGCATGATGGAGACGGTGCTCAACATCGGCATGAGCGACGAGGCCGTCGCCGGCCTGACCGAGTTCTCCCAGGACGAGCGCTTCGCATGGGACTCCTACCGCCGCCTGATCCAGATGTTCGGCAAGACGGTGCTGGGCATCGAGGGCCACTTCTTCGAGCACGCGATCGACCAGGCCAAGACCGACGCGGGCGTGGCCACGGACGTCGAGCTGGGCGTGCCCGAGCTGCAGGCGCTCGTCGCGACCTACAAGGGCATCGTCAAGGACCACGCCGGGATCGACTTCCCGCAGGACCCGCGCGAGCAGCTCGACCGCGCCATCAAGGCCGTGTTCGACTCGTGGAACACCGACCGCGCGAAGCTCTACCGCCGCCAGGAGCGGATCCCCGCGGACCTCGGCACCGCCGTCAACGTGCAGGCGATGGTCTTCGGCAACGTGGGCAACGACTCCGGCACCGGCGTGGCGTTCACCCGCGACCCCGCGACCGGCGCCACCGGCCACTACGGCGACTACCTGCCCGACGCGCAGGGTGAGGACGTCGTCTCCGGCGTCCGCAACACCCTGACCCTCGACGACATGGGTCGCCTCGACCCCGAGGCGCACGCGCAGCTGCTGGCCAACATGGACGCCCTGGAGGCGCACTACAAGGACCTGTGCGACATCGAGTTCACCGTCGAGCGCGGCCAGCTCTACATGCTGCAGACCCGCGTGGGCAAGCGCACCGCCGGTGCCGCGTTCCGGATCGCGACCCAGCTCGCCGACGAGGGCGTCATCGACATGGACGAGGCCGTGCGCCGCGTGTCGGGCGCCCAGCTCGTGCAGCTGATGTTCCCGCACTTCGACCACTCCGGCGATCGCGCGATCGTGGCCAAGGGCATCGCGGCCTCGCCCGGTGCGGCCGTCGGCACCGCGGTGTTCGACTCCGAGACCGCCGTGGCTCGGGCCGCGGAGGGCATCGACACGATCCTCATCCGCCGCGAGACCACCCCGGACGACCTCGCGGGCATGGTCGCCGCCGCCGGCATCCTGACCAGCCGCGGTGGCAAGACCTCCCACGCGGCCGTCGTCGCGCGCGGCATGGGCAAGACCGCTGTGTGCGGCACCGAGGAGCTCACGGTCGACACCCACGGCAAGGTGGCCACCGCCCCCGGCGGCGTGGTCATCCGCGAGGGTGACCCGGTGTCGATCGACGGCGCGACGGGCGAGGTCTTCCTCGGCCGGGTGCCGGTCATCCCCTCGCCGGTCGTGGAGTACTTCGAGGGCCGGCTGGCCCCCGAGGACGGCGACGACCTGGTCAAGGCCGTGCACCGCATCGTGACCCACGCCGACGAGGCGCGGCGCCTGAAGGTGCGCACCAACGCCGACACCCCCGAGGACGCAGCGCGTGCCCGCCGGATGGGTGCCCAGGGGATCGGCCTGTGCCGCACCGAGCACATGTTCCTCGGCGACCGCAAGCAGTACGTGGAGCGGCTGATCCTGGCCGAGTCCGACGACGAGAAGGAGGCCTCGCTGGCCGCCCTCCTGCCGCTGCAGCGCGGTGACTTCGAGGAGATCCTCGAGGCCATGGACGGGCTTCCGGTCACCATCCGCCTGCTCGACCCGCCGCTGCACGAGTTCCTCCCCGACCTCACCACCCTCGCGGTGGCGGTGGCGCGTGCCGAGGACGCCGGTTCGGTCACCGAGAGCGACCTGCGGATGCTGGCCGCCGTGGAGCGCCTGCACGAGTCGAACCCGATGCTGGGCCTGCGCGGCGTGCGCCTCGGCCTGGTGATCCCCGGGCTGTTCGCGCTGCAGGTGCGTGCCATCGCCGAGGCCGCGGCGGCACGCAAGAAGGCGGGCGGCGACCCGCGTGCGGAGATCATGATCCCGCTCGTCGGCGCCGTCCAGGAGCTCGAGCTGATCAAGGACGAGGCCGAGCAGGTCATCGCCGAGGTCGCCGCCGAGACCGGCAGCGAGCTGGAGTTCCAGATCGGCACCATGATCGAGCTGCCGCGTGCGGCCATGACCGCCGACCAGATCGCTGAGGCCGCGGAGTTCTTCTCCTTCGGCACCAACGACCTGACCCAGACGACGTGGGGCTTCAGCCGCGACGACGTCGAGGGCGCGTTCTTCACCACCTACCTGGAGAAGGGCGTGTTCGGCGTCTCGCCGTTCGAGTCGATCGACCGCGACGGCGTCGGCGCCCTGGTCCGCGTGGCCGTGGAGAAGGGCCGGGCCACCCGTCCGGGCATCAAGCTGGGCGTCTGCGGCGAGCACGGCGGCGACCCGGAGTCGGTGCACTTCTTCGACGAGGTCGGCCTGGACTACGTGTCCTGCTCGCCGTTCCGCGTGCCGATCGCCCGGCTCGAGGCCGGTCGCGCCACGCTGTTCCGCAGCGGTGGCGGCAGCGACAGCCGCTGACCTGCACGCACGTCCCGGTGGCGCCGGTCCCCTTGGGGCTCGGCGCCACCGGCATGTCGGGGCGGGGTGCTGTGGCCGTGCGGTCGGCCTGCGTGTGGCGGCGTGAGCGCTCGCGCCACTCGGGTGGTGAGGGGGTAGCTGGGGCCACCCCGGTTGGCCGGCGCACCAGGGCGGTCCTCCTGGCTGCGATCCTCAACCTCGCACCAGTTCCGGTTCAATGCGGGCTTGTTGTCAGGCCCGGGTGGCAAACCTCGCACCAGTTCCGGTGGTTCCCGGGCGACGACCCTGGTCGGGTTCCACCGGAAGTAGCGCGAGGTTCCCGGGAGCCGACCGTGCGTTGAGGCCTTGCCACCGGAACTGTTGCGAGGTTCCTGGAAACGACCCGCCAACGGCATGTGGGGGGCGGGTGCTGCCCTCAGCGGCAGTGACGCTTGTGCCAGGCCACCAGCGAGATGTCGGTGAGGCTGGCCACCTGGTCGACCACCACGCGCAGCCGTGCCCCGTCGTCCGGCGCGTGCTCCCAGGTCGGGCGGAAGTGCGGTTCGAGGCTGTGCGGGGCAGACGTCGACAGGGCCGTCACGAGCTCGGAGATCATCGCCCTCTGCCGCGCGTAGGAGCGGGTGGAGCCACTGCGCTGCATCACGAACAGGTTGGCGATCCCCTTGAGGACCCCCACCTCGTGGCGGATCTCGGAGGGGACCTCGAGCGATCCGGCGTACCGGGTCAGCTGGGCCTGGGGGTGCGCCGCACGGGTGGCAGCCTCGGCCGCGGCGGTGAACCGGCCGATGAGCTGGCTGGTCAGGTCCTTGAGCGCGGCCAGGTCGCGCAGGCTGCCGGTGTAGCGGGAGTACCCTGCGGGCCACGCGGGCGAGCCGACCAGCCGGTCGAGGGCCGCGGCCAGGTCGGCGGGATCGGTGCCGGGCAGGTAGGTCGTCGCGACCAGCTCGCAGATGCTCGCCGAGGTGTCCGGGTCCTGCAGCGCGGTGAGGTCGATGAGTCCGGCGTGGATCCCGTCCTCCACGTCGTGGACGCTGTACGCCACGTCGTCGGCCCAGTCCATGACCTGCGCCTCGAACGACCGCCTGCCTCCTGGCGCCCCGGCCCGCATCCACTCGAAGACGGGCAGGTCGTCGGCGTAGACGCCGAACTTGCGGCTGCCCGGGGTCCGGGGCCACGGGTACTTCGTGGCGGCGTCCAGGGCAGCCCGGGTCAGGTTGAGCCCGACGGATCGCTCCTGGCCGCGGCCCTCCGGATCGCCGAACGCCTTGGCCTCGAGGCGCGTCAGGATCCGCAGCGTCTGGGCGTTGCCCTCGAAGCCGCCGATGTCCGCGCACAGGGCGTCGAGGGCGTCCTCGCCGTTGTGGCCGAACGGGGGGTGGCCCAGGTCGTGGGCCAGGCAGGCGGCCTCCACGAGGTCGGCGTCGCAGCCCAGCGCGGCACCCAGCTCGCGCCCGACCTGCGCGACCTCCAGCGAGTGCGTCATCCGGGTCCGGGGGAAGTCGCCCTCGCCGGCGATCATCACCTGGGTCTTGGCGGCCAGCCGTCGCCAGGCAGCGCAGTGCAGCACGCGGGCCCGGTCGCGGGCGAACGCCGACCTGGTGGGCCGCTTGGGCGGCTCGTCAGCCCAGCGCGCCTCATCGGCGACGGAGTATCCGGGCACAGGCACGACCCCACCGTAGGAGTCAGGGGGATCCATCGCCAACACGGGGATGCCCACCGGGTGGGGGTTCTGCGCCCGGCCGGACACGACCTGAGTGGGAGGTCATGCCGGCCTAGGTGTCACTGGGCTCCGCGGTGTCGGCTCCGGGAGGGACCTCCGCGTGGGCGATGTGGTCGAGCTGGTTCCAGACCAGGGCGAGGGTGAGCCCGGCCCCGACGAAGGCGAACCAGAACGGCGCCGTCAGTCCCCACCGTGACGCGATCATCCCCCCGAGCGCCTGCCCCACGATCAGGCCGCCGAACAGCCCGAACATGTACACGCTGGCGACGCGGCCCTGCAGGTGCGTGGGGGTGGCCCGCTGCCTCACGGTGGCGGAGACCGCGGCCCACACGAACGCGTACGCGCCGAACACGACCATGATGAGCAGCGCCACCCAGCCCGTCCGGGCGAGGGCGAGCGACAGGTGGGTGACGACCTCGAGGAGCAGGCACGTGCGCATCACGGTGGCGAGGTCGAACCGCCGTTCGATCCGGCCGTAGGCGGCCGTGCTCACAAGCCCGCCGACCGCGGCGGCCGTGGTGAGCAGCCCGAATCCCAGTGGGCCCATGCGCAGGTGGTCCAGCGCGTAGAGCACCAGTACCGACCAGGCTGCGCCCCAGGTGACGTTGAAGACCACGATGATCAGCCCGAGGGTCCTCACGGGGTCGCTCTGCACGACCCAGCGGATGCCTTGTCGGATGTCGCGCAGCACCGAGGTGTCGGGCGTGCCGCGGACCCCACCAGCCGGGGTGGCGATCCGCGCGAAGAGCATCACGGCCGCCGCGATCAGGAGCAACTGTGCCGCGAACGGCCAGAGCATCCCGACGGCGAACAGGAACGCCCCGATGGGTGGGCCGATGATCTGGTTGGCCAGCAGGTAGCTGCTCTCCAGGCGGGCGTTGCCCAGGCCCAGGTCCTTGGGTCCGACGAGCATCGGCAGCAGCGTTGACCACGTCGTGTCGGCGAACACCTCGCAGATGCCCAGGGCCAGCATGGCCACGAGGACGATGCCGATGGTCACCTGGTCGGTGGCGATCGACAGGATCAGCAGCACGAGGACCGCGGCTCGAGCCGTTTCGGCGGCGATGACCAGGCGGCGTCGGTCGACCCGGTCGGCCACGGCGCCGGCGTAGAGGCCCAGCAGCAGCCAGGGTAGCCGCTGGGCGATCGCGGTCAGTGCGACCAGCATGGGGCTGCGGGTCAGGGATGCGACCAGCAGGGGACCGGCGGACAGCACGATCCCGTCGCCGAGGTTGCTGACCCAGCTCGACGCCAGCAGCCACCGGAAGGAGCGGCCCATCCGGGCAGGCGCCACCAACTCCGCAACCCGGCCCATAGCATCACGAGCCTATCGGCGAGGGGGAGGGTCTGGGCGGCAGCCCCGATCAACCCGACCTTCGGACTAGCGGTCGAGCCAGACCGTGATGAGCCCGGCGGACTCGCGCAGGAGGTACTCGCTGGTGACGGTGGTCCCCGGTCCCTCGGAGGTGGCCGAGACGTGGGCGTCGAGGCCGAACTGCTGGGCCAGGGCATGGGTCCGGGCGGAGTGGGCCGGGTCGGTGACGAGCGTGACCGAGCTCAGGCCCTCGGACTTCACGACCGCGGCGACCGCCTTCATCGACTCCTCGGTGTTCTCACCGAATGGCAGGGCGATGACCTGGGCCCGGCGCAGGCCTTCGGCGACGAGCTCCTCCTTGCCGGTCTGGGCCTCGGAGGTGATGTCGCCCGGCTGGAACCCGCCCACGGTGATCACCCGGGCGCTGACGCCGGCGTCGACCAGGTCGTGGGCGTGGGCGAGGCGGTTGGCCAGCACGGGGGACGGGGCACCCTGGTACTGGGCGGCCCCCAGGACGACGATCGCGTCGGTGGGGGTGCGGTCGTCGACGCCCGACCAGCGCAGCACGTCGGCGACGGCCCCGGCCGGGATGGCGACGGTGACGGCGGCGACCACCATCACCAGGGCGACGAAGCGGCGGCGGGCGCGAGTGCGCCGGGAGCGGTCGGGCCTGCCGGGGCTCCACTCGACGAGGAGCACGGCAGGAGCGGTCATGCCCGAATCCTCCCACGGGTTCGGTCCTGCGCGGCTGTGCGACGCGTTCGCGCTGGGGTGAATCGCCTGGCCCCGGTGGTTGCGCCTGCATGGGTTGGTTCGGCGGTGTCGGCGGTCGATCCTAGGATGCCCACCATGGCAGGTCGCGTGCGCTCCGAGGATGTGGCGCTGGTGCGCGAGCGGGTGCGGGTCGATGCGGTGATCGGTGAGGTCGTGACGCTGCGGTCGGCGGGCGCGGGGTCGCTCAAGGGCCTGTGCCCGTTCCACGACGAGCGCTCGCCGAGCTTCCACGTCACCCCGGCGCGGGGCCTGTACTACTGCTTCGGGTGCGGGGAGGGCGGCGACGTCGTCGACTTCCTGATGAAGCACGACCACCTCACCTTCACCGAGGCCATCGAGAAGCTCGCGGACCGGGCCGGGGTGACCCTGCGCTACGAGGACGGTGCGGGCCCCAGCCGCACGGGCCCGAACCGCCAGCGGCTGGCGCAGGCCAACAAGATCGCCGCCGCCCACTACGTGCGGGCGCTGGCCTCGCCGGAGGCCTCGATCGGCCGCCAGTTCCTGACCGAGCGCGGCTTCGACGCGGCGGCGTGCGAGCACTTCGGGGTCGGGTTCGCGCCCAAGTCCTGGGACGGCCTGCTGGGGCACCTGCGCTCGGCCGGCTTCACGGACGCGGAGATCCTCGCGGCCGGGCTCGCCTCCCAGGGCCAGCGCGGCACCTACGACCGGTTCCGTGGGCGACTCGTCTGGCCCATCCGCGACGCCGCGGGCGATGTCCTGGGCTTCGGGGCCCGCAAGCTGTTCGACGACGACGAGGGTCCGAAGTACCTGAACACCCCCGAGACTGCGCTGTACAAGAAGTCGCACGTCCTCTACGGCATCGACCTGGCGCGTCGCGACATCGGCAGGCTCAAGCAGGTGGTGGTGGTCGAGGGCTACACCGACGTGATGGCCGCGCACCTGGCCGGCGTGACGACTGCCGTGGCCACCTGCGGGACGGCCTTCGGCCCGGACCACGCCGCACTGCTGCGCCGCTACCTCATGGACGACGACACCTTCGGTGGCGAGGTCGTGTTCACGTTCGACGGCGATGCGGCCGGGCAGAAGGCCGCGCTGCGGGCGTTCGAGGGCGACCAGCGCTTCGTCGCCCAGACCTTCGTGGCCATCTCCCCGGACAACATGGACCCGTGCGAGCTGCGCCTGGCCAGCGGCGATGCGGCGGTGCGCGAGCTCGTGGCCTCGCGCACGCCGCTGTTCGCCTTCGCGATCCGCTCGGCGGTGGCCGGGTTCGACCTCACCACGGCCGAGGGCCGGGTGGCGGCGGTGCGCAAGGCGGCCCCGCTCGTCGCGCGGATCCGCGACGCCGCGCTGCGACCGGAGTACTCCCGGCTGCTGTCCGGCTGGGTCGGGGTCCCCGAGGGCGAGGTGCGTGCGGCCGTGAGCGCCGCGGCACGCGCCGGCGCCGGCCCCGCGCGAGGCGGCCCTGCCGGGCGCTCGGGAGGGCGTCAGGGGGAGCAGCAGGGCCAGCGCTCGGCGGCGGGGCGGCCGGAGCCGGCTGCCGGCGCGGCGGGGGCGGGAGGCCCCGATCGGGACGTGCCCGGCGACGGGACCGACGCGGCGCCCGCCAACCCGGCCCCGGAGCGCGCCCCCCGGCCGAATCCACGTGAACCGGGGCTCTTCGTGGAGCGGGAGTCGCTCAAGTGCGTCCTGCAGGTCCCGGACCTCGTCGGCGACTGGTTCGACTCCGTCCAGCCCAGCTCCTTCCGGCACCCGCGCTACGCCGAGGTCCAGCAGGCCCTCGCGGCCGCAGGGGGTCCGGGCGGGCGCACCGGGGGGCAGGAGTGGATGGACGCCGTGATGACGGCCTGCCCCGACGACACCGTCCGGGACCTGGTCCGTGAGCTCGCGGTGGAGCCGCTGGTGACCTCCGGGGACCCGACCGGGCGCTACGCGACCTCCATCGTCGCCCGGCTCCTGTCCGACGAGGCGGGTCGACGGCTGGCGGACCTGAAGCGCGAGCTGGGTCAGCTCGACCAGATCGGCCAGGCCGACCAGGCGGCCGCGGTCTTCGCCGACATGATGGCCCTGGAGGCCTACCGCAGGGAGCTGGCCCAGGTCGGGCAGGCGGAGGACTGATGCGCTGGCGTCGGGAGGTGGACCCGCGGGTGACCGAGCTGCTGGCCGGGGCGTCAGGGGAGCGGCTCCTGGCGTGGGGCGAGCTCGTCGACGGTCAGGTGGTGGTGTGCACGGACCTGGCCATCCACATGCCCGAGGACGGCCGCGTCCCGTGGGACCTCGTGGTGCGGGGTGGATGGTCCGAGGAGTTCCTCGATCTCGTGGTCCAGCCCGCCCCGGGGGCCGCCACCCGGGCGCTGCGGCTGCGGTTCGACGAGCCAGGGCAGGTGCCATCGGTGTTCAAGGAACGCGTGCAGTGGACCGTGGTCGCGTCGCATCCCGCGGAGCTGGTCCACCCTGACGGCCGGACGGGCTGGGTGATGCTCAATGCGCGCAGGTCACCGGCATCGGGCGAGATCAGGTGGGCTGCGGTGTTCGACCCCGCCCTGGACCCGCGAGACCCAGGGTGGCGTGTCGCGGCCGACACCGCCCTGGCCGGCCTGCGGGAGCAGCTCGGGGTGTGAGGCCGTGCGTGGTGTCCTGCCTCGGGCCGGCGTGCAGCACCATCGGATCGCGGTTTGGGCGGCAGCGGTGGGGGTTGGTATCCTTCTGCCGTTCGATCCCCCATAGCTCAATTGGCAGAGCGTTCGGCTGTTAACCGATAGGTTTCTGGTTCGAGTCCAGATGGGGGAGCCACTGAGCACAGAGAGCCCTCCTCGGGCCGCGATTGACGCCAACGCCGACGCCAACGACTCCGGGAGAGGGCTTTTCGTATTGGAGTCCCGCGACGGTTCGTGCAGGCGTGCGACAGGGGTGCGCTGACCCGGCGGTACCCGGTACAGCCAGGGCGTGCGCGAGATGCAGTTCCGTCGACGCACCGTAGCGGCGGATGGCATTGCGTCCGCTTGCGGCGGTATGCGGGCGTCGAGGTGGTGCGGGTGCTGGACGTCGCAGATCGGTGAGCGGGGTCCGCACGCCGAACGGACGGATTCCCGCAGCCCCGCCGCGCTGGGGTCACCGGCGCGCCCGCACCGCCTTCACCCAGCCGGTCACGGCGTCCGCCGCGCAGATGAGGCCCACGCTCCACGCCACGCCCGTGCCCATGGCCGCGATCACGGCGTCGGCTTGCGCGGGGTCGAGCGTCGGGGTCTCCCCAGCGCCGCCAGGAACGCGGGGTCGAAGAGCTGGTCGGTGGCGACGAGCCAGATGACGATGCCGGCGAACGTGGCATCCAGCAGGGTGTTGACCACCGCCGCGAGGATCGTCCAGCGGCCGACGAGGTACAGCACCACGTCGAGCACGATGCCGGCGACCAGGATGCCCACGAGCACGGCCGTGACCGCCGGGAGCCCCGAGGCCAGCACCGGCACGCTCCCGGCACCGGCAGTGACCTCGTACTGCCACGGCCACAGCACGACGCCGATCAGCAGCACGCTCAGGACGATGCCGGTGATCGTGTCGCCGAGGCTGACGGTGACGCGGGCGGGCGCGGGCAGGTCCTCGATGGTCCAGGCGCGCCTCATCGAGGGCGGCTGGGCGCCGCTGCGATCCACCACGACGAAGGCGATCGTGACCCAGAACGCGATCTGGACTGCGGCGCCGGCCACGGCCGCGAGGGCCGAGAACACGACCTCGACGGGGTTCTGGCCGGCCAGGCCGCTGGCGATCGCGACGGCCGCGGCGATGATCGGCAGCGCGATGACGGCCACCAGGCGCAGCACCCGCAGGTAGTCCGGGTACACCCGGGGACCGACGAGCCACCGCGGTCCAGCCGCCTCGTCGGCGACGCGGCGCGGGTCTCCCAGGGCCTCCAGGGCCTGGCGCTCGGCCTCAGCCGCGGGGGTCCCGGCGGCCACGCGCCGGGTCAGGTCCACCTCGATGCGCTCGCGCAGCTGGGCGCGCACCTCGTCGCGGCGGTCGTGCGGCACCTCATGGGCCACGGCATCGAGGTAGCGGTCGGTGGGCGTGGGGTCGGTCCGTCCGGACCGGTCGAGCAGGGACATGACGACACCTCCTCCGCTCCCCAGCCAACCGCCCGCCGACCGGTCCGTCCAGAGTCCTGTGTCCTGCGCCAGAGTGACCTCGGGCCATAGCGTCGTCCGGCCTGCACGAGGCACGCACGGGGGTGCGACCGGTCCGCGTGGCAGGTGCCGCGGCGAGGTACCGCTTCCACCGCGACTCGCCGAGGCAGATGCTCGGTCAGCTCAAGCACTGACGCGAGTGAGTGGCTCAGGGCGCGATGGGGTGGACCACCCAGACGTTCGGTTCGACGTACACAGCGACGCCGTGCTCAACGTCGCAGTGGACCGGGGCGAGGGCCTGAGGCACAAGGACCGGGCCGGTGGTGTCGAACGGCAGGCCAGTCCAGGCCCGCCACTCCTCGAGGGTGCCGGGGACGACCATGGAGCGCGGGGCCACCTTCGCGATGCGGCCGCCGACGCGGACGTGCACCCGGAGCCACGGGTCGGAGGGAAGGCCATCATCCCGCACCCGGAACGCGTACGACGACATGGGCTCGTGGATGTCGGTCTTGCCGTTGGGCCGGACCGGCGCGACGAGCTCGGCGAAACCGAGGCGTGCGGCGTTGTCACGCAGGGCGACGAGCATCTGCCGGGAGATGCCCGTGCCCTGGCGGTCGGGGCGCACCGCGATCTCCACCGCGGAGATCGCGTCGGGCTGCTGGCCACCGATGCTGGCGAGCACGCCGCTGCGGATCGCGAAATCCCAGCCGTTGCCGGGCAGGTCCTCCCCTCCCAGCACGAAGGGGACGGAGTGGGCGCCGGCGACCACCTCGCCGGCCTCGTCCTGGCCGACGAGGACGAACTCGGCGAAGCGGGCCTCGATGTTGCCGTAGAACAGGCCACCGATCGGGTCATGGCGCATGAACTCCGGCCACGAGGTCGGCATGTCCCACATGGCCTCAGCGAGGTCTGGCCGGGCAGCGAGCGTGGTGATGATCAGCTGCACACCCCCATCGTGCTCGACCCGGTGGCTGCTGAGCAATGGTCTCCAGAGCAGATGATCACCAGCCACCGGACCTGGGTTGATCGGGAGTGATTCTGTGGTCAGCCAGACCCGACTTGGTGGTCCGGTTTGGGGCACTGTGTGGGTCGGGTCAGGCCGAGCCGACAGCCTTCTCGTGAAGGTCACTGACCAGGGCGAGCCACCAGGAGTGCTGCGCTGGGGTGGGGACCAGAACCGCCACTGACACCCGGTCATCCGGCCAGACGATCATGCTCGAGCTGTACTGGTTGTAGTCCCCGAGGTGGAACCACATCATCTGGCCGTCGTCCGCGGGTGCAACCATGGTGCCGAACGTGTAGCTGGCGTCTCCGCTGGGCGGGCTGTCGGTCATGACCGTGACCAGAGCGGGGTCGATGATCCGCCCGCCGTAGAGCATGTAGCCCCAGCGGGCCAGATCGGGGGCGTCGGCCCCCATCCCTGCGCCGCCGACCCCGGTCGAGGCGGCCGCCAGCGACGGTAGGTAGCCGCTTTCCGCGTCGACGATCGGATCCTTCGTGTCGTCCACGGGATAGGCCAGCGGCGGCTGGGGCTTCGCCCCTGTCTGCATCCAGATCCGCTCCAAGCCCGCGGGCGCGAGCAGGTCGTTGCTCAGGGCAGCAGATAGTGGCTGCCCGGTGACCTTCTCGATCACCATCCCCAGCACGACGTAGTTGAGCCCGTTGTACACAGCTGCCCCGCCCAACTCGCCCTCGCGTGTGCTGGGATCAGCGAGCGCCAGAACATCTGAGGCCGTCCACTCCTTCTCCAGATCCGCCGACACCTTGGGTCGCAGCACCTGATCGCTGGGGAAGGCCGGGAACCCGCTGGTCATCGTTGCGAGCTGGCGCACGGTGGCCGCCTGGGTATCGAAGGGCGGCGTGACGTAGTCCGTCACCGGGGCGTCCAGATCGATCGTGCCCTCGCTGGACAGCCTCAAGATCTCCGCAGCGACGAAGGTCTTGGTGATGCTCGCGATCCCGAACCCTGAATCGGCCGTGATCTCCTTGCCCAGACCATCAACCCCGGACGCGCCCGACCAAACCCCTGCCGGAGTCACCACCGCCGCCGCAGCCCCCGACACGTCGTATGTCTGGACGTACCCCTCCAGCGTGGACTGGAGCACGTCGGCGTCCAGACCGCTCCCCGCGGGCTCCGGCCACACGCCCTGCTCTGTCGAAGCAGGCGGCGACGCGGCTGAAGGCGACGATTCAGGCGAGATTCCGCCGGAGCCCCCGCAACCGCCCACAGCCAGCACGACCGCGGCCGCCGTTAGCCCAATGATCCCCAAGTGCCGATGCCCCGTCATCGCCATCACCTCGGCTCAATCATCATCCGCGACCGGCTCCTCCTCCCAGAGCCGAAGGTCCTCGGGCCTGAGACCCGGCGTAAGCGGTCATCGGGCGATCCGGCTGTGGTGCAGCGTCAACTCAGAGTGAGCAGAGGCCGGGGGTGCGTCCGCTCGCGGCGGAACGGGGCGGTCCGCGAGCGGCCGTGTGACCGGAGATGGCTGCAGCTCCCCAGCTCTTCGGGGCGCTGTGAACAGGCGCGGTCGCTAGTCCAGGGCCTCGATGTCGGGAGGTCCCGCCGGAAGTGAGTACGCCTGTCTGGTGTGGGCGAGTCTCACCAGGGGTTGGGTGGCGAGCAGGGCGATGCCCAGCGGCAGGGCAGTGAGGCCGACGACGCGGGCGAGGACTTCGACGATGAAGATGCCGGCGTTGGCCGTGGCCCCGAGGACGTCGGTGATGGCGGCAAGGATCTGGGGCCCGTAGGTCATCTGGACAAGGCCCACGGCGAGTAGGGCGATGCCGACGACAAGTTGGGCGCGGGGACTCGGTGTGCTGAACGGTCGAGTCAGGGCGCGGATGGCCAAAGAGGCTGCGATCAGCGTGGCCCCGGCAGGCGCCAGGACGCGGGCCGCCAGGTCGTAGCCCTCGAAGAGCTCCACCCGGGGGGAACGGCTGAACAGCAGATCGGTGAGGTAGAAGGTGAGGACCGCGCTCACGAGTAGCAGCCCACCGGCGAGTCGGGTGGATCGTTCGACTCGCCCACCGGGTTCACTGGAGCTGTCGTCGCCGTTCATGGCATCCCCGTCCGCCTCGGTGCATCCTGCGAGACAAGCATCCCACTCGGGCGGAATGTCCCGTCGGCGCATGCACACCGATGGCCGTCAGGGGTCGGCCATCAACAGGGCAGGAGCGCGCGCTTCGAGGCGGTGTGGGGCACGTGGGATGGCCACCCCGTCGCCCTCCGGTGCCGACGAGGTGCGCGGTCAGGATGCGGCGGCGATCAGCAGTTCTGCGACACGCGCGGGCTGCTCGCGGAAGAGCCCGTGGTCGGCAGCGATCTCGAGGACATCAGCGCCGACTGAGGCAGCCATCACCCGCTGGGTCTCCGGCGGCACCAGGGTGTCGGCGGTCGTCAGGATGTAGGTGCGGCGGCGGGAGGTCGGCAGTTCCCCGCGCCACTTCTCGCGTAACGCAGCGATGCCCTGCGGACGCTGAGTGCGCTCCAGGTAGGTCCGCACAGCGTCCCGCTCGGCAGGGTCAGCAGCCGCGACGTACAGGTCGATGTTCAGGGCGCACAGGCCAGGTCCGGAGCTGAGTACCAGTCCGTCGAAGGCGGCGAATCCGGCCTCTTCGCCGGCCTCGAACGGGTCGCCGCCGGCGAAGAGGTCGAGCACGGAGGATCCATCCCGCGGGATCCACGCCGCGACGTAGACCACCGGCACGTCGGGGTGCTCGACGGCGATCCTGGAGGCCGTGAAGCCTCCGAACGAGTAGCCGACCAGCACGACGTGTCTCAGGTCATCGGGGAGCACGGCGCGCACGGCATCCGCGTACTCCTCCAAGCTCGCGTCAGGGCTCCCACACGGCAGGTCAACGACGATCACGTCGTGGCCAGCCGAACTCAACGGCTCGATCACGGGCTCCAGGGTCGCGGGTGTATCCCATGCGCCCGGCACGATGACGAACGTGAACATCAGCAGATCCTCCTCGGGCACAGAGCCGCTCAGTACTTGGCTCGCAGGTGAGCCTGCGCGCCCGTTCGCCGCCGACGATCGCGTCGAAGCGAAAAGCATCGCTGATCTGGTTGGGCGTGTCCACGGAGTTGTCGGATGGGCCGCGCCGGGATGGACCGCGGATCTGGCACTGCACGTACCTCGGGCACGCCGGAGGGCTGGACATGGGAACAACGCCCGACTCGCGGCGCTAGGAACACCGCCCAGTACTGGTTGCTACCCCGAGCCACAGTGAGAGCGGCGTCACTGCGCTCGGCTGGCCAGGGCTGCATCGATCTGGCGGAACAGCGTGTCGATGTTCTTCGAGTTCTTGCCCCAGTCGACGAGGGTGAGCTTCTGAGTGGAGCGGGCGATGACCTGGATGTGGCCGGGTGACGCCTGTCCGATGCGAATCCCGAGGTTCTCACCCCAGGACGACCACGATGCCGGTGCCGAGAGGCTGATGACCCCCGATACCCGGTCGGCGTGGTTCACCGTCATCCCCGCCTCCAGTGCCGCCCAACACGCGGCGTCGAACACGGTCTCGTAGTCACCGGTGTAGCTTCGAATCGCGCTGACAGATGGTGGCATGCGTCCATGATGCCCCCTCATCCGGGCACGCCGCGGTCAAGGCGCCCAGCAAGCGGGGGTGTGGGGCACCCGGACTCCTCTGAAGGCGACGGGCTGCCGGGCGGCGGTTGATCGCCGTGGCTGGCGGCGAGCGATCCTGTGCCTTTTGGCCCTTGAGCCTTGGTGGGTGGGGGCGTAGACAAGGAGCGTGGGGATCTGCAGCGGGCCCCGCGGAGACGGGGTGTGGCCGAGCCCGGGCCTTGGCCGGGGCCGGGATGGCCGCGGCCCTGATCTGCTCGCTGGCCGGGTGCGGTGGTCCGGAGGCCGAGTGGGGTGCCGAGGCTGAGGCGTACTTCGCCGGCACCCACGCGTCGTGGAACAGCGGGTTCGCCAATCTCGGTACGTTCTTCGCCCCGGAGGCGACGATCGACACGCACACCCTGACGGACGCGGGACCTGTTCCCGGGCGGATTGCTGGCGTGGCGATCCTGCGGGACAACTTCTCCGACGGGGACCTCGAATGCCGCGCCGACGAGCCTCCTTACCTCTCCGCCGACGGCGCGATCGATCCGTCGCGCGCTCACGTTCGGGCTGACCGTTCCGCAGGCTCCGGTGTACGAGTTCGCTGGCACGTCGGGGGCTACCCGGATGACTTGGACCGGATCCGAGCGGGTCGGGGTGATGATCGTCGGCCTGCGCCCGGAGCCGGTCGATCGGGTTGTGGAGGAGTACTTGGGTGTGTGGACCGAGTCGGGGCGGTCGAGGTCCCGGCCTGTATGCGGCGGGCGCGGTGTTGCGTGACACCCTGCACGAGGTGTCGCTGACCGGGTCGCAGATCGGCGACGCGGCCGCGGCCGGGGACGCTCCCCTTGGCCTGCGTGGTGCCAGCGTGCGGAGATCCCGGGCGAACAGGGCCCCGCCGTGTACGCGCAGCACAACCCCAGGGTCGCCGACCAGCCGCTGGACATGGTGGTGCTCCTGCTCGACCTCCCCATGGACGGTGCCTGCCAGCCCCACGTCGGGGTCGCGCTCTGGCTGGATGACAAGGGCCGGATCACCCGGGAGGAGCGCTACCACCGGGTCGACTCGGTGCGCGCCTGCCTGGACACCCAGGACCTGCCGAGCGGGTGGTGGCAGTCGCTGCCCCCGCCGGCCGCGCAGGTGACTGGCACGGTGGCCGTCGCCGGGTCCGAGGTCACCGTGTGGAACGGCACCCCGCAGCGTGAGGCGCTGCTGGGCTGGGCCCTGCAGCGCTTCGCGGATGCCGGCCTGCCGGCCCCGGCACCCACCTCGGTGACGTTCCTCCCGCCGGTGGCCGACCCGTGGACCACCTACGGCTTCGATCCCGGCACCCCGAACATGGTCCTGCCCAGCACCGCGGAAGGCTGCGAAGAGGACGGGTGCGACGCGTGGCCCACGTCGGAACGGGTCTTCACCCTCACCGAACTGGCCCGCTCCTGGGTGGCCAGCCCGAATCGTGGACCCGGCTCCCCGCTTCGCGCAGGCCCACGGGCTGGCCTGGGAGGGCTCCGATGCACCCGATTCCCAGCCGGCCGTGGACCTGGCCACGGCCATCGTGACGTGGGGGCTGATGGACCAGCCCTACGACCCGCCCGACACCCTCGCCGAGTTCACCTGCGACCGGCTCGCGGCCGACTTCCAGGCCCTCACCCACACCGCCACGCCCGGCGCGGCCTGCCCACCTGCCGGGGGGTGACCCCGCGCTCTGGGCGCCCCCTACCCGATAGGTTCAGGGAACCGCGTCAGGATGGGATCGGAGGTGCACCATGCTCGATCTGGCCGACCTGCTCCACCGCCTGTGCTCCGTGCAACCCGACCGTCGACCTGGAAGCGCTGGCAACCAGGAGTCCGTGGACCTCGTCGCTGGCCTGTTGACCGAACTCGGCTGGCAGGTTCAGACCCCCGAGTTCCCGGTCGTCTGCTGGTCGGGTGCTTCGGGCGATGTCGCCCTCGAGGGAGCCTCCTGGCAGGTGAGCCCGAGCCCGTACGCGCTGGGCTGGCAGGGCCGCGCGCCGGTGCATCCGGCGTGCAGCGAGGACGATCTGGCCGCCGACCACGTGGGCGCGATCCTGCTGCTCCACGGGGAGCTCGTGGCCGCGCCGCTGACGCCCAAGGGCTACCCGTTCTACGGCTCTGACAGGGATGCCCGGATCATCGAGCGCCTCGAGGGGTGCGGGGCCGTGGCTGTCCTTGCCGCTACCGGTCGTGCACCCGAGCTGGTCGGGGCTGTCGAGCCGTTCCCGCTCATCGAGGATGGTGCCTTCCAGGTGCCGACGGGCAACCTGCGCGAAGCCGACGGTGCCGAGCTGCTCACCGCCCTGGGACGTGCCGCCCCCGACGCTGCGGTGGACCTTCGCATGCCCTCACGGCGCTGGCCGTCCACGGCCCGCAACATCGTCGCCCGTCGTGGCCGGCAGGCGGATCGGGTCACCGTCGTGGCGCACATCGACGCCAAGCCGGGCACTCCCGGGGCGATCGACAACGCCACGGGCGTCGTGGTCCTGGCCAGGGTCGCGGAGTTGCTCGCCGACGCCCCCGACGACCTGGGAGTCGAGCTGCTCCTCGTCAACGGCGAGGACCACTACGCCGCCCCCGGTGAGGTGCACTACCTGGGCAGCACGGACCTGAGCGAGGTGCGTCTGGCCATCAACGTCGACGGAGCCGGGTACCGCGGGGGCCCGACGGCCTTCAGCACGTACGGGGCAGCCGACCAGGTGGACCTGGCTCCCCTCCGGGCGTACGGGCTCGTCGCGGGGCCGAGCTGGCCCCAGAGCGACCACATGGTGTTCGCGATGGCCGGGCGCCCCGCGATCGCTCTGACCTCCTCGGATCTCGAGACGGTCATGAGCGAGGTCGCGCACAGCAGCACCGACAGCCCGGACCTGGTCGACCTGGACCTGCTTGAGGACGCCGCCCGCGGCATCGCGGCCTTGATCCGTGTCCGTGCGGTGGTGACGTGACCCGAGCTGGGCCGATCAGCAGGCGGCGTTGAAGAACGCCGAGAACTCCGCGCGCGTGGCGACGTCCTGGGCTGCGCTGCTGTAGGCCGCCCAGGCGGCGCCCGGGTTGCCGCGTGAACTGCGCGCATGCGGCGTCGCGCTGCGACGGGGGAGTCAGATCCCACGCCAGGGCGAGCAGCCCGGCGCCGACGGAGGCAGCCGGGACGGCGGGGGCCGTGGGGACCGCGGGGGAGGCCGCGGCCGGTGTGGCCGAGGCCGACGCTCCCGTGGCGGTCTGCCACGCGTAGGTCAGGCCCAGGGTGACGACTGCGACGAGCGCCACGGCGACCAGCCATGCGCGGTGGATCGGGAGGTGGGGGTGCGCCTCGACGTCCGGGGTCGCCGAGGCGATGGCTCTCGGCGTCTGGGGAGTCGATTAGGGTCGAACTCATGCTGCTTCCTGTCGATCGGGGACAACCAGGTGCAACCCTGCCTCACGGCCAACCCGGGCAAACCGCCCATAGGTCCTGATGTCTGAGGGCCGTCCGGCGCACCGGATACGGACCTTCCACCCCCGGCGCAGCCGGACCACGCCGTCGGCTGCCTCGGCGCTCATCCGCCTGCTTCCCGGATGGGGGATCGACGTGGACACCGCCCCGCCGCACCTCGGGGACGCGTTCACCCCTCCCCGGCCAGTGGTGCTCGAGATCGGCTCGGGCATGGGGGAGACGACGCTGGCCATGGCCGATGGCGGCCCCGGACACCGGGATCGTCGCCGTCGACGTGCACACGCCCGGCATCGGGGCGCTCCTGGCGGGGGCCGAGCGGGAGTCGCTGGGCAACATCCGGGTGTGCATCGGGGACGCCGTCGAGCTGATGGACCGCCTGGCCCCCGGTTCGCTTGCCGGCATCCGGGCGTTCTTCCCCGACCCGTGGCCGAAGGTCCGGCACCACAAGCGCCGCCTCGTGCAACCGGCGTTCGTCCATCGGGCTGCGGTCCTGCTCGCGCCCGGCGGGACGCTGCACCTGGCCACGGACATCGCCGCCTACGCGGACCAGATGCTGGAGGTGTGCTCGGACGAGCCGCTGCTCGACGTCGGGCACGGGCTCATCGGCCGGCCGCCGTGGCGTCCGGTCACCGGCTACGAGCGGCGCGGGATGGCCGCCGGACGGGACAGCGCGGACCTCATCGCCACGCGCCGCTGAGCAGCGGTCCGCACGGTGTCCGGGGGCGCGGGGTGCGCGTCAGCGCACGATCCGCAGGTTGAACCGCGCGCCGCCGACGGCTCCCATGACCCGAAGCCACAGGGGCAGCCACATCTCCGGGCCCCGGGCGGTGGTGATGTCGCCGAGGTCGAGGATGTCGGTCCAGCCGAACTCGCCGAGCAGCTCGCGCGACCGTCGCCTTGGCCGTCGGGTCGTCTCCCGGACAGGAAGACCGTCGTGGGCTCGGGCAGCATCCCGGGGTTGACCATCAGGGTCGCGTTCATGGTGTTCAGCGACTTCACGACCCGCGCCTCCGGGAAGGCGCGCTGCACCTGCTCGCCGAGCGAGTCGGTGTCCTTGACGGTCAGCGTCGGGGGGAAGCCCTGCGAGAAGTCCAAGGGGTTGGAGACGTCCAGCAGGACCTTGCCGGCGAGGTTCTCCGCGCCTGCCTCGGTGAGGGCGGCCAGGGTAGCGGAGCCGTTCGTGGCGTTCACGACCACATCGGCGGCTCCGGCGACCGAGGCGAAGTCGGCCAACGCGACTGAGGGGTTCTCGGCGAGCCACTCGGCGAAGGCCGCCGGGCGTGCCGTCCAGCGGCCGGACCATGGTCTCGTGCACGTCACGCGTGCCCATGCTGACGTCGTGGCCGGTTCGGACGAACCCCTCGGCCAGCGCGCGGCCCACCATCCCTGTGCCCAGGATCCCGATCTGCATGAGGTCCTCCTCGTGGTGCGGTTGGCGTGCCAGCGGGCGCCGGCGGGGGTGCCGGCTCAGCCGCGGTGCGGCATGATCGCGCCCTCGGGGATGACTCCGAGGCGGCCCCGCTGGTAGTCCTCGATGGCCTGGATCACCTCGGCCTTGGTGTTCATCACGAACGGGCCGTAGGCGAACACCGGCTCCCGCAGCGGGACCCCGCCGAGCAGGAGGACGTCCAGCGCCGGGGTGGCCACCGACTGGCTGGGTGCGGCCTCCAGCGTGATGTGGTCACCGGATCCCAGGACCGCCAGCTGGCCGCCGTTGAGCGGCTGGCCGTAGGCGCCCACCGAGCCGCGGCCGGACAGCGCGTAGACCAGGGCGTTGAAGTCCTTGCGCCACGGCAGCTCGAGCCGCGCCCCGGGTGCCAGGGTCGCGTGCACGATGGCGATCGGTGACTGGCTGCGGCCCGGCCCGGTGTGCCCGGCCACGGTCCCGGCGAGCACGCGCACCAGGGCGCCACCGTCCGCGCTGGACACCAGCGCGACATCGGTGCTCTCCAGGCCCTGGTAGGCCGGCGCGAGCCACTTCTTGGCCGCGGGCAGGTTGATCCACAGCTGGATCCCGTGGAAGAGCCCCCCGGACATGACCAGGGACTCCGGCGGGGTCTCGATGTGCAGGATCCCGGCGCCGGCGGTCATGTACTGGGTTCCACCGTTCTCGATGACGCCGCCCCCACCGTGGGAGTCCTGGTGGATGAACGTGCCGTCCATCAGGTAGGTGAACGTCTCGAAGCCGCGGTGCGGGTGCCAGTCGGTGCCGCGCGGCTCGCCGACGCCGTACTCCACCTCGCCCATCTGGTCCATGTGCACGAACGGGTCGAGGTCGGCCTTGTCCACGCCGGCGAAGGCCCGGCGCACCGGGAAGCCCTCGCCCTCGAAGCCGCGGGGGGCGGTGGTGACGGTCCGGACCGGGCGGGACCGCCCGTTCGGGTCGGGTGCGTCGACCCGGGGCAGGGTCATGGTGTCGGCGGTCACGGCGGGCATGCGGTCCTCCTGGAGAGTCTGTACAAGATTCAACTATATGAAGGACGCAGGCATTCCGCCAGCGCTGTCGCGCCAGGGGCGTCGGGCGCGACGTCAGCCCACGTACGAGTACGGGGTCGGCGTGGTCGGCAGGGTGAGGACGGATGCGGACTTCCGGAGCAGGCGGCGGTTGACCGCCATGATGCCCGCGCCCAGCGCGATCGTCGCCGCGGACTTCTTGTCCTTGCGGCGCGCGAGAGGTCCCAGGACCGCATCGGAGCCGGTCACGATGGCCCCGGCGGCGGCGCCGATGGCGACCTGGCTGGTGAGCACCCGCCCTGCCTGCATGAACGGGCTGCCCGCGTGGGAGCTGCGGATGATCGCGCGCTGGGCGACGACCGCCGCCGCGATCGTCGCGGCATTGCCCGCCAGCATCAGCCTGCGGCGGGCGGCGACCTGCTCGGGCGTGATCGGCTTCCCGCCGAGGGACCGGTCTGCGGCCTGCTCGATCGCCAGCTGGGGGACAGCCGTCAGCGCGATGTAGAACGACGAGATGGCCCCGGCCATGACCAGGTTGGCCCCGGGGATCTTGCTTGAGCGTGCGCTGGACGCCGGGCTGGTAGGGCCCGCTGGCTGCCACCAGGAGTGACGACCGGCGCGCGACGCCGAGGCCCGGTTCCTTCTTCAGGAGCTCGTTGATCCGGTCGTTCATGTCGTTCCTCCTGGCTGGGGCGATGCTCGCAGTATCCCGTGCCGCGGCCCCTTCGTGCAGTGCTGGCGGTCCGGATCGACAATGGAGCCCATGTCACAGTCGGGTGGGCACGGTGCGGGTGACCCAGCGCGGGTGCTCCCGACGCCCTCCCTCGCTGCCGGCGTCTGCCCGTGCACAGGGCGCGCCGCCGCTGGTCGGTGCCTGGTTCGATGAGAACAGCCGCGATCTCCCGTGGCGGTCAGCCGACAGGACCCCCTGGGGCGTGCTGGTCAGCGAGGTGATGCTGCAGCAGACCCCGGTCGCGCGGGTGCGTGCCCGCCTGGACCTCCTGGATGGCGCGATGGCCCGGCCCTGCCGACCTGGCGGGGGAGCCGCCGGGCGAGGCCGTGCGGCAGTGGGATCGCCTGGGCTACCCGCGGCGGGCGCTGAACCTGCACGCCGCGTCGCTGGCCATCGTCGAGCGCCATGCCGGGCGCGTCCCCGAGGACGAGGTGGACCTCCGCGCGCTGCCGGGGGTCGGGGAGTACACGGCCGCCGCCGTGAGGGCCTTCGCGTTCGGGCGGCGCTCGGTCGTGCTGGACACGAACGTGCGGCGGGTTCTGGCGCGGCTGGTCGACGGACAGGAGCACCCAGGACCGAGCCTCACGGCCGCGGAGCGAGCGCGTGCCGCGGCCCTGGTGCCTGACGGGGATGCGGCGGCGGCCGCCTGGTCCGGGGCCGTGATGGAGCTGGGGGCGCTCGTGTGCACCGCCAGCTCGCCGCGCTGCGGGTCATGCCCGGTCGAGGGCATGTGCGCCTGGGTCCGGGCCGGGCGGCCGGCCTACGACGGGCCGGCGCGCCGGGTCCAGCGGTTCGCGGGGACCGACCGGCAGGTCCGGGGTCGGATCATGGCGGTGCTCCGGGCGTCCGAGGGCTCGGTGGGCCGCCCGGCGATCGAGGCGACCTGGGATGACGCCATCCAGCGGGAGCGGGCGCTCGACGGGCTCGTGGCCGACGGCCTCGTCGAGCTCGTGGGCGAGGACCGCTACGGGCTGCCGACCGGGAGCTGAGCCAGCGGGCGAGGTGCCCGACGCCCGGCTCAGGCGACCTTGGGCGTGCGTTCGGCGATCGCGGCCGCGGCAGCCCCTCCGACCAGCGCCATGACGAGCAGCACGACCCAGCCGGACGTGGGCCACTCGAGGTACGGATGCCCGAACGCCCAGAAGACGGACAGGCGGTTGAGCCACTCGGGCCACCCGAAGATCGGCACGAGGTAGGACACCAGGTACATGGTGCCGACGATGACCGCGAGCACCGTGACCGCAGCGGTCCTGCGCACGGCTGCCACGACCATCGCGGCGACGGCTCCCAGCGCTGCGCCCAGCAGTGCGGCGCCCGCGATGGTCCGCGCGACCCCGGCGGCATCCAGGGAGCTGCCGACGGCGGCCGCACCGACGGCCAGGCCGGCCAGGGCGCCCAGTGCGATCACCGTGACCCCGACGATGACGGCGATCAGCCGTCCGAGCACGAGCCCCGTCCAGGTCACGGGCGCAGCCAGGATCAGCTCGACCCTGCCGCCGGCGAGGTCGGCGACCCACCCGGAGGCCTGGGTGATGACGTAGGCGGCGATCACCGGCGTGATCATCTCGCCGGCGAACGACCAGTACGCCTGCTCGATCGAGGTGGCCCCCATCGCACCCTGTCATCGCGGAGATGAAGTCGAAGTCCTCCCACATGTCGAGCACGGCGGGCTGCATCGAGGCCATCATGGCGGTCAGTGCCGCAGCCCCGGACGTCCATATCGCCAGTCCCGTCCAGCCGCGGCGGAGGGTCGCCGACCACACCGACCCCAGCATCCGGTGGGGCACCTGGGCGGGCTGCCCCACGGCGCGGGTGGGGTGCGCCCGCCCATGGTGCACCCACAGCGGCGCGGCGTAGTCCCGACGGGTGAATGCCCAGCCCGCGAGTCCCAGCATGATCACGGCAAGGGCGAGCAGGACCAGGCTCGCGACCACGTCCAGCCCGTACCCCGGCACCAGCGCCCGCGACTGGTTCGCGTAGTGGAACGGCGAGACGAACCGGACACCCGCTGCCGGCCCGAGGCGCTCGCCCATGTTCGTCGCGACATACAGGACCGACAGCGCTGCGGCTCCCACGCCACCGGCGGCCCGGGAGCTGCCGACCAGCTGCGCGGCCAGCATGCCCAGGGCATAGGCCACCAGCGCGACGAGCCCGGAGGTGCCCATCGTGATCAGTGATCCGCCGAGGTCCGGCTCGCCCCCGACAGCCAGCCCGGCGGCGACGGCCACGCCCAGGCCCATGCAGATCGCGGCGATGACGAGGGCGAAGCCGATGGCCCGGTCGCGCACCACGGCCATCCGGGGGTGCCCGGTGGCCAGGACCTCCTCCATCGATCCCCGCTCCTCGTCCCCGCGGATGGCCCGCGCCCCCTGGACGACCCCGTAGAGGGCGAGGGCGAACGTGTACAGGGTCACGTTGTGGTAGGTCAGGTACCCGCCGATGGTGTCCAGTCGCTCCGCCGGCCAGCGCAGGGGGCGCAGGGCCTCGGCCCCGGCCATCACGCTGTCCGCCAGCGCTGCGGCCCCACCGGGGAAGTCGTCCATCTCCGTGGCGAGGGCGATCGCCGTCCCGAACATCGCAAGCCCCCCACCGACCACCCACGCGAGGACGCCGACCCGGTGCGCACGGACGGTGTCCAGGACCAGGGGCGCCCGTCTCTGCACCCGCGGGACGCCCGGGGCGGTTCCCGTGGTGATCCTCTGCGGAGTCGGGGCGCTACTGGGCGCCGGGCTCGGGGGCGAACTCAGTGAGGAACACCTCCTCCAGCGACAGCTCCCGGCTGTCGAGCTCGACGACGCCGGACTCGTGCAGCCAGTCCATCAGCGGGCCGATGTCCCCGCGCACGGTGCAGGCGACGAGATGCCCGTCCACCCGGGCATCGGAGACCCCGGGCACCGCCGCCAGGTCGGCGGGGTCGCCCGGCGCGGCGGCGATCGCCTCCACCCGGTGGGCGCGCACGGTCCGCAGCTGGTCCATCGAACCGACTCGCAGGAGGTGGCCGTCACGGATGAGCCCGATCCGGTCGCAGATCAGCTCCACCTCGCCCAGCACGTGCGAGGACAGCAGGACCGTGGACCCGCCTCCCACGGCCTCGGCGACCAGGGCGCGGAACTCCCGTTGGATCAGCGGGTCGAGGCCGAGAGTCGGCTCGTCGAGGACCAGCACGGCCGGGGAGTGCATGAACGCCTGCACCAGGTGGACCTTCTGCTTGTTCCCGTGCGACAGCGACTGGTAGCGGCGGTCGAGGTCCAGGTCGAGGCGTTCGGCCAGACTGGCGATCCGGGTCGGATCGACTCCGCCCCTCAGGCCGGCGAGCAGGCCGACCACGTACCCCGCGCTCACCCCGGGGAACTGCGGCAGCTCGCCCGGCAGGTAGCCGACGTGCCGCTTGATCTCACGGCTGTCCTTGCGGGAGTCCAGTCCGAGCAGGGTGGCGGTTCCGCGGTCGGGACGGATCAGGTCCATGAGCAGCCGGATCGTCGTGGTCTTCCCGGCCCCGTTCGGTCCCACGAACCCGAACACCTCACCGGGTTCGATCGCCAGGTCCAGGTCGAACAGTCCATGGCCGTGGCCGTAGTCCTTGGTCAGCCCGGAGCACACCACCGCGGGCCCGCCTGACCCCCTGTTGCGTCGCACTGCTCACCTCGGGGCTCCTTCCCCGCGAGGCACACTCCGGTGCCGACTCCATTGTGGCGGCACGCGGGTGCCTCCACGTAGGGCCGGAGGACCCTCACCCGATGCGGGCCCCGGCGGTCAGCCCAGGAGCCGCTCGTTGCGCGCCGCGGCCTCGGCCACCTGGGCGATCCGGGCGGCGCGGGTCGCGGGGCGCACGGCGGTCGCGATCCAGCTCAGCATCTGCTTGCGGGCCGAGGGGGGAACGCCGCGAAGCTCGCGGCTGCCGGGGGGTGTGCGTCCAGGGCGACAGCGAGGTCCTCGGGGACCTCCAGCCGTTCCGCGGAGTCGAGGATGGTCCACGACCCGTTCGCCTTCGCGCGCTCGATCGCCGCGAGGCCCGCCGGTGCCATCCGGCCCTCGGCGATCAACCGCGCGACGCGCGCCTTGTTGGTCGCCGCCCACACGCTGCGCGGCTTGCGGGGCGCGAAGTAGAGCGTGCCCCGGTCGTCATCGAACCGCCCGCCCGTGCTGTCGACCCACCCGAAGCAGAGGGCCTCCTCGATCGCGGCCTCGTAGTCGAGGCTGCCCCGACCGGTCGCGGGCCGCCAGGTCACCAGCCACGCCCCACGCACGGTCGCGTGGTTCTCCTCGAGCCAGGCGCGCCACGTCGCGCGGTCGTCGGCGTGGACGTGCGGCGCATCGTCGAGGGCGGACACCTGTGGAGTGTAGGACGGCAGGCTCACAGGCCGGCTCGGATCGGCAGAGGGGCGCTGCTGTCCGGCGCATCACCGGAGCCCTTCGGTACCGTCGTACCGGGAGGTGCGCCATGCGCTTCGAGGTCCTCGGGCCGGTGCGGGCCTCAGCTGGCGGGCGCGAGGTCGCGCTCGGCTCGCACGAGCAGCAGCGGCTGCTGGCCCTGCTGCTGGCCGCCCCCGCGGGCCTCACCGCCGGATCGGCTCGTCGACGAGCTCTGGGGCGAGGCACCTCCGGCGAGCGCGCGGCACCTGGTGCAGGTCTACGTGTCCCGCCTGCGGGCGGCCCTCGGACCAGCCGGTGGGCAGCCCTGCATCCGGCACGACGACGGCCGATACACGCTGGTGGTCGCGCCCGAGGACGTCGATGCCAGGGACGTGGCAGAGCGTGCCCGCGATGCCCACGCCAAGGTGGCATTCGATCCCACCGCCGCCCGCGGCGCGCTCGTGGCGCTGGAACGCCGGTGGCGCGGCATGCGCCTACGAGGGGTTGGCCGAGGGATCGCCCCTGCTCGAGGCCGAGGTCGCGCGATTGGAGGCTCTGCGACGCGAGATCGTCGTCGACAGGGTCGGCGCCGACCTGCAGCTCGGCCGTCATGCGCGAGGTGGTCGCCGAGCTGGAGCGATTGACGTCCGAGTTCCCCTTCGCCGAGGACCTCTGGCATCACCGCATGCTGGCGCTGTACCGCTGCGGCCGAGCGGCCGAGGCCCTGCGGGCCTGCCGGGACCTGCGTGACCTCCTGGCCCGGGAGCTCGGCGTGGAGCCGTGCAGCGAGGTGCGTGACCTCGAGCGCCGCATCCTGGCCCAGGACCCGCGATCTCCTGTGGCGGCCGCCTGCACCCCGCTCGAACCTGCCCAGCCGCTCACCTCGTTCGTGGGGCGGGCCCGGGAGATCGCGACCGTCAGCGAGCTCGTGGGCGAGCAGCGGGTCGTCACGCTCACCGGACCGGGTGGGATCGGCAAGACCCGGCTGGCCATCGAGGTCGCCGGGCGCCTGCGGGGCTCCTTCCCCGACGGGATCGTGTGGATCGACCTCAGCCCGGTCGAGGACCCCACCATGGTGCTGCCGGAGGTTGCCCGCGCCCTCGGCGTGATGGCGGCCCCCGCGGACCAGCTCCTCGAGGTCATCGGCCGGTGCGCTCGCGCGCCGGCAGGCGCTGCTCGTGCTCGACAACTGCGAGCTCGTCGCCCCGGCGGTCGCGGAGCTCGTGGCTGCGGTGCTGCCCGAAGCCCCCTGCTCCGGGTCCTGGTCACGAGCCGCGTGCCACTGCACCTGTCGGCCGAGGTGCGGTGGCCGGTCCCGGGGCTGTCCTGGACGGCGGGGAATGCGCTGGGGGAGGACGCCCTCCCGGAGGAGCGCGCTCCCGTGCAGGGCCCCCTCCCCGACGCTGTGCGCCTGTTCGCCGACCGGGCGCGCGCCGTGGGCCGGACAACCGGGCTGGGGGGCGGCGACCTGGCTGCGGCCGCCGAGCTGTGCCGGCGCCTTGACGGGATGCCGCTGGCCATCGAGATGGCAGCCAGCCACATGGACGTGCTGTCGGTGCCGGAGCTGCTGGATGCGCTGGGCGACCAGGCTGTCGTGCTGCACAGCCCGATGGTGGATGTCCCGGGTCGGCACCGGTCGTTGGAGGCGGCCCTGGACTGGAGCTACAAGCAGCTGGCCGCGCCCCAACGGGATGCCTTCGACCGTGCCTCTGCCTTCGTGGGCACGTTCGACCTCGATGCCGCGACTGCCGTCGCCTGCCGCTCCGACGACGTCCTGGCATCGGCCGACGTCATGACGGACCTGCTCGACGCGTCCTTGCTCTCGTCCGAACGTGTCGACGGCCGGCGCGGGTTCCGGATGCTGCAGAGTGTCCGGGCCTACGGCAGGTCCCACCTCGCCGTCCGTGGCGAGACCGACTCGGCTGACGAGGCCCACGCCGACCACTTCCTGTCCCTTCTCGTCCGCGCCGGGCAGGACCTGCAGACCCCGGCCTTCGCCAGCTGGGTCGAGCGGCTCACCCTGTGCTACCCGGACGTCCGTCAGGCGCTCGCGTGGTCCCTGGCGCACCAGCCCCGGGCTCGCACCCTGGCGGCGGCACTCGGGCTGTTCGGGTTCTGGTACCGGACCGGGGACCCCCGCGAGGCCGACGTCTGGAGTGCGGCGATGCTCGCGGGCAGTGAGGGCGCCCCTCCCGGACTTCGGGCGGCTGCGCACATCTGCGCAGCGTTCGCCTGTGACCTCCTGATCCGCCCGGGTGAGGACGTCGAGCACGCCAATGAGGCGATCAGGCTGTTCCGGGCGTCCGGGGACAGGGGCGGGCTGGCGATGTCGCTGTGGGCGCGGACGAGCGCGCGATACATGTCGGGGACCTGGTCGCGGCGGAGCGCTCTGGCGCCGAGGCCCTGGAGGTGTGCGCCGAGGCCGGGAGCCGCTGGGGGCGCGCGGCCCCGCTGTCCAACCTCGCCCTGGCCCGGCGTCATGGGGGGCGACCCGGGAACGGCGCGGGTGCATGGCCGAGGAGGCCCTCATGCTGCACCGGGAGCTCGACGACATCCCGGGACAGACCGTGCTCAATCCGTTGCCGCTGATCGCGCTGGCGGAGGGCGACATCGAGGCGGCGCAGCGGTACGCGTCCGACATGGTCGACGTCGCCGCAGGGACAGGTTGGCACGCAGCAGCGCTCGGCTTCCTGGTGGCGGCCCTGATCGCGCGGGGGGACCTCACCGGCGCGGACGACGCTGCCAGGCGTGAGCTCCTCGAGGCACTCGACTGCGGGCTTGGAGAGCCACTTCCGGATCGCCCTGCGCAACATCGCCCTCCTCGCCTCCCGCCGCGACGACCTCGACAGGGCGGCGACCCTCGTGGGCGCCTCCGGCGCGGACATGCCCCGGTACGGACTTGATCCACGGATCTACAGCGAGGTCGAGGGAGCCTGCCGCACACGGCTCGGGCGGGAGCGGGCCGATGCCCTCATGGATCGCGGGCTCGCCATGTCGCACACGGCGCTGGTGGACCTCGCGCTGGCGTAGAGCGCCCGTAGAGCAGTGCCTGCGACCCTCGAAGTGGAAGGGGTGAGGGTCCCGCTGATGGGCGGGGGGCTGCTCGCCCCGCAGGTGAGGAGGCGCGACATGAACAGGACCTGGAGGATGTGGGTGGCGATGGGCGCAGCGGGTGTTCTCGCCGCGTGCGGCTCGACGTCCGTGCCTGATGCGACGGACTCGGTCGGGGCGGCCAGTGCGTCTGCAGCCTCGGTGGGGGCGGTCGCGACGGACGTACGGTACGCCGACACCGCCCCCGAGGGCTGGCGCGAGCCGCTGCTGGACGTGTATGCCCCGTCCGGGGCGAAGGACCTGCCCCTTGTGGTGCTGTTCCATGGGGCTCCGACTGCTGTGGACAAGACCGGGTCCGGGCTCGTGGACTACCCGGCGCTGGCCGAGGAGATCGCCTCCCGCGGCGCCGTGGTGGTGTCGGCGAACTGGGGCAACTACGACGCGCCGATGCCGTTTGACGTCCAGGCCTGGGTGGACTTCGGTGGACCAGGGCCGCGACGAGACCGCGTGCGCGCATCTCGTACGCCGCCGCCCACGCGGGGGACTGGGGTGCGGACCCGCAGCGATCTGGTGGTCATCGGCCACTCGGGTGGCGCGACCCAGGTGAGCCCGACAGTGCTCGGGCGAGGCGAGGCCGCTTCCCGGGGTGCGCATCCGACACAGAGTGGGACGCCCAGGGTCTGGTCCTCTGGGAGGGCGACATGCTGGTCGAGGATCCCTCCGTCTGGCCCTCTGTGGACAGGCATGGCCGACATGCTGGCCGCCTTCACCCCGTGGGGCTTCATGGACAGCGGCTTCGACGGCGCCATCGCGTTCGTGGTCAGCGATGCCTCCGCGGCGGACCCCGAGTTCCGGACGCTGCGACGGGCGCGACTTCCTCGACGACCGCGATCCCAGCGGGACGATCGAAGCCGGGCTCGACGAGATCGACGCATTCGCTGACGGCTGCATCGACATCCGCGAGGAGTCCGCGGTGACGGCGCAGACGATGAAGGAGCGCGGCTTCGACTCGACGATGGTCGCCCTGACCGACCCCGCGACCACGCACATGGTGCCTCGGGACGCCGACCGGGCACAGCTCGCCGACCTCGTGATGGGCATGGCGGGTTGAGCGCGGTTGCTGGCCGATGGGAGCGGTGTCAGGTCCGACGGCTGGTGCCTGAGGAACACCGCTCCCATCGGCGGGACGACGATCGTGGCGCGGGCCGGGAGGTCGTCGTACGGGTCGGCGGTGGCCGTGACCGGGCCGGGGTTGCCGAAGGTCCCGGTCCCGCCGTAGACCGCGTCGTCGGAGTTGAAGACCTCCACCCAGGTGCCGGTCTCCGGCAGGCCGATGCGGTGCTGGGTCCAGGGCTGCGGTGAGAAGTTGATGACGCAGGCGACCTGCTCGCCACGGCCGTCGGAGCGGACCCAGGAGAACGTGTTGGCCCCGGCGTCGTGGTTGTTGATCCAGCGGAAGCCGGCCGGTTCGCTGTCGAGACGCCAGAGGGCGGGATGCGCCCGGTACAGCGCGTTGAGGTCCCGGACGAGCCGCTGCAGGCCGCTGTGGTCCGGCAGGTCGGTGACCCACCACTCGAGGCTGGACTCCTCGCTCCACTCGCGTCGCTGACCGAAGTCGCATCCCATGAACAGGATCTTCTTGCCGGGGAACGACCACATGAAGCTGTAGTACGCGCGAAGCGTGGCGAACTGCCGCCAGGAGTCCTGCGGGATCTTGTTGACCATCGAGCCCTTGCCGTGGACGACCTCGTCATGGCTGATCGGCAGGATGTAGTGCTCGGTGTACTGGTAGAGCATCGCGAACGTCATGTCGTGGTGGTCGTACTGGCGGTGGAACGGGTCGAGCGCCAGGTAGCGCAGGGTGTCGTTCATCCAGCCCATGTTCCACTTGAAGTCGAAGCCGAGGCCCCCTTCGGACACCGGGCGGGTGACCCCGTGGAAGGCGGTGGACTCCTCGGCGATCATCATCACGCCGGGCACCTGCTCGTGAATCTGCTCGTTGAGCGTCCGCAGGAAGTCGATGGCCTCGAGGTACTCGTTGCCGCCGTGGCTGTTGGGCTCCCACTGCCCGGGCTGCCGGCCGTAGTCGAGGTACACCATCGAGGCCACCGCATCGACCCGCAGGGCGTCGAAGTGGAACTCGCCTGCCCAGTACAGGGCGCTGGAGAGCAGGAACGAGGCCACCTCGTGACGGCCGAAGTTGAAGACGTAGGTGCCCCACTCCTTGTGCTCGCCGCGCCGCTCGTCGGGATGCTCGTAGAGGGCCGTGCCGTCGAAGCGGCCCAGCGCCCAGTCGTCCTTCGGGAAGTGCCCCGGGACCCAGTCGAGGATCACCCCGATGCCCGCCTGGTGCAGCCGGTCGATGAGGTGGCGCAGCTCGTCGGGGCGTCCGAGGCGGGACTGCGGGGCGAAGAAGCCGGTGACCTGGTACCCCCAGGACGCCACCAGGGGGTGCTCGGTGACGGGCATGAACTCCACGTGGGTGTAGCCCATCGACGTCACGTACTCGACGAGTTCGTCGGCCAGGTCCAGGTAGGTCCGGCCCTCGCGCCAGGAGCCCAGGTGCACCTCGTAGATCGCCAGGGGGGACTCGTGCGCGGCGAACGTGCGACGCTGGGCCATCCAGTCGTCGTCGCCCCACGCGTAGGTGCTCTCGTGGACGATCGAGGCGTTCGAGGGAGCCGTCTCGGCGAAACGGGCCATCGGGTCGGACTTCTCCCGCCATACGCCGTCGGCGCCGAGGACGTCGTACTTGTAGAGGGCCCCCTCGTCCACGCCCTCCACGAACAGCGCCCACACCCCAGCCCCGGGCACCAGCGAGAGCGCGTCGCCGGCCCACGAGTTGAAGTCGCCCTTGACCCGGACGGCCTGCGCGTCGGGCGCCCAGACCGCGAACCGGGTTCCCCGGACCTCCCCGCGCTCGTCGTCGGGGAGGGTGACCACATGCGAGCCGAGCAGCCTCCAGCACGCGGTGTCCGAGCCCGCGTGGAACGCTGCGAGGTCCTGACCAGTCAGCCCACCCCAGGGATCATGCACGCCAGTCACTGCCTTCCCGATCACGCTCGTACGGACCGGATCGGGTACCGCTCGGGGGCCTAGAGCCGCATCCAGATCGGGCCGAGCCACGCCCCCAGCCTGCCACCAGCACTTCCGCCCTCGGACACGGGTGGCCACGACCGGCGCTGCCAGCCCACAGCTGTGGGGCAGGTCAGCCCGACGGCCCCCGATCCGCGGTGGTGTGGGACTCCGCCCGGCCCTTCCGGCGACCGGCGTCGAAGGCGGCCAGCGCCACCAGCGCGATGGCGATCGTGGGCAGGACGAACCACAGCATCACCGCCGAGTAGGCGGGCAGGCGCTCGTGGTCGGTGGCGTTCATCAGCAGGTACACCGTGTAGGCGACGTACAGCCCCACGAACAGCGCACCCTCCCACCGGCGGATCTCGAATCCGGTGACGATGACCGGCAGCAGTGCCACCGAGACCGCGATCATGATCGGGATGTCGATGCGGATGGCGGACTCGGCCACGGGGATTCCATCGGGCGCGAGCAGGGCGCTGAATCCGAGGACGGCACCGATGTTGAAGATGCTGCTCCCGACCGCGTTGCCCACGGCGAGGTCGCGCTGGCCGCGCAGCGCGGCGATCACGGTGGTCGCCAGCTCAGGAAGCGACGTACCGACGGCCACCACGGTCAGGCCGATCACCATCTCCGGCACGCCCCGCTCGTTGGCGATCCGCGTTGCCCCCTCGACGAGCCAATCGGCGCCCAGGACGAGGAGGGCGACGCCGACGACGAGCAGCGCGGCGTTGAGGACGTGGCGTCCCGGCCCGGCAGCGGGGCTCGGGTCGGGGTGGGAGTCGGGCGGTGGGTCCGGCGGTGCTTCGAGGGCTTCCTGCCGGGTCTCCCGGCGACCCATGAGCACCGCGCTGATCACGTAGCCGACGAGGCACGCGAACAGCAGGGCCCCGTTGCCCCGGTTGATCAGGCCGTCGAGGCTCACGAGCAGCAGCAGCACGCCCATGGCGACCAGGACCGGGACGTCCACCCGGACCAGCTGGGACCGGACGACCACGGGCCCGATGAGCGCGGCGATCCCAGGACCAGCAGGACATTGGCGATGTTGGATCCGACCACGTTGCCCACGGCCAGGTCCGGGCTGCCATCCCGCACCGCCTGCAGGGTGACCGCCAGCTCCGGAGCCGACGTGGCGAAGGCCACGACCGTGAGGCCGACGACCAGTGGTGACATGCCCACAGCAGCGGCGATCCCACTCGCCCCGCGCACCAGCAGCTCGCCGCCCGCGACGAGGGTCACGAACCCGGCGAGCAGCAAGCCGACGGTGCCCATGTCCATGACCGCTGACCGTACCGCCGCCGATCGCCCGTCCGCGCGCTCGCTGCCGGGGACCGGCGGATCCTCACCCGTGGACCAGGGGGATCCCCGGATTCGGTCTCCGGGTCACCTTGATGCAACCGATGCGCGGACCGGCCGAGGCCGTCTCGAGCCCGTCCTTCCAGTCCTCGAGGTCGAACGTGTGCGTGACGATGCCGTCCACCAGGTAGCCGGGGTCGGCGAGCCACTCGATGACCTGGGCCATGGTCCGCCGCCCATCGAGCGCGCACTCCGGGCCGAAGTTGATCGTCCCCTGGAGGTGATCTCCGGTTCAGACCAGGGACCGCTCGACGGTCTCTCGGCGCTCCTTCAGGCGGTCGGGCGGGGCTCCGGCGCCCCGTCGGTGAAGGCGTTGATCAGCAGGGTGAGCAGGAAGTTCGCCATCTGGGGGTCGGCCCCCTCCGTCCCACCACGGGCGCCGTACACGGCGGCACTGCGCGGTGTCGGGCTGTCCGGGCTCTTGGCGTACTCGATCGCGGCTGCCAGGTCGGTGGCGAAGGCCTGCACCACTCCCGGTTGCAGCTGCGGACCGGTCACGGCCATGTGCAGCGCGTCCGGGAACTGCTGGCCGTTGAACCTCCATCCGCGGGCGACCATCGCGTCGTTGATGTGGTAGATGTTGAAGTCGTCCGAGGTGAACGAGAAGCAGAAGGTGGGCTTGCCCATCAGGCGCAGCTCGGGGTGGCTGGTGACCACGTCCTGCATCTCGAACGAGACGTCGAAGATCCGCTTGGCGCGGTCGCGGTAGCCCTGCTTGCCGTAGCTGACCATGGCCGCCCAGGTGGCTGCGATGAGTCCACCGGAGCGGCTGCCAGCAAGGCCGGGGAGGCGTAGGCGCCGCCCTTCCAGCCGGGCTGGAGGAAGTAGTGGTGCTGGCGCATCGACGAGTCCCGCCATGCGAGGACCGAGGTGCCCTTGAGCCCGTAGCCGTACTTGTGGGTGTCGGCCGAGATCGACTCACCCCGGGCAGGCGGAAGTCGAACAGCGGGATGTTCGGGTATCCCAGCTCCTGGCCCCACGGCAGGATGAAACCGCCCAGGCAGCCGTCGACATGCAGGTAGGTCCCGGTTTCGACGGCGAGGTCGGACAGCTCCGGTATCGAGTCGATGGTGCCGTAGGCGTAGTTGCCGGCCGTGCCGATCAGCATCGCGGTCTGGGGGACGATGTGGTCGCGCACGAAGTCGATGTCGACCATCGTGGTGACCGGGTCGACCGGTGCGACCACGACGTCGAGGCCGAAGAGGTGCGCGCCCTTGGTGAAGGCCGGGTGGGCGGTCTCCGGCCAGATCATCTGCGGGCGCGCGACACCACGCTCCTGGGCGATGTTCCGGTAGGCCAGAACCGCATTCATGATGCTCTCGGTGCCGCCGAACCCGAGGACGCCGCAGGGCGTCTGGCTCGGGTCCTGCTTGGCAACCGCGTCCGCGTTGAGCATGTCCAGGGTCA
>CAVSQK010000054.1:0-45757 GCA_963729885.1 uncultured Actinomycetes bacterium
GGCGAGCCCGGGGATCCACCAGCAGGACACGGTGGAGACCGCGCCCCGGCAAGCACGGCAAGCAGAGCTGCTAGGCCGCCTATCGCGCGTCTCTGCCGGGGAGTGGCATCGCAGCGCCCGCCCAGATGGGGCCGGGAGCTTGGTCAGGTGTGCGCCAGGTCACGGGTGTGGGTGCTTGCGGGCTTGTTGGGTGACGGCGTCGGTGACGACGCCGGTGGCCTCGTCGAGCGATAGCCCCGGCTTGGCGCAGTGTGGTGTAGGTGGCCGGGTCGATGAGACCGGCGACTACTTTGGCCAGGGTCTCGTCCTCGACGCCGGCCAGTGCCACGGCGTACAGCCCGTGCAGCGCACGGCTGACTTCGGCGTTGGCTTTCGCGAGAACGGGGATGTCGGTGATCTCGGGGCCGAGAAGGGCCGCCCGTCGGTTGGTGCGTTCGTAGAAGTCGAACATCGCCGCGGTCAGCGCCCGTAGCCTGGCCGGCACCGATCGGGTGCCGGCGAAGATGCTGGCCTCCGGCAGCCGGAGGTCGGCCATCAGCCGGTCGACCACGGCCTGCAGGAGCAGCTCAGGGGTGGCGAAGTGGTTGGTGACGGTGGCGGTCGCCACGTCAGCCACCCTGGCCACCTCGGTCATCGTTGTGCCCCGAGCCCCGCGCCGGGCGAAGACCTCGAGCGCCGCGTCGACAATGCGCTCACGGGTCCGGGAGACCTGCTCGGCACGCCCCTGCATGGAGTACGCGCGGGGAGCCATTGACATCCTCCCATGTTGATGAATGATTCTAGTCATTCAAATTATACCGCACGGCCACGAGGTTCCCTGCGAGCGCAGGGAGTAGATGTGCCCCCGAGATGTCCGAAGGCATGATCCAGACCACAGTGGGCAGCCTGCGGGTGCGCCTCGGGGCCGACGAGCCGGCGGGCTGGTGGCCGCCTCATGTCCCAGGGCGTGACCACGCCGTTCGTCATCGGCGGCGACCACGCCAACGAACCCGAACGAGGAGAGCGACAAGGAGGCGTCGATGGAGCCGACGTTCGGCCGACACCCGCATGATGGGGATCGTCCATTTCGCGCTGAAACGCGATCTGTTCCGGACCCGCGAAGTGCTCGCCGCCGATCCGCCGCCGCACGGACGCCAGCGGGTGGCTCTGGGTGAGCGCGTGTCGTGGATGCTGGACTTCCTGCACGGAACCACAGCGGTGAGGATGAAGGGCTCTGGCCGCTGGTCCGTGACCGCAACCCGGGTGCGGCTGAGCTGTTGGACTCGATGGAGGCCGACCACGCGCGGATCGCCCCCGCCGCGCAGGCCGCCGCCACGGCCGCCGCCGAGTACACCGCGACCACGTCTGAAGCGGCCCGTGCGGCCCTGGTAGGAGCGCTGGACGACCTGCTGGGCGTGCTCGTGCCGCACCTCGATCGTGAGGTGGCCGAGGCCATGCCCGTGGTGTCCGCGAGCATCAGCGACCGCGAGTGGAAGGACGTCGAGCAGCGGCACTTCGTCAAGCAGAAGTCCACCTGGGAACTGGCGATGGAAGGGCACTGGATGATCGAGGACATCGACCCCGAGGGGTACGACGTCGTGGTGCACACGGTCCCGCCGGTGCTCAGGTTCGTGCTGGTCCACGGCTTCGGTCCCGCCTGTCGGCGCCGGGCGAAGGCCCGCTGGTCCCCGGACGCGACATGACTGAGCACGAAGGGACAAGGACTCCCAGTGCGATGGAGGAGTCGGCCGCGCGCCGGGTGGAGCGGTGGGCGCTGGTCGCCGGCGTCACCGGCTGCACTGCCAACGGGTTGCTGCTGGCCCTGTACACCGTGGGACTACCAGGGGACGAGGACTACGAGTGGACCGGGCCGGCCAACGACGCGGTCGGGGCGGTAGCCGCGCTGAGTCTGATCCCGATGACGGCTGGAGTGCGCGACCTCCTCGGCTCGCCGGGGCGGCTGCCTCTGCTCACCCGGGCCGTGGCGGTCGGCGGGACCGCGTCGGCTGCGGGCTCGGCGCTGCTGCTCACCCGGGTGATCGGCTTCCCCGTCCAAACGGTCGTCGGCACCGGATTCGGCGCACTGCTGCTGCTGTGGACCGCGGCCATCGGCGAATCGGCTGCGGCCAGCGAGGTGCTGCCGCGGCGGCTGACCCGGGCAGCAAGGATCATCGGGGGCGCCGGGCTGGGCGGCATGGCCGTGGCGGCCGCGGGTGCGGCCCTGCCCAAGGGGTCGCGAGCGCAGTACGCCGTGACAGGACCCGGCGTGGCCCTGACCGTCGGGGGCTTCCTGGCGCTGCCGGTGTGGGCGTTGGCACTGTCACGGACGATGTCGCGCAGGCCGTCGGTCGTCGATCACGCGCTGGCCACGGAATGGTCGTGACTACGCCCGTCGAGCAGCGGCAGAGGGGACCCGTCCCAGGCGACGTAGATGCCACCGGAATGCTCACTCGCCAAGTTGGTCCGCAGACCGGCGCGGCTCCCGGGCTATCGCCGACCGGGCTGGGATAGTCCAGCGTGCTCCGTACCCGCGTCGGCCCCCGGGAGTGTCCTATGACACATGCGGGTGCGTGCTTTGGCGGGTCTTGCAGGGGGGATGGTCGCAGTTGCGCAACTCGCCGCCCCGGCTGCCGGGCTGACCACGACCTTGACGGTCAGTGCGGGCCCGGGCGGTGTTTCGGCGTCCACGGTGGTCCGCGGGCGGGACGCTGTGGCCGTCGTCGTTGTGCCCGAGGCGACGGGACGGATCTTGATCACGGTCACCAGCGAGGCGAAGCATGTGCTTCTCGAGTGGCGCACGGCGGCCAAGACAAAGGCGGCGACCGTGATGCGGATCCGCAACGGGAAGGCCGCGGGGTACCTACCCAAGGGCTCGACCAAGGTAACTGCCAAGGCCCTGCCCGCTGCCAAGAAGAGTGAAGGCGCGCCGGCCGCACCCGCTGCCACGCCGTCGACAACTCCCTCCACGGAGCCTGGTTGCGCCCAGACCATCCGCCTGGGCAAGTCGGTTCAGGGCCGGGCCATCGATGCCTGCCAGCTGCGGGGCTCGGACGACACGGCCACGCACTCGGTGCTCGTGGTTGGGTCCGTACACGGCATCGAGCCGGCCGGGCTGGGTGTCGTCTCTCGTCTGCAGGAGAGGGACATCACCGGCCGCAAGGCGAACGTCTGGGTGATCAAGACGGCCAACCCAGACGGAACTCTGGTCCTGTCCCGCGGCAACGCCCACAAGGTCGACCTCAACCGCAACTTCCCCGACTCGACATGGAAGGTCCAAGGGGTGGGGACGGTCGTCTACGGGGGCCGCAGGGCCGGCAGCGAACCGGAGACGCAAGCCCTCATGTCCGCCATGGAACAGATCAAACCCACCGAAGTCGTGGTGTTCCACCAGCAGTTGAACCTGATCGACTGCACGCCGTACCGTTCCCAGACGCTGAGCCGGACCCTGCACGAATTGACCGGGTACCGCCTCAAGAGTCCCCCGAAATGCCTGGCGAACTGGGTGGGCCAGTTCACCACCTGGGCCAACGAGACCTACGCGACCACCTCCGCGGTCACGTTTGAGTTGGAGGCCCGGCCCCCGGCCAGCAGGCTTGACAGGGTTGCGGAGGCGATGGTGCAACTGGGTGCCGAGTTGCCACCCGTCGGGGGATAGGCCGGCAGGGAGCAACTGCCCCAGGTTCGCGGTCGCCAGACCCTAACCTCGAGCGCGCTGCCGTCCGGTCAGGCTGAGGCTCGCCAGAATCCGCGCAGCTCGGCGATGTCTCGCTCGGAGCCCTGGCGGCCACACCGCAAGATCCCCGTGCCCCACATCGCCGCGTAGCGGCGACGTGCGGGCATCGTGAGGACTCGACACCTCCTGGTACCGCCGTGGTACCGTTGGGGTATGGCGATGAACCTCCGTCTCAGCGATGCCGAGAGCGACGCCCTGCGTGCGAAGGCCGAGCAGGAGGGGCGCTCGATGCAGGAGGTCGCGCGCACCGCCATCGCCCAGTACGTCTCGGACCGCCCGCAGCGCCTGCTGAGCGCGATCCAGCGTGTGCGCACCGAGGATCGCGAGCTGCTCGAGCGACTGAGCCAGTGAGCGCCGAGGAGATCGAGTACCTCTCGGTCGAGGATCTCCTCGAGATCGCCGCCGGCGTGATCGATCACGTGGTGGTCAGCGATGCGGGCCTGCTGGCGGCGGCTGCGGCCCGCCCCCAGGTCACGGTCTTCGGTGAAGACGCCTACCCGACCTTCGAGGACAAGGCCGCAGCGCTGCTGCATTCCTTGGTCCGCAACCACGCCCTCGTGGATGGGAACAAGTGCCTCGCATGGTCGGCAGCCCGCATCTTCTGCCTCCTCAACGATCGGGACCTCACCTACACGGTCGACGACGCTGAGGACCTGATGCTCAGCGCGGCATCTGGCCAGTTCGACGTGCCGCAGATCGCCGCGTGGCTGGTGGCGCACTTAGGGCCTGCGTCCTAGCGGCCACCTATCGCTGTCAAGAAGTGGGCCATAGATCGTCCGATGCGTGGGCCCTTGACGGTCCGCACCTTGCCCGCAGGGACTTCAACTGCGTCATCTCGGCTCGTTGCCACGTATCGGCGCAGGAGGACCCGGTGCTTCACCACGTCCATGGACGCACCTGTGGTCGGCCCTTCACCGCACCTGTCTCATCTCACCCAGCGTGACCAGGGCAGGAACGGCCCACACCCGAGGTGCATTGGGCCGTCAGAGTGTCCGTCTGGGGTGTCAGCGATCACTGTCCCGCGCCCACGGCACGCCACCTATGACTGTCAAGTACCGCGGGCCGTGGGAGGACATGCCGCGTGGTTGTCAGCTAACCGGGCGGATTCTTGGGTGGTTGCCGGAGCGGTACCCATCGCTTGTGGCGGGTCCGAGGTTGGCGCCGTTGAGGTCGACCTGGGCCAGGCCGCCGTCACCGGTCCCGAGGTCGGCCACGAACACGACTCGTGCGCTGTCGGGAGTGAAGGTCGGATGGATGGCGCTACCCCCGTCGGCGGCGAGCTGGGTCACCTGGGTCATCTCGGTGCCGTCCGGGCGGATGGTGAACAGGTCCGGGGAGGTGTCGCCGGCCGCGGCAAGGGCGGAGTAGGTGATGAGGGTGCCGTCCGGGCTCCAGTCGGCGGTAGCGGCGAACAGCGCCGGGTCGGTGATTCCCGTGACCGCATGAGCAGCGGTGCTCAGGTCCACCACGGACAGGGTCACCCCTGTCACCTCGGCATACGGGTCCGGACCCGCCTTGTCGACCACCTCGACAACCGCCGCCGAGCCATCGGGAGCGGGGCGAACGCCGGCGAAGGCCGTGGTGGACTCAGGCCCGAGCAGCACCTCCACGTCTCCGGTCGCGACCTGCACCACCTCGAGGGTGCCGAGCCCGAGGGCGCCACTGGGGTCGTAGGCGTTGCGGCTGTAGATGATCGACTGGCCGTCGGGCATCCACGACGGGTCGTCCACATTCCGGCAGGGGTCGGCGCAGTCGAGGATCCGCTCAGCGTTGGCGCCGTCCACGTCGACGACCCACAGGTCCTCCGTGCCGTCGTCGTCGGCCACGATCAGCGCGATGCGCTGGCCGTCAGGCGACCAGTCGGGGTTCGTCTGGTCACCGCCGGGCAGGTCCGATGTGGGCGAGTGGACTCCCGTGCCGTCCGGGCGAACGAGGCTGGTCTTCAGCTGGTCGTCCTGGTACAGGATCCACTCCTCGCCGGGCTGCACGGTGATCGTCTCGGGGCTGGCAGACGTGCTGGTCTGCCCGGCCGGCCCCGAAACCTGTCGGGGAGCCAGCATCCCCAGTGGCCACGGAACCTCCAGACGTGCACGCTGCAGCGAGGGCCACGATCATGCCGAGCACGATCGGTGCCCACGCCCGCGGGCTCACAGGCGACCGGGACCCAACCAGTGGAGAAGCCGAGGGGTTCCGTGGATGACTCATGGCGTCTCGCTCCGTTCCGAAAGTGCCCCGGCAGAGGTGGAGGGAACCAGAGGAGGGGGCAGCCAGCCCTACCTAAGTAGGGCACGCGCAGCCTCGAGGGTCAAGGGTCAGGCGGCAATTCAGTGCGGCTCTGACCTTTCCGCGGCGATGCAGGGAAGGTGGGGCTCGCCGGAGTCCAGCCTTCACACGATCGACCTGGCGGGTGGCTGGCCGGGTGCGTCGATCGCTGCGAGACGCGACGTTGGGGCCGGGCATCGCCGCCCCGGTGGCCTCGGTGGGACTCGCCGCCAAGCGTGCTCGCGGCTTGACGCGTGGATCCGCCGAGCGGGACGGAGGGCGTGGCTCGCTGGCGGCGGGTTCGCGGCCACTAGGTTCGCCGTGTGGGCTTCCTTGAGGACGATCTCCGCGCGACAGCTCAGGCGGTGGGCTTCTCCGGCGCGGTCCGCGTCGACCGACGCGGTGTTCCCCGGATCGTCCAGGCGTTCGGGTTGGCCGACCGCGCGTACGGGATCGCCAACACCGCGGACACCCAGTTCGGCACCGCCAGCGCCACCAAGGGGCTCACCGCGCTGACCGCGATGGCGCTGGTGGAGCAGGGCAGGCTCGACCTGGCGACCACCGCCCGGTCGCTGCTCGACGAGGACCTGCCCGAGATCGCCGACGACGTCACCGTGGAGCACCTGCTGGCCCACCGGTCCGGCATCGGCGACTACTTCGACGAGGACGTGTTTCACGACATCACCCAGTACGCCATGCCGGTTCCGGTCCACCAGCTCTCCACCCCCGAGGAGTACCTCGCCGTCCTTGCCGGCCACCCAACGGTCTTCCCGGCTGGCGAGCGCTTCGCCTACAACAACGGCGGGTACGTGGTGCTGGCCCTGCTCGTCGAGCGCGCAGGCGGTGCCCCGTACCACGAGCTGGTGCGTCGCCACGTGCTCGAGCCTGCCGGCATGGCCAACACCGCCTTCCTGCGGTCCGACGAGTTGCCCGCGCGCGCCGCGCGCGGGTACCTGGCCCGCGGCGGGCTCCGGACGAACGTGCTGCACCTGCCGGTGGTCGGCGTGGGCGACGGAGGCGTCTACTCGACCGCGGCCGACCTGCACCGCCTCTGGAAGGCCCTGAATTCCGGCCGGATCGTCTCCCCGGACGCCGTCGCACTCATGATGACCCCGCGCAGCGACTGGCCCGAGGAGTCCCGACGCTACGGCTTGGGCTTCCACCTGCACGCCACTGGTGAAGCCGCGTGGCTGGAGGGCTACGACGCCGGGGTGTCCGTCATCAGCCTCCACGAGCCGCGGCAGGACCTCACCTACACCGTCATCTCCAACTGGACCGACGGCGCATGGCCCATCGTCAACCTGCTGAACCAGCAGCTGGGACTCTGAGCGAACGCGCCGGGATCCCATTCTGGCCCACCCGCGACGCCTCGACATCAGCGACGAGGGTGCGGCAGTCAGGGTCGGGTCGCCCAGGTGGCCAACGCGTCGAGTGGCTCGGAAGCTGCAGCGGCAGTGATCCGGTCGTAGGCCTCGTCGCCGAGGGCTGAGCGGACTGGTGGTTCGCAGGTCCACCATCGGCTGTGTTGGGCCCAGGGAGGAAGCGCCGGTTTGCATCCTCCGAGCAGCCGGGCCGCGTCGGGCCACTGCTCGCGTTCGGCGGCGATCCGGCCGAGCCCGAGGAGGCCGGAGCGAACCCACACCTCCATCGAGTGCTCGTGCACGCGCTCGACCCCGGCCTTGATGACGCGTTCGGCCCGGTCGATGTCACCTCGCGGGTGCAGGACGAACATGCCGAGGAGGATCAGCGCTGTGGCCGACCAGCCCGGGCCGCCGAGGGTGCTCGCCTCCAGTGCCGCTCGTTCGGCTTCCTCGAGGTGGCCCTGAAGGGCGCTCACCGGGGCCAGCATGCCCAGCCCGAACATGTTCAGGGCCTGGTCATCGCCCAGCTGCCGGAACAGGGGGATCGCTTCGCAGAGGTATCGATGAGCCGCATCGAGGTCGCCGTCGCTGAAGAACTCGGCCTCGCCGAGCAGGGCCAGTCCGTAGGCGCGGGGGAGGTCGGCGTCGTGGGTGCGGCACAGGTCGAGGATGCGGTGGCCCATCGCGGCGATGATCTCGAACTGCCCGGTGAAGACCGATGCCTGGCCCATGCTGTTGTAGGCGTACAGCAGCAGCTTCCAGTCGTCACCCCCTTCGAGGATTGCCAATGCGGCGCTGCCCGCAGCCGCCGCCTCCTGCGGATCGCCGATCAACGTGGACCCGAAGCCCTTCGCCATGTAGGCGCCGGCGAGTGCCGGCGTCCTGCCCTGGCCCGCGCCCGAGAGCATCGCCGTGCCGTACCGCTGGGCGGGTTCGGGCTCGCCTCGGTAGATCCAGTAGTGCACGAGACCGGGTGATGCCGTGAGCGTGACGTCCCTGGGGTCATGGGACAGCGACCAGTCCAGTGCCACGAGGAGGTCGTCGTTGCAGGCTTCGAGCTGCGCCAGGGCTCCTGTGTGGGCAGGGGTGAACCTGAGCTCAGCGGAGCGCCGGACCATGTCGAGGAAGTGCCTGCTGTGATGCGCGGCGGTGAGGTCGGACTCACCGCGGTCGGCCAGTCTCGTGCGGCCGTAGGCGCGTAGCGTGTCGAGCATGCCGAAGCGGACCAGGCCCTCGCGGGTGCGCACATGCGTGAGCATCGACGCATCGACCAGGGCGCTCAGGTCGTTGAGGACCGGCTGATCGGGCGCAGGTGCCCATCCCGCGACGGCCTGCGCCGCAGCAAGGTCGAAGGGACCGACGAGGACCGACAGCCGATCGAAGAGGACCTGCTGCTCGGGCGTGAGGTGCTGGTAGCTCCAGTCGAGGGCGGCCGCAAGGCTGGTGTGGCGGGCTGGGGCGGGAGGCCCGTTCACCAGGAATCGGAATGGTTCCCCCACCCGGTCGGCTATCTCGGCGGGGGTCAGGATCGCCACCCGGGCTGCGGCCATCTCGATCGCCAGGGGCAGGCCCTCGAGGGATCGACAGATCCTGGCAACGTCCTCGAGCGCGTCGCGGCTGGCCTGGAAGGCGGGATCGGCGGTTGACGCTCGCTCGATGAAGAGCTCCTCGGCATCGGACCGACCCGGGACAGCGCCGTGCGTCAGGCTCATCAGCGGCACCTCGTAGCGCACCTCGCCCTGAGCGTGAAGGATGCGTCGGCTGGTCGACAGGACCCGGAGTCCCTCGGCAGAGGTGAGCAGGTCGGTCGCCAGTCCCGCCACCTCTTCGGCGACGTGCTCGCAGTTGTCGAAGACCACCAGGGCGCAGCGTCGGGCCAGGTAGCGCTCGAGAGCCGATTCGGGTCCGACGCCGGGTTGGGCCGTCAGCCCGAACACGGCCGCGGTCCGGGCAGCCACGCTCGTTCCCGGGGCCAGGGGGGCGAGATCGACCCACCACACGCCGTCGGGGAATCGGTCCAGCAGACCGTGGGCGACCTCGCGGGCCAGCCTCGTCTTG
Source organism: uncultured Actinomycetes bacterium (assembly GCA_963729885.1). Taxonomy (GTDB): domain Bacteria; phylum Actinomycetota; class Actinomycetes; order S36-B12; family CAIYMF01; genus Prado023. The sequence goes on from CAVSQK010000054.1 coordinate 9,394, forward strand.
CCGGACCCGCCCGTCCCGACAAGCGTGACCATGCGATTGCCGAGCAGGAGCCTGCGGATGTCGGCCATCTCCTGCGTGCGCCCCACGAACGATGAGACGAAGGCCGGGGCGTTGGTGGGGGGACGAAGGGCCAGGCCCGGGTCCTGGACGAGGATCCGGTCCTCCAGGACCCGGGTCTCGGCCGCCGGCTCGATCCCGAGCTCCTGTCTGAGGGTGGCCCGGAGATCCCAGCCGACCTGGAGCGCCTCGCCCTGCCTCCCGGCCCGATAGAGCGCCAGCATCAACTGGCGGTGAAGGTGCTCGCGGAAGGGGTGCTCCCCGATCATGGGCTTCAGCGCGCTGATGACTCGGTCGTGATGCCCGAGCGCCAGTTCGGCGTCCATGAGCAGCTCGACGGCCTGGACGCGTTGCTCCTCGAGCTCCCGGGCCCGATGGGCGACCATCGGTCCACTGTCGACGAGGTCGCCGAACGGGCTTCCCCTCCAGAGGCCCAGGGCCTGTTCCAGCAGGTTCACCGCAGTCGCCGGCTCCACACCCGCCGGACCGCGGGCCCGGTCGAGGAGCAGGGCGAACTGCTCGGCGTCGAGCGGATCACCGTCCAGGGCGAGCTGGTAGTGCCAGCCGTCCGAGACCAGCCGGTCGCCGAGCACCCGGCGCAGATTCGAGACGTAGGTCCGCACGACGTGCGATGCCGTGGCCGGCGCCGCGTCGCCCCAGACCTCCTCGATGATGCGGTCGACGCTGAGCGACATGGGTGCGGCGGCCAGCAGGCAGGCCAGGACGTGCTGCTGGCGGGGTCCGCCCAGATCGAGGGAGTGCTCGCCGTCGGACACCCTGAGCGGGCCGAGGACCTCGAACCGCATCCGATGATCGCCTCCTGCTGACGAGCCTACGCCCGTCAGGCGCCGTGGTGGGCTGTCGTCTGGACCGATCCTGGATCGCGCGGGGTCATGATCGAAAGGGGATTCGAGAGGAGGCTAGAGATGTTCCGACGATTACCGATCGCCGTCGTCGTGGTCGCGCTGGTCACCCTGATGGCGGCCCCTGGTGCATACGCCGAAAGGGGCGGGATGGACCGACCCTTCCGAGCAACACTGGTCGGCGAGGCGTACTGGGAGTTCCCGGCGGATGGCCCGACCCGACTGCGGACCGGTCGACAACGCTCGGCAATCCGACCGGCAGGGCGACCCACATGGGCAAGGTCACGGCATCCAATTCGCATTGCCCGGCCCTGCCCGAGTACATCGGGGATGGGCACTTGACGATCGTCGCCGCCAACGGTGACAAGGTGTACGGGACCTACGACTACGACCCATCCGACGAGACCAACGTCATCCCCATCACCATCACCGGGGGAACCGGGCGCTTCAAGGGCGCGTCCGGTTCGCTGACGGAGGTGTACAGCGTTGATCCGCAGTTCACCACCGTCTGCACGACGGAGCCGTTCTGCTTCGACGTCAGCGGAGATGGCTCGTTGTTCCTCGATCTCACCGCCCGGTGGCCATGGTCGGCCACCTTGACCGGCACCATCAACTACTGATCGACCGCGGTGGGGGCGGGGCCACGTGATGGTTGCCAGGGACGAAGGACTCTGGCCCGAACGCGGGACTGGGGCGTAGAGCGGAGGTGTGGGAAGGCTCATGGCCCCCCGCGCGGATGGGGGTTCACATAACGCCGCACGTGCGGTGGCTGGCGTGGTGGTGTGCGGTCTGGTGGCGGCGGTCACGGGGTGCGGGTCCGGCCCTGAGGCTGAGGTGGTTCAGGACCCTGTGTGGGCCTCCTCGGCGGAGGCCTACACGGCCGCGTGGTCGGCTGCCACCGCCGTCGGGTTCACCAACGGTGCTCCGTTCTGGGCCCCGAACGCGCGGGTGGACATGCGGGAGCTCAACGGCTTCGAGGGGACGGGACGGCCCGAGATCGTCCAGAACGACCGGGACAGCATGCAAACGACGCCCCGCTTCATCTATGGGTTTGACCAGACCGACGCCAGCATCGCCGAGATGGGGCCGGCTGAGCCGATCTACCTCTCCCGTGAGGGGGTCGTGGAGGTGACGGACGTGCGGGACACGGACTGGCATTTCGCGAATGTCTCGAGAATCACGAACCGGGGTGTTGAGGAGTTGATGAATGCGCCGTCGCTCGCGGGCGCCCCCGAGTACTGCGACGTGCCTGCCTCGGAGATCGACCCCCTCGTCGATGGGTACGTCAGCGCGTGGGCCTCGGGTGACCCGGTGCGGATCGGCGACCTGTACGCCGAGGACGCCGTCCTGCGCGACTCCCTGGCCGACATCACTGCCAAGGGCGCTGCCGCCATCGCCCAGATGGGGGTGGCAGCGGCTGCTGAGGGCGGGTTGCCGGGTGCCGTCGTACGCGAGTTCCCTGGTGAGGGTGGGCGCGCGTACTTCATCAACGGACCGTTCCGGAAGGGACCCGATCCGGTCGACCAGCTGGTCCTGCTCCTCGACGTCGGGGCGGAGGGTGGGTGCCCTGGTCCGGTGGCGGTCGTGCTCGACCTCGACGACGCAGAAGCGGATCACCCGCGAGGAGCGCTACCACCGGATCGACGCGGCGCGGCGCTGCCTGCCCGCCGACGACCGGCCGACCGGGTGGTGGGATGAGGCCCGGATCCCGGTGACGCCGGGCATCGGGATCACCGGCTGGCTGCCTGCTGAAGGCCACGACATCGCCATCTGGAACGGTGGCCCACAGGCCGACCCGATCATCGACTGGGCGCGGTCACGGTTCACCAGCGTGGGGCTGCCGGCCCCGGAGCCCACGTCGGTCACGTTCCTGCCGCCCGTGCAGGGTGACCGGTGGGAGGCGTTCGGGTTCCTCACCGGCAGCACCGCCCCCGACCTGGGCCTGCCGTTCACCGGGCCCGAGGCCTGCCCCGAGGGGCCCCCCTGCCAGTGGCCCACCGCCGTGCGGGCCGCCACCCTGCACGAGTTCGCCCACCTCTGGTTGGCGCCGCCGAAGTACGCGGGCCGTGCCTCGTACGAGTTCACCTCGAAGCAGGTCGCGGCATTCCTGGCAGCGAACGACCTGACCTGGCACGACCCGGACCTGCCCTGGGCCCAGCAGGGCAACGAACGCGCCGCGGAGACCCTCACCTGGGGCCTGATGGACCAGCCCTACACCGTCGACCCCCGCCTCGGGCCGCTGACCTGCGAGCAGTTGAGCACCGACTTCCAGACCCTGACCGGTGCCCTGCCCGATCCCCGAGCCTGCGCACAGCCCGGCGCGGGGAGCGCAGGCACCCCGTGACCCCCACCGCCACCGGTCACCGGGTGGCCCGGGCACTCGGCCGCGGCACTGGTGACGCTGGCGCTGGTCCTGTCCACGGGATGCAGCAGCCCTCCCGGGCTCGGGCCCCCGGGTGGCCCCAGCCGGGCTGAGGAGTGGTTCGCCGCCTACCACGACGCCCTGCGGCAGGGGGCGTTCAACGTCGGGCCGTTCTACGCCGACGACGCGCGCCTCGACCTGACCACCATCGAGGGCCCTCAGGTCACGGGACGGGAGTCGGTGCTGCAGGCCATCGGTGGCGCGTTCGTCCCGTTCCGCAACCAGACCCCGGAGCCCGGGGCCCTCTACGTGTCCCGGATGGGTGCGGTCGAGGCAGCACCCATCAAGGGCCCCGCCGAGGACCCCAACCGCCTGCTGGCCATCGACACCTTCGGCGCGCAGGGCATGACGTCGCAGGTCTTCGCGTTGTCGGTCCTGGCCTGGCGGGAGCGCCTACAGGGCGATCCCCGGATGCTGGCGGTGCAGAGGGTGGCCCATGACTGGGCGACGGCGTGGTCCAGCACATCGGCGCACGGCAGTCGCGGACCTCTACGCGCCCACCGCCACCCTCACCGACGACCTGATGGGAGTGCGCACCCAGTCCCACGACGAGGTCACCGCCCTGACCACCGGGCCGGCCCAGTCCGGAGGGCTCGACCAGGTGATCATCGACGCGCTCCCCGACGCCAGCGGCCCCGCCGTCTTCGTCGTGACACCCCCCGGTGAGCGCCACTCCGACCCGATGCGATCAATGGCCATGCTCGTCACAACGCAGGGCGATCAGTGCCCCGGGCATCTGGCCGTCGTCCTGGAACTCGACGAGCAGGGTCGCATCACCCACGAGCAGCGCTACCACCGGGTCGACACCCTCACCCGCTGCATCGGAGCGGGGCCGGGGGACGCAGCAGCCGGCCCTCGTTGGTGGGAGGCGGTCACCATCCCACCGGCGGTCGCGAAGATCCAGACCGGCTCCCTGTCACTCAACGGCAGGGACGTGGCCATGTTCAACAGCACCCCAGGGCTCGACGGCCTGATCACCTGGGCCGCTGACCGGTTCACAGCAGCGGGTCTCACCCCACCGACCGTGACGGAGGTGTCCTTCTACGGCGAACACCTCGACGTGTGCAACGACATCCACGGCCGCATCTACGGCCTTGCCACCGGCACAACCCTGAGCCTCTGCTTCGTCGAGAAGACCGCCTGCACCGACCCGGCCACCTGCACACAATGGACAGCGCAAGCCAAGGCCACCACCCTCCACGAGCTAGCCCACGTGTGGATCTGGGCGGGGCTCGACAAGAACACCATCGATGACGACACCACCCGGCGCTTCACCAAACAGGCCGGGCTGCCCACATGGGCCGACACGGACCACGACTGGCGGGACCGGGGGATGGAGCTGGCCGCCTCCACCGTCCAGTGGGCACTCACCGACGATCCGTTCGTCCACCCCCACTTCGCCGACAGGTGCAACGAGCTCGGGAGCCTGTTCACCACCCTGACCGGCAAGCCCGCACCGACGACAGCCCAGTGCCCCGACCAGGGACCGGCTGAGTGACCACTGCAGCCGGAGGACGGTCCTGCTGCGGTCAGCCGGCGAGGGTGCCGGCGAAGACCTGCCAGGCGAGCAGGGACTTCGCCACCAGGCTCAGGGTGATGTAGGTGCGTTCCCCGACCAGGTAGTCCGCCCAGCGTCCGACCCGCTTGTACTGCAGGTACTGGTTGAGGGCGAACACGTTGAAGAACAGGAACAGCGACACGATGATCCCGTACACGAACCCGGGGGGCTCGGCTGAGGACGTGGATCCGGGGGCGATCACGAAGAACGCGATGATCAACCACGGCACGATGCCGGCCATGGACCCGAAGATGAACGGCAGGAACCCGCCGCCGGGGTGCTCGTAGACCTCCTGCAGCCAGCCGAAGAAGATCATCGCCGCGTTCACCGCGAAGATCGCGGCCAGGGCGGCGACATCGGTCAGGCCGGTGATCTGGGCGATCAGCACGATCATCATCGACGACGTCAGCGCGTATTCGACCCATCGGGCCCGGTTGCGTTGCCGGGCCAGATCCGCGGCATACCCACGCGACCACACAGTGGCCACGATCAGCAGCGCCACCCCGGACAGAGCCAGGAACCCGGCAACCGCCAGCCCGATCGGGGTGTTGAGCAACGTCACCGGATCACCGGGCGGGGTCCCGGGCGGCCCCTCGAGATAGGACGCGGTGACCGGAAGGGTGAAGTCGTTGGACAAAGCGACGACAGCCACCGCCTGCACGAGCAGGATCAGGCCCACGACGATGTTGTACCGGCGCAGCGCGGCCAGGCGACCCGGCTCCACGGGCGCAGTCGTCGCGGTGGAGGAGTCCTGCGCCGGGGTGGTGGCTGGTGAGGGGTTCATGCCCGCCACGTTAGCCCCCGGACCGCGCGCCCGCTGGTGAGTGGGGCGGTCCGCTGCAGGGCGCTCCACTGCGGCGTGGCTCGTAGGCTGGGGGTATGTCGCAACGTCCCTATGAGGTTCTGCCGGGCCACCACGGGGGCAGGATCAAGGTTTCCGTGACGGGCAGCGTGCTCCTGCGGATCCCGCGCCTGAACCGCGGTACCGCGTTCACTCTCGAGGAGCGGGAGAGGCTCGGCTTGATCGGGCATCTGCCCACGGGGGTGACCCCGCTGGAGGCCCAGCTGCACCGGTCGTACAACCAGTTCCTGCGCGCGGAGACTGACCTGGACAAGTTCGCCTTCCTGTCGGCGCTTCGTGATCGCAACACGGTGCTGTTCTACCGGCTGCTCAGCGAGCACCTCGAGGAGATGATGCCGATCGTGTACACGCCCACGATCGGGGCGGCGATCATCGAGTTCAGCCAGTCATACCAGCGCCTGCACGGGGTCTTCCTTTCGATCGAGAACCCGGAACAGATCGAGCGCTCGCTGCAGGGCCAGGGCCGCAATCCCGAGGATGTCGACCTGCTGATCGTCACCGACTCCGAGGGGATCCTCGGGATCGGTGACCAGGGCGTGGGCGGCATCCAGATCGCATTGGGGAAGAAGTCCCTCTACACGGCGGCTGCTGGCATCGACCCGAACCGGGCCATCGCGATCGTCCTGGACGTGGGGACCGACAACCTGGCCCTTTTGTCCGACCCGCTCTACCTGGGCCTTCGGCACAGCCGTGTCCGAGGGCAGCGCTACGACGACTTCATCGAGGCGTTCGTCAATGCGGCGACCGCGGTGTTCCCCCACGCGATGATCCATTGGGAGGACTTCGGCGCCGCCAATGCCCACCGGGTGCTCGCCACCTACCGGGACCGGATCTGCACCTTCAACGACGACGTGCAGGGCACCGCGGCCGTGGTCGCAGCGGCCGCCCTGGCCGCGGTCCGCTCCGGTGGTGGCCGTCTGCGCGACCAACGCATCGTCATCCACGGTGCGGGGACCGCCGGGGTCGGCGTCGCCGACCTGATGCGCGACATGATGATCAACGAGGGCGCGACACGCGAGCAGGCAACTGCGGCCTTCTGGGGGCTCGGCAGCCGTGGGCTGCTCACGACCGCCCTCGGGGACAGGATCCGGCCGTTCCAGCGGCCCTACGCACGCCACGCATCCGAGACCGATGCGTGGACACTGGACGTCGAAGGGCGCATCGGCCTGGCCGACGTGGTCCGAAACGTCAGGCCCACGATCCTGATCGGCACCTCCGGCCAACCCGGGGCCTTCGCCGAGCACATAGTCCGCGAGATGGCCGCTCACGTGGACCACCCGGTGATCATGCCGCTGTCCAATCCCACATCACTGGTCGAGGCCACACCCGCGGACCTGCTGGCCTGGACCGATGGCCGGGCCCTGATCGCCACCGGGTCCCCGTTCCCCACGGTCCACCTCGACGATCGGGAGTACCGGATCGCCCAGGCCAACAACGCACTTGTGTTCCCCGGCCTGGGCCTTGGCGTGGCCGTGTGCCGGGCGACCCGCGTGACCGACCGCATGATCGCAGCGGCCGCGCAGGCCGTCGCCGGGCTCGTCCACGTGGATCGGCCCGGGGCGTCATTGCTGCCGGCTGTCTCCGAGCTGCGGATGGTGTCGGCCACGGTTGCGATTGCCGTTGCCGAGGCTGCCGAGCGGGACGGCGTCGCGACCCGCGTGCTGGACAATCCCGTCCAGCAGGTGTTCGACGCGATGTGGACGCCGGAGTACCCGGAGCTCATCCTCGACCAGTGACTCGAGGCCGCCCACGATGCAACGGGTGCCACGGCCCCGTGGTGGCCCATCAGTATCGGAGCGGGGGCCGGATCACCGCACCCAGGCGAGACGGGGATCGGCTTCCAGGGGCCCGAGGCCGGGGCCGAGCACCACGATGAAGAACACCGCGACGACCAGCCCGACGGCCAGCCAGGTCTTCGAGCGGGCCAGCTGGATGCTGTCCACCGGCGCAGTCGAGCGCGGCACCGGTATCAGGTTCACCAGGGCCAGCCACACCCCGAAGAAGAAGGTGAGGGCCCAGGACGTGACGAGGCTGTTGGTGCCCGAGTCCATCGGCACGTCGGTGAACGGGCTGCCCAGCACCGACAGGGTCTGGACGACGAGCAGGACCAGGACGGGAACAGCGGTGATCTTCAACTGCAGCCTGCGGCGCCCACGCAGGTCGGGCAGCCACAGCCTCAGCGGGAGCACGTGGTTCACGATCGCGACGAGGATGCCCGCGGCGAGGATCCCGGCACGCCACAGACCGGCCGGCTCCAAGCCCTCGATGACCACAGACCAGTCCCCGCCCACGACGAGGTTGAGGGTGACGATCACCAGACTGATGGTGGCGAAGACCCACAGGAAGTACCGGGACGCCGGGCTGGTGACCCGCCGCGAGCGCAGTGCCAGGAGCGCCAGCCCTGCCGTGACGAGATTGAGCACCGTCGCCGACGCGTGGATGGTCCTGACCTCCGCCATGGACTGGATCTGGTCCCAGTCGGCGAAGATGGTCGTCGTCGACACCGCCCGGACTGGGATCCCCAGCAGCGCGGCAGCACCACCGTGACCGACGATCTCGTGCACGACGTCGGCCAGGGCCCAGGCCACTGTCGACACCGCGATCATCGTCGGCACGTCCATCGCCATCCCACGATCGGGGTTCCCGACCTCGGAAGGGATGGGGGTCGTCTCCCCGGCCCGGGCGGGACCAGGCGGCGCCTCGAGCGAGTCGGTGTGGGGACTGAGGGGCCGCTCGATCCGGTGCCTCTTCCATCGAGCGCCGACGTCGGTGCCGACCCTGGTCATGGTGTTCATGACCCCTCCCTCGGGCCGCGGCAACGACACGTGCCCGGGCCGCGGTCCCACCTCCACGGTAGCCCGGCGAGGTGGCGCCGTTGAACAGGCGAACGTCCCGGCAGTGTGACTGCTGACATGGCGCACACCAGGCGGTTCGCCCGGTTCGGGGTCGTCTCCGGCTGACCGAACGCGGGGAACGCCCGGTGGTCCCCAGCCGCTCGGCGCGGCTGGTCCTCCAAAGCCCCTGTGACAGTACCGGTCGTCGCGGGACTCGAAGGAGGTGCGCATCATGCGGATCGCACGGGGTGGGCCGGCGGTCGGTGCTGATCAGGGCGCTGGCCGCAGCCGTGGGTACGGGCGTGCTCCTCCTGTCGGGGTGCGGCTCGGGACCCGCCCCGGTGGCGTCGGGCACGGGGTCGGCCACGCAACCCGCCGGGTCGGTTCCACCGTCGGCGACCCCGGTGTCCGGGTGCCCCCCGGGGTCCGGCACGGAGCAGCCCGGCCCGCCCGATCAAGCCCGCCCGGACCTGGGCGTGATGGGCGTGCTGGCGGCGATGGACACCACGGCGGGCCGGATCGTGGCCAACGGGAGACAGTCCGTCGACGATGCGGGCGCATCCACCCCGGGTTCGACGTGGACCTTCGACGTGGGCACCAACACCTGGGTCGACCAGGGTGCCGCCGACACCGGGGCGGCAGCGCCTGTGGGCCTGCTGGAGTTGGTGTACGACGAGGCTGCCGACCGGACCGTGGGTCTGCCCACGGGGCTGGCACCGGTGTGGGCCTACGACCTGGCGGGGAACACGTGGACCCAGGTGGACGCCGAGGGCGGTGGCAGCGACTGGTGGCCGATCGTGGCCTACGACCCGGACCGCCAGCAGGTCCTGGCCTGGGAGCACCACGGCCTGCACGGGGCCATGGTCAAGGCCCTGGACCTGGAGACGGGCACCTGGCAGGTGCTGTACGCGCAGGACCAGGCGTCCGGTGCGGCGCCCCCCGGTGCCGATGCACTGATCATGGGCCAGGTGGTCGCCGCCTACGACACCGTCGTGCATCGGCTGATCCTGATCCTGACCAACGCCGGTGACCTCGAGCAGACCGGGGAGACGTGGGCCTTCGACCCTGCCGAGGGCACCTGGGAGCAAGGTGCCCCGGTGCCCAACACGCTCCCCGGTGGGTACCCCGCCGGGTGGGCCGCAGCCTTCGATCCGCAGCAGGGGCGGACCGTGCTCTTCGCGGACACCGCCGTGCTGGCCTACGACGCGGCCGCGGACACCTGGACCACCGTCGAGCGTGGCCCAGGCTGGCCGACCGGCTGCACGGTCGCCGGCGTGGCTGTTGATCCCACGGCCCGCGTCGGGCACGAGATGGTCTACGACCCGATCACCGGCCGGATGATCGTCCTCGGCGGGTCGGTACGCCCGGTGGGCGAGCCCTCAGGGGGCCTGCCCGATGAGGAGGCGCCGGCCGTCGACGACGTGTGGGCCTACCATCTCGCGAGCAACACCTGGACCCAACTGCTGGCACCCAGCGCCACCGTCCCTCGGGCCAGCTGACCAGGAGGCCGGGACCCTGAGTGCCGGGCAGTGGTACTGACGACCTCCGCGCAGGCACCTGATCCGGGGGGCGGGACGTCAGGGCGGTCATGAACCAGAGCAGGTTCAAGGGCCGCAGCTCAGTTGCCTGTTGCGCAGCCCGGACGCGGGCGTGGGGGAGGCGACACGTTCGTCGGTCAGCCTGGTCAGCCTGCCGGGTGGGTTCGCATCCGGGCGGGGTGGGTTCGGGTGGGCGGCCGGTGAGGATCTCGTAGTACCGCGAGAGCTCGTCGCAGGAGTGGCGTCCGAGTTCGGGGTTGACCGGGACTGGGCTGGTCGGAGATCGCCCAGGCGATGGTCTCGGCGGCGAGTTCGACGCCGCGCTGGCCCCATGCGTGCTCCGGGCCGGACCAGGTGGGCATCCCGGTGGCCGTCCTGGAACTGCTCGATGGCCTCGGGGGTCAGGTGCTCGTCCATCCACGCGTGCGCGAGCTCGTGCAGGGCTGGTCTTCTTGGCCCAGGTCTGCCAGGTGGTGCAGTCCTGGTCCCGGCAGGCGGCTGCGGAGTCGAAGCAGAGGGTGACGGCATCGCCGAGGATCAGGCCGGCGACGCCCTCGCACTTGTCGATCTGGTTGTCGTGGAAGGTCACGCGGCGGACCTTCGGCGTGCCCAGGCCGTGGGTGCGGAACTGGTCGAACGACCAGGTGATCAGGTCTTCAAGGCCGGGTGTGCCGTTGTACACCTCGATCTCGAGGTCGCCGACGGTCAGGGTGCCGGTGCGTTCCACCAGGACCGGGTCGGGCACCACCGCAGAGTCCCACCAGCCGGACGGCAGGGCGCCCTGGCAGCGCTGCAGGTCGTCGATGCGGTGGAGGCGTTCCTCGGCCTGGATCAGCCCGTCCGGGCCGAGGTGCAGGACCGTGGCGACCCGGCGGGGGCAGGAGCCCTCGGCGCCCACGGTCATCAGGAGGGCGATCGTGTCGAACGGGACGTCCTCGAGGGGGCGACCGGCGGCGAAGATGGCGGGGCCCCGGTAGTCCGGCAGCTGGTCGACGATGGTTCGCCGAGGCCGCCGGCCGTGGCAGGCGCGTCCGCGAGGTCGGCGATCTGCGCGGCTCCGCGAGCGGTGACCCCGGCCATCGAGTCCGTGACCACCGCCTCGGGCTGGTAAAGGACCCGCACGGCATCGACATCCTCCTGCGACCAGGCCTGTGCGTAGTGCTGGGCGAGGGCCTGGACCGTCGTGGTCCGCTCGTCGCCGGCGGGGTCATGGGTCCGCCAGCTGACCAGCGAGGCGGCGATCGTCTCGGAGACGGCGGTGGCCGACCCCATGGTTGTGTGGACGACCGCGTCGATCTGCCTGCTCTGGGGCCCGGGTGCGACGGTCTCGGTGGTCAGCGCAGCGTCGGCGGAGAGGTACAGGGGGCCGGTCTGCGTACGCGTGTCGTGGAACGGATGCCATTGCGCATTGAGGTACTCCAGCGCCTCGGCTCGTCCGGTGATCGGCTCGGGGCCCAGGGCCCGGTGGTCCAGGACGAGGTCGGGGTCGTAGAAGGTGACCAGGTTCTCCACGCCCTGGCGTTGTGCCGAGGCGCGGGCGGCGAACCACTGCTCGGCGATGGTGGCGGTGGCCGGGCGCCGGGCTGCCGGTGCTGGGTCCGCACCCCGCGATCAGGGTCGCTGCGGCCAGCAGAGCGCCAGGGCCCGCCGGGGGCGTCCTCGGCGGGGGGGCGGGGCATGGGGTCACCCCCCAGGGGGTGGGCAGGCCGCGCCAGCCGTGCTGGCCTGGGTGAGGGCCTGGAAGTCGGCGGCGAGCTGGTCGCAGGTGCGCCCGGCGATGGTGTCGGGCAGGTCGTAGGGCTGGTCCATCAGGCCCCACGCCACGGTGGCCGCGGCCAGGTCCATGGCTGGCTCGCGATTGAGGGGCTCCGCGACCGGCCCACTCCAGCCCGCGGGCCTCGGCGAAGTCGGCGAGCCGGTCCAGCGAGGCGGCGCTGGCCGTCCACCTGCGGGCCAGCTCGGTGAGGGCGAAGGCGCGTTCCGGGGACGGCCACTCCTGGCAGCCCTCGGCATCGCAGCCCTCCGCGGTGCTGGGCAGGACCAGGTCCGGGGTGCCGGGCTCGAAGCCGTAGGTGGTCCACGGGTCGGCCACCGGCGGGAGGAACATCACCGAGGTGGGCGCCGGCGCAGGCAGGCCGGCATCCGCGAAGCGCTGCAGGGCCCACCGCAGCAGCGCCTCACGCTGGGGGGTGCCGTTCCACACGGTGACCTCGTTCCCGGCGACGGCCACCGTGCCGGTCACCTTCGCCGTCGGCCGGGTCAGCGACTGCCACCACCCGCTCGGCAGGTCCTGGGTGTCCAGGCAGGCGCGCACCGAGTCGACGCGGTGGTAGCGCTCCTCCCGGGTGATCCGGCCCTCGTCATCCAGCCAGAGCGCGGCTCCGACATGGGGCTGGCAGGCACCCTCGCCGGGGAGGTCGAGCAGGAGCACCACCATGTCCAGCGGCTGGTCGGCCACCCAGGGGTTGTGCAGCGCGTACACGGCGGGGCCCTCACCGTCCGGGATCTCCCGCAGGCTGGCACCGCGCAGGCCCAGGGGGGCGCGCCCGGCCGCGGCCGCGTCGCTGATCTGCGACCCGGTCAGGGACACCTCGTGCAGGGTGTCGCGGAGCACCGCGCCAGCCGCGTAGATCTCAGGAGTCGGCTGCCCCTGGCCGGTCCACATCCGCAGGTAGCCCTCGACGACCCGGTCGACCGGCTCGGGGCGCAGGTCCATGATCCTCTCACCGCTCTGCTTGGATCCGGTCCAGGTCATCCGGGTGGCCCCGGACGTGCCGGCGAACTCGTACACCGGAGCCTGCGGAACGGTCAGCCCGAACGGGTAGAAGCGTGACGGGTCGATCGCCCCATCGGCAGACAGGTAGGGCGGTTCCTCGGCGCGGGCCCGGAGAACCTGGCCCTGGGCATACTCGCGTAGGTCCGTCACCCCGGCCGTCCGTCCCTCGGTCAGCGGCCTGCCGGTCAGGGTGTGCGTGTCGATCGTCGCCTCGGGGGCGAAGAATGTGCCGAGATTGGCGAACCCGCTGTTCCACGAGGTGTGGATGTCGGCGAAGTACTGCTCAGCCTCGGACGCCCACTCGGTCTCCGGGCCAGCTGCACGCGGCCAGCGAGCAGATCAGGGCCGCGGCCATCCCAGCCCCGGCCACGGCCCGGGCTCCACGTCGTGCCCCGTCTCGGCGGGGTCCGGTGCGGATCCCCACACCCCCTTTCTACGCTGCGGCAGGCAGCAGCCTCAAGGGCCCTATGGCACTGGATCGGCAGCCTCCGGTCACGGCTGTCGTGCGGTGCTCGAGGTACACCTCGACCGGAGTGCGGGCTCACCGCCCGGCCTGCGCAGGGTCCGCCACGGTGGCCACCGCATCCCGGATCGCCGCGGGTGCCTCCCAGGGCAGCATGTGCCCAGCGCCGGGCACCCACATGGATCGTGCCCCGGGGATGGCTGCGGCCATCCGCCGCGAGTCCCGTGGGGGAGTGGTGCGGTCAGCCAGGCCGCAGACGATCACGGTGGGTATGTCCACCGCCGGCAGGCGGGCCAGCAGGTCCTGGGAGGTGAAGGCCTCGAGGAGGGGGAGAAGGGGTTCGTGGTCGCGACCCATGATCATGTGCAGGAACGCGGTCAGCATCGCGGGGGAGGGCTGGGGGCCGAAGAACGACGCCGCGAACAGGGTGCCGATCGTCGGGTTGTCTCCGAGGCGGGGGAGCAGGTGGCTGCGCAGAATCGGGGCCTCGGCCCGGTTCTGCGGGGCGCCGTCGAGGATGTTCCCGGCGAAGCTGGCCACGAGAACCAGCCCGGCCAACCGTTCGCGCACCCCTGGCACCTCCATGACCGCTTCCAGGGCCAGGAACCCGCCCATCGAGTGACCCACCAGGATCGCATCGGTGGTGGCGGTCGCCTCGAGAACGGCGGCCAGGTCTGCCGCCATCACCGGCGCGCTGATCCCGTCGGTGCCGATCGTGGACTGCCCGTGCCCGCGCTGGTCGAACGCCATGACCCGGAACCCGCCGGCGACGAGCAGGTCGGTGACCAGGTTCCACTCCCCGAGGGTCAGCGCGATGCCGTGCGCGAGCGCGACGGTCGGGCCAGTCCCGGAGATCCGGACCCGCAACCGGGTTCCATCGGGACGCTCCACCATCACCTGATCGCCGGTCGGCTCGCGGAGCAGGTCCTCGAGCGCCACCGTGTCGGGGAACCCGCGGATCCGCCTGGCCCGCGACCGGGCAGCCAGCACCAGCGCCCGCTGCGGTTGCCGCGATCAGGCACACCCCACCCACGGCGATCGCCGAGCGGCGCATCAGGTCACCTCCCCGCGAGCGGCTACGACCGTTGTCCTGCGGCCGTGGTGTTCACGGTGCCGCTATCAGACTCTACGTGGACAACCCAGCCCTGTGCTGGTGCGCGAGCAGCATCTGACGCTGCTCTGGCCTGCTGCGTCCGTCCGCCGTGTGTCGGCGAGGGCGGGCTGGCCCTTGGAGGCGTGCGTGCGTTGATGGTCAGGCCATCCCGTCTGTGTCCGGGGCCTCGCCGATCCGCCGGATGCGGATGTCGCCGTAGGCCGTGCGCCCGACGATGCGCACCGAGGGCCCACCCGCTGGCGGCGCGTCGGCGGTCGCGACGAACTCGCTGACCACCCGGCCGTACTTCGTGTCCAGGTCCAGCCACACGGCTCGGCCGTCCGGGATGCCCACCTCGAGATCCCCGTGCGAGGTCTTGAGGTCGACGTCGGTCCCGGTGGCGACCCCGATGACCACGGCCCCGTGGGCGGTGCGGGCATCGACGCTGCCCGCCACGGCCTCGGCCTCGATGCGCCCGTGCCCGGCCCTGACCCGCAGGTCACCCCCGACCGTGCCGATGCGGGGACCGGTGCTGCCGTTCTTGATGGAGACGTCGCCAGTTGCCGAGGCGATCTGGGTGTGGCCGGCAGGAGTCTCGAGAGTGGCGTCGCCGGCCACGTGGCCGACGACGATGTCGCCGGTGCCGCTGCGCGCATCGAGCGACCCGGTGTCCCCGAGGCGGATATTGCCAGCACCCGTATGGACAGTGCAGTGGCCCAGCGTGCCCGCCGCCCCGACATTGCCCGCCCCCAGGTCGGCGCGCACGGCCGATCCACTCGGCAGGCTGATCACGATGTCGATGCACGGGGAGTTGAGGATCCGGGCCATCAGGCTCGGCTTCGGGGCGATCACCCGCAGCTGGTCGCCGAGCAGCTCGACGCGGGTGGCCTCGGCGACCTCGATGTGCGCGCGATCCTCGGGGTCGGTCGGGCGGACGTCGACCACGGTGTCGGCGCGGTCGCTGGCCACGACCTGGACCTCGGCGAAGTGCGCCTCCACCGTGATCGAGATCGGCGTGGGGGTGGGGAAGGTCTGCATGGTGGTCCTCTCGTTCACTGCGCCCAGCCGGTGACGCGCTTGGGGGCGCGGCGGGAGGCGGCGGGGGGGATGGGGGTGCTGGGGGGGATGGCGGCTGCGTGGTCGAGCGCCGCGGTGGCTGCGCGCACGAGCCAGGCGTTGACCGAGCGGCCCTCGCGCAGGGCCGCCGCCTCGACGCGGGCCTTCAGGGAGTCGGGCATCCGCAGGTTGATCCGGCTGGCACCCTCGTCGGGCTCCGCCGCAGGCGTATCGGCGAGGGGTTGTGCCGGTGGTGGTGCCGGCTCGCTGGCCGGTGGCGTCGCGGCCACGCCTTCGATGACGAAGCTGGGCTCGCCCCCGCGCAGCCGTACCTCCACTGACCCGGGGGCCAGTTCGAGGGTGAGCTCGTCCGCCGCGGCCGACAGGGCATCGAGCAGCGCCAGGCGGACGGCCGACCGCAGGGGAAGGACCAGTCGCTCGGCGACCGCCTCCGCTTCTGGCCCACCTGCCGCGGCGGCCACAGCCATCTGATGGGTGATCTCGTCGACGTATCGATCCAGGTGCATGGCATCAGTATGGCACCAGAATGATGCCATGCACAAGCCGAAGTGGCACCAGTAGGCTCGCTTGTCGAAGCGCTCTTCGCGTGGTGGGATCCGGGAATGCAGCACGCAACGTCCGGCGACGGCACTCCGATCGCGTTCCATCAGGTGGGCGATGGGGTTCCGGTCGTCATCATCGGGGGAGCGTTCTCGACCGCAGAGGCGGGCGCTGCGCTCGCTGCGGCGCTGGCGGCCGCGGGCTTGCGAGGCGTCACGGTGGACCGCCGCGCCCGCGGGGACAGCGGCGACACCGCGCCCTACCTGCCGGCTCGTGAGGCGGAGGACCTCGCGGCGGTCATCAACGCGATCGGCGGTGAGGCGGCGGTGATCGGACACTCCTCTGGTGCCGTACTTGCCCTGTTCGCCGCTGCGGAGGGCGTGCCGATGAAGCACCTGTTCCTCTCGGAGCCGCCGTTCCGCTTCGGTGAGGGCGAGCCGCCTGCGGACCTGCCCGAGCGCCTCCAGGCGCTCATCGACGAAGGGCACGCGGACGAGGCCGTGGTCCTGTTCCAGCGGGAAGCCGTGGGTCTGCCGGACCCAGTGATCGAGCAGATCCGGTCCAGCCCCATGTTCGCCGCCCTCGTCCCGCTCGCCCAGTCAACCGTGTACGACGCCCTGCTCACGAGTGCCGTCTCGACTCCTACGGAGGCAATGATCGACGTGGAGGTTCCCGTGACGATCCTGCGCGGCGAGCCGACGTTCCCCATCCTTGTCACGGCGACCGACCGGCTTGCCGAGCTGATGCCGCACGCGGAACTTGTGGTTGTCCCCGAATCACGCGACCACGGGGTTGATCCGGCCGGCACCGTCCGTGAGGTGCTCAGCCGGCTCGCTCCGACCTCGGCGATGGCGCACGATCGAGGGATGAGGCCGTGAGCGCACGGATCGTGGTGTTCGGGGCGACTGGGTACACCGGGGAGCAGACTGCGCGTGAGCTGGCGGCGCGCGGGGCGCGACCGGTCCTGGCCGGGCGGTCGGCGGAGCGCCTCGAGCGCCTCGCCGCCGAACTCGGCGGGCTCGAGATCCGGGTCGCAGACGTCGGCCAGCCGCAGAGCGTGACCGACCTCGTCGAAGCGGGGGACGTGATGCTGTCGACGGTCGGGCCGTTCACGCAGTGGGGTGGCCCAGCGGTGGAGGCGGCGGTCGAGCGCGGCGCCTGGTACCTGGACTCGACCGGTGAGCCGGGGTTCATCCGGCGGGTGTTCGAGCGGTATGGCCCGGCGGCTTCAGCGGCCGGCACCGGCCTGGTCACCGCGTTCGGATTCGACTGGGTCCCGGGGAACCTCGCTGGCGCGCTGGCCCTTGCGGCTTCGGGCCCGGAGGCGGTCCGCGTCGACATCGGCTACTTCACGAGGGGTCCGGGCGGGATCAGTGGAGGGACTCGCGCGAGCACGGTCCAGGCTGCGATCGAGCCCGGATTCGCCTACCGCGATGGACGCCTGCGGACCGAGCGCGCGGGCGCGCGCGTCCAGGAGTTCACCCTGGACAACGGCAAGAGCCGGGTCGGGGTCAGCGCCGGGGCCTCAGAGCACTTCGGGCTGCCGCCCCTGCATCCCACGCTGCGCGAGGTGAACGTGGTCCTCGGTCAGGCGCTCCCGTTGATCAAGGCGGTGCCGGTCGCCACCGGGTTGCTCAGCACCGCGATGCGGGTGCCCGGGGTCCGCCCGGGAATCACATCGCTGGTCCGCAGCCGGGTCAAGGGCTCGACCGGCGGTCCCGATGAGGCATCCCGGGCGCGTGGCGGCTGCTCGATCGTTGCTGAGGCCCGCGCCGCCGACGGGGAGCTGCTGCAGCGGGTCCAGCTCGACGGGCCCAACGCCTACGACTTCACCTTCGGGATCCTGGCCTGGGGTGCGATGACCGCGGCGGAGCACGGCCTGCAGGGCACCGGCGCGCTCGGCCCCGTGCAGGCGTTCGGGTTGGCCGGACTCTCCGAGGGCGCAGCCTCGGCCGGACTCGTCCAGGTGTAGCCGGTCGGTGGCGCAGAGGGTCAGGTCGCTCCGTGCCAGCTCGTCAGGATGATCATGGCGGTGCGTTGCGGTGCCCCGGTGGCTCATCGCGAGGCGCGGGCTCAGCCCGTGTTCTGCAGGCCTGCGGCGGCGCCGTTCACGGTCAGCAGCAGCAGCCGGCGCCATTGCTCGGTGGCTCCCGGGGCCGGGGTGCCGGCGTCTCGGGAGGTGTGCAGCTCAGTGAGCGCCCGCAGCTGGAGTCGTGACAGCGCGTCGACGTAGGGGGCCCGCAGTTCGAGCGCCGTGCGCAGGACCTTCTTGTGCTGCAGCAGCGAGGACTGGCCCAGGACCCCCAGCACGGCCTGTTGGGTCAGGTCCAGCTCGGCGAGGATGCCGTCCGTGATGTCGGGGCGCCCACCGAGTCGCAGGAAGCTGTGGGCGAGGTCCCGGTTGGTCTTGGCCAGGCTCATCTCGGCGACGTCGATGAGGGCAGCGAACAGGGGCCATTGCTGGTAGGCGGATCGCAGCAGGTCCGGGTCGCCGACGGCCGCGAGGCCGGAGCCGAGGCCGTACCATCCCGGGATGTTGGCCCGGGACTGGGCCCAGGCGAAGACCCACGGGATGGCTCGCAGGTCGGCCAGGTCGCGACCACTGGTTGCGCCACTTCGGCGCACGGGGCGCGACCCCATGCGCAGGTCCCCGATCTCCTCCAGCGGGCTGGCCGCCGCCAGCACGTCTGCGAACCCGTGGGTCTCGACCAGCGCGCGGTAGGCCGACTGGGATGCGTCGGCCACGGTGGCTGCCAGGTCGGCGAACCGGGCGGCCGCCGCGATGTTGTGCGCGGTGTTGTCGGGGGTGTCGGCCAGCAGGACGGCGGTGGTGAGCCGTTCCAGGTGGCGCTGGGCCAGGGTGGTGTCGGCGTAGCGGGCGAACACCACCTCGCCCTGTTCGGTGACCTTCAGCCGACCGGCGACGGATCCGGGCGGTTGGGCGACGATGGCCCGGTGCAGAGGACCACCTCCACGACCCAGCGAGCCGCCACGGCCGTGGAACAGGGTGAGTGTGAGGTCGTGGCGCGCCGCCCAGCTCACGAGGTCGCCCTGGGTGCGTGCGAGGTTCAGGGTGGCGCTGGCCGGGCCGACGTCCTTGGCGGAGTCGGAGTAGCCGAGCATGACCTCCACGTCGCGTCCCCGGGACGCCAACCACTGCTGCGTCCCCCTCAGGTCCAGCCACGCGTCCAAGGTGGGCACAGCGCCCCGAAGGTCGGCGCCCGTCTCGAGCAGGGGCACGACGTCGAGCCGCAGCGGGGCATCGCCCACTGCCAACCGGGCCAGGGCGCGGACGGCGGCCAGGTGCGCCGGTGACTGCGTGAACGAGACCACGAATCGTCCGCAGCACCGGTCCCCCCACCGCTGCTGCAGCCAGCTCATCACCCGGAAGGTGTCCAGGACCTCCGAGGTCGACTCGTCGCGAGGGTGCACGTGGGCCGGCCAGCCGTCCACCGCGAGGTCGTCGAGGAACCCTGCGTCGTCGACCAGCGCGCCCGGGTCGGTGACCCCGGGGAGCTGGCCGACCAGGTCCAGGAGGGCTGCCCGGTGGACCCGGGAATGCTGGCGCACCTCGAGCTCGACGAGGTGGAACCCGAAGGTCTGCACCGACCAGATCAGGTGCTGGAGCTCGCCGTGCGCCGCGCGGTGGGCACCGGCCCGGTGCAGGGAGCGTTGGACGAGCCGCAGGTCGGCGAGCAGCTCGTCGGGTGAGGCATAGGAGGACTCCCGGCGACCATCGCGGGTGGCCCTCACGCGCTCGGCGATGACGAGCATCTTCTGCCGGTGCGGCTCGTTCGGAGAGCGGAGGGCCAGCTCGCCGAAGAACGCGGGTGCGGCCACCGCATCGGCGGCCAGGGCCGTCATCAGCTCGCGTGAGCCGGGCGTGTCCCCGGCGTCCAGGGTCAACGTGCGCCCGACCCGCAGCACGGCTGCGTACAGCCACCGCAGGGCGTGCTCGGCATGGGTGGCCACAGCCTGACGGGTCACCTCAGCCGTCACGAACGGGTTGCCGTCCCGATCGCCGCCAACCCAGGACCCGAAGCGCACGAACGCGGGAACCGGGGTGGGGATCGATCCGCTGGCATCCCCGACCAGCGTCGCCTCAGTCGCCCGGTACAGGCGCGGGACCGCGCGGAACAGGGTCTCGTCGAACACGGTCATGATGGTCTGGACCTCGTCCAGCGGTCCGGGCCTGGTCGAGCGCAGCACGGAGGTCCGGTAGAGCAGGTCCACCTCCTCCAGCAGCCGTCGGCGGGCCACGAAGCGCTCGTCGTCGCCAACCCACGGGTCGCTGTAGCGGGTCAGCTGCTCGGCGATCCGGCGCAGGGCGGTGGCAACGGCACGTCGACGCGCCTCGGTCGGATGCGCGGTCAGCACCGGGTGGATCCGCAAGTCGTCCAGGACAGGCCGCACCTCATCGACGGCGGCAGACACCGCCGGCCACAGGGCGTCGGCGTTCACCGTTCCGACCGGGTGCTGCAGCAGCCGGGCCCGGTGCCGCTCGTCGGCGAGGTTGACCAGGTGCAGGTGGACGGTCAGCGCCCGCGCGACCAGCTCAGCCTCAGTGGGGTCGACGATGTCGGCGAGGCCGGGCCCAGCCCCGGGGTCCGATCGCAGCTGGTCCAGCCGGTCCGCCACGGCACCCCGCCCCGCCTCGCTGAGCACCTGCCCGAGCACCGCGCCGAGCAGGATGACCTCGCGTTGGCGGATCGCGTCGAGATCCTCGTGGATGCCCGAGCCGGGCTCGGTCACTGTCCTGCTCATGGTTCTCCGATGACGTGCATGGGGACCTCCGGGTCGTGGCGGGTCGTACTGGGGTCGGGTCGGGGTTGCGGGTGAGGGGAGAGGGCGGCCTGCGACGCTGGCGCGTGCGCTGACCGGCACCACGGGGTAGCTGCCGGCTGTGCGGTGGTGGTCCGGGTCAGGTGGGCGCCGGTGGTGCCGGGGGACCCGGAGAGTCGGCGAAGATGGCGATCAGCTCCTGCACCTGGTGCGCGGCCGCGGTGGGGTGGCGGAACGGTCGGCTGCTGTTGACCGTGTAGTGGGTTGCCCGGCCGACCCGTTCCCGGTGGACGTAGCCGGCGTCCTCGAGGTCGCGCAGGATGAGCAGGGCGTGGCGGGTGGTGATGCCCACGGTGCTGGCCAACTCCTTGACCCGGATGTCCGGGTTCATCGCCACGGCGAGCAGCACATGCCCGTGGTTGGTCAGGAAGGTCCACGAACTGGATGCGCCCGGTCCGGGCCCGAGCTGGCGCGCCGAGGGGGAGTCACGCGTGCTCATGTGCGCCTCAGCGGCACGGTGTCGAATGCTCCGTGCGCCAGCGGGACGCTGACCACGACGCCCCGGACCCGATCATCGTGACCCACGGGCCGCAGGGACTCGCACGATCTGCAGCGCGTCACCCGAACCACCTCCTGACGTATGAAATCTATCTCACCTTTCTGTGAGGATCACGGGCCATTGGTCCCGACCGGCTGGGGCCTGAGGTCCGCAGGGAGCTGGCCCCACGGCATCGGCCGGGGAGGTGCCCCTGGCCGGCCGGTCGCTGCGGTTCATGCGACGGTGCCTCACCCAGCCGGCGCGCCCGATATGACTCCACAACCGCACTCTGGTGGTGGGACCCTGACGGGGTGAAGAACTTCCTCCTCGGGGTCGGCGTGACCCTCGCTGTCCTCGCGCTCGGCCTCGTGGTCGCCGTCCTCGCCCTCGGCTCCGGTGCCTCCGGGACCGCGAGCGCGCCCGCCTCGCCCTCTTCGTCCACGCCGGCGACCGTTGCCCAGCAGCCCGACGACCTGGCCGACGACGAGACCTGGCTGGGCGCGGTCGAGCTGCGCAGTCAGGACGTGGCCTCGGCCCAGGGAGACCTCGTCGACGTGGTCGCCGTCGGGTCAGGTGTGCGGTTCTCGGAGGCCGGACTGAGCGCGCAGCAGCTGGACATCGATGCGACGATCCCGTTCGCCACCGTCGCCGAGCAGGTCGGCCAGGACGTCACGATCTACGACGCCGGCAACGGCCAGACCGGCGTCGAGCGCCAGGTGACCATCCTGGGGCGTGACATCACCCTCACGGCGACGGGCACGGTCAGCGCCGACGGTGGCCAGCTGCTCATCGAGCCGGAGACCGTCGACCTCGGTGGCCCCTCGTTCCTCGACGCGGCGGCGAGCACCCTCGCCCGCAGCCTTGCCACCATCCGACAGGACGTGGCAGGCGTGCCGGAGGGGATGACGCTGACTGCCGTCCAGGTGACGCCCGAGGGCTTCGACGCCCAGCTCAGCGGCAGCGACGTGGTCATCGGCCGCTGAGCCGGCACGCAGACCCGGGTGACCCTGCTGCGCGACGTGCTCCTCCGGACTGATCATCGCCGGCTGCGCCGACAAGTTCGGCTCAGCCGGCTCATGTCGGGGCGGCGTCAGACGTCGAACCCCGGCCCCGCGGCGGACTCCCGGACGGCGGACACCACCTCGCGGACCTGGTCGGCCCAGGACTCGGGGGCCAGGACGGCACCCCACCCGCTGTCGAACTGGAAGAGCCCGCCGTAGGCGGTGTCGCGGTAGGACCGCACGCTGTGCGGGATGCCCCTCTCCGTCAGTATCGACGCCACGAGTTGCGCCTCGACCTCGTTGTCGAGGACCTCGACGGTGACCAGCCCCTCATCCATGTGCGCTCCGATCCATCGCTCGACCTCGACATGTCCATCAGTACACCCGTTGCGAGCCTCACGTGCGCTGAAGCCCGCGGACCGCGGTCAGGATCATGTCGGGTTTGAGGTGATCGTGTTCGTCGAGATCCGACGGGATAGGCCACCGGTCCAGCGGACCCGACGCGATCTCCGGTTGGCCGCCGCACCGAGGGGGCGGTCAGGGGATGAGGAGCAGCTTGCCGAACACCGCTCCGGAGGCGAGCAGCTCGTGGGCGCGTCCGGCCTCGGCCAGGGGCAGGCGTGCGTGCACGATCGGGTGGATGGGGGCGGCATCCCCCGCGCCGACGAGCGGCCAGACGTGCTCGCGGACCTCGGCGACGATCGCAGCCTTCTCCGCCAGGGGGCGCGAGCGCAGCGTCGTGCCGTGGACCGTCGCGCGCCTGGCCAGCAGCAGTCCGAGGTCGACCTCGGCGCGGCGGCCCTGCTGCAGCCCGATGATCACCAGCCGCCCCCCGGTGGCCAGGGACTTGAGGTTGGCTGCCAGCGAGCCCGCACCGAGGACGTCGAGGATGAGGTCCGCCCCGCGGCCGGACGTCGCCGCGGCGATGCTGCTGACGAGGTCGTCGGCCCTGTGGTCGATGCCGATCTCCGCGCCGAGCGCCCGGCACCGGGCGACCCGCTCGGGCCCGCCCGCCGTTGCCGCCACGTGAGCGCCGAGCGCCACCGCGAGCTGGATGGCCACCGTGCCGACCCCGCCGCTGCCACCGTGGATGAGGACCACCTCCCCGCGGGCCAGCCGGCCGACCATCACGAGGTTGGACCAGGCCGTGCACACGGCCTCGGGAAGTGCCGCGGCGTCGATGAGGTCGAGGTCGTCCGGGACAGGCAGCAGCTGGGACGCCGGAGCGACGGCGCGTTCGGCGTAGCCGCCGCCGTCGAGCAGTGCCGCCACCCGGTCGCCCACCTGCCAGCCCGTGACCGCGGGGCCGAGCGAGACGATCACACCGGAGCACTCGAGTCCGGGGGTGTCGGGCGCGCCCGGCGGCGGCGGGTAGGCGCCCTGGCGCTGGAGCAGGTCCGCGCGGTTGACCCCAGCAGCCGCCACCTCGATGACCACCTCGCCGGGACCGGGCTCGGGATCCGGGAGGGTCGCCTCCACGAGCACCTCCGGTCCGCCGGGGTGGTCGATGGCGATGACGCGCATGACCCGAAGGGTATCGGGAGCGGTTGGCGAGGTGGTCCGGGTGCACTCGCCGGGGCCGGCTCCTGTCGGGGCGGGCGAACGCCACGAGCCCCCGACGCGACCCGCCCGGCTCACCCCGTGAGCGTCTCCTGCCAGGCGACGATCCGGTCCGTGGCGTCGCGGACGACGTCGATGCCCGCTGCGAAGGACAGGCGCACGGTGCGGTGCCCGTCGACCGGGTCGAAGTCCGTGCCCGGTGTCAGGGCGACGCCCGCCTCGTCGAGCAGCCGCGCGCACCAGGTGACCGAGTCGATGCCGCTGGCCGACACGTCGGCGTAGAGGTAGAACGCCCCGTCGGCCGGGGCGACGTCGGTCCAGCCGAGCTCGGGCATCCGCGCGAGCAGCAGGTCCCGGGAGGCCGTGAAGCCCGCGACGTCCTGCCGGGCCGCGGCCATCCCCGCGGGGCTCAACGCCGCGATCCCGGCGTGCTGGGCCAGGGTCGGTGGGCAGAGCGAGAAGTTTCCCGCCAGCGCGTCCACGGGGGCCACGAGGTCGTCGGGGAGGACCATCCAGCCCAGGCGCCACCCGGTCATCGCCCAGTACTTGGAGAACGAGCTGACCACGATCGCGCCCGAGCCCCGGAAGTGCGCCGCGGTGGGGACGTTCGCCTCGGTGTAGGTGATCCCGTGGTAGATCTCGTCGCTGACCAGGCGCACGCCGTTCGCGGCGCACCAGTCGGCGATGGCCGCGAGCTCGGCGGCGTCGACCATCGTGCCGGTCGGGTTGGCCGGGGAGGCGATGACCAGGCCCTCGAGGGGCGCGTGCGCGTGGGCGTCGGCGAGCATCTCCACGGTCGGCTGGAACCGCGTCTGCGGTCCGCATGCCAGGTCGACCACCCGGCACCCCAGTGCCGACAGGATGTTGCGGTACGCCGGGTACCCGGGGCGGGTCAGGGCGACACGGTCGCCGGTGTCGAAGGCCGCCAGGAAGGCCAGGGCGAAGCCCCCCGACGAGCCGGTCGTGACCGCGACGCTGCCCGGATCGAGCGTCACCCCGTACCAATCCCGGTAGTGCGCGGCGATCGCCGCCCGCAGGGCGGGCACCCCGAGGGCCTCGGTGTACCCCAGGCCACCGCCGGTGCGCAGCATCTCGATGGCCCGCTCACGCACGACCTCGCTGGCCCCGGTGGCTGGTTCGCCCGCGGCGAGGTTCAGCACCTGCTGGCCCGCAGCTCGGCGCGCGTTCGCGGCCGCGATGATCTCCATCACGGCGAAGGGAGGGACGTCTGCGCGGTCGGCGACCTTCATGGACCCATCCTGCCCCGGTCTCACCGGATCCCGGCGCCCGGGACCGCACCGCCTGACGTGCCCGCGCGAGGCGCGAGCGCCGACCGAAGCCTTGCACCCAGATGACCTGCTGCCCCGCTCGAGCCTTCAGCAGTCGTGCCCGGGTCCACCGGCCGATCGGGGGAGACTGTCCCATGACCATTCACGAGCCGGTGTCTGTCACCAGCGACGACCGCGTCCTCACGGGAACCCTCGTTACGCCGGACGCCCCCAGCGGAGCGGCCGTCCTCTTCGTGCACGGTCTCGGAAGCAGCCGGGCCACGAACGTCGAACGGGCTGAGGCTGTCTGCCAGAGCCATGCGGCGTCGTGCCTGGCGATCGATCTCGGCGGCCACGGCGACAGCACTGGCCGGCTCACGCAGATGACGCCCCGCCAGAACCTCGCCGACGTGGTCGCCGCCTACGACAGGCTCAGGTCCGTCCCGGGCGTCGATCCCGCCCGGATCGGCGTCTGCGCGGCCAGCTACGGGGCCTACCTCTCGGTCCTGCTGACGGCGCTGCGGCCGGTCAACCGGATGCTGCTGCGCGCACCCGCGCTCTACGCCGACGACTGCTTCGACCTGGGGCTGAGCCAGCGGCGGGCGGGTGACCCCGCGACGGCGCCGACCCCCCTGGCCCACCTCGCACTGTTCCCCGGTCCGGTCACCATCGTCGAATCGGAGCACGACGAGGTCATCGGCGACGACACGATCGCGGCCTACCTCGCGGCCCTTCCCCGTGCCGGGCACGTGGTCCAACCGGATGCGCGGCACGCCCTGACCGACCCGGCCTGGCGGGATGCCTTCCAGCGGATCGTCGTGGACTTCTTCGGCACCCTGTGAACCCTGCCCTGGGCCGGTGTCGCGACCCGCTGGACGCCTAGGGTGCGTCCATGGCTGACGACGATGCCCCTGCCTGGGAACCCCCCATTGCCGGATCCGAGGTGGAGCACCTGCTCGGGTCGCTCGACCGGTTGCGGGCGACCTTCCGCTGGAAGGCCGGCGGATTGGACGCCGCGGGCCTGAACACCCGAATCCCCTCGTCCGAGCTCACCCTCGGCGGGCTGCTCAAGCACCTGGCCTGTGTCGAGGACGTGATGTTCACGATGAAGCTGGCCGGGACGGCGCCCGGCGAGCCATGGCAGTCCGCCGATTGGGAGCGGTTCCCGTCATGGGACTTCACCTCGGCGGCCGACGACGCACCTGAGGACCTGTACGCCCTCTGGGAGGGCGCGGTGCTGCGGTCGCGCACACGGGTCGACGAAGCCTTGGCCGATGGTGGCCTGGACCACGAGGCTGCCATCGCCGACCGCGGCGTCCATGCGAGCCTGCGGCGGCTGCATGTGCGACCTGGTCGAGGAGTACGGGCGCCACACCGGCCACGCGGACCTGCTGCGCGAGGCGGTCGACGGCCTCGTGGGGGAGGACCCGCCACCCGACTGGTCCGACTGGTCGATCCCGGGCCACCGGGCGCCCTAGGATCACCTGCGTCCCGCAGCGAAGGAGGGCCCATGGCCACGGACGAGTCCCCGGACGGGTTCACCGCGGAGGAACGCGCTGCCATGAAGGAGCGGGCGGCCGAGCTCAAGGCGTCTGCGCGCCGCGGCTCGGGTGCCAAGAAGGCCGAGGCGGACGAGAAGGACTGCCTGGAGAAGATCGCCGAGATGCCCGACGCCGATCGGGTCATCGCCGAGGCGCTGCACGCGATCGTCCGGGCCAGCGCCCCCGAGCTGGCGCCGAAGACCTGGTACGGCATGCCCGCCTACGCCAGGGACGGCAAGGTGATCGTCTTCTTCAAGCCCGCTGCCAAGTTCAAGGTGCGCTACGCCGAGGTCGGGTTCAACGAGTGGGCGCATCTCGACGACGGCGACATGTGGCCGACCGCGTTCGCCGTCACGGCGATGAACCCCGAGATCGAGGCCACGCTCACGGAACTGGTCACGAGGGCCGTCGAGCTGACTCATCCCCGACGACGTCGCGGCCAGCCACGACCCGTCGGTTCGGTCCACCGAGGGCTATCCGGTCGTGAGCTGTCCGGCTGGCCCTCGACGCGCCGGTTCGCAGGCTCACCCGTCCCCGTCGGGCAGGCGGGCGAGGGTCTCCTGCGCCCAGTCAAGGGTGGCCTGTGCGTGATGGATGCCGAAGCGGACCGTGGCGAGCCAGTGGTCAGCATCGGGGTGGGACTCGGCGGCCACCTCGGCCTCGATGGCGCCGTACTCGGCCAGAGCTACCCGCGCCTGGTCGCGCGCATCCTGCACAAGCTGTCGAGCCATCCCGTCGGGCAGGTGAGAGGCGAAGAACAGCCGCAGGAGCAGTCCGTTGCGTGGCCGCGTCGGCTCGACGGGCTCGGACAGCAGCTCGGTGAGCCGCTCCACGCCGGCCGGGGTGATCGAGAACTTGCCCGTTGGGGTGCGGCCGACGAGGCCGTCGGCTTCGAGCGTGGCCAGGGTGGGGTAGATCTGGCCGAAGCTCTCATGCCAGAAGTGGCCGAGGGTCTCGGTGATCGACTGGCGAACGCCGTAGCCGGTGGCGTCCTCGACGGCCAGGGCTCCGAGAACTGCCATCTGCGTCTGTGACTTCCGTGACGACATGAGTTGACTATATCTGACAGATGCATATATCTTGCAGATATGAATGACCATCAGGCACGGAATGTCGCGACCGGGCTCCTCGTGGTCGCTGCGGGCTTCCAGGCATCCCTGGCAGCCGGCGCGCCGTGGGGGGCGGCTGCCTACGGTGGGGGCCACGCCGGAGTCCTGCCCACGTCCCTGCGGGCCTCGAGCGCGGCGGCTGTCGTTGTCTACTCGGGTCTGGCGTACGTGGTGTGGTCCGGCCGGCTGTCGCCTGTCGTGCAACGGCGCGGGTATGCCGCACTCTCGGGGGTGTTCGCCCTCGGCGCGGTGATGAATGCTCTGTCGCCGTCGAGGGTCGAGAAGGTCATCTGGACCCCGGTGGTGGCCGTGCTGGCCTACAGCCTCTGGCGCTCGCGGTCCGCCGGCGTCGGTGACCCTGCGGCTGTCGCCGGCTCCCCGAGGGGCTGATGGCCGGGTTCCTCAGCTCGTTGATGCCTCCACTGCACCGCCGCGGCGTGGCTGGTCGGGGGCCAGTTGCGAGATGATGAAGGAGTGCCACCTGCCCTGAGTGCCACCGCCGCCCGGATAGCGGTCGGGCGGCTGACGGCTGGTGTGCCGCGGCCGGTCGGGCGGGGGTGATCCGCCGATGGACTGGCTCGTGAGCAACGGCCTTGGATGGCTGCCCTGGCGGTGGGCACTGGGGAT
Source organism: uncultured Actinomycetes bacterium (assembly GCA_963729885.1). GTDB lineage: Bacteria > Actinomycetota > Actinomycetes > S36-B12 > CAIYMF01 > Prado023. Next base: position 37,903 of record CAVSQK010000054.1, read on the forward strand.
CGCGGCGGCGATGTGCGTGGTGGCGCTGGCGACCCGGCTGCAGCCACGGTGGCGATCGGTGTCCAGCGGAGCCGGTGAGGTCGCACTGCTGATGGTGGCCTATGCCGCCTGGCAGCTGGCCGGGTCCCTCACGTTCGGTGGACTCGACCGGGCCGTCGACTCCGGGCTGAGGATCGCCCGGTTGGAGGAGATCCTGGGATGGCCCAGCGGGGCCGCGATGCAGGCTCAGGTGCTGGGCCATGACTGGCTGATGCGGATCGCCGACACGTACTACGCGACGGCCCACATCACCGTGTTCATCATCACCCTCGCCTGGGTCTTCCTGCGGCACCGAGCTGACTGGCCGTTCACCCGGACCACCGTGTTCCTCACCACCGCGGCGTGCCTGCTCATCCAGTACAAGCCCGTCGCGCCCCCGCGGCTGATCCCCGAGCTCGGCGTGGTCGACACCGCGGCGCGCACGGGCCTGTCGGTCTACACCGCGATCCCGGGGGCCAACCAGTACTCCGCCATGCCGTCCGTCCACATCGCCTGGGCGGCGGCCGTGGCACTCCTGATCGTGGTCATCGCTCGGACTCCCTGGCGGTGGCTGGCCGTGCTCCATCCGCTGGCCACCACGTGGGTCGTGGTGGTGACCGGCAACCACTACCTCATGGATGCGGTGGTCGCGGTGATCCTGCTGGCCGCGGCCTGCGCCGTGGCGCTGTCGATCCCCTCCCAGAGGCCGCAGCGGTTCGTCCGCCACCTCGAACGACGCTCTGTGGCCCACCCGGCACCCGAGCTGGACGCGGTCGCCGGCTGACCCCCGCTGGTCGCAGTCAGAGCCAGTCCGGGTCGAGGTCCACCGTCGTCCGGTCGCCGGAGGCGAGCAGATCCAGCATGGGTCCGACCTTGGGCAGCTCCCGGGCGAAGAAGTAGCGCGCTGCCGCCCGCTTGCCCTCGTAGAAGGAGCCCTCCTTGCCGTCCGCCGCCAGGCACTGCTCCAGCCACAGCCAGGCGACGACCAGGTGGCCGGCTGGCCTCGAGGTAGGTCGTGGCATCGGCGAGGATCAGGCGGGGGTCGCCGAGCCCGCCGAGGAACCCGGTCACCGCAACCAGCCGGTCGGCGACAGCCCTCAGCTGCGCGGCGTGCTCGCCGGCCCCACCGCCCACGGCTTCCGCCCTGGCTGCCGTGGCCTGCATGCGTCCCAGCAGGACGCCCAGCCCCGCGCCGCCGTCGAGCAGGACCTTGCGGCCGAGCAGGTCCATCCCCTGGATCCCGTGGGTGCCCTCGTGGATCGGGTTCAGCCGGTTGTCCCGGTAGTGCAGCTCGACGTCGAAGTCGCGGGTGTACCCGGCCCCGCCCAGCACCTGGATCGCCAGGTCGTTGGCGGCAAGGCACCACTGCGACGGCCAGCTCTTGGCGATCGGCGTGAGGACGCCCAGGAGCTTCTCCGCCTCGGCCACGCCCGCTGGATCGTCCAGGGAGGCCACATCGTCGACGAGCCGGGAGCAGTAGAGGTTCAGCGCGAGGGCGCCCTCGGCGTACGACTTCTGGGCCAGGAGCATCCGGCGGACGTCGGCGTGCTCCACAAGGGGGACCTGGGGGGAGTCGGGCCGGCGCCGGGCGGTCGGCCCTGGAGCCGGTCGCGGGCGTAGGCCAGGGACTTCAGGTACCCCGTGTACCCGAGCGCGGTGGCGCCCAGCCCGACGCCGATCCGGGCCTCGTTCATCATCGTGAACATCACCGGCAGCCCTCGGTTCTCGGCCCCGACGAGGTAGCCCACCGCGCCCGGCTGCCCGCCAGGCGTGTGCGCGCCGTCGCCGAGGACGGGAGCCGTGTTGACCGTGCCGCGATAGCCCATCTTGTGGTTGATCCCGGCCAGGACGACGTCGTTGTGCTCGCCCAGTGCGCCGTCAGGGCCGACGAGGTACTTGGGGACCAGGAACAACGAGATCCCGCGGGTCCCGGGCGGCGCCCCGGGGATCCGGGCGAGGACCAGGTGCACGATGTTCTCGCTGAGCTCGTGGTCGCCGCCGGAGATCCACATCTTGCGGCCGAACAGCCGGTAGGTCCCGTCGGCCTGCGGCTCAGCCCGGGTCGTGATGTCAGCCAGGCTGGAGCCCGCCTGGGACTCCGACAGCGCCATCGTCCCGAAGAACCGTCCCTCGATCATCGGCCGCACGTACCGCTGCACCTGCTCGGGCGAGCCGTGGACCGCCAGCAGGTTCGCTGCCGCCATCGTCAGCAGGGCGTAGCCGGTGGTCCCGGCGTTGGCTGCGTGGAACCACGACATCGCGGCCCCGAACACCGAGGCGGGCAGCTGGGCGCCGCCGATCGACCCGTCCATCGGTGCGGCCAGGAACCCCGCGTCCGCGAACGCCCCCAGCGCGGTGCCCACCTCGGGGATCATCTCGACGCAGGTGCCGTCGAAGCGCGGCTCATTGAGGTCCGCAGCCCGGTTGTGGGGCGCGAAGTGACTCGTGGCCAGGGCCTCGGCCAGGTCCAGGACGCCGCCGACGGTGTCCCGGTCGTGGTCGCAGAAGCGGGGCCGGGCAAGAAGCGCCTCGGTGTCGAGCCACTCGAAGAGCAGGAAGTCCAGGTCCCGCCGGGACATGATCTGGCTCACGACGCACCCTCTTCCCTCGCGTTCCCGGAACGCTACCAACGCCTTTCGTCGCCTGGTCGATCGGATCGCCACCGGCCGACGACACGGGCCAGTCCCCGACGCACCCGCCCTGCAGGGGCAGGATGGGTGCGTGGAGACCGTGGGAAGCATCGTCGCGAGCCGTTCGTGGCGCGATGGGCAGGTGGTGGACGACGACGTCCGCCTCGAGGAGATCCCTGGCGCCGTGCGCCAGCCCGAGGGCCTGGTGTGGATCGACCTCCTGCGACCCACCCCGGACGAGCTGGGTGCCATCGCCGCAGAGCTGGGCATCTCGGCGACCGCCGTGGAGGATGCCCTTGCTCCCTTCGAGCGTCCGAAGCTGGTCCCGTACGACACCCACCTGTTCTTCACGGCCTACGCCACGTGGATGGTGCCCCAGGACTCGGTTGCGCCCGGGGAGGGGCGACTGCGTGCCTCCCGCGTCTCGGGGATCGTGCTGCCGAGGGCTCTGGTGACCGTGCGCGTCGACGATGGCTTCGACATGGGCCCGGTGCTCGACCTGTGGGAGGCCAACTCCGGACTGCTCACGCACGGTTCCGGGGCCCTGGTCCATGGACTGCTCGATGTCATCGTCGACAGCCACTTCGACACCATCCAGCAGCTCGACGACACCGTCGAGGAGCTCGAGGACGTGCTGTTCGAGGAGCGCCGCACGGGAAAGGCCTTCGCCCGCAGCGTCTTCCAGCTGCGCAAGGACCTCGTGCAGCTGCGCCGGCTGGTGCTGCCCATGCGTGAGGTGGTCAGCGGCCTGCTGCGCCACAGCAAGACGGGCAACGCCGAGATCGACACCTGGTACGACGACCTGTACGACCACGTGCTGAGGGCCTCGGAGTGGACGGAGTCCCTGCGCGACATGGTCTCCTCACTGTTCGAGACGAACCTGTCCCTGCAGGACTCGCGCCTGAACGAGATCATGAAGAAGCTCGCCGCGTGGGCCGCGATCATCGCGGTGCCGACAGCCATCACGGGGTGGTTCGGCCAGAACATCCCGTACCCGGGGTTCGGGCACACATCCGGCCTGTGGCTCAGCGCCGTGCTGATCGCGGGGATGTCCGGAACGCTGTTCTGGTTCTTCAAGCGGCAGGAGTGGCTCTGAGCCCATGTTCCGGGCGAGAGCCCGGCGGGACCCCTCAGCCCCTGACGGCCCGAACCGCGGCGAGGACCATCTCGACCACCGCGTCGAGGGGGATCCGGCTGGTGTTCACGACCAGGTCGTAGTGGTCGGGGATCCGGGGGTCCCAGCCGAACAGCGCGATCGCCATGTCGGCGCGGACGTGGTCCTCACGCTCCAGGCGTCGGGCTGCGTGCTCCCGCGCGATCCCCGATTCTGCGGCAGCCCGCTCGACCCGGTCCTCGACCGACCCGGTGAGCAGGACGTGGACGGTGTTCGGCCGATCCGCGAGCAGCAGGGCCCCGTGGCGCCCGACCATGACCCCACCGAGGTGCGCGCATCCCTGCACCTGGCGGTGGTTCTCCGCGATGAGCTCCTGCCGGTGGCCCTCGAGCGAGCCCTCGGGGATCACGCTGGCGCCGAACGCCGCAGCCATGAGGGCGATCACCTTCGTCAGGAACGTCGCCTCCCGGGCACGGAGCTCCTCGGATCCGCCCTCGATCGCCTCGGAGCTGAACGCGGGCCCGAAGAAGGGCAGGCCGAGCTCGCGGGCAACGGCGCGTCCGACCTGACGCGCGCCTGCCCCGTAGGTCCCGTAGATCGTGACGACGGGCTTGGGCGTGGCAGCGGATGGGGTCGAGGTCATCTGCGCATCCTCCGATCCTCTTCGATGGTCCGCGATCCGGGTTCAGTAGTGGTGCCGGAGCAGCAGTGACACCTCGGGGTCCGCCGAGGCCCACTTCAGCACCTCGTCGGGGAAGATGACCTGCTCCCAGTCGAGGGGCTCGCCGGTCCGGGCATGCCACTCGTGCAGGGCGACGTAGGTGTCGCGCCGCCGGTCGTCGGAGTAGTCCACCCCTCCATCATCCCGCGCGCAGCCCCACAGCGAGCCACCGAACCCTCCTTGCCGGCCGCAGGAGCGGGGGACGTAAGCCTCTACCCCGCCGCCGGGCCGCGCACCGAGACTGGGCCCAGCGCCCTTCCCCCCGGGAGGTGAGCGTCATGGGAGTGCGCGACTTCCTGGAGCGACTGCGCCCGAGCGGGACGCCGGGAGCGCCCTCCGTGGCGGGCGTCCCGGCCGACCGGCTCGCCGAGCATGCGACCGAGTTGGAGGCGGTGTTCGCCCTCCTCGAGGACGTCCAGGCGCAGGCGGCACGGATCAGGTCCGCTGCCGACGAGGAGGCGCGACGACGGCGCGACGAGGCCCAGGCGCGGGCCGACGGCATCGTCGCGGCGGCACGACGCCTGGCCGAGGCCGAGCGGGCCACGGCCGCTGCGTCCGCGCGGGCCGGCGCAGCCGAGCAGGTGCGTGCGATCGCGCAGGACGCGCAGACCCGTGCCTCGAGCATCGCCGGCGAGGGCCACACCCGCAGTGCCGCCCTGGTGGCCGCGGTCGTCGAGCAGGCTCGGGCGGAGCTGCTCGGAGTACCGGCGGGCTCGCCATGAGCGCCGGATGGGTGGCGGGAGCCGTCCGCGCCCGCGCGATGTCCCGGCGGCGGGTGGGGGCGGTCGAGGCCCGGGCCCTGGCCGGCAGGCCGAGCCTGGAGCTGGCGGTCGACAGCCTCGCCGATGGCCCCTACGGCCACGACGTCCGCCCCGGCCAGGCACTCGGCGAGGCCCAGCGTGCTGTCTCAGCCACCGTCCTGTGGAACATGCGCGTCCTTGCAGGCTGGCTGCCCACGGGGTCGGCCCGGATCCTTCGCCTGCTCGCCGGCGGGTACGAGGTGGCCAACGTCGACGAACGGCTCCGCGAGCTCGAGGGGCGTCCGGCCGAGCCGCCGTTCCACCTGGGCAGCCTGGCCACCACGTGGGAACGTGCGGCGCGAGCCGGCTCGGCCGCCGAGGTCAGGGCCGTCCTCGCGCGGTCGGCCTGGGGGGATCCCGGAGCGGAGTCCCCCGGCGGGATCGGCCTGGGGATGCGCATGGCGTGGGCGGCGCGCGTCGCAGCCGGCGTCCCGGAGGCCCGCTCGTGGGCATGCGGCGCGGTAGGGCTCATCGTGGCTCGTGAGCTGCTGCTCGTCGGATCGGTCCCGACCCCGCAGGCGCAGCGCATGCTCGCCCCGCTGCTCGGATCCGCGTGGATGGACGCCCGCTCGATCACGGGTCTCGCGGCTGCCTTCCCCGCTGAGGCCCGATGGGTGCTCGACGGCATCGAGGATCCCGCGGACCTGTGGCGGGCTGAGGCGGCCTGGTGGAGCCGGCTGAGCGTCGACGGCACCTCGCTGCTGCACCGGCCCGGCGCCTCGCCGGCCCCGGTCGTCGGGTGCGTCGCGGTCCTGGCTGTCGACGCCTGGCGGGTGCGCGCCGCACTGGAGGTGGCGGCACGGGGCGGGCCGCAGTCGCGCCGCGCGCTGGAGGTGTTCGATGCCGTGGCGTGAGTCGATGCAGCCGGTGCGGATGAGCCGGGTCGCGGTGCTCGCCCCCCGCGACCGCCTGCGCGACGTGCTGGTCGAGATCGCGGGCCAGGGCACGGTGGAGCTGGAGGTCGCCACGGAGGCGGAGGTGAGCCGGGCGGACCGGATCCTGCAGCAGTCCGCGCGCGAGGAGGCCACCGCCACCCTGGCGCGCGCTCCCGCGGATCTCGACGACCTCGTCCGGGCGGGCCGGTTCGACCTGGTCGCGGGCGAGGCCCAGCTGGAGCGCCGCGCGGGGGCCGCGGTCACCAACGGGCTGGTCACCGGGGTGCTCGCGTGGACCCCGGCATCGGAGATCGACCCGCTGCGGCAGGTGCTCACCCCGCACGGCGCTGCTGTCGTCGCCCTGCCCACGCCGCGCGGGATCGACCCCCCCTCCCTGGTCCACGAGGAGGGTGAGCTCAACCGGGCGTTCGCCCCCTTGGTCGACACCTACACGACGGTCCCGTACGCCAACGTCGACCCGACCGTGCTGGCCGGGCTGGCCTTCGTGCTGATGTTCGGGATGATGTTCGCCGATGCCGGCCAGGGACTCCTGCTGCTGCTGGGTGGCCTGATGCTGCGGGCTGGCCGGCTGCCGAGACTGGCCGGCGCGCGCCGCGCGTGGCCGTTCGTCGTGGGGGCAGGCCTGGCCGCCACGGCGTTCGGGGTGCTCTTCGGCGAGTTCTTCGGGCCCACCGGGGTGATCCCGGTCCTGTGGGTCAAGCCCCTGGAGGAGCCGATCCTGCTGCTCGAGGTGGCCCTCGCGGTGGGCGCCTGCCTGCTGGGCGGCGCGTACGTGCTGGGCACGGTGAACCGCTGGCGTGAGGGCGGCTGGCGCGTGGCCCTGGTGTCGACGTCGGGGGTCGCCGGCGCGGCGGTCTTCCTCGGGCTGGGCCTGCTGGCCCTCGGCGCCTACCTCGCGGTGGACTGGCTGGTGGTCGCGTCGGTGGTGGTCGTGGTCGCCGGGCTGGTCCTGGCCTACGGCGGGCTCCTCGCGGCGACCGGCGGTGGGGCGGCCGGTGCTGCGGAGGCCGGTGTCGAGCTGTTCGACGGTGTCATCCGGCTCGGCACCAACTTCGTGTCGTTCGCGAGGCTGGCCGCCTTCGGCCTGGCCCACGCCGCGCTGCTGGGGATCGTGTGGCAGGCCACGACCGGGCTGTGGGCCGCAGGTGGGCTCGCGATGCTGGCCGCGGTCGCGGTGTTCGTCCTCGGCAACGTCCTGACCTTCACCCTCGAGGGTGTCGTCGCCGGCGTCCAGGCACTGCGCCTGGAGTACTACGAGCTGTTCTCGCGCGTGTTCGTCTCCGAGGGCCGGGCGTTCCGGCCCTGGTCCATCCCGCTGTCTGAGGAGCGTGTCCCGTGATCGTCTGGCTGATCTGCCTGCCCGTGCTCCTCGTCGTCGTGCTGGCCACACGGGTGGCCCTGCGGACCCACTCAGGTCCGGCGCTGCACGCGATCCTTGCCATCAACGTGCTCCTGGCGCTTGTCGCCGGAGTCGTCCTGGTGCTGGCGGCGGCCCCCGACCCGGTGTCGGCGGTGGCCACCACCGCCGCTGCCGCAGCCGACACCACGTCGGACTCCTCGAGCTGGGCAGCCCTCCTGGGCGCGGCGATCGCGGTCGCCGGGTCCTCGATCGGCGCGGCGATCGCCGTGGCCTACACCGGGGCTGCCGCGCTGGCCACCATGAGCGAGCGGCCGGA
>CAVSQK010000055.1:0-44649 GCA_963729885.1 uncultured Actinomycetes bacterium
CGACGGCCTGACCCCACGGCGGGCGCGTCAGTCGTTGCGGGGTTCGGCCTTGGACTCGCTGCGCTCCACCTTCGGCTCCGGTAGGGGCAGCGTCGGCTGCTCGCTGAGGAAGCCGCCGCCGCGGCGCACGTGGATCCCCGGGCTGGGCAGGAAGCGCGTGGAGAGTTCGCGGGCCTTCTCCGTGAGGCCGGCTGCGAGGTAGAGGGCGACGGCATGGGCGAGGTCGCGCTCGGCCGCGGCGACCCGTGGGCCGCTGCGTGACGTGAGCCGCGAGAGCCCGCGCATCTCGTAGAGCTCGGCGCGTTCGGCGACCATCTCGGCGTCGGCGGCCAGCCGCAGCCCGTCCTCGGCGGCCCGGGCGGCCATCGCCCGCCGACCGGTGGCCAGCAGCGCCTTGGCCCGCAGCGCAGCGGCCTGGACCGCCGCAGGCTTCTCGATCAGCTCCGGGTCCTGGGCGTCGAGGACGTCGATCGCGTCGGTCGGCCGGTCGAGCTCGATCAGGTTGCGGGCCAGGTGGTTGCTGATGTCCCCGAGCAGCCAGGTGATGTCGGCCTCACCCGCCTGGGCGACCAGGCGGGTGTTGAGCTCCGCGGCCTCGTCCAGCTTCCCGGTTCGGGCCAGCAGGACGGCGCGGTTGGCGTCGCTGAGCAGCACCTGGGAGTCGTGGCCGAGGGCGTCGAACACCGCGCGGACACGGCGGTAGAGCTCGTCGGCCTCCTCGAACTGGCCCAGGGAGGTCAGGGCGTTGGCGGCCTCGAGGTCGCAGCGCGCCCGGCCCTCGAGCTCGTCGAGCTCGTCGAACAGCTCGGCGGCGATGCTCAGGTGGGACAGCGCCTCCTCGAACTGCCCGACCAGGCGCAGCGTCCAGCCCAGGCGGTAGTGCGCGTAGGCGATCCGGGGCACGTCGCGCTGGGCCTCGCGGACGTTCAGCGCCGCGCGCAGCCGCTCGAGGGCCTCCTCCGCCCGGCCGAGGTCGATCAGGGCGGCGGCGGCGCGGTCATCGGCCCAGGGGACGGCGCCCGGCTCGTCGCCGGTGCGGAACAGCGCGCGGGCGTGGTCGAACGTCTCGAGGGCCTCGGCATGGCGGTTCGAGCCGGCCCAGGGCCTCGCCGAGGGACATCCACATCCGCCCGGCCTCGTTGGGGGAGTCCTCGCTCTCGAACAGCCGCGCGGCGCTGGTCCAGTGCTCCAGCGAGGCGACGTCGTCGCCCAGGTCGCAGAACGCGCCGGCGACCATCCCGTGGCACTCGGCGATCTCCTCCGGCTCGCCGTTGGCGCGCAGCAGGTCGGCGGCCTCCATGGCCACCTCGATGAGCTCCTGGGTCCGGCCCAGCCGGCGCAGGCCCGCGGCCTGGCCGAACAGGCTGCGGGCGGTCAGCAGCTCGTCGCCGACCTCGCGGGCCTGGACGGCCGCGGACTCGGCCAGCGCCACGGACTGCTCGAACTCCTGGTCGGAGAAGGCCCGACCGCCGAGCTCGTGCAGGATCCGGGCGCGGTCCACCCCGGAGGCCTCGTCCAGCATCTCCCAGAGCTCGTCCTCGGTGGCGTCATCGGGCGTCAGGTCGTCGTCATCCATCGGGGCAAGCATCCCCCACGTGCGGCGTCCATGCGCCCACGGGGGCAGAATCGGGCGCGTGACCGAGCCGACTGCCGTGACCCCGATCCCCGCTTCCGTCAATGGGCGGTCCCCGGCGCAGTCACTGACGCCCGAGGATCGCCTGGCCCGGATCCGCTCCCTGATGCGCGACGTCCCCGACTTCCCCAAGCCCGGGATCCTGTTCCGCGACGTCACGACCGTGCTGCGCGACCCCGTGGCGTGGCGGGCGACCGTCGACCAGATGTGCGATGCCGTGGACGCGTGGGACTTCGACGTGGTCGTCGGGGTCGAGTCCCGCGGGTTCATCCTCGGCTCGGCGATGGCCTACCAGCTGGGCGTCGGGTTCGTCCCGGTGCGCAAGCCGGGCAAGCTGCCCGGCGGCCGTGCACGCGGTGGACTACCAGCTGGAGTACGGGCTGGACTCGCTGGAGATCCACAAGGACGCGCTGGACCCGGGGCACCGGGTGCTGGTGGTCGACGACCTGCTGGCCACCGGCGGGACGGCCGCGGCGACGATCGCGCTGGTGGAGGCCGCCGGCGGGACGGTGGCGGGCACGTGCGTCCTGGTCGAGCTGGTCGACCTCGGCGGGCGGGCCCTGCTGAGCCGGGGCGGCGCCGCGACGCGACGTTCGCCGCGCTGCTGACGTACTGAGCCCACGGTGACCAGCGCCCGGCGGCGGACTGGACCCGCTGCTCGTCGGCTGGTGCGTGCGGCACCTCGGCAGCCCGCCGGTCGAGCAGTTCTTCGGGGTCCAGCGCCTGTCGGCGGTGCACGGCGTGCGGCTGGCCGACGGCCGGGAGGTGGTGCTGAAGGTGCGCGGCGCCCAGGAGCGGCAGGCCGCGTGCACCGTCGTCCACGAGGCGATGTGGCGGGCGGGGATCCCGTGCCCGCGGCCGTTGGCCGGCCCGGTCCCCGCTGGCTGAGGGCGACTCGTCGCGGTGCTCGGCCGCCGGGGGCGAGGGCAACGAGCTCGTGGACGCGCGCACCCTGGCGGTCAACGCCGAGACGTGGGAGGGCGAGGGCGTGGCCGCGGTGGGCGCCCTCGGCGCGGCTGGGTACGCCCGGCTGCTGGCCCGGATGGTCGCGGCCGCACCCGCCGTCGACGAGCTGACGACGCTGGCTCCCGCCCACCCCGTGGCTGAACTGGGACCACGGCGACCCGAGCCGGGTCTGGCCGCCGCCGGCCTCGGACCGCTGGGACCCGCACCGCATCGACGACGAGATCGACCCGGTCGTCCACGAGGTGGCCCGCCGCGCGCGGGCGCGCCTCCTGGCCCCGGACGTGGCGACCCTGCCGCGTGGTCGCGGCCCACGGTGACTTCGAGGCGCAGAACTGCCGCTGGGTGCCGGGTCCTGACGGCGCGCAGCGGCTCGTGATCCACGACTGGGACTCCGTGGTCGCGATGCCCGAGGCCGTCCTGGCCGGCAACTCCGCGTTCACCTACGTCTCGGTCCTGGACTGCGAGATCTCCTCGATGGCCCAGAACGACGAGTTCCTGGCGGCCTACGCCGCCGAGCGCGGCCGGCCGTGGACCGAGCTGGAGTGGCAGGTCGCGCACGCGGCCGGCGCGTGGGTGGGGGCCTACAACGCCGCGTTCGAGCACCTCAAGGGCGGCCCGGGTCCGGTGACGGTGGGGTTGCACGAGCAGGCGCAGTGGCGGCTCGCGCGCGCCGGGGCGTAGCCGCGAGCGTCGAGCCCACGTCACCCAGGGTGGTGAGGGAGCCGTCTGAGGGGCGGTCGTGAGCCGTCTGGTGGTCGAGGGAGCCGTCCGGACGGGTGGGGGGGCCACCGGAGGGCCGGTCTCAGTGGAGTCGCCCACCCCGCTCGTGGTCGAGGTCGCCGCAGCCACGGTGGTCACGGGACGGCAGGCGGGCTGGCCGACCAGGACTGTGAGCGCCAGATCTCACGAGGGCACTCGCCCTCGCCGAGCAGTCCCGGGCCGGGTCACGACCCGGTCGGCGACCACGCCGACGACCGCGATGTCCGTCGCGGTGTTGTTCTCCGTGTGGACCGCGTGCGGCTGCCCTCCGCCCCCTCAGCCGCCGAACATCGCGCGGATGCGCTCCCAGAACGAGCGCGGTGCGGGGACCTCGGCGAGGTCGAACACGTAGGCGACGTTGCCCTCGGCTCCCACCGGGGGCCCGTAGGGCAGGGCGTCGGACGCCCGGGCGGCGGTCGCCTCGAGCCACGCCTGGGCCAGGGCCGCATCCGTGGAGGCGTCGAGCACGCCCTGTGCCGCCGGTGCGGTGCCGTCCTGTTCCAGCGCCGTGGCGCCGCCGGCGAGCTCCTGGCCCGCGGACGCGGCCGAGTCCGCGCCGTCGGCCAGGCCGGACAGCCCGGTCGGAGAGCTGGTCGGCGCCGGTGGCGGCCCCCTGGGCCCCCTCGGCGAGCTGCTGCTGCCCGTCGGCCAGCTCCTCCGCGCCGCTGGCCGCACCCTCGGCCCCCTGGGCCAGCTGCTCCGAGCCCTGCGCGAGCTCATCAGCCCCGGAGGCGGCACCGTCGATGCCCGAGGCCAGCGCCTCGGACCCGTCGGCCACCGACGTCAACGCCTTGTTGAGCTCGGCCTGGCTGGTGGTCAACTGGGCTGACAGCTGCCGAAGCCCGGCGTTGAGGGCGGCCATCGCGGTCGCCAGACCGGGCTGGGTGGGCGTCCCTGTGCCGACCGCGAGCCCGACCGCCTCGACGCCGAGGAGCAGCTCTCTCGGTGGAGGCCAGCGCGTAGTCGAGGGTCGCGGACAGCGCCTTCGCCTGCGCCTCCAGCGCGGCGATCGCCGCGAGGAGTTCCTTGATGTCCGGAAGCGCCCCGCCGGCCGTGCCGAGCGCGGATTCGGCCGCGTCGATGACGGCCTGGATCTGGTCGCAGGAGGCCGGGTCCAGCGTCGGCTCGGTCGCGGGCGGGACGGCCACGCACAGCGAGTCGAACAGGTCCTGCGCGCCCTGCGCCGCGTCGGTCACGTCGTCCTTGATGGAGCCGAGGGCGGCCACCAGCGCCGCGAACGCATCGCGGGTCTCGTCCACCCGTCCCTCGAGCTTCCCCACGACCTCGTCGACGGCCTTGAGCCCGTCGCGCAGCGCGCGGACGCCCTGGTAGATCGTCACGCAGTCGTCGTCGGGCGGTGCGGTGCCCCCGGCGGGGCAGACCTCGTCACCGTCGGGGGTCAGGGGCGTGGTGATGTCCAGCACGGGGTCGGACGGCCCGCCGATCCGGGCGGCCGCGGTGAGCAGTCCTGCCTCGATCTGCGCACCGCCGGCGATGAGCGGGGCGATCTGGCCGGCAGGGGAGCCGGAGGTCGCCCTCGCCAGGGCGGCCGTCGCGTCGGCCAGGTCCTGGGCTCCGGTCGCGGCCTCGCCCAGCGCTCCGGCCAGCTTCTCGGACCCGGCCGAGACGTCGTCCGCGCCGTCGGCAAGCCGGCCCACTCCCTTGGCCAGCGAGGTGGAGGCGTCGGCGGCGGTCTCGGCCCCGGCGGCCAGGCCCTCCACGCCCTCGGCCAGCGACGCGGAGGCGCCGGCCGCGGAGCTCGCCCCGCCGGCCAGACCAGCCAGCCCTGTCGCCAGCTGGTCGGAGCCCTGGGCCAGCTGCCCAGCTGCCGCATCCAGTGCCTCGAGGCCCTCGTAGAGCTGGCCGTTGCCCTCGTTGGCCCCGGTGAGCAGGTCGGAGGAGAACCCGGTCGCCGGGTCCTGGTCGGTGCCCGCGGGGGTGAGCACGACCGTGGCCCCGGGCACCCCGGCCCGCTCGCTGCGCATCGTCAGGCCGACCTTCTGGATGGGCGTGCTGATCGGCGGGAACAGGGAGATGTTCCAGCGCACCACCGTGCGGCCCTGCTCGTCGGTGGCCAGCATCGCGTCCGGGGCCTCGACCAGTTGGGCGCCCTCGGGCAGCGTCACCGTCAGGGTGCCCTGGAACGGGATGAAGACGGGCTCCTCGGACTGCTGCTCCTGCCCGGCCGCATCCGTGTAGGTCAGGGTGGTCTGCTCGGCGGTCGTGTTGGTCAGCGTGTAGGTGACCGCGATCTCGCCGGCAGCTGCCGGGCACTGTGGCGGCCGGCACGACAGCCCCGCCGACGGCGTACTCGGCGTGGACGGCGACCGGAAGGGGCTTGTCGAACCGCGCCTCCGTCAGCGCCGACGGACGCTCGCCCCCGACCACCAGGATGACCCCGTCCGGGCCCACCTCGGGCCGGCCGAGGCGGTCCAGGTAGCGGACGTTCGTCCCGCTCGCAGGGTCGATCACCTCACGCTCCGGGCCCTCGACGGTGACCCTGCTGACCAGGACTGGCCCGCTCCGGGAGCCCGGTGGCGTCGAGCTCGGCCAGGACCACCTCGTCGTTGACGATCTCGGCGGGCTGGGCGGTGCTCCTGGGGATGGCGCTGTCCAGGGCCTGTCGTGACCCGGCCGGGCCGGTGGCGCTCGTGGCGGGACCAGCCACGGCGAGCAGGACGAGTCCCGCGGTGCCGAGGGCCAGGGTCGGGCGGATCATGGCGTCCCCGATCCGAGCGGGGCTGCCGGGGCCAGCGAGGTGTCGGGGGCACGCGGCGCCTCCGCGTCGGCGGCCGCGTCGGCGCGGGCGGACGACTCGGGCGCCCCGCCGTCGGACACGGCGACGCTGCCCGGGGAGCCGGAGGCGCCCTCGAACTGGCCGCCCGCGGTCCCCGGTCCAGCGCCGTGGCCCCGTGAGCGTCCGAGCGCCCCGAGCGCCCGGGTCACCGCTGCCGCGAGGAGCGCGGTGAGGAGCACGTCGGGCACGGAGGCCGCAGGTGCGCTGAGCGCTCCCGTCCCCACGATCGATCCGAGCAGGACCGGGATCGCTGCGCGGCGCAGCGGCGTGAGGGCGACGAACAGCGCCGGGACCAGGATCGCGACTGCCGCCTGCACGGCGGTGTTGCTGCGGGTGGCGGGGGTCAGCCCGCCGACCAGGCTGAACGCGGCCGCGCTGATCGCTGCCCCCGCCAGGAGCAGGACGAGGCGCATGAGCAGGGTCCCACCGGCGCCGCGGGTCGCCCTCGGGAGGTAGGCCAGGGCGCCGCCACCTGCCGCAGCCAGCGCCAGCGCAGCACCCGGGGCCGCCGGCGGGCGTGCTGACCATGGCCGTGCCGAGCACCCACGCCACCAGGACGCCGATGATCAGCGCGAGCGCGCCGGTCGCCGGCCGCTGGTCCGAGGGCTGCGGGGTGCGCACCGTCCCGACGCTCTCCAGCTGGGCGGGGTCCCCCTCGATGTGCAGCTGCGGCAGGGCGCGATCCAGCCAGCCGGGCAGCCACCACGTCCACTTGGCGGCCAGGACCATCAGGCTGGGCACGAGGATGCAGCGCACGATCGTCGCGTCGACGAGCACCGCGGTGGCCAGCCCCACGCCGAACATCTTCACGACTGCGTTGTCCGGGATCACGAACGAGGTGAAGACGGCCACCATGATCAGCGCCGCCGCCGTGATCAGCTGGCCGGTGTCGGCCAGGCCGCGGCGAACGGCGGTGACGATGTCGCCGGTCCGCTGGTAGTGCTCGTTGAACGCCGTGAGCAGGAACACCTCGTAGTCCATCGACAGGCCGAACAGGACGGCGAACATCATCATCGGCACGTAGGACTCGATCGGCACGGGTCCGTCCAGCCCGATCAGCTGCGCGCCCCAGCCCCACTGGAAGACGGCGACGACCACCCCGTAGGCCGCCGAGATCGACAGCAGGTTCATCGCCGCGGCCTTCGCCGGGATCACCAGCGACCGGTAGGCGACCATCAGCAGCAGGAAGCTCAGGGTCGCGACGCCGAGGATGAACGGCAGCAGCCGGTCGGCGATCCGCAGCGAGAGGTCGGTGCGGGCCGCCGTCACGCCGCCGACGTAGGCGGTCATGTCGGCCCCCTGCTGTCGCCGCAGGCAGGACGTCGGCGCGCATCCTGGTCACGAGGGCCTCGGTGGCCTTGTCGGAGGGTCCGGTGCTGGGGACCGCCCGCCAGATCACGACCCCACCGTCGGTGCTCACGATCGGGGCGGACACCTCGTTGATCCCGTCGGTCGCCGCCAGCTCGTCGGTGACGGCCACCAGGCGGGCGTCCCGGGCACGCGGGTCCCCGCTGGCCCCGGAGTCGTCCTCGTCGGGGATCGCGGCCGCCCGGTGCAGCTGGGCCACGATGGCCAGGGGTCCGGAGTAGCCGGGTCCGAAGGACTGGCGGATGATGTCGCCGGCCTGGTGCGCCGTGGTGTCGTCGGGAAGGGCGGAGGAGTCCACCTGCTGGAACTGCATGGACAGCATCGGGGTGGCCAGCGCGAGCAGCAGGGTCGTCGCGGCGATCGCGAACGGCCACGGGTGCCCGGTGACCACGTTCGCCATGCGGGCCCAGCCACCGCGGTCGAGGTCCTCGTCGGAGTGCTCGGCGACGACCTCGCCGGTCGCGACCAGGCGCTGCTCGGACCGGGGCAGGACGCGCAGCCCCATCAGGCCCATCAGCGCCGGGACCAGCGTGAGCGCAGCCAGCAGCGCCAGGGCCACCACGATCGCTGCCGAGTAGCCCAACCAGGCCAGGAACGAGATGCCCGTCAGGGCCAGGCCGCACACGGCGGCCAGCAGCGTGGCACCGGCGAAGACCATCCCGGCGCCTGCCGTCCCCGCGGTGCGCCCGACGGCATCGGGCACGGCGAACCCGCGTCGGAGCAGGTTGCGGTGCCGCATGACCAGGAACAGGGCGTAGTCGATGCCGACGCCCAGGCCGAGCATCGTGCCCAGCGTGGGGGCCTCCTCCGGGATGTAGACCAGGCGCCCGAGCAGGCCGATGATCGCCAGGCCCATGCCGACGGCGACGACGGCGGTCGCCAGCGGGATCGCCACGGGCCACCCGCGGCGCAGCGTGAACAGCAGGACGATCACGGCCAGGAACAGGCCGAGGGCCTCGGAGGTCCGGGTGTCCGTGCGCGAGATCTGGGCGCCGAGGTAGCCGCCGAGCGCCACCCGTGCCGTGGGCGAGTCCTCCTGCGCTGCGTCCGTGGCCGCGGCCAGGATCTCGTTGCCGACGTCGGCGTCCCCTGCGGCCTGCTCGGCCAGGGTCAGCTGCAGGATCGCGGCCCGCCCATCGTCGGCGAGCAGGTCGCCGTTGTCCTCGGGCCCGCGGACTGCGTTCACCCCGCGGACGGCCGCGACCGCATCGGCGACTGCCGTCAGTGTTGCGTGCCCCGGGCCTGATCCGAGGTCCGCGTCGTCGGCGACGACCAACGGCACCGGTTCGGTGGCGGCCCCGGGGAAGGCGCGGTTGAGCAGCGTCTGCGCCGAGGCGCTGTCGGTGCCGGCCAGGACGAAGGGGTCCAGCGCCGGTGGCGGAAGGGCCCGGTCGGCGAACCGGACCCCGCCCAGCAGGACGAGCCACAGGACGAGGACCAGCACGGCGTGCTCGGCGCACCAGCGCCCGAGTGCGTACAGCGTCCGCGTCACACAGCCAGTGTCGCCCCCGAATGCACCCGCCGGCCACGCAGGGCCACCCGAATGCACCCGAATCGCGTCGGGTCCGAGGGGATCGCGTGCCCGCGAACCCGACGCGATCCCGGGTTGGGGCCAGCAACCCCGACACGATCCGGCGTGGGGTTCGCGCCGTGGTTCAATTCGGCCCCATGAGTGACGCGCGACCCGGCTCCCGCGGGGGCCGCCCCCGAGCCAGCGTCTCGCACCTGATCGCGGCGCGCCGGGCGCCGGGGGGGCCGCAGGTCCGGCGTTCGCGCGCACGTCCGGGCACTACGCCACCGTCGTGGCGGTCTTCGTGGGGCTGCTGCTGATCTCCAACATCGGGGCGACGAAGCTGATCGCGGTCGGGCCCCTGATCACCGACGGTGGTGCGTTCCTGTTCCCACTGGTGTACGTGGTCGGCGACGTGCTCTCGGAGGTCTACGGCTGGCGCGCGACGCGGCGGGCGATCTGGTTGGCGTTCGGGATGTCGGCGCTGGCCGCCGGGACCTTCTGGCTGGTGCAGCAGGCGCCCCCCGCCGAGGACTGGCCGAACCAGGACGCGTTCGAGGCCGTCCTCGGGTTCGTCCCGCGCATCGTGCTGGCCAGCCTGATGGGCTTCCTCGTCGGGCAGATGCTCAACGCCTGGGTGCTCGTGCGGATCAAGGCCCGCACGCTCGAGTCCCGGCTGTGGGCGCGGCTGATCGGCTCGACCGCCGTCGGGGAGTTCGCCGACACGCTGGTGTTCTGCACGATCGCGTTCTACGGGGTGATCACCGGCTGGACGTTCGTGAACTACGTGATCACCGGGTACCTCTACAAGGTGGCCGTGGAGGTCCTGGTGATGCCCATCACCTACCGCGTGATCGCCGCGGTCAAGCGCCGCGAGCCGACCTACGGGGTTCCGGAGCCGGAGCTCGCGTCGGTGAGCGGCGTCGGACTGAGCCTCGGCCTAACGCGCGGATACCTGTGTACACGTCAGTGATGCCCAGGCTCGGGTCGGCGAAGGGGGTGCCGACGAGGTCCCGGGACGCCCTGGCTCCTGCGAAGTCCCCCCACGCGTCGACCAGCGTCCACGTGCCGGTGGAGCCTGACCCGCCGAACCGGGCCGTGAGCCGGAGGCTGAAGCCCAGGTCGCCGTCGCCGCTGCACTCGAACGACTTGGTCCCGATGAAGACCCGCGCCACAGGGGCGTCTCAGCGTGTCGATGGCGTCATCGGACGTCGTCACGAGCCCAGTCTCACAACCGGGGATGCTGCTCGGCGAAGTCGTCTGCTTGAGTGCGATCGAACGTGGTCTGGACCCGTTGCTCAGACGGGTTCCCCGACGAACGGTCGTGCGACGGCGGGCGGGTGCCACCACGGCGGCACTCGTGAACACCAGGTGTGAGGGCAAGGACGTGACGACGGTACATGGGTGCTCCTGACTCGCTTGTGGAGCCGGTGCGGGCACGAGTTCGAACCCCGAGCCGTTCCGGTAGATCCCGGCGGCCGGGGGTCCATCGGACAGCCGCGTGCGACGGACCAACCGTCGAGGAGAATGAGATTAGCCTCGACCTAGTACTCGCCCGCGAATACCCGGGGGGGCTCAGGAGCTCGGCTGCCGCCGTGCGGGCGTAGTACCGGCCGAGGAACTCCTCACGGAAGGCCTGGAAGTCGCCGGACTCCAGCGCGGTGCGCATCCGGTCGACCAGGTCCACGAGGAAGTGCACGTTGTGGATCGTGGCCAGCGTGTGCCCGGCCATCTCGTCGGACTTGGACAGGTGGTGCAGGTAGGCCCGGGTGTAGTTCGTGCACGTGTAGCAGGCGCACTCGGGATCCAGGGGCTCGAAGGCGCGCCGGTTGGCCGCGGTCACGACGTTGTACCGGCCGTCGCGGGACAGGATCGCCCCGTTGCGCGCGACCCGTGAGGGCATCACGCAGTCGAACGTGTCGGCCCCTGCGGCCACCCCGGCGAAGAGGTCGTCCGGCTCACCGATGCCCAGCAGGTGGCGCGGCCGGTCCTCGGGCAGCTCCTCGCAGACCCATCGGACGATCGTCTCGAGCTGGTCCTTCTCCAGCGCCCCGCCGATCCCGAACCCGTCGAAGTCCAGGCCGGCGAGGTCCCGTGCGGCCTCCCGGCGCAGGTCCTCGAACTGCGCGCCCTGCACGACGCCGAACAGCGCCTGGTAGGGCCGGTGCGCTGCGCTCGTCGGTCAGCTGCTGGTGCGCGGCCACGCACCGGCGGGCCCACGCCGCAGTCCTGCGCACCGAGCGCTCCTGGTAGGCCCGGGTGTTCATCAGCGTCGTGCACTCGTCGAAGGCGAACATGATGTCGGCCCCGAGCTGGTGCTGCACGAGCATGCTCGACTCCGGCGTGAACCGGTGCTTCGAGCCGTTGATGTGGGAGACGAAGGACACGCCCTCGTCGTCGACATGCGCCAGGCGGTCCTTGCCGGGGGCGATCACATCGTCGGCGGTGACCGCATCCGCCTGCATCGCCAGCACCTTCTTGAAGCCCACCCCGAGGCTCATCACCTGGAAGCCGCCGGAGTCGGTGAACGTGGGACCGGGCCAGTTCATGAACGCACCGAGGCCGCCGGCGGCATCGACGAGATCGGCCCCGGGCTGCAGGTACAGGTGGTAGGCGTTGGCCAGGACAGCCTGGGCGCCCAGCGCGCTCGCCGACTCCGGGAGCACTCCCTTGACCGTCGCCTTCGTCCCGACCGGGATGAAGGCGGGGGTGCGGATCTGCCCGTGCGGCGTCGTGATCACGCCGGTCCGGGCCATCCCGCGCGCCGTCCCGACCCGGAAGTGGAAGGGGGTCCGCGGTCATGGGGGCCATTCAACACCGCGCCCGAGGGCGAGCCGTAGGCTGAGGGGAGCCGACCCAGGAGGTCCTGATGTCCTACCCCTACGCCCAGCAGCCGGGCCTTCCGGCCGAGGTGAACTCGAAGAAGATCCTGTGCGGGATCATGGGCATCCTCTTCGGCGGCCTCGGGATCCACCGGTTCATCCTCGGTGACACCGCCGGTGGGATCATCCGGATCATCATCACCGTCGTGACCTGCGGGATCGGCTCGATCATCGGCCTGATCGAGGGGATCATCTACCTGACCAAGACCGACCAGGAGTTCTACCAGACCTACATGGTGGAGCGGAAGGCCTGGTTCTGACGCAGGTCAGAGCCGGTTTTCAGGTCGACGACTGATCCGCAGTCCGCAGCGAGTCCGCAACCTATGACCGCGTGACGCGCCAGTGCCAGGCCATCGACGCCGGGGACATCGGCCCATCCCCACCCATTGTCAGCAGGTAGCGCGCAGGGTCATCGCCGGCACGGTGCTGGGCCGCGTGGGCGGCGAGCATGTCCGTGAGGCCCTTCGGGATGGCGACGTCGCGCGCGCTGCCGTACTTCGGGGCGCGGACCTCGAACGTCGTCCCCGTTCCCCGCTGGACCTGGCGACGGACATGGAGGATGCCGCGGAGGAAGTCCACGTCGCCGACCTGCACCCCCGCGATCTCTGACAGGCGCAACCCGGCGAACGCAGCGAGTCCGATCGCAGCGCCGAACCCGTCCGGGGCGCCCTTGAGCAGTGAACCCCATCAGCCGACAACGCGCGGGCCTATGCGCGCAACGTCGAATCGAATGAGAAGGGGAACTGGCTGATGAAACGCATCGTCACGGCGATCCTGGTTTCACTGGCACTGCTCGTGCCCGCAGGCCCTGGGCTGGCTGAGGACCTCACCGCCCCCGACGATGCCCACGGAACAGGCGGCCGCCCGCTACTTATTGGCCATCTGCCCGGTGTACAAGGCCGGAGTGAAGTACAACCGCCTGGTCGACCGCTACGACGCCAAAGACGACTACGGTGACCGCCCGCACAATAGGACCCGCGCGGCGGCCAAGACATACGCCGCCCGCGCGACCGCCGCCGCCCGGATCCTGCACGACCCTGCCTACCCGTGGCCCGAGTCGGTCGCATGCGACGTGGAGTCGATCGCAGTCGCCTACTACCAGAACGCGGCGATCGCCCAGCGGATCAGCAAGAAGAAGTACCGCTGGCGGGACAACACCTGGGCGGACGCCAGCGAGCCGAACGCGTCGGTGCGGCTCAACCTCGGGCTGCCCCGTCCCCGGACGGCTGCTAATCGGCGTCGTCGCCGAGCACCTCAGCCTGCAACTGCCGGATCCACTCCAGCTGCTGCTCCTCCGACCAGTCGTAGTAGCCCTCCGGTGGTCGGATGTTGACGCGCCCCATGACCCCTCCTACCGTCCCGAGATGAGCAGGGGCAGCAAGCCGAACATCAGCACCAAGAAGCCGAAGACCGTGACCTTGTACCCGTTCTGCTCCCACCACGTCGGCTCACGTTCGTCATCGACTCGCTTCTCCATCGTCGTGACCTCCGTTTCGTGGGCCGGTGTCTCCATCGTGGCACGCGGGTCCGACGTTCGTGGTTTGAGTTACGCGAAATTGCGCGCGTCAGGATGGGTGCGGGTCGACGGGAAACGACCGTTTCGCGATGCGACCCCCGGCTGGCCTTCAACCCCCATGAATCCCGAACCCACGATGGGAGGGTCTACGTCAGGCTTCGGTGGACCTGGCGTCCACTTGATGGTCTTCGTCTTGTGGCAACGGCTGCACTCAAGCGTGACCCGGCCTGTGGCGGCCTCGGCGGTAGATACTGGGTGGTCTTTGCCAGGCTTCGGGTAGTGGTGCAGCCCGGCGTTGCACCGAGGATCGGTCATGGCTCGGACGGTACGCCCGGCGGCCTCACCTTGTCGCCCTTGCGCTGTTGCACGGCCTGCACGCGGGCACGAGATTCTCGAGCACCAGCCGCAGTGATGGTTCGACACTGATGGGCACGAGGTGGTCGACCGTGGTGGCGTACGGCCCCGCACCAGAGGCACTGCCTGTCGTTGGCAAGGACGAGCGCACTGACCTTGCGCCACTGTGCGTCATAGCCGCGCTTGTGCGTGGGCACAGTGTGGGTGCGCTGGTTGGCGCGCTGCGGCGTCACGCTGGGCCTGGGTCTCAGCATGCTCGATCGCACAGGGGCTTGCCGCGTGGTGGGCACCCCGCAGGTGAGGCAGGGCATGACGAGCTCCTGGTCTGTCCCACCACGCACCAAGGGACGCGCCCTCAAGCCGTCGCCGCGCGCGTCCGATGGTCATGTGGGGTGAGGAGAAACGGCCCCGCCACGCTGAATCCTCCATCAGCGGGCGGGGCCTCTCTCTCGTAGTGCTGTCCGCAGCCAGTCCGCAAACTGTCCGCAACCATCGCAGACCGCCAACGTCAACCAACGCATCCTGAGCACGGAACAGGGGTCCTCAGGGCACATCGCCCCATGAGGCCCGGAGTTCTACCAGACCTACATGGTGGAGAAGAAGGCCTGGTTCTGACGCCCGCAGCGCCGGCGCGGCACCGGTTTGGGGCGAAGTTCACCTGGTCGATGCGCGCGCGTCGCGCCGGGGCCGGGGTCCGGCCATCCCGGGGGCTCACGCTGGGGTCATGCCGATCCCCTGGCCCACACGCACCACCCCCACGACCTGCCCCTGGCCGGGGCCGACCTCTCCGGACACCGCCTCGTCCGCGCCGACCTCACCGGAACCGACCTCACCGGGACCCGCTTCGATGCCGCCAACCTCCGCCAGGCCGCGCTGGGTGGGGCCCGGGCGACCCGCGCCTCCTTCGTGGGCACCCGGATGGTCCGGGCCGACCTGCAGGGGGCCTTCCTGCGCGGGGCGGACCTGAGCTCGGCCGACCTGTCCGGGGCCAGCCTGCGCCGCGCGGACCTCACGGGCGCCGTCCTGGTCAGGCGCCAACATGTTCGGGGTCGACCTCCGGGATGCGGATCTGACCGGGGCGGACCTGCGCCGGGTGACCCTCGAGGCTGCGACCCTGCGCGGCGCGGTCCTGTGCGGTGCGGACCTCACGGGCGCGCGGATGGCCACCGCCGACCTGCGGGCGGTGGATTCCGACGAGGACACCCTGTGGCCGGACGGCGTCCTGCGCCCCCGCGCCTGACGGACCCGGTGCGCATGTCGATCTGGCGCCGCCAGGAGGTGTGACCACCCCGGCGGCGGCGCCTGCCAGGCTGCCCCACTCGCCCGGAGCCCCCGCCGACCAGCGCGACGCCGGTACGGGATGCCACGATGTCGCCCATGGCCATCGCAACCCAGAACCCCGCAACCGGTGAGACTGTCAGGACCTTCGAGGCGCACACCGGCGACCAGGTCGCCGACGCCATCGCCACCGCCCACGCCACGTTCCAGACCTGGCGCACGACCTCCTTCGCCGAGCGCGCCGCGCTGATGCGCCGGGCCGCCGACCTGCTCGACGAGGACAACGAGTCGATCGCGCGGATCATGACCCTCGAGATGGGCAAGACCCTGAAGTCGGCCCGCGCCGAGGCCGCCAAGTGCGCGAAGGGGATGCGCTGGTACGCCGACAACGCCGAGCAGCTGCTGGCCGACGAGCCGGTCGACCCCGCCGCCGTGGGCGCCTCGCAGGCCTACGCCCGGTACTCGCCGCTTGGGCGTGGTGCTGGCGGTCATGCCGTGGAACTTCCCGCTGTGGCAGGTGGTCCGGTTCGCCGCGCCCGCGCTGATGGCGGGCAACGTCGGGCTGCTCAAGCACGCCTCCAACGTGCCGCAGTGCGCGGTGTACCTCGAGGACCTCTACCGGCGTGCGGGATTCCCCGAAGGGTGCTTCACCACGCTGCTCATCGGCGCTCGCGACGTCGAGGCGGTCCTGCGCGACCCGCGCGTGCGAGCGGCCACCCTCACCGGGTCCGAGCCCGCCGGGCAGTCGGTGGCCGCCATCTGCGGCGATGAGATCAAGAAGACCGTGATGGAGCTCGGCGGATCCGACCCGTTCATCGTGATGCCCTCGGCAGACGTGGAGCGTGCCGCGGAGGTGGCGGTGACGGCCCGGTGCCAGAACAACGGCCAGTCCTGCATCGCCGCCAAGCGCTTCATCGTGCACACCGACGTCTACGACCAGTTCGCGCAGGCGTTCGTCGCGCGGATGGCCGGGCTCGTGGTCGGCGACCCGATGGACGACGCCACCGACGTCGGCCCGCTGGCGACCGCGTCCGGGCGCGCGACGTCGAGGTGATGGTGGCGGACGCCCGGGCGAAGGGTGCGTCGATCCTGTGCGGGGGCCGGGCGGTGGACGGGCCGGGATGGTTCTACGAGCCGACGGTGGTGGCCGACATGACCCCGGACATGGCCATGTACGCCGAGGAGGTGTTCGGCCCGGTGGCCGGGCTCTACCGCGTGGACTCGATCGACGAGGCCATCGAGCTGGGCAACGGCACCAACTACGGCCTGGGGTCGAATGCCTGGACGACGGACCCCGACGAGCAGGACCGGTTCATCCGCGACCTGGACGCCGGCGTGGTCACGATCAACGGGATGACGATCTCCTACAACGACCTGCCGTTCGGTGGGACCAAGCGATCGGGCTACGGCCGCGAGCTCAGCGGCCACGGGATCCGGGAGTTCACCAACATCAAAGCGGTGTGGATCGGGTGATCCCGGGCGCCTCGAGAGGCTGCTGCAGAACTTGCGCGAAGATTCTTCTGAACTTGTGCATCCGTTCGCCGGGCGTCTGGGCGAAGTAGGGATGAGAGCTCGAACAGGTCGGGCCCCACCCCCCATCAGGAGAACATCATGCGCAAGATCGCCGCTGGAATCGCCGCTGCGTCCGCCGTCGCCCTGGCCGCCGGGGCCCTCGCCGCCCCCGCCGCCACCGCTGCGGACGGCACCAAGTCGCTGGCCGCCGTGCTCACCGCTGATGACGCCCAAGTTCGACAAGAACTGGAACGACTACGACATCGTGACCGCGGCCGTCCTTGCCGTCCTGCAGGCGAAGCCCAACTCGACCGTGGGCCTGCTGACCAAGGGCGATGTCGCCCTGACGGCCTTCATCCCGAACGACAAGGCCTTCCAGACGCTGGTCAAGGACCTCACCGGCAAGAAGCCCAGCACCGAGGAGAAGACGTTCGCCGCTGTCGCCGGTCTCGGTGGCATCGACCTGGTCGAGACCGTCCTGCTGTACCACGTCGTCCCCGGCGCGACCATCGACGCCGCAGACTGCGCTGAAGGCCGATGACGCGTACCTCGAGACTCGGCGTGCGCGCTATCCAGGTCAACGTCAAGAAGGGCCCGGCATCCGCCTGAAGGACGCGGACAGCGGCTCGCGCAACGCGCAGGTGAACATGGTCAACATCAACAAGGGCAACAAGCAGATCGCGCACGGGATCGACCGCGTCATGCGGCCGATCGAGCTCTCGACAGTAGTACCCCTTCGACCAAGCAGTGCTGGCCACGGAGCACCGTTCCGGGGTCCACACGATGTCCGGGGCCGGGCTCCCTCGCCCGGGTGTCGGCGCTACAGCCCCGGGCCGAACGCTCGCGGGTGCGCCAGGAACTCGCGGATCGCCTCCCGGCCGGTGCCCCGGATCTCGGGGCCGTGCGTGAAGGCGGCCGTCGTGTACTCGAGCTCGCCCAGCGTGGTGGCGGTCTGCTCGGTCAGGGCGGCGTTGGTGCAGAAGGCCAGGACCGGCCAGGTCCGCCGTGAGCGCATGTTCCAGATCGCGTCCCCCGTGATGAGCGTCCCGGTCGGCTCGTGCACCAGGGAGCAGTGGCCGGGCGTGTGCCCCGGCGTGTGGTGCACGCGCAGGGCGCTGCCGTCGAGCAGCTCGCCGTCGGACATCGTCCGTGCCACGGGCGCCGGATCCGAGCCGGGCGTGCGCATGATCAGCCGGCCCAGGCGCAGCGACGTGTCGCGCGAGGGGAGCCTCGCCGGTCCGCACGTACTCGGCGTCGTCGGGGTGCACCGTGATCCCGCGGCCGGTCCTGCGCGCCAGGTCGGCGGCGCCGCCGGCATGGTCGGCGTGGGCGTGGGTCAGGACGATCGTCGTGACATCGCTCGGACCGGAGCCGATCTCCGCCAGGGCTGCGACGATGCGCGCGGGGGCGGTCTTCAGCCCTGTGTCGACCAGGGTGACCGACCCGTCCTCGGCACGGACGAGGAACGAGTTGATGAGGTCCCAGGGGACGGTGGGAACGCGCCAGAGCCCTGGGGCGAGTGCGAGAGCAGCGGGCATGGACCTCACACTAGGCGATGCCCACAACAGGGCTGCGCGGTCACATCTGCTGCTGCGGGGCTTCCGGGTCGGGCGTCGGGAGCACGTCGAGGATGTCTGTCTTCGGGCGACTGTGCGGGGAACGCAACCAGTCCATCAGGGAACTCAACATGGGGACCTCCAGTACCAGGGGCCGCGCAAGGTGGCCTGCGGGGCCTGCGAACGACGCACGGAGACCCCCGCCCCCGGTGTCGTGTCAATTCTGCATTGACGAATACCGTCAATCTAGCCTTGACCGCACGGATGGGCAAATCCCGATGGGGGCACTACGATCGTGTCGTGGCTGACAGTGCGCCCTCACGGCGATTCGCCAGGGCGCTGGCGTCGTTGAGCGACGTTCCCGATCCGATGGCCCGACTCGCGGCTGTTCGTCGGGCTCGCGAGTCGCTGGAGAAGCTTGAGCAGTCGACCGTCGCAGAGGCGCGATCCGCAGGAGCCACCTGGGGTGAGATCGGCACCCTGTACGGGGTGTCGAAGCAGGCGGCCCAGCAGCGGTTCCGTCGCCGGTAGCCATGCCTCAGGCCTGGAGCTCGCCCCGCATCAGGGAGTTCTTCGAATGGCTCGGGTCGCCGTCGTAGCTCTCCAGGGAGATGTCGACCAGCGGGAAGTCGGCGATCGAGAGCCCGGGCGGGACCGTGAACGTGCCGATCGAGCCGGCAGGCAGGGCGCCGAGGGCGACGAGTTTCGTGGCGTCGGCATCCAGCAGCCAGACCTCGTAGAACCCGTCGTTGGCCGGCAGTGATCGGGCGTCGACCCGGACCACCTCGCCATCGGCGCTGTCAAGGACCGTTGCCTTCCCCGGGGCGGACACCGTATCGGTGAGCGGGGCAAGGACGGCCTGGGCCACGAACTGCTCGTTCGAGCCGGTGCTGCCGGTGCCGCGGTCCACGGCGGACCACACCACGGCGCCGCCGACGATCGCTCCCGCGGCGGCCGCGACGGCGGCGACGCCCCACAGCGGGCCACGGCTGCGCCGTCGATCGAGCGGGACGACGTTGCTGTCACCGGTACCCGCAGCCGGGGTCGATTGCGGCAGACCCGGCTGCGTGAGCGTGCGCACGTTGGGGTGGGCGTCGGAGCCGTCCGGCGCCCCCGCCAGCGACAGCTCCTGGCGGATGCCGGCCCAGACGTGGTCGGGCACCTCGGGGAGCTCGGCGGGTGCCTCGCGGCCGAGGGTCACGACCTCGACGAGCTCGGCCACGTCCGCGGTGCACTGGGCGCACGAGTGCAGGTGCGCGGCCTCGTCGGAGGGGATGTCCTCACCGAGGGCAGCAAGTGCCAGGGTCGTCTCATCACAGTGCGACATCTTCCACCTCCATCCTTGCGCGCAGCCGTTCCAGCGACCGGCGTATGTGGCTCTTCACGGTACCGATCGGCATCTGGAGCCGGTCGGCGATCTGGGTATGTGTCAGGTCCTCGTAGAACGCCATCCGGACGATCCGACCTGCGGGATCACCCAGCCGCTCGATCTCGTCGGCGACGAACATCTGCGCGGCGATGCGTTCGGTGTCTGGCGGGGCGAGATCGACCGCGGGCTCCACCGACTCGACCGCGGAGCGCACCTTGGCGTCGCGGGTCCGGGACTCCCAGTGGTCGGCGATCCGCCGCCGGGTGATCGTCATCAACCAACCGGGCAGGGAGCCTGCCTCGGGCCGGTAGGTCTCGCGGCCCCGCCAGGCGTTGACGAACAC
The DNA here is from genome assembly GCA_963729885.1 of uncultured Actinomycetes bacterium. Taxonomy (GTDB): domain Bacteria; phylum Actinomycetota; class Actinomycetes; order S36-B12; family CAIYMF01; genus Prado023. Next base: position 19,844 of record CAVSQK010000055.1, read on the forward strand.
CGTCTGCGTGATGTCGGCGGCGTCCTCGGCGTTGCCGGTCGAGCGCATTGCCGTGGCGTGCACCAGCCGGGACCAGCGGCGGTAGGCCTCGGCCAGCGCGTCCTCATGGCCGGAGCGGAAGCCGTGGGCGACCTCCAGGTCGGTCATCTCGGACAGCATGGGACTGATAGTGCCAAAGACCGCCACCTGATGGTGCGACCGCATCGCGGGAATGGGCATCGGAGGTGCCATCACGCTCATCGCGGGCTCCTCCTCAGGTGGTCTCGGATGCGGTCTCGGGTCGGGTCAGGGGGCGTTCACAGATCTATTCGGTCGCGGGAGCAGTTTCGGATGCACCCGGGACGGGTCGATTCGATGCTTTGTTCCGCAACCGGCTGGTGCGGTCGCGCCCCCGGTGTGGTCGCCCTGCGCGGGCTCGCGGGAGGATGCGGCGGTGTCCGAGAACATCACCAGGCGGGAGTCCGCCGCCCGTGCCGAGCTCCTCGATGTCGAGTCGTACCTGATCGCCCTGGACCTGCGGGAGGTGGGGTCGGGCGCCACGTTCGCCTCGACCAGCACCATCCGGTTCGCGGCACGGGAGCCGGGTGCCACCACGTGGATCGACCTGCTCGCCGAGGAGGTGCTCTCCGCGGAGCTCAACGGTCGTGCGCTGGACGTCACCGGCTACGACGGGGCGCGGCTGGCGCTGGCGGACCTCGCGGCCGAGAACGAGCTCGTGGTGCGCGCCCGCTGCCGGTACATGACCACCGGGGAGGGCCTGCACCGATCGGTGGACCCGACCGATGGGGCGACCTACCTCTACACGCAGTGCGCCGCCGCCGACGCTCGCCGGGTGTTCGCCTGCTTCGAGCAGCCCGACCTCAAGGCCCGGTTCACCTGGGACGTGGTGCGCCCCGGCAGGGTGGGAGGTGGTCTCCAACTGCGCCACGCCCGATCCGACGGAGGTTGAGCCGGGCCTGGCCCGGTGGGTGTTCCCGGAGACGCCCCCGCTGCCCACCTACCTGGCCACCCTGTGCGCCGGGCCGTTCCACGTCGTGCGCTCGGCCTACGCCGGCCCCCACGGGCAGTACCCGCTCGGGCTCTTCGTCCGGGCGTCCATGGCCGAGCACCTGGATGCCGACGAGATCCTCGAGATCACCCGCGCCGGGCTGGCGCACTACGAGCGGGAGTTCGTGGTGCCCTACCCCTTCGGCAAGTACGACCAGGTGTTCGTCCCGGAGTTCAACTTCGGGGCGATGGAGAACCCGGGCGTGGTCACCTTCCGCGAGGACGCCTACCTGTACCGCTCCCGGGTCACCGAGGCCACCCGCGAGTCCCGGGCGATGGTGATCATGCACGAGATGGCGCACATGTGGTTCGGCGACCTGGTCACCATGCGGTGGTGGGACGACCTGTGGCTCAACGAGTCCTTCGCGAACTGGGCGGGGTACGGCGTCGCCGCGTCGGCCACGCGCTTCACCGGGGCCTGGACGACGTTCGCCCTGGCGCAGAAGGCGTGGGCCTACGTGCAGGACCAGCTGCCCTCCACCCACCCCGTGGTCGCCGACGTCCCCGAGCTCGAGGGCCTGTGGGAGCAGTTCGACGGGATCACGTACGCCAAGGGCGCCTCGGTGCTCAAGCAGCTGGTGGCCTACGTCGGCTACGACGCCTTCGTCGCCGGGGTGAACCGCTACTTCGAGCGCCATGCCTGGGGCAACGCGACGCTGGCCGACCTGCTCGTGGAGCTGGAGGGCGCCAGCGGGCGGGACCTCGGGGACTGGGCCCAGGTGTGGCTGCGGGAGCCCGGGGTGACGACCCTGCAGGGGCACGTGGAGCTGGACGAGGCGGGCTCCTACGCCCGGGTGCTGGTCGAGCAGCTGCCCGCCACCCGGCCGGCCGGCGTCGCCCAGGTCCTGCGCCCGCACCGCATCGCGATCGGCGCCTACCGATGGACCGAGATCGAGGGGCGCCGCCAGCTCGTGCGCGACGCCCGGGTCGAGGTGGACGTGCCCGGGGCGGTTGCGGAGGTCCCCGAGCTGGTCGGTGTCCCGGCGGCTGACCTCCTGCTGGTCAACGACGACGACCTCACCTACGCCAAGGTGCGGCTCGACCCGGCGAGCATGGCGACGGCGCTCGTGGGTGTCGGCGACCTGGCCGAGTCGCTGCCCCGGGCCGTGGTCTGGGGCGCGCTCTGGGAACAGGTACGGGACCTCGGGCTGCCGGCGCAGGAGTTCGTCGGGGCGGCGCTGACCGGGCTCGCCCAGGAGGATCGGCCCGCGATCATCGACACGGTGCGCGGGCTCCTCGTCCAGGCGAGCACCCGCTTCGTGGCCCCCGAGCTGCGCGCCGACCTGAGGCAGCGGATGGCCGGCGTGAGCTCCGCGATGCTCGATGGTGCCGAGCCGGGGTCCGACGTGCAGCTGGCCCTGGTGCGTCTCTACATCGAGTCGGCCGCGCAGCCGCCGGATCTCGCCCGGCTCGGCGACCTGCTCACCGGTCGCGCCGAGCTCCCCGGGCTGCCCCTCGAGGACGACCTGCGCTGGGCTGCGGTGATCCGGTGTGCGGCCGGCGGCGCGGCCGGCCTGGAGACCATCGAGGCCGAGCTCGCGGCCGACCCCACCACCAAGGGGGCACAGTACGCGGCCCAGGCGCGGGCAGCGATGCCCGATTCCGCGGCCAAGGAGGCGGCGTGGGCGGCCGCGATCGGTGGAGGGCTGTCCAACATGGTGCTGGCCTCCACGCTCGCAGGCTTCGCCCACCCCGACACCCCGGTGGAGCTGCTCGAGCCCTACCGGCAGCGCTATGCCGAGCAGATCGTCGACCTGGTCGCCCGCCGGTCCCCGATCGAGGGCCTGACCCTGGCCCGGGGCCTGTTCCCGCCGATCGGCCCGGCGACGGTGGTCGCCGCGGACGAGCTCCTGGCCGATGCCGACCTGCCCGCGGGCCTGCGAAGGGTCGTGCTCGAGCGCCGGGATGAGGTGCTGCTGGCGCTGGCCTGCCAGGAGGTGTCGCGAGCGGCCGGGTGACGCACGGGAATGGATCGGCGGGGGCCGGTGTTCCGTAGATAGATGAAGCTGTCAACAATCTATCGGAGGACCCATGACCCCCTTGCGGCACCACGACGACCTGGGCACCACCCCCCACGGTGGCCGCCCGCACCTCAGGCCGGTGGGTGGGCCCGCCCCGCTGGCCCTGGACGACGCCGCCGCTGACCTGCTGTTCCGCGAGGCGCACACCGCCTACCGCTTCACCGACGAGCCGGTGTCCGATGCGCAGATGCGCGCGGTCCACGAGCTCGTCAAGTGGGCGCCCACCGCGATCAACGGCCAGCCGATGCGCGTCACCCTCGTGCGCTCGGCCGAGGCGCGGGAGCGGCTCATCGCGCGGCTGGCACCGGGGAACCGGGCGAAGGCCCAGTCGGCGCCGCTCGTGGCCATCCTGAGCTACGACCTCGACTTCCACGAGACGCTCCCCGAGGTCCTGCCGAGCTCGCCGAAGGCGCGCGACGGATTCGCCGACGAGGCAGCCCGCCACGCGTTCGGCTCGTTCAACGGGGCCCTGCAGGCGGCCTACTTCATGATCGGCGTGCGCGCCGCGGGCCTGGCGGCCGGCCCGATGGGAGGGTTCGACAAGGCCGGCGTGGACGCCGACTTCTTCCCCGACGGCCGGCAGCGCTCGTTCCTGGTGGTGAACATCGGTCACCCCGCGGCGGACGGCCAGTTCCCCCGCAGCCCACGACTGCCCTACGAGCGCGTCGTGTCGGTGGCCTGACCTCAGAGGTCGCGCAGGAGGGTCCGGGCCTCGTCGACCCCCGACCGCACGCTGTCCAGCGAGTTGGTCAGGTCCTCGACGATGCGCGTGGCCTCCTCGGTGTCGTGACCCGCCGGGCCCAGGGCCACGAGCTCGCCGCTGCGTGCGGCGAGCCCCTCCAGCCCGACGGTCGAGGCCTGCATCTGGGCCAGCGCGGAGTCCCGCCGGCGCAGCAACCGGTCGACGGAGTCCGCCTGGCCGTCCAGGGCGGACAGCGCCTTCTCCTGCTCCCGGCGCACGTCCGGGTCGGACGTGCGCTGGATCTGCTCCTGCAGGGTGGCGATCTCCTGGGCCAGGGCGTTCGGTCGGGCGGCCAGGATGCTCGAGTCCAGCAGGGTGATCCGGCCGGACATCTCCTCGATGGCCTCGACGACGGGACGGCTGTCGGTCAGGACGCTGCGGACCTCGCCGGCGATCCAGGGATCCGACGGGCGATCGACGAGGTCCTCCATCCGCTCCACCGCGGCATGGGAGCGGGCGACCAGGCCGGCCTGGATGCTGTCCCGCGGCGCCTGCGGCAGCCGGTCACGGCGCTGCTCCAGGGCTTCGGGCTCGCGCCCCCGGCTGCGCAGCGCGCCCACGGCCACCTTCGTCCCGAGGACCACGGCGCCCACGAGCAGGCCCATCAGGACAGCGGCCGCCCCCATAGCCGAGCCCAGCACCGCCCACGCAAGTCCACCGCACACGGCAGCGACCAGCCACCCCCAGGGGTCGCGGATCTCGTCGCGGGCGGACATGGGCCCAGTCTGCCCGGTGCGGGCTCAGAAGTTCGACAGCACGCTGGCCAGGACCTTCTCGATGCTGGCCGGGTCGTTGGCCTCGTAGTACTTCCCGCGGGACGCCTCGGCGATGGCCCCGAGGGACTCCGGGTCGGCACCCTCGCCGTACCCGATCGGGAACACCCGCACGCTGGTGTCCACGCTCTCGCCCTCCAGCTGCTCGAGCAGGCTGCCGAGGTCGTTGTCGGGCGGGTACTCGTTCACGCCGTCGGAGAGCAGGACGATGGCGTTGATGCGCTTCGTGTCGAGGTCGGCCAGCATCCGCTCCTGGGCCTTGCGCAGGGTGGCGTACAGGGCAGTCCCCCCGTCAGGGACCATGGCAGCCACGTGGGACTGCATGGCCGGGACCGACGTGCTGGCCGGGCCGACCGGCTCCATCTCCAGCCAGGGCTCCAGGTTCGGCCCGCGTTCGGTGGAGAACTGCCAGAGGCCGACCTCGTCGTCCTTGGCGAAGCCGTTGAACGCCGAGATGGCCGCTTCCTGGGCCAGCTGGAGCTTCGTCCGGCCCGACGAGGTGACCAGCTCGCCCATCGACCCGGACACGTCCATCACGAAGAGCACGTGGGCGCGCTTGCGCAGCTCGTCCCAGGACTTCTGGACGTCGGCCAGCACCGCGGGGGAGGGCGGGGAGATGATGTTCGCGGGCCCGGACGGCAGCATCCCGTTGGCCTGCGTGATCGGCGCACCCGGCTCGCCCTCGAAGGTCCGGAAGCCGGCGTCGGTGAAGGCCTTCTGCTGCTCGGGCTCGTGGAGCCACCCGAGGAAGTCGGTGGCGGCCCGTCGCTTCGCGTCGTCGACCCATTCGGCGTCCACCGTGATCCACGGGTTGTCCGAGAGCAGGGTGCCGTCCGAGGGGTACACGGCAGCCAGGGGGACGCCCGGCGCCGGCTGCTGGCCCAGCGTCGCCGGGTTGCCCGTCGGATTGCCCTGGTTGTAGTCCAGGACGGACTTCTCCTCGACCGTGACCGCCGAGACGTAGGTCAGGCCCTGCCCCGCCGCGGCCTCCCGGCTCATGTTCTCCAGGAAGGTCAGGGTCGTGTCGCCGTAGTGGACGACGGAGGACTCCAGCTGCTTGACGAACTCCCGGGTCTCGGGGTCGGCGACCTGCGCGGACGTGAGGTCGCTGGAGACGCCGGTGGCCGCGAAGTACGACGCGATGGTCGCGTTGAGCCCGGAGGTCGAGAAGTACGGGTTGGTCTTTCCGAGCTTGAAGCGGCCCCACTCCGGGTGGTCCTTGCTGGCCCACCCCTTCGGCGACTTGGCGATCGCGGCCAGGTCCTTCCAGCCGATCTGCGCGTCCGGCCAGCCGAGGGCCTGGGCCATGGGCAGCGGCATGGCGATCACCAGCGGGGTCTGCACCAGGGACGGGCGCTCCTTGGGCATCGGGCTGGGGCGGTCGAGGTCGGTCGAGCCCTGGTCGACCAGCACGGCCCACGAGCTCGACGCGGGGCTCCACACGTCGGGCCGGGGCCCGTCGACCGTCTCGTCCCAGCCGCGGGCCAGGGCCGTCGCGGCGGCCCCGCTGGCCTTGGTGGACACCATCATCCACATGCACGCGCCGTCGACCTGGGGGCGTGACGCGTTGTACCGGTCGGCGAGCGTGGCCAGCAGGGCGGCCTTCTCGCTGGAGGCCACGATCGACACCGTGGTGCATCCCTCGGGCGCCTGCGCGGTGGTCGTCGCAGCGCCGGGATCGCCCTCAGCCTGCGCGTCACCGCCGTCGCCGCCACCCACCCACTGGCGGACGACGAGGACCAGCACGAGGCCGAGCAGCCCCGCGATGACCAGCGGGATGATCGAACCGCGACGAGCGGCCATCTGCGCCTCCTGGATGAGCCGGTGTGCCCATCATCGTCCACCGGGATCATCGAACGGCAGGGGGCTGACATTGAACCCCCACCAGCCCGGCGCGTCGATCAGCGGGCCAGGCGCGCGGTCCAGAGGTCCTCGGCCGGCCACCTGCGCGGCCCAGGCCAGCGGGGTGCCCAGGCCAGGTCGGCGCGTAGAAGTCCACCGCGGCACGTCCCGGGTCGTGGTCGGCCGGGGCGTGCAGCTCGCGCAGCCCCTCGACCTCGAACCCATGCTCGGTGAGCACCCGGATCCACTCGCCGTGGCCCGGATGGTGCTCCACGCCGCCGCCCGGCCAGCGGATCTCGTGGAGCTCGGCGGGCCCCCGCAGCAGGCGCTCGCCGGCGGGTCCGCCCTCGGCCGGCACGCACATCGCCGACAGCGGGCTGTTGGTGAGGAACACCAGCCGGCCCCCGGGACGCAGGATCCGCGCGGCCTCGCCGATCCACGCATCGGGCTCGCACCACGCCGGCGCCCCGTGCTCGCTGATCACCAGGTCCGCGCACCGGGCGGCCAGCGGGACGTGCTCGGCGTCGGCCTGCAGCAGCGCGAACCGCAACCCATGCTCGGCCTGGGCGGCGCGGGCTGAGGCCAGCTGGGCGGCCGACTGGTCGACGGCGACCATCCGCGCGCCGAGCCGCGACAGCCAGGCCGACACGTGCGCGGTGCCGCACCCGAGCTCGACGACATCCAGGCCGGACACGTCGCCGAGCACGCCCACCTCGGACTCCGGGGTCGCGAACAGCCCCCACACGATGTCCGCCCGCCGCCACAGCCCCAGGCCGTCGGCACCCGAGAACTGGTCGTTGACCAGGTCCCACAGCTCCCGGTTGTGCAGCAGGTCCTCGGGACGGGTCATGGGCGCCATCCTGCCCGCTGCGCCGGCGTGGGGCCCGCCCGTGGGCCACCGGATGCGTGCGCCGCGACCCGGTTCCCCCGCCAACCAGCGGTTCGCCCACCAGCGCCCTACCCTCGGGACATGGACTCCACGCAGGTCATCAGGGGGCTGGCGCGCATGCGCGGGGTCCCGCTGGCCGACATCGTGGAGCACTTCTCCCTGGAGGTCGTGACCGACGCGGGCGTCGACCTGGCCGAGCGCCTGGTCACCACGGCGGACCTGAACCGACCCGGCCTGCAGTGGGCCGGCTACTCCGAGCAGTTCCCCAGCGCGCAGATCCAGATCGTGGGTCGCGCCGAGGTCGGCTACCTGCTGACCCTGCCCGAGGAGGAGCGCTGGGAGCGCCTGGCGCAGTTCGCCCGGGTCGGGGTGCCGGCCGCGATCCTGACCAACGACCTGGCCGCGGCCGAGGGCTCGGTCGCCCTGGCGGACACGTACGGCATCCCCCTGCTGAGGACCCCGCAGGCGACGACGGAGTTCGCCGCCCAGCTCACCTGGTTCCTGGCCCTCGAGCTGGCGCCCCGCGAGGTGCTGCACGCCGGCCTGCTCGACGTCGCCGGCGAGGGCGTCCTCATCCTGGGGCGCAGCGGGATCGGCAAGTCCGAGACCGCCCTCGAGCTGATCCGGCGGGGGCACCGCCTGGTCGCCGACGACACGGTCGAGGTGCGCCGGCCCTCCGATCGCGACCTGGTCGGCCGCGCGCCGGGCCTGGTGCGCCACTTCATGGAGATCAAGGGCATCGGGATCGTCAACCTGCGCCTGATGTTCGGGATCGGATCGGTGAAGGCGACCAGCGAGATCAGCCTGGTCGTGTCCCTGGTGCCCCTCGACCCCGACCGTGACTACTCCCTCGAGCCCGACCGGATGGAGATCCTCGGGGTGGAGCTGCCGCTGGTGACCATCCCGGTCCGCCCGGGGCGCAACACCGCCGTCCTCATCGAGACGGCCGCGATGGACCAGCGCGCGACCCGGCTGCTGCGGCCGAGCCGCAGCGACCCCCGGGGGCCGGCCTCCGAGGTCTTCGGGAGGCTGGCATGACCGGCCGGCTGGAGATCGACGGGACCCACAACTTCCGCGACACCGGGGGCTACCCCGCCTCGGGCGGCACGACGCGCTGCGGCCAGCTGTTCCGCTCCGACTCGCTGGCCGGGGTCACCGCCACGGGTGCTGCGGACCTCGCAGCGCTGCGGATCGGCGTGGTCATCGACCTGCGCTCCGCCCTGGAGCGCGCCCAGGACCACTCGCGCTCCGTGCTTCCCGGGGCGGTGCACGTGTGGTTGCCGATCCACGGGGGCTCGAGGTCCTCGCTCGTGGACGCCGACGGCGTCTTCGACCTCGAGCAGCTGTACCGCCACGTCGTGACCGACTCGGCGTGGACGATCGCCGCCGCCGTGTCGGTCATCGCCGACAGTGGCAACGCCCCCGTGCTGGTGCACTGCACGGCGGGCAAGGACCGGACGGGGTTGGTCGTGGCGCTGGCGCTCGAGGCCGCGGGCGTCGATCGGACCGCCGTGGTGGCCGACTACACCCAGAGCGCCCTGAACCTCGATGGGGTCTGGATGAACCAGGCGATGAGCGCCCTGGTCTCCGGTGGCGTCCCGATCTCCCCGAACCTGTTCGAAGCCCTCGGCGGATTCGCCCGACCATGCCATGAGCGGGCTGCTCGCGGGGCTCGACGAGCAGTACGGATCGGTGGTCGGGTACTTGATGGTCCACGGGTTCCTGGCGGAGTCCGTGTCGAAGCTGCGTGAGAAGTTGGTGGTCTGAGGTGCCGGGACGGTTGGGACGCGGCGATGCCGGAGGTGTGGGTCGCGGGCGGGCCGGGGGCGGGGCAGGCGGCGCCGGCGGGGGCGGTCCCCAGGGCGAGCCGTCGGGGTACTCGATCCCCCTGGCAGAGATCGTCGACCGCCTCAAGCTGATGCGGGTCGCCGGGGGCCACGTGGACCTGTCGGCGATCGAGATCACCACCTCGGAGGTCAACCGGCCGGGGCTGCAGCTCACCGGCTACCTCGAGGCCTTCAGCTCCGACCGGCTGCAGATCATCGGCTGGATCGAGACCGCGTACCTGTCGAGCCTCGACCCGGCTGTCCGTGCCGAGCGCCTCGACGACTACTTCGCCCTGGGGTTCCCGGCGCTCATCGTGGCGCGCGGGCTGCACGTCATGCCGGACATGGTGGCCGCCGCTGACCGCCACGACATCCCGGTCCTGGTCACCGACATGGAGACCAGCCCGTTCGCCAGTGCCCTGACGTGGCTGCTCATCCATGCCCTGGCCCCGCGGCAGGTGATCGAGGCGGGACTGGTCGACGTGCACGGCGAGGGAGTGCTGATCCTCGGCGACGCCGGCATCGGCCAGTCCGAGACGACCCTGGAGCTCGTGCGCCGTGGGCACCGCCTGATCGCCGACGACCTCGTCGAGATCCGCCGGATCTCCGATGACCACCTGCGGGGCCGGGCCGTGCCCGATGCCGGCTTCGTGATCAGCATCCCGGGCGTCGGGTCGGTCGACGTCGAGGAGCTGTTCGGGATCGGGTCGATCCGCAGTGATGGGCGCATCACCGTCGTGGTGGTCCTGGAGTCCCGGGACATGAACAAGGAGTACGAGCGCGTCGGCATCAATGAGCAGGTCCAGGAGGTGTTCGGGGTGCCGTTGGCGCGCGTGCTCATCCCGGTCCAGCCCGGGCGCAACCTCGCGGTCATCATCGAGGCGGTCGCCCTCACGCACCGACAGCGGCAGCTGGGCTACGTCGCGGCCGCGGAGCTCACCGGGCGGGGGTAGTCGCCGCGGGCGACGCGGCTGAGCGTCGGCCACCCCGGCGGGCGTGGCCCGTACCCTGAGGCCATGGCAGATCCGCAGGCCGACGACGGCGCGTTCTACCAGCCGTGGCTCGACCCGGATCGCGACTACGCGGCAGGTGAGCCGCCCACCTCGCACACGGGCGTGGCCGGGTCCGTGGAGAAGCGGGTGCTCGGCACGAGCCGCGTGATCGACCGGCTCCAGGCCAACCACGGGCTGATCGCGTTCTCCTATGCGGCGTTCAAGAAGTACGCCGACGACGAGGGCAGCCGGCTTGCGGCGCTGCTGGCCTACTACAGCTTCATGAGCCTGTTCCCCCTGCTCGATCGCGGGCTTCGCGGTGCTCAACGCCGTCCTTGTCGGCCACCCGGAGTTCGTCGACCAGCTCGTGGTGGAGATCGTGCCCCCGGAGTACCAGGCCCAGGTCACCAACGCCTACGAGTCCCTGCCCTCGGGCGGGCCGGCGTTCGCGGTCGCCCTCATCGGCCTGGTCCTGGCGGGCACGGCCGGGGTGTTCTCGATGTACGCGATGGTCAACCAGGTGTTCTGCGTGCCCTACCGGTTCCGGTACGGGTTCGGACCCCGGTACCTCCGGGTGCTGCTCCTGGTGCTGCTGATGGGGGCCGGTGTGCTCGCCGTGACCGTCGGCTCCACCCTGGTGGTGAACCTGACCGGCTTCGCGTTCGCGCAGCGCGCCGCCGTGTCGCTGCTCCTCTGGCTCGTGGCCTCGGGGCTGCTGTACTTCGCGGCCACCTCGCTGACCCGGCGGCGGCTCACCTTCGCCGAGGTGGGCCTCGGCGCCGCGCTCGGCGGGCTGGCCATGACCACGATCATCGGACTGGGCAGCGCCCTGCTGGGACGCTTCATCGCGTCGTCCTCGGCCGTCTACGGGGTCTTCGGGACGGTGGTCGGGATCTTCTCGGTGCTGTTCCTGGTCTCCAACGCCGTCGTGTTCTCGTTCGAGATCTCGGTGGTGCGGGCCTGGCAGCTGTGGCCGCGCGGGGTCGACATCAACCTGCTCTTCCCGGCCGATGAGCGTGCCTACGCCCTGCTGACCCTGATGGACGAGCGGATGCCCTCGCAGCGCAACGGCGTGGCGTTCGACGCCACCGGCCACGACGACCCTCGTCGGGCCGACCTGGCCGCCCTGATGCGCCGCCCCGAGGGCGTGCCGGTGCACCCCTACGCCGTGGGCTCCGCGCATCCCGCCGAGGAGCCCACCCCGACCGGAGGTCCCGCCGAGGAGCCCGACCGGGTCGGTCTCGGGTCGGAGTCCGCGGGTGAGGGGCGCTCGGCCCCTGCGGGCTGAGACGCGCCGGACCGGGGGTCCGGGCGCGGGCTTGGCTACAGTCGCTCCGGGGTGGGGTCCCCGCCGGGCCGGCCGTCGGGGCCGGGTGCCCGGTCGCGTCGCTGGGAGGTGGGTCCATGTCGGGCCTCGACGTCGTCGGCTGGATCAGCTCGATCCTCGTGGTGCTCTCGCTCATGCAGGCCCGTGTCCTGCGGTTCCGGTGGATGAACCTGATCGGGGCGGCGATGGCCACCGTCGTCAACGCCCTGCTCGGGATCTGGCCGTTCGCCGCGATGAACGGCGTGATCGCCGTCATCGACGTGTACTGGATCTGGCGGCTGACCCGCGAGCGCCACGACGAGGCGGTGTACGAGGTGGTGGAGGTCGGCGTGGCTGATGCCTACCTGCGCCACGTCCTGGGCGTGCACGCCCAGGACGTGGCCACGACCCATCCGCGGTTCTCGCTGGCCGGGATCTCCGAGCCCTCCGCCGCACCCGCGTCCGAGGGCGGCGCGCAGCGGTCCGCGTTCCTGGTGCTGCGCGGGGACGAGACGGTGGGGATGGTGCTGGTCCGCGACGCCGGCTCGGGCGTCGGCGAGGTCGAGCTGGACTACGTCACCGAGCGGTTCCGGGACTTCACCCCCGGCGAGTTCGTCTACCGGAAGTCGGGGGTCTTCGCCGACAAGGGCTTCACGACGCTGGTCGCCGATGCCGGTCCGGGCACCAGCGACCACTACGGGCGCGTGGGGTTCCAGCGCGTCGGCGACCGCTGGGAGCGCCCGGTGCAGGCGGCGGCGTAGCGGGAGCCTCACGGCTTCCAGCCCCGGGCCACCAGGGAGCGCCAGACGCGGTCGACCACGAGACCGGGGGAGCCGAACCCCTCACGCCCGGTCCACCGGACAACGTCGTATCCGAGGTCACGCAGGTGGCCCTCACGGATCTTCTCCCGCGCGAACGCGGACTCGTCGCGGTACTTCCCCTCGCCGTCGGCCTCCCCGATGACCATGTACTCCTCCCAGAGGAAGTCGGGATGGGCATCACCACCAGGCGTTCGGATCCTGGCCTGCAGCGTGGGGGCGGGCAGACCGGCCCAGTGCATGTGCGCAGCCCCGAACGACTCCAGGGGCGACTCCCGCCGGAGGTTCGCCAGCGAGAGGACCAGATCGAGGTGACGGGCTGTGCGCGGCGAGGCGGCAAACGGCTGTGCCTCCCTGAGCGGGCGTTCGGCAGCGATGCAGAGCCGGGCGTTGCGGTAGAGCGAGCGATCGAGTGACCCGGCGAGGTCCCTGAGTTCGAGGCGCAGCGCGGCGTCGACGATCATCAACGCGTCCGGGAGGTCGAGGCCAGACGCGACGTCGAGCGCGGTCCGCGCTGCGGTCGTGACCCGCAGGCCCGTCGGCGTGGTGTGGACATGATGCTCCGGGACTACCCCCAGACGGACCTCGAGGCGCGGGTTCCGGCGCGTGCGCTCCTGAGGTGCACGGGCGCGAATGACGTGGATCCTGTCCTCCGCCGCGTCTCGGGTTCTCCGAAGCGGCAGGTCCAGCGCCAGGGCGGCCGTCTCATGGCTGGCCACGCGGCCCGGGGCCACCACCTGCTCAGCCAGCGCGCGCAGCAGGTGCAGGGCCACCGGGTCCTCGGGGATGGCCACGCTGGCGATGAACACCCCCTGCCGGAGGCGGGTGATCCGTCCTGATCCCAGGGCCGTCTGGAGTTGGCGACGTGAGACGCCGCGTGCGGCGACGTGGGCGAAGGTGAACGGGGTGGCAGGCGGCGTCCACGGGTCTGGTGTGCGCATGGGCTCAGACTCTTCCCAACGGGGGCCATTGCCCATGGCCCGCGGAGGATCTGTGGATGAAGGCCCGCCCAGTTCCGGGGCTCCCGGCCCCGCCCGCGCCCTGCCCGCGACCGGCTCGCGCGCACCCCGCTGACCGCGGTGAGGCCCATCGCACATGAACTGAGCGTTCACGATCCAGGTTCGGGCGGCCCGTGACGTGACTGCGCACGAGGTGAGCGTTATGGGCCTCGCTGGAGGCAGGCATAACGCTCACCTCATGTGCGGTCGTAGTGGCGGATCGGCGACCCACCTCCCAAACGGTGCAATCCGTGTGCGGTCCTCGCCACAACAGCGGGCGGCCCGGCCGGGCGAGGGGTTCTCGCCGGCCGGGCCGCTGATCCGTTCGGGGCGGCTCAGCCGAAGTGGACGGCTGCGGGGACGTCCTCGTCCTCCTCGGCCGCGGCCTGCGGGCCGATCCGGATCATGACGAGCACGACAACGGCCGCGATCAGCAGCAGGATGCCGCCGACCATGAACGCCTGGGTGTAGCCCTCGGTGAGGGCGTCCGGGAGGGCGGCCTCGCCCAGGGCGGCGTTGGCCGTCAGGAAGGCCGACGTGGCGGTGACCGCGACGGTGTTCATCAGCGCGGTGCCCAGGGACCCGCCGACCTGCTGCGAGGTGTTGATGACCGCGGAGGCGACGCCGGCGTCGTGGTTGCCCACGGCGTGCAGGGCGACGGTGGCCGTCGGGATGAAGACGAACGCCATGCCCACGCTCATGATGACCATGGGCGGCAGGATCGCGGTCAGGTACTCCGACTCCGGGGTCAGCCGGGTCAGCCAGAACATGCCGAGGGCGGCCACGACCAGGCCCGGGGCCATGAGCGGCCGGGGCCCGACCTTGGGCATGAGGTTGGCGGCGATGCCCGCTGCCAGGATGATGCCGAGGCTGAACGGCAGGAAGGCGAAGCCGGCCTGCACGGGCGTGTACTGCTTGATGACCTGCAGGTACAGCCCCAGGAACAGGAACATCGCGAACAGCCCGGCGCCGGTGATCAGCGAGGACAGGTAGGCGCCACCGCGGTTGCGCTCACGGACGATGCGCAGGGGGAGCAGGGGGTTGGACGTGCGCGCCTCGATCACCAGGAACGAGCCCAGGAGGACGGCTGCGGCGATGAACCAGATGAAGGTGCTCGGCTCGGTCCAGTTCGCGGAGTCCGTGTAGCCCTCGGGGGCTGCCTTGGTGAACCCGTACACGAGCGCGACCAGGCCCAGGGTCGAGGTGATGGCACCGGGGATGTCGTAGTTGGTGTTGCCCTCTGCCCGGGACTCCCGGACCAGGTTGCGCGCGAACAGCATCGTGAGGATCGCGATGGGGGTGTTCACTGCCAGGCACCAGCGCCAGGAGAAGTACTCGGTCAGCACGCCGCCGAGCAGCAGGCCGATGGCCGCGCCGGCACCGGAGATCGCGCCGATGACGCCGAAGGCCTTGGCCCGCTCCTTCGGGTCGTGGAAGCTCACGCTGATCAGGGCCAGGGCGGCGGGGGCCAGGAGCGCGGCGAAACCGCCCTGCAGGGCCCGGGCGGTGACCAGCAGGCCGAACGTCGGGGCCAGGCCACCGATCAGGGATGCCAGCGCGAACCCGCCGAGGCCGACCAGGAACGTGCGCTTGCGGCCCCAGTAGTCCGCGATCCGACCGCCGAGCAGGAGGAACCCGCCGAAGGTCAGGGTGTAGGCGGTCACGATCCACTGGACGTCCGCGGGGGCGATCTGCAGGTCCGCGGACGCGCTGGGGATGGCCAGGTTCACGATGGACGCGTCGAGGACGATCATCAGCTGGGCGATGGCGATGACGGCCAGCGCCTTGAACCGCCTGGGGTCGGCCGGGGGGATCTCGTGGGCCGAGCCCTCGTGGATCAGTCCGGCGGTGGGGGCGTCAGCCGGGGTGATCGGCGGATCGATGGAGGGCACAGGGACTCCTGGGGCTTGGGAACGCGGCTCGGGGCGCGGGAGCGCCGGACCGGGATGGTCGCACGTTCAATCAACTCGCCAAGGGTAGAGGGTGTTCCCGTCCCGCGGCATCCACGTTGCGACGAGAGATCCGTCACGTGACCGAGCGCGCGCGGCCGCCGGCCCTGGTGGAGGCGCGTGTCCGCCACGGGCGTCACCTGCCCGTGCCCGGCTCCGTGGGTGAGCCCCGGACCAGGACGGCCACACCCGCCATGGCCGCTGCGACCAGGGCGGACGCCAGCGGGTTCGCGGACAGGCGGGTGAGGCCGCCCAGCGACTCCGGGACGTCGACGGTGGTGGTCATCGCCCAGGTGACGAAGGCCGCCAGGGCCGCCGTCGCGGTGATGCCGGCCATGGCGGAGCCCCGGTGCCGGCGCACTCGCAGGACCACCCCCACGACGGCCGCGACAAGCAGGCACACGGCCAGGCCGCCGAGGCCGACGACGGGGCCGGAGGACCATGTCGACAGCACGGTGGGCTCAGGAGTGATGCGCGTGAGGCCCCCTTCGCCGGGCGCCCCTCCCACGGCGAGCAGCACCGCGCTGCCGAGGAGTGGGTAGAGGAGGGCCAGGGCGACGCCCACGCTGGGCGAGCTCGTCAACCACACGGCGCCCGCCGCGGCGATCAGGGTGACCAGCAGCCCCGGCACGATGATCACGCCGTGGGCCACTGCCCGGCCACCGCGCCACCACCCGGCGCCCACCGTGCTCACCAGCCCGACGAGGACGGCCAGGGCCGCTGCGCCGGTGACCGTCCCTGGGCGCAGGCCACCCGTCCACCACCAGGTGAGGCCCTCCGTCACGTCGACGGTGCCGGCCTCGTTGGTGGTGGACAGGGTCCGTTGCGACAACGCCACCAGGGCAGCGGCGGCACCACCCGCACCGAGGCCCGTCGCGGCGACTCCGGGAAGGCCCAGGGCCATCCGCCGGGTGAGGAGGGCCACGACGAGGGCCGCCGCACCGGTGATGAGCAGCGGCGCCCCGGCCGCCCAGGTCGACCACTCCACGCCGCCGGCGACATCGCTGGTCACGGTCTGCCGCCAGCCACCCAGCAGGCCCAGGCCCGCGAGCCAGGAACCGAGCCGCAGGGTGGTGGTCCCGGTCAGCCCGAGTGCCGCCAGCACCCAGGCGATGGCCACCCCCATCAGGACCGCCGCCGCGACGGCAAGTGCGCCGACGAGCACCCCGCGCACGACAGCCCCGGCCCTCATCGGCCGATCCCGTCGAACGTCGTCCGGGCGGCGGGGAAGGCATCGGTCATGACGACGGCCTCGACCGATGCCGGCAGGGCGATCCCCTCACCGACGACCACCGTGGCACCGGAGATGTTCCCGGCGGCGTCGGTCGTGATCGTCGTGTCGCGGTAGTAGTCGATCGGCACCGGGGTCCCGGTGACGGCGTCGAGGAGGAGGATCGACACGAAGTGGTCCGCGGGCCTGTACTGGACTCCGGGCTCCAGGGTGAGGTCCACCGAGAACGACGCCCCGTCGGTCGTCACGTCGCCGACGGTCAGGCCGGGGACGCGCCGGACGGCGGGGGACTGCACCTGCTCGCCCAGGAAGGTGCCCGCTGCCGTGATGACGCCGGCCGCGTCACACATCCCGGTGATCGGCATCTGGGCGCCGTACGCCGGGATGTCGGCGCACACCGCCTCGGCGAGGAACTGCGAGTCGGGTCCCACCTGACCATCGGCGCCGAAGGTCCCGCGCAGGTCGAACCGGCGCAGCGGGACAGGGCCGAACGTGAACCACAGGTTGACCTGCGCCGCGGTCCACGAGAACGTGCCACCGCGCTGCGGTCCCAGGACCGGGAAGGCGAACCGGGCCGACGGATCGGCGACGATCTCGCCCCCGGGACCTTCCTTGGCCCCCACGAACCACACGACCGTGGAGTCCGCAGTGGTCCGGACGGCCCCCCCGATCCAGTCGTAGAAGTCGAACCCGATCTGGTTCACGCTGGTCAGCATGGGAGGCATGGGGACGGCCAGGCGCGACATCTGCAGCCCGGAGACCTGGTCGGCACCCACCAGCGGGTTCCAGGCAGCTCCGTCGTCGCCGGTGGTCACGCGGAACGAGCCACGGAAGGCCTGCATCGGGCCGGTGCCCAGGTGCACGTTGCCCACTCGGGGCCCGCCGGTGGTCGCCACCCCCTCCACTGCCACCGTGTACGTCGTGTTCGCGGGCAGGAGCGTGCGCGGCCTGATGAACACGTAGCGGCCGTCCCCGGAGAAGGACACGGCGGCGTCCACGGGAGGCTCGATCGTGACCATCTGCTGGGGATCGGGCGCCGGGACCATCCGGGCGGGGACGGTCCGGCCCTCCTCGCGGACGAGCAGCCGGCCGGTGAAGTAGCCCGCGGGGCTGATCCGGACTGCCTCGTCCTGCGGCACGAGCCCGCCGCCCACATTGACGCCGTAGACGAAGGTGCCGTCAGCCGGCAGCTCGGCGGAGGCAGGGACGCACCGCGGGTCGCCGGGCGCCCGCAGGCAGTAGTCGTACGGCACGAACCAGATCACCCCGTCCTGGCTGCCGATCACGACCCCGTCGGCGGTCAGTGCGGGCGAGGAGTTCAGCTGGTTGCGGGTGGCCAGGGTGGGTTCGGCAGAGGTCGTGTCGAAGGTCCAGCGTCGCGTCCCCCCGGAGGCGTCGACCGCCACGACGTGGCCGTTGGCAGCGCCGACGTAGACCACCGGCCGCCCGTCGGGCGCGCGGCCGACGACCGGCGAGCTGCGGATCGGGGCGCCCGTGTCGTAGGTCCACAGCACCTGTCCGTCGGGGGCCAGGGAGTGCAGCAGCCCGTCGGTGGAGCCGATCACCACCTGCTGGAGCGCGCCGTCAGCATCCTCGATCAGCGCCGGTGAGGAGTAGATGTGGTCGCCGGTCTGGTACCTCCAGCGGACCGAGCCGTCGGCCCGGTCCAGCGCGTAGAGGGAGCCGTCGAAGGACCCCTGGTAGAGCACGCCCGAGGTGTCCATGGCCGGCGACGAGGTGACGTAGCCGAGGGTCGTGCGCTGCCACAGCTGCTCACCGGCGGCGTCGAGGGCGAAGATCCGGGCATCGACCGATCCCCAGTAGGTGGTGCTCCGCTCGTCGACGACAGGCACCGTCCACACGGCGTTGGCGGCCTCCGTGGCCCACTTCACCTGTCCGTCCGGGGTGATGGCGTACGACTGGCTGCCGGTGTTCCCCTGGTAGATGGTGCCGTCCGGTCCGACGTTCGGGCTGCCCTCCCACCAGGACACCAGTTGGGTGCTGCCTGCCGCCGGTGGCAGCGCCTCCAGCTCCCAGACGACGCGCTCGGACTCCGGAACGTCGGGATCGGTCCGGACCCGCCGCAGGATCTCGTCGCCCGCGCCCAGGACCAGCGACTCCCCGATCCCCGGCTCGGAGGCCAGCAGCGCCGGGGCCGTGTCGATGATGCCGTCGGTGGTGAAGCTCCACACCTGCGTGCCCGTGCGGTCCAGCCCGTGCAGGACGTTGTCGGCGCTGCCCACGTAGATGGTGCCGTCGGCGGAGACAACAGGGGTGGAGAAGATCCCGACGTCCGTGGTGAACGACCAGGGCGCGATCCCGGGGTCCGTGCCCACCAGGTCCGAGGCACCGGTGTTGCGCAGGTCGTGGCGCATGGTCGGCCACGGGGAGCCGGCCTGGGTCGCGGGGGAGTCGGTCGGCACGGGCGCGGGCACATCGGCCGCGGGGACCAGCAGGGCCAACGAGGCGGCGCCGATCGTCACGGCTGCGCCGAGCGAACCCAGACGCGCGGTCATGAGTCGAACGTACCCACATGCGCGGGCCGGACTCCGGTCGGAGGGCAGGCGGCCGGCGCGGGTTCAGCCCAGGATGCACCCGGCGAGGGCGTCGGCGACCGTGTCCGCGTCGTCGGGTCCGTTGACCAGGTGGAACGACAGGCGCAGCCGTCCCGCGCGCATGCTCGCGACCACGTTCGCCGCCGCCAGGCGGCTCGCGGCGTCAGGAGTCACGCTCAGGCTCACGATCGCCGAGTCCCCGGGCGGAAGGCCGGCACCCCGCCGGAACCGGTTGGCCAGGCCGACGCAGTGCTCCTGCAGCGCCGCCGGGTCGAGGGAGGCGAGCAGGTCCAGGGACTGCGCCTGCCCCACCCACGAGTGCCATGCCGGCGAGATGTCGAAGCGGCGGGCGTCGCCGGCCAGTCGCAGGGGGGTTCCGTAGATGCTGTCCCACCGATCGGCCCCGGCGTACCACCCGGCGGCGTGGGGCACGAGACCGGCGGCCGCCTGCTCCGTCACGACCATGAACGCGGTCCCGCGGGGGGCCAGCAGCCACTTGTAGCCCCCGCAGACGGTGACGTCGAAGCGTGCGGCATCAACGGGCAGCCACCCGACGGCCTGGGTGGCGTCCACGAGCACCTGCGCCCCGTGGTCGGTGGCAGCCGCGCGGATCGCCCCGAGGTCCGCCAGCCTCCCGTCGGAGGACTGGACGGCCGACACCGCGACCCACGTGGTCCCGGTCCCGATGGCGTCGGCCAGCCGGTCCAGGGGAACCTCACGCACCCGGATCCCCCGATCGACCTGGGCCAGGAACGGGAACGTCACGGACGTGAACTCGCCCTCGGCGACGAGGACCTCGCTGCCCGGTGGCAGGGAGGCGGCCACCAGCCCGACGAACGGGCTGACGACGCTGCCGATCGCCACGGAGCCCGCGTCGACGCCCACCAGGCCGGCGAACGCGGCGCGCGCCCGCTCGACGGAGGCGTCGAAGGCGACGGCGTCGCTGCGTCCGCGGCGCCAGTCGGCCACCGTGGACTCGAGGGCGGCGATCGTCCGGCGCGGGGGCAGGCCGAGCGTGGCGGTGTTGCAGTAGACGACCTCGGGGTCGAACTCCGCGCGGGCCTCATCCGGTGTCATGCGCCCCGTCCTGTCCCGAGGAGCCGGTCGGCGACCTCGTCGCCGGCGGCGCGACGGATCTGGTCGATGTCGCCGCAGACGATCAGCTGGTCGCGCGCGCGGGAGAGCCCGACGTAGAGGATCTCGGCAGCGGTCGCGGGATCGCGGAACCCGTCGACGGCCAGCACGATGGCCGGTCGCTCCAGGCCCTTGAACGCCGCGACGGTCGAGAAGAACAGGTCGGTCCCGTCCCAGAAGGAGTCCCAGTACCCGTCCCGGCCGTCGAGCTCGACGCGGTTGGCCTGCTCCGGATGGCGGTGGTGGGTGGTGAGCAGGGCCACGTCCTGCGGGTCCCAGCCCTGGTCGAGGAGCTCCACGGCGGCGTCGTCGGCGGTCTCCATCGCCTCGCTCGCGCGGCACTGGATGAACCGGACGGGGGGTCCCTCCCCGCCGCAGGAGGTCGGGGGCGTCGGTGGCAAGTGGAGCGAACACATCGCCGATCTGGCGGCTGTTGCGCAGGTTGGCGTCGAGAGTCAACGGGACCAGGCCGAGGTCGGGACGGTCGTCGCGGTCGAAGATCCGCTGCTGCTCGTCGGCGAACACCGCGATCCGGGCATGCTCCGGGTCGCGCAGCGATGCGAGCAGCGAGGGCCACCACGCGTCGGGGCAGTCCTGGGCCTCGTCGACGATGAGGGCATCGAAGCGCTGCTCGTCGGGCAGGGCGCGGGCGAGCTCGGTCATCTGCGCGGGCATCGTGACGTCCCAGTACTCCTGGTCCCGCGGGGTGCCGATCTCCACGCCCCACTCCACGCCGAGGGCGTGGTAGGTGCGCACGCGGACGTTGCGGCGCAGCGCCTTGGGCCAGTGGGACACCCGCCGGGCGATCCAGGTCGACAGGCCGCGGGAGTAGCAGACGAGGGCCACCCGCTGCCCGTCGGCCGCCCATCGCCGGGCCTGCTCGATGGCCAGCCACGTCTTGCCGGTGCCCGGTCCGCCGATCACCTCGATGCGGGGGATCCGGCGGGCGACGTCGAGCACCTGGTACTGGGCCTCGGTGAGCCGGTCGACATGGTCGCCGCGCACGGCCAGCATCCCGGCCAGCTCCTTCTGCCGGTCACCGCGCCCGCCCAGGATGTCTGCCGCGTCGTCGACGACGTCGATCCCCGGGACCGCCTGGGGCTCGTTGCGCAGCGGCCCGGTGAGCAGGTCGAAGATGCGGCCGGCGGCGTCGGAGAGCTCGGTGCGATCGATGATCCAGTTCCGGGGCAGCCCGGGTGAGGGGTCCTGCGGGCCGAGCTCGGTGTCCGGGAGGATCACCATGTGGATCATGCGCAGCTCGCCGTGCGTCCACCGCGGGTGCTTCTTCAGGTAGCGGCGCAGCAGGTACTTGCCCGAGGTGGCCTGGTCCTCGAGGTCGATGGACCTCCGTCCCTGCGGGGTCTGCTGCCACCACGAGCCGGCCTCCCGCCAGACGTGCCCGCCCTTGACCTCGATCGCGGCGAACCCCGCATCGGGCATGCCGACCACGAGGTCGACCTCCCAGTCCCCGTCCAAGCCGGTGAACCGGACGTTGGCCAGCAGCACGTCGATGTCGCGCAGCGTGCTGGCCAGGGCGTGGAAGGCCACCTTCTCGGCGCGGGACGCGAACCTCGGACGCTCCGGCAGGCAGCGGGCGGGCATCGGTGACCTCCTCGGTTCGCGGTCCGCCCCGGCCCCGGGCCGGCGGTCCCACTGATCCGGCAGGCTACCGCCGTCGGCCCCCCGGCTGCGGACCGTGGCTGGTCGTGGCCCGGGTCGTGGCACACCGTGACGGGTGCCGCGCGGCACCTCGCGCCGGGGACGGGGCACAATCTCCCCCATGGAGAGCCCCGACCCGTCTGCGGACCCTACCCCGCGGCCCTCCTCTGACCAGGTGCCCGACCCCGGGTCGCAGGACTACGACACCCTGCTGGCCGAGGCGCGGGTGCTCTATCCCGGCGTGCGGATCGGTCGCCCCGGTCGGGCGCGCACCTACTGGGCCACCATCACCGCGATGCGCGTGCTGCGGTTGCGGTGGGCCGTCGGCATCGAGGGCGCGGACCGGGTCGCCCCGGGGCCGGCGGTCCTGATCGGCAACCACGTCAACGCCATGGATCCCGCCTGCGTCGTCATCGCCACGTGGTGGCGGTGCAGCGCGTTCACCAAGATCGAGATGTTCGAGCACCGCGCGTCGCTGTTCTTCCGCTTCATGGGGCAGATCCCGCTGCGCCGGGGGGATGCCGCCTCCACCGACTGGGCGATGCGGATGTCCCGCCATGCCCTGGGCAGCAGCGGGGGGGTGGGCCGGATCGCGCTGTACCCGGAGGGCACCCGGTCCCCGGACCCGCGCGTGCTGCACAAGCTCCACAAGCGGATCATGATCCCGCTGCTGCAGGCGAACCCGGACGTGCCGGTCCACGTGGTCACGCTGCAGTACGAGAACCGCCCGTTCCCCCGGCGCATCCGCGTCAGGGCGCGCGTGTCCGAGCCCCTGCCCCTGGATCCCCGGACGATGACCCCCGACGAGATGACCGCGGTCGTCCGCGACGCGATGCTGGCCCTCGGCGGGCAGACCTACGTCGACTCCTACGCCCAGGAGGTCAAGGCCGCCCTGCGCGCCGAACGCCGCCGCCCGGCCGGGCCCGACGGGGACAACGGCCCACGCTGAACGTCGGCAGTGGGCAGGCCGCCAGGGTCACTCCCCGCGGCGGACGCGCTCGGTGACCTCGTCGACCTTGGCCCAGATCCGTGAGCGGACCTCCGGGGAGCTCATCTCGCCCAGGTGCGTCACCCGGCCCAGGATGTGGTCGTCGGCCTCCAGCTCGGGGAAGGCGCGCAGGTGGCGGCGGTACTCGTCCTCGGTGGCGATCAGGACGTTCTCGACCCCGGGAACGTCCATGTGGGCGTTGATGTAGGGCTGGATGAACAGCTCGTGCGTGCTGTAGATGTTCGTGATCCGGTCGGCGATCGCCGGGACGTCCTCGTGCAGCGCCTTGAGGAACGGGGAGCCCTCGGCCATGTCGCTCAGCGCGGGCGTCAGGTTGCGCCCGGTCCACGAGAACAGCCGGGAGATCCGTTGGGCGCTGACGGATCCGCGCCAGGGCGCGCCCACGCTGATGACGTGCTTGACCTGGTCCTGGTTGTCGACCGCGTAGCGCAGTGAGGCCAGGCCGCCCTGGGAGTGACCGACGAGGACCACCGGCGAGCCGGGGTCGCGGCCCTGGGCCAGGAGCCCGGCCTCGATGTCGGCGTGGATGTGCTCCTGTGACCGGTCCAGGGACATGGCGACGCCGAAATGGGCCAGCGTGATCAGGAAGGCGTTGGGATGGCGCTCGAGAACGGAGCGCATCATGACGGTGGCCGCGACCCCCCGGATGGCGGTCCCGGCGACGATGGGCACAGCGACGGGCACGGGTCCGAAACTACCGCACCCGACCCGGTGGCAGGGCGGCTCGGTGGCCCGACCTGACACGCCCGGCACGGATCGTCAAGTCCCGCCGTGATCCGCGGGCAGGGCTCAGCGGCGGGACAGGCTCATCCGGACAGCGTGCGCTCCTCGGCGATGTGCGGCCGCGCCGTCGATGACGAGCAGCTGCCCGCTGCAGTACGACGCCTCAGGGGAGGCGAACCATGCGACGGCTGCGGCCACCTCCTCGGGTCGGCCGCTGCGGCCCATCGGCGTGTGCCGCCCTTCGCGCTCCTCGTGGGGCAGTTGGGACCCGGTGGCGATCCATCCCGGGGCAACGGCGTTGGCCGTGATGCCGTCGGGGGCCAGGTCGACGGCCAGGGCGCGCATGAGCCCCACCATCCCTGCCTTGGCTGCCGCGTAGACCGGTTCCCGGCGCATCGCCATGACTGGGCCGGTCACCGAGGCCACCATGACGATCCGGCCCCAGCCGGCGGCGCGCAGGGCCGGGATCGCCGAGCGCGTCACGAGGAACGCCGTGTCCAGGTTCCGGGCCAGGCCGTCGTGCCAGGAGCTCAGCGGGATCGCGGCGAGGTCGCCGGCCTCGGCCGTGGCATCGACCATCCCGATGCTGGTCATCCCGGCGTTGTTGACCACGATGTGCAGCCCATGGGCGCCGGCCGCCGCCTGGACGGCTGCAGCCGCCTCCTCGGGGTCGGTGAGGTCGGCGACGAGCGCGTACGCGGCCAGGCCCTCAGCCCTGAGCTCGGCGGCCCTGTCGTGGACGCGATCCGTGGTCGCGGTCAGCCACACCGTGGCTCCTCGGGTGGCCAGGGCGCGGGCAGTCGCCACACCGATCCCGGTCGCGCTTCCCGAACCGGTGACGAGCGCGGTACGGCCGGACAGCGACGACGGGCTCACGACCGCACGGTAGCGGGGAGCATCGGGGTCTGGTCGGGGTGGGGTGCGCTCGTCGTGTCCATCGACGACGACCCGGGGGCCAGCGAGGTCACCCAGCTCAATCGGATCACGCTGATGGTCGCCACCGCGCACAGGTCCAGCGGCGCCTCCGGCCGACTCAGTCGCTGGGACCTCGACGACTACGAGGACCTCGATCCGGAACCCGCCACGGGCGTGTGAGGGTCCGCGCGCGGGTCACGGCCAGGAGCCGTCGTTCGGGGTGAGGTCGAGCGCGCCATCGGGGCGGCACTCCGGGGTCCGGTACTCGTCGGGCATCCGGGGGTACACCTCGGTGGCGATCCGCTGCGCCAGCTCCCTGCCCTGGACGCCCGTGCCCCCCAACAGGACGACCGTCCGGGCGTCGCGCTGCAGCGCCC